>JBGFRU010000001.1:0-12274 GCA_041694945.1 Pseudomonadota bacterium
CCGCCGGGCCGGCTGGGGGCGATCGCAGCGCCATTGCGGCCGCAGGACGCCTAAGCAAGAACGCCCCCAGCCGGCCCGGCGGCCTCAGCCCGTGCGCCATTGCGACCGCAGGACGCCCAAGCAAGAACGCCCCGCCCGGCCCGGCGGCCCCAGCCCGTGCGCTGCCCCACCCGCCAGCCCGATAAAATCAACCGCCGCCCTGCCCCAACGCAGCCCGCGATTTCTTCCCCCAGCCCGCACCTTGCCCACCATGCCTGACACCCCAGCCCAGCCGGGCCTGCACAGCCTGCCCAAATCGTTCCAACCGGCCGAACTCGAGGCACGCTGGGGCCCCGAATGGGAGCGGCGCGGCCTGGGGCGCGCGGGCGTGCGCGGCACCGGGCAGGCGCAGGCCGGCGTGCCCGCCTTTGCCATCCAGTTGCCACCGCCCAACGTGACCGGCACCTTGCACATGGGGCACGCCTTCAACCAGACCGTGATGGACAGCCTGACGCGCTACCACCGCATGCTGGGCCACAACACGCTCTGGCTGCCGGGTACCGACCACGCCGGCATCGCCACCCAAATCGTGGTCGAGCGCCAGCTGCAGGCCCAGGGGCGCAACCGGCACCAGCTCGGCGCCAGCGAAACCGAATCGCGCCAGCGCTTCATCGAACACGTGTGGCAGTGGAAAGCGCAATCCGGCCAGACCATCACGCAGCAGATGCGGCGCATGGGCGACAGCGTGGACTGGAGCCGCGAGTACTTCACCATGGACGAGCGCCTGTCGCTGGTGGTCACCGAAACCTTCGTGCGCCTGTACGAACAGGGCCTGATCTACCGTGGCAAGCGGCTGGTCAACTGGGACCCGGTGCTCAAGAGCGCGGTGTCGGACCTGGAAGTGGAAAGCGAGGAAGAAGACGGCTGGCTCTGGCACATCGCCTACCCGCTGGTCAGTGGCGCCGGGCAGTTGGTGGTGGCCACCACGCGCCCCGAAACCCTGCTGGGCGACGTGGCCGTGATGGTGCACCCCGAAGACGAACGCTACGCGCATCTGGTCGGCCAGTACGTGCGCCTGCCGCTGTGCGCGCGCGAAATCCCGGTCATTGCCGACGCCTACGTCGATCGCGCCTTTGGCACCGGTGTGGTCAAGGTCACGCCGGCGCATGACGCCAACGACTACGCGGTCGGGCAGCGGCACCAGTTGCCGATCATCGGCGTGCTCGCGCTCGACGCCACGCTCAACGACCACGCCCCCGCGCCCTACCGCGGCCTGGACCGCTTCGAGGCGCGCCAGCGCGTGGTGGCCGACCTGCAAAGCGCCGGGCTGCTGGTCGAGACCAAGAAACACCGCCTGATGGTGCCGCGCTGCACCCGCACCGGCCAAGTGGTGGAGCCCATGCTCACCGACCAATGGTTCGTGGCCGTCAACCAGGCCCCGCGCGCGCCCGCAGCCGATGGCGCCAACACCCACACCACCCCCGACAGCCGCAGCATCGCCCAAAAAGCCATCGACGCCGTGGCCAGCGGCGCCGTGCGCTTCGTGCCCGAAAACTGGGTCAACACCTACAACCAGTGGATGGGCAACCTGCAGGACTGGTGCATCAGCCGCCAGCTGTGGTGGGGGCACCAGATCCCGGCCTGGTACGACCTCGAAGGCCAAGTGTATGTGGCGCGCGACGCCGCCGCCGCACAGGCCCAATTCGAAGCCCACTGCGCCAGCCTCAACCCCAGCCAGCGCGACGCCCTGCTCGCCGCCGGCCTGGTGCGCGACCCCGACGTGCTCGACACCTGGTACTCCAGCGCCCTGATCCCGTTTTCGACCCTGGGGTGGGGGCTGGGCGGCGCCGGCCCAGCCGGAGACGGCGGGACGGCCGGGGGCGCTCGCAGCGCCATTGCGGCCGAAGGACGCCTAAGCAAGAGTGCCCCCGGCTGGCCCGACGGCGCCGGCGGCCCCGGCTGCGACAGCGCCCCCGGGCGCGGTCAGGCTGGGTACGCCCTTGCTCATGCGTCCGAAGGCCGCAAAATCGCTGCGGACGCACCCAGCCCGCCCGCGCCCTCGCCCGCGCCAGACGACAGCGCAAGCCTGAGCGACTACGACCTGTACCTACCCAGCAGCGTGCTCGTCACCGGCTACGACATCATTTTTTTCTGGGTCGCGCGCATGATCATGATGACGACCCACTTCACCGGGCGCGTACCCTTTCGCCACGTCTACATCCACGGCCTGGTGCGCGACGCCCAGGGCCGCAAGATGAGCAAGAGCGAAGGCAACGTGCTCGACCCCGTGGACCTCATCGACGGCATCGAACTCGCGCCCCTGCTCGACAAACGCAGCAGCGGCCTGCGCAAACCCGAGACCGCGCCCGCCGTGCGCAAAGCCACCGAACGCGAATTCCCCGACGGCATCCCCGCCTACGGCGCCGACGCCCTGCGCCTGACCTTCGCCGCCCTGGCCGCACTCGGGCGCAGCATCAACTTCGACAGCAAACGCTGCGAAGGCTACCGCAACTTCTGCAACAAGCTCTGGAACGCCACCCGCTTCGTGCTCATGCACTGCGAAGGCCACGACTGCGGCCTGGCCGCCCACCCCCCCAGCAGCTGCGCCAACAGCGGCACCGAAGGCGGCACCGACCCCAACCACAGCCCCTACCTCGACTTCAGCGCCGCCGACCGCTGGATCGTCTCGCGCCTGCAGCGCGCCGAGGCCGAAGTGGCACAAGGCTTTGCCGACTACCGGCTCGACCTGGTGGCGCAAACCGTGTACGAACTGGTGTGGAACGAGTTCTGCGACTGGTACCTCGAGCTCGCCAAGGTGCAATTGCAACAAGGGAACCCGGCGCAGCAGCGCGCCACCCGCCGCACCCTGATCCGCACCCTGGAGACGCTGCTGCGCCTGGCGCACCCCATCATCCCCTTCATCACCGAAGCGCTGTGGCAAACCGTGGCCCCCGTGGCCGGGCGCTGGCCGCAAGACGCCAACGGCCAGCCGCTGCCCGAGGCCAGCATCAGCGTCGCGCCCTTTCCGGTGGCGCAGCCCGAGCGCATCGACCCGCTGGCCGAAGCCGAAGTGGCGCAGCTCAAGGCCGTGATCGACGCCTGCCGCAACCTGCGTGGCGAGCTTGGCGTGTCGCCGGCGCAGCGCCTGCCGCTGTACGCCTACGCCCACAACAGCGCCCAAGCCCAATGGCTGGCGCGCATGGCGCCGCAGCTGCAGGCGCTGGCGCGCCTGAGCGAAGTGCGCTGCTTTGCCGACGAAGCCGCCTGGAGCGCCGCTGCTGCCGCCGCCCCGGTGGCCCTGCAGGGCGATCTGCGGCTGTGCCTGTACGTAGAAGTGGACGTGGGCGCCGAACGCGCGCGCCTGGGCAAGGAAGCGACGCGCCTGCAAGCCGAAATGGCCAAGGCCCAAACCAAGCTCGACAACCCCGCCTTCACCGCCAAAGCCCCGGCCGCGGTGCTGGAACAGGAACGCCAGCGCCTGGCCCAGTTCGGCGCCAGCCTGGCGCAAGTGCAGGCGCAGTTGCAGCGACTGGGCTGAGGGGGCAAACGCCCACCACTGCAGCCGCGCGCCCTAGGGCTGAGGCTGTGGCGCGGGTGGCTCTGTCGCAGGTGCGCTGTGCTGCGCCACCTGAACCGGCACTTGGCCACGCCCGAGCTTCTTGCGCCGTTTGTTTTCGTACATCACGGCGTCGGCGCGTTGGAGCAAGTCGTCCAGGCCGCAGGCGTTGTCGCAGCAAGCGTGGCAGTCGATCAGACCCAGGCTGAAGGACAAAGGGTAAGGTGCGCCGCTGGCGCGGTTGTGCTGCTCCAGATTGGCTTGCAGCCGCTCCAGCAGATGGTCGGCTTTTGACTCGGCGCTGCACACCATGAGCACGACAAACTCGTCGCCGCCCAAGCGCGCGAGCACGTCGGTGCTGCGAAACGTCGCTTGCAGGATGCGTGCCGTGGCCACCAACGCGCGGTCGCCCTCGTCGTGGCCAAGCTGGTCGTTGATGCGCTTCATGCCGTCCAGATCGACGAACACCATGCAGTAATTCAGGCGCTGCGCCGGTGCGTCGTGCAATTTTTCTGCCGCCAGCTTGAAAAAACCGCGCCGGTTGCGCAAACCGGTCAATTCGTCGCTCATCGACATTTCTTCCAGACGCAGCTCGCTCTCGGCCAGTTCGGCGATGGTTTTTTTCTGCTCGTCGTTGATGCGCTGCAACACCAGCGCTTGCGCGCGCAGGCGCGAAAACAGAAACACCATGCCCAGGCTGACCAGCACAAACACGCCTGCGTGCGTGGCCACCATGCCGCGCACTTGCGGCTCGACTTCGGCCAGGCGCTCGCGCGCGTTCACGCTCACCGACACGCCCCCCACCACCAGCGGCAGCGCCAAGGGGTCATCGGCCGGCGGCGCCTTGATCGGCGCCATGAAGCGAAACTGCTGCGCTTCCTCAACGCCCACGCGCTCGAAACGCTCGCTTTCGCCGTTCTGGAACTGGTTCAGGGCTTCGTGCTCCCATGGGTCGGGGGCACTGGCCGCGGTGGCTGAGTCGGCATTCAGGGCGCTGACCACCCGCACCGACTTGCGCGTGAAATCGAGCAACCAACTGCGCTCGGCCTGCTGCAGCACAATGGCGCCAGGGGTGACCGGGGTCAGGCGCATGCCGTCGACAGTGACGACGTCGCGCTGCGGCAAGTCGGCAAAGAACGGCTCCTTGGGGATCCACTCCGAGAGCGGCAAAAACACCTGCCCGTGCAACTGCGCCCAGGCCATGGTCGAGAGCGCGACTTGCGTCAAGGTGCGCGCTTCGTGCAAAAAGTTGACGTAGGCACTCTGGCGCAGGGCATGCACATTCCAGGCCAGCGAAGCGCCGATGATGCCCAGCCACACCAGCAGCGGCAGCGCCCACAGGCGGCGCGAGCGCAACCAGAGCTGGTTGCGGTAGGCGTGTGTCAGGGTTTGCATGCAGGTTCGGGAGCGCGCCTGTGTATTGGGCGCCGCAGCCTGATTCTAATGCAAACAAGAATATTTCTCAAGTAAAAACCATGGCTGGCCCAAATTACTTGTCGCGGCGCGCAATCTGGCGTGGCGTAAACCCGCACAAGCCCTAATAGCCAAGCTGCTGCTCTGGGCTTATATTAGCCGCAGGCGATGCATCGGCGCGCGCGGGTGCAGCCGCCTTGAACCTGGTCTAGCCCACACACCCCCCAAATGCCCGGTCAGCGGGCGCAGGAGCCCGTATGCCCCACGCCACCAACTCCCTCCTCCCCATAAGCCGCAGTGCAGCACGGGCGCACCCTGGGCCCGGCCTGGGTATGCGTGGCTGGTTGGTTGGGGCGCTGCTATTGGCCTTGCTCTTGGCCAGTGCGCCAGCCTGGGCGCAGCGTGCGCCTGCCAGCGCCCCTGCCGCCAGCGCGGCGGCCGAACAGAAGGCCCGCGTGGTCTATCACGCCGATTTTGCCGACCCGCGGCGCTTCAGCTCCATGCTCACCAGCATCAACTTCATGGTCACGCACTACACCAACGAGATGCTCGACTTCGACGTGCGCGTCGTCTTCAACTCGCACGGCATCCGCTTCCTGACCGATGACCCGCTCACCGGCACCCCCTTTGCCGCCGACGCCGCGCTGGTGCAGCAGCGCGACAACCTGCGCGGCCGCCTGCTGGCGCTCAACCAGGTGCACCGGGTCAAACTCGAGCTGTGCGAGATCACTCGCGCCCAGGTCAACCTCGATCACGCCAGACTGTACCCAGGTGTGGAACTGGTGCCCTCGGGCGTGGTGCGCATCGCGCAACTGCAAAACGAGCTCGGTTTCGCCTACCTCAAGATCGAATGAGCACAGCCCAGCGGCCGCGTGCCGCTACCCAAACCCAGGCGCAAGCTCAGCGCCGCCGCAGCACCGAGATGTATTCGGGCCCGACGTTGCTTTGCTCCACCAGCTCGTTGCCGGTCTGTTTGGCAAAGGCCTGAAAGTCGCGCACCGTACCGGAGTCGGTGGCGATGATCCTGAGCGTCTGGCCGCTGCTCATTTCGGCCAAGGCTTTTTTGGCCTTGAGGATGGGCAGGGGGCAATTCAGCCCACGGGCGTCGAGTTCTCGGTCTGCATTCATGGTGTGTCGGGTTGCCTTTGCGGGCTATTCTAGCGGCGCGGCGGACGCCAGGCTGACAAGGGCCGATCA
This sequence comes from Pseudomonadota bacterium, assembly GCA_041694945.1. GTDB lineage: Bacteria > Pseudomonadota > Gammaproteobacteria > Burkholderiales > Burkholderiaceae_C > Serpentinimonas. Next base: position 6,146 of record JBGFRU010000001.1, read on the forward strand.
GGCCGGGAATACCCCTGTGGACAGGTAGCGGTCGCCGCGGTCGCAGACCACAAAGGCGATGGTCGCGTGCTCCACCGTGGCTGCGATCTGCTGCGCCACCCAGCAAGCCCCAGCAGCCGATATGCCAGCAAAAATCCCCTCCTCGGCGGCCAGCCGGCGGCACATCTGCTCGGCGTCGGCCTGGCTCACATACACCAGCTCGTCCACCTGCGCCGGGTCGTAGATTTTGGGCAGATACTCAGGCGGCCATTTGCGGATGCCCGGTATGCGCGAGCCCTCGCTCGGCTGCGCGCCCACGATGCGCACCGCCGGGTTGCGCTCCTTCAGGTAGCGGCCCACGCCGGTGATGGTGCCGGTGGTGCCCATGGCGCTCACAAAATGCGTGATGCGCCCAGCCGTCTGCTGCCACAGCTCGGGGCCAGTGGTCTCGTAGTGGATGCGCGGGTTGTCGGGGTTGGCAAACTGGTCCAGCACCCGGCCCTTGCCCTCGCGCTGCATTTTTTCGGCCAGATCGCGCGCGTACTCCATGCCGCCGCTCTTGGGCGTGAGGATGAGCTCGGCGCCAAAGGCCTTCATGGTCTGGGCGCGCTCGATCGACAGGTCTTCGGGCATGATCAACACCATGCGAAAACCCCGAATCGCCGCCGCCATGGCCAGCGCGATGCCGGTGTTGCCCGAAGTGGCCTCGATCAGTGTGTCGCCGGGGGCGATCTCGCCGCGTTCTTCGGCGCGCCGGATCATGGCCAGCGCCGGCCGGTCTTTCACCGAACCGGCCGGGTTGTTGCCCTCGAGCTTGGCCAGCAGCACATTGCCCCGGGCCCGGTTGGCCTCGGCCCCGATGCGCTGCAGCGCCACCAGCGGCGTCTGGCCCACCGTGGACTCGATGCTCGGGTAGACCGGTGACTGGGCCGTGGCCGCTGCCCCTTTGACCCCTTTCGCCGCTTTTGCTGCTTTGGCAGACTGAGCAGAAGGGGCAACGGGCGTGTGAGGCTGGGAGAGCTGTGTAGGCTGGGCGCGTGGCATGGTGGCTAAATCAGACGATCAATCAGCAAAATGCGAACCGTGCGCCGGGCAGCGCAGGCCGCTCAAGACCTCTAATGTGCCATAATCCAGCCTCACTCCAGTGCCGGAGTGGCGAAATTGGTAGACGCAGCAGATTCAAAATCTGCCGGTGTAACCCACCGTGCCGGTTCGAGTCCGGCCCCCGGCACCACCCGAGGCAGCATCCCACCCGATGTTGCCTTTTCTTTTGTCTGCAGCGCCTTTGGGGCTCAGCCGATCATGTCTTTGCTCTTGCCTTTGTTGTCGGTCTTCGTGGGTCTGGCCGTACTGGTTTGGGCGGCCGACAAGTTCATCGACGCCTCGGCCACGGTGGCGCGCCACTACAGCCTGCCGCCGCTGCTCATCGGCGTGGTGATCATCGGCTTTGGCACCTCGGCGCCCGAGCTGTCGGTGTCGGCGCTGTCGGCGCTGGCGGGCAGCCCCGGCATCGCGCTGGGCAACGCCTACGGCTCCAACATCGCCAACATCGCGCTCATTTTGGGCATCACGGCGCTCATCAGCCCGATCGTGGTGCAGTCGGGCATTTTGCGCAAAGAGCTGCCGCTGTTGGTGGGTGTCACACTGCTGTCGGTGGCGCTGCTGTGGGATTTGGACATCAGCCGGCTCGACGCCGTGGTGCTGCTGCTGGTTTTTGCGGGCGTTATGGGCTGGGCAATCTGGCAGGGAACGCGCGGCGGCCAAGACACGCTGGGCGACGACACCGCCGCCGAAATGGACGCGCACACCATGGGCTCGGTCCGGCTGGCCTGGTTCTGGCTGGCTGCCGGGCTGGTGCTGCTGATCGCCAGCGCCCGGCTGCTGGTCTGGGGCGCGGTGCTGGTAGCCCAGTCGCTGGGGGTGAGCGAGCTGGTGATTGGCCTGACCGTGGTGGCGGTGGGCACCTCGCTGCCCGAACTGGCCTCGTGCATCGCGGCGGCGCGCAAAAAGGAGCACGATCTGGCCATCGGCAACATCTTGGGCTCCAACCTATTCAACACGCTGGCCGTGGTGGGGCTGGCCGGGGCCATTCACCCGCTGCAGGCCGAACCGGCCGTGCTCTACCGCGACATGCTGGTCATGGCCGCGCTCACGCTGGCGCTGTTCGTGCTGGCGCGCACCCGGGGCGGCCAGTCCGGGCGCATATCGCGCGTCAGCGGCGCGCTGCTGGTGTTGAGCTTTGTGGGCTACACGGTTTATCTGCTGCTCACCACGGTGGGCGCGCAGGTGGCTGCGTAGCAGGGGCTTTGCTGAGGGGGCGCTGGGTGGCGCAGCCGCAGCCCCCGCTCGCTATGCACGATGCCGGGATGCGCCTGCACCGCAGGCTTGCGGCCCAGTGCAGAAGTTACTGGATGATTTCCATCCAGCGCACCACACTAAACCCGGGGCCGGGGCCGGTACCGGTACCGGTACCGGTGCCGGTACCGGTACCGGGGGGTGGAGGGGGATTGGCAGCGCGATTAAGTGCGGCTAGGCTGAAGCGGACGGCAGGCGTACCAGCTCCGTCAAATGGATCGTAGTTTGTCCCGCAACTGATTCGCGGACCAGTAGGGTTTGTTGGATTAGGCTGCGTGGCATCCACAATAACCGCCCCGTAAATGTTGGGGTTGCCGCGCATGCGCAAAGTACCGCAATTGCGGATAACGATCAGGCCTACAAACAAGGCGTTGCCTTGCATCGTTAGGTCTTGGCCATCTACCACCAAGGTACCCACTTCAAAATTCGAACCACCAATGGCGGTCAGCGTGGTTCGGCCACTCTCCAAACTAGTCTGTGGCGGGGGTGTGCCCGCGCCAAAAACCGAATCCCAAGTCGGGGCTGTTGAAGTGCCGTCTGGGTTATTAGGGTAATTGCTTGGCAATCTGGCGGCATCGATATCGTTTTCTATTGCAACTCCAGTCCCGGCTCTGTTCAGGCCTTGAAAGGCATTGAAATTGCCACCACCCTGTACACCCACACTGCTGCCGACCGAATGGGTCAAAAACACCGCTGGCACAGCAGGCATGGTTCGATCGGCGCCTTGCGGCTGCATGCGGCAGCCACCGCCGCTGCAATTAAGTGGTGGAATGGGGTGGTTGAAACCCGACACCGTTCCAAAACCCTCGTCGGCACCGCGACCAGCGCCTGCCGTAATACCGCAAGGGCCGCCAAAACAAGAAATGGCGGCGGGGGCATTGACTCGTGGGGCTGCAGTCGGTGGTGGTGTTGATCCACCACCTGGTGTGCGCTCTAATTCAATTCGTAAACGGGTTTGTGCCAGCACCGTGTTTCCATCAGGGGTGCGAGCATGGCCTTCGACCTCAACAACAAGCGGGGATGCTGTCCACGCGCTGCTTGTCATTCTGAAGGTAATTGATGGATCGGTTGAAACAACACGAGTTACTCCCGTGAAAGGCGCAGGAATAGTCGTGGGCCAGCCATTGGCATCAACCCAAGCCACCAGTCTTGCCCCACCCGCTTCTGCGGCCATGAAGGATCGGGCGTGGTTGTCTTGGCTGGCAGCCATGCGCTCTTGCATCACGCCCGTGTTTAACGAGGTGATGGTGACCATCGACGCCACAGCGAGCAAAACGAGCCCAATGGCAAGGGCGGCACCGCGTTGCGTGGAGCGGGGTTTGAAAATTTGCTTCACCATCATGATAGCGCTCCTTGTCGATCAATTCAATTCAATTCAATTCAATTCAAAAAACTATTTAAACATTAAAATTAACAAATATCATGCCCAGCACACCGCATCGTGGCGCTGAAAACAGCCGTCGGGCCAATGGTTGTGCCTTCAGATTGCATCGCCAAATGCACAATGACGCTGCGGGGTGTAGCGCCTGTGCCGTCAGGAAACAATCTAAATCGTGTATCTGTCAGTGCATTTGCCGCACGCACTCCGGATACCAGAGTAACCGGCCCATGAATCACGTTTGCGAGACCGGCCGTTGATACTTTATCAACGACCACACGGCATTCTAGTCGTCCATTTGCAACAAAAAAGACATTATAGGAATCTTCGTCTACAGCAGGCACTACAGGATTACCCAAACAGTCCCGGTGTACATCTGCCCCCAAAGCGGGCGGACCAGGTGATACAACCACCACAAGCACTTGATTATCAGGTACAACACTGGGCACACCACCAAGCGAACCCGTAGCAAGTATGGCTGTGTCAAGTGTCCGTATCGCAGCAAGCGTCCGTATTTCGCCTTGCTGCACCACCCTCGTGATGGTGTGCGAAGCAAAGCGAAAAGCCTCTTGGGCGCGGTCCAGCTCTTGCTTGGTGATCGCGGTTTGCTGGTTGGATATGAAAACGATGATCACTGCCCCAATCATCAGCAGACCCAGCACCAAGGCGACCATGAGCTCGATGAGCGTAAAGCCACGCGAATAGCGAGCAAGGGGTTTGAAGGTTTTCATTGTCACGTACCTCAAGCTGGGCAAGTGATGCGGCCTAATGGTGGCGGCAGCATAAAGTGATGGACTATTTGCTCTGCCTGCCCCTGAAAACGCCCATTCCAGCTAATGGTGATGGTCCAAACACTGGTTGGCGTAGCTGGTGTATCTGGCGTGGCAAGCACCGCCATCCAGCCTTGATTGGCAAAAGTACCCGTGGCGACTTGCTCAATGCGCCAATTGGTAACTATCAAATCACGAGAAGCTGTCACAACGCATCCTTGAGCATCATATAAAATGCCCTCATTAGCCCACATCCGCTCAACCAAGTCTCGGGCTTGCAGGGTTGCAATGCTGCGCTCGAAGCTGGAATGGCTGGTTTGCAGCGACCTGAGCTGCAGCCCGGCCACACCCAGCAGCCCGATGGAGAGGATGACCAAGGCCACCAAAATTTCTATCAGCGTAAACCCGGCTGCGCGGCGGGGGCGCTGGCAGGAGTGGGGGCGTGGTTTCAGGCTGGGCATTGCGCACCTCCGGGGCGTTCGATTCTGCTGCTGCCGCTTAAACGCATACAAACCCTTCGGGTGTCGCCTTGGCCCACATTCACTTCCAGACCGGCTTGAAAATCCCCAACCGCTTGATTCAAAAGCGTGCCCGTGGTGCTGTAAACCCAGCGCGGTGGACCGGTGATGATGATGGAGGGATGCAGGGCGCGGCGCTCGCGCAATGGCTGGGTTTGCCCATCTTGCAAAACTATCCACCCGCCGCTCCAGTTTACAGCGGTGGTGCCAGTCGCGCATCTGGGGGGACTGAAGCCAAAATCGGCAGCGCAGACGGTTACGCGCCAAGACTGCGGAGTTCCGGGCGGTGGACTGGGCACGCCAAGCCGCTCGTCCCGGGCTATGGCCGTGCTGCGGGCAAATTGCAGGGTGGATTGGAGTTCGTTGGCGGCGCTGGTGGCGCGGTTTTGGGCCACCAGCGACTGGAAGCTGGGTATGCCTATGCTGAGCAAAATGGCCAGCACCGAGACGGCCACCATCAGCTCGATCAGCGTGAGCCCAGATTGCAGGGGCGGTTTGGCAGTCATTTGGCTTAGTTCCAGCAATCGGCTGCGGCGGCGGTGCGCGCGGCTCGGTGGTTCACCGACATGGTGCCGCAGCGGTGTAGGTTTTGCCCACCTACGGTTGTGGGGGTGGCGGTGATGGTGAAGGAAAGCGCCGTGAGGTCCCCTGCGGTAATGATGTAGCGCGCATTGCCAGTGGGGGGCGCATTGTTGGGCGCATTGCCAGCGGGGCGCTGGGCGTTGAAATCATCAATGCACCGTTGGGCTGCATAGCTCCGAGTGCTCGCAGCACAGCGCTCCATCACTTGCGCCAGCCGCATCATTTCGGCTTGTGCGTTGCCGCGGTGGGTTTCGCGCACGTGGTTGGTGTAGGCGGGAAAGGCAATGGCCGCCAAAATCCCGATGATGGCCACCACGATCATCAGCTCGATCAGCGTGAAACCCTTGTTTTTCATTGCCCTAGCCTTTCAAGTGCACCATCTACCTGTATTGCGCCAGCGGCTGCCTTGGTGGGTGTTGAGTATAGTCCTAAAACCGTGCCCCACACCCCCACTTCCTATCTCAACTCCATGATTTTGTGAGATAATCTGCGCTGTAGTGGTTTCACCCAAGCGAACATGCCGCAGTTTCAGGTACGTCAATCGGCC
>JBGFRU010000014.1:0-91780 GCA_041694945.1 Pseudomonadota bacterium
AAGGGGTCGGCGTGGCGCGGTGGTGGGGCGTCGTCATCGTAGTCGTCGTCGCGGACCACGGGTGCGGCCGCTGCGCGCTGCGGTGCGGGCCGCGCCGGGTGGGCGCCGGCGCGCGGATGCGCGGGCTTGGCATTGCGTCCGCCGCCGCCTTTGCTGTCGCGCACGCGGTCGGTCATTTCTTTGCGCGCCGCGCGGCCGGCGGCGGCCATCACATCGCGGCTGGGGGGTTTGCCGGCCCCACCCCACAGGGTTTGGCGCCCCATGGCGATGGGTTCGGCTTTTTCGTCGGCTTCGGGCATGAACTCGGGGAAGGCCTGCACCGCGATCTGCTGCTTGGTGAACTTCTCGATCGCCATCATGAAGCCTTCTTCGTCCAGGCTCACCAGGCTCACGGCGGCGCCCTCGGCACCGGCGCGCCCGGTGCGGCCGATGCGGTGCACGTAGTCTTCGCACACATTGGGGATGTCGTAGTTGACCACGTGCGGCAAGTCGTCGATGTCGATGCCGCGCGCCGCGATGTCGGTGGCCACCAGGGCGCGGATGCTGCCGCTCTTGAAGTCGGCCAGCGCCTGGGTGCGCGCGCTCTGGCTCTTGTTGCCGTGCAGCGCCATGGCGCCGATGCCGTGGGCATTGAGGTAGTCGGCCACGTTGTTGGCGCCAAACTTGGTGCGTGTGAACACCAGCACCTGGCTCCAGTCGTGCTCTTTGATGATGTGCGCCAGCAACGCCTTCTTTTTGCCGCGCCCCACCGGGTGGATGGTCTGCACGATGCGCTGCACCGTGGTGTTGGGCGGCGTGACCTGAATGTGCTGGGGGTTGCGCAGCAAGCCGTTGGCCAGCTCCCGGATCTCGTCGCTGAAGGTGGCCGAAAACAGCAGGCTTTGTTTGTTTTGCGGCAACAGGCGCAGGATTTTTTTCACATCGTGGATGAAGCCCATGTCGAGCATGCGGTCGGCTTCGTCGAGCACCAGGATTTCGACTTTGGACAGATCCAGGCGCCCCTGATCCACCAGATCGAGCAGCCGCCCCGGGGTGGCCACCAGCACGTCCACACCGCGGGCCAGCTTGTCGATCTGCGGGTTCATGCCGACGCCACCAAAAATCACGGTCGATTTCAGGTGCAGGTGCTTGCCATAGACGCGCACCGATTCTTCCACCTGCGCCGCGAGCTCGCGTGTGGGCGTGAGCACCAGGGCGCGGATCGGGCGCGACTGGCCGCGTTTGGGGGCATCATGGGGAACTTGGGCCGCTTGGCCTTCGGTGCCTTTGGGGCCGCCGTGCAGGCGCTGCAGCAGTGGCAGCGTGAAGGCGGCGGTTTTGCCGGTGCCGGTCTGGGCGCCAGCCAGCAGGTCGTGGCCGGCCAGCACCAGCGGTATGGCTTGCGCCTGCACCGGAGTGGGTTGGGTGTAGCCTTGCTCGCGCACGGCGTCCAGCAGGGCTGGGGCTAGGTTCAGTTGTTCAAAAGTCATTGTCAGGGGTAAGCCCCAAGGCGGGCATGAAAGGGTATCGGCCACTTCCCGCGCCGAAGGCGCTGGGCAATCCAGAGGGCAGATGAGACCGGAGATAGCCGCCGCAGCGAACACGGCGGCCCCAGCAAGGCGCTGGCGTGGCACCGACTGCAAGTGCACACGAGAGCCACATTGTCGCACAAAGCGCGCCAGGTGCGGCGCACGCCAAATACACGCCATAGTCATGCGCCCAGGCGCTGGCCAGCGCCTGGCATGCTTGGCCAGTCAGTTGGTTTGCGTGGCCGCTTGCCGATTGCAACCCGGCAGGTTGTGGTTCCAGTTGCGCAAGTCGGGGGCGCAACGGCGAATGATCGCAGGGCCTTCGATCTCGCACGTCAGGCGCAGGGCAAACGGCAGTTGTGCACAGGTAAACGCTGGAGCGGCGGCAGGAGCGCTAGGCGCAGGTACAGGGTCAGGAGTGGGTACAGGTGCTGGCGCTGGCGCTGGCGCTGCAGGTACGGGTGCGCTGGGTATGGGCGTGGCTGGCGTGGGTGGCAGCGTGGTGGGGCGGGTGGGTGTAGGCGCTGGCGCAGGCACCGCACCGGCAGGGGGAGGGGTGCGCGCTGGCGCCGTGACCGGGGCGGTAGGGGCCGGAGTTGGGGCACCAACGGCAGCAGCGGGTGGTGGCGCTGGAACCTGGCCGGGTGGCGGTGTGCTTGGCGTCGCGGGTGGGGTGGCTGGCGCCGGTGCAGCAGGCGTACCAGGTTCCCCCAACGCAGCAGGAGCGGGCGCAGTGGGGGCTGCGGCCTGAGCCGGTGCGCTTGCATCGGCTGGCGCTTCAGGAGCCGTTTCCGTGATCACCGGCAGCGCGTGGGGCTGGGGCGCCGGACGCAGCAAAAAGAAGGCCAGCACCGCCACTGCCAGCGCCGAAAGCCCGGAAAAGCCGATCAGCGCCAGCGAGCGTTTGTTCCAACCCGGGGCTTGCGCTTGTGGCGCCACCCGTGGCCCTGCCTGTACGCTGGCCTGCGTGGCCTGCAGGTGGGGCGCCGAGGGTACGGGCGCAAGCACAGGCGCTGCCAAGGGCGCGACCTCCGCTTCGGGGGCGGGATCGGGAGCATGGGCGGGTGGCGGTGGCGGTGGCGGTGGCGGTGGCGGTGGCGGTGGCGGTGGCGGTGGCGGTGGCGGTGGCGGTGGCGGTGGCGGTGGCGGTGGCGGTGGCGGTGGCGCACTCGCAAACGAATGGCCACAGTGTGTGCAGAACTTGGTGCTGGTCGAGCGCATGCCGCAGGCCGGGCAGGCCTGTGGGGCAGGGATGGGCGTGCCGCAGGCGGCGCAAAACTTGGCGCGGTCAGAGTTTACTGTCTGGCATTTCGGACATTGCATGGTTCTTGCCTCCGTAAATTGTTTCAGCGTACGCGAACCATATCAATGGTCCTGCCTTCTGAGCGCAACCGCATGCGGTCGTTGTTGATCATTTCAAAGACAAGCTCTATTTCTCCGTCTTGCTTGACCAGGACCCGATTGCCATCGAACTCATAAGTTACGGGGATTTCATTTCGCTGGCCGACTGAGCGAATCGAGTTGCGTTTGAGCTCGATTTCAATTGGGCGGGGAAGATCGATTGAGTTTTCGCTGCGCCAGGTGCCTAAAAACGGCTTTGGTTGAAGAAAGCTGAGCAGGCCACCGAACCAGCCGGAAGGGCTGGGGTCGGCTGGCGCTGCGCCTTTGTTCTGTCCAAGTTCGCCTTCCAGGTGGGCCTGTTGCAGGGCTGCTATTTCATTCGGGTTGGCGAGTTCCCAGCGCCCTTCGCGCAGTACCAGAACAAACCCTTGTGAAAACTCCGGCATAAAGGCGGGGTTGAGTTGGCGAGCCTGCTCGGTTTGCGACCAGGGCGCTGGTTCATGCAGACGCAAACTGGCTTTGACATGGACCAGTTCGAAGTCAGCCAACTTGCTTGGTTGACTGAAATCTTTGATTTCGACAAGTTCCACCCCTTGCGCAAAACACAGGCGGCCATCGCGTATGAACTGTGCCGCCTGTTCGCCCCAACGGTAGCGGTTGTTTTGCACGAATCTGAAGAAATGTTGCTCTTGAACGAGTTCCGGGCCGCTGTACACTCCGGCTTGCACCAGAAATTGCAGCCAATTGTTGGTGACGGTGTCGAAACGGTTCACATCAACCGGGTTGGCTGCGTAATTGAAGTTGTCTAGGCAGAAGCGCTCGCGCAGCAGCGCCGGGTTTTGCTCCAGTCCGCGTGTCAGGGCGCGTTCGAAATTGGCCTTCGAGGCACCTTCGGGGGCCAACAGCAACCAGGCCGTCAGGCCCAGAGCGAGCACGCTCAGCAGCGCGGCTGCGGCCAGCAAGAGCACGCGCCGAGGCGGCCAACCAAGCGGCGCGGCGGCCAGCGTCGGCCCCGATGGCATGCCGGTCATAGGCACGGTGCGGGGCGCAGGCGGGGAGGGTGCAGGGCTAGGCTGCGCGCCCAAGGGGTGGCCGCATTCCTCGCAAAAGCGCCCTGCATCGGGGTTGAGATGGCCACAACGGGTACAAAAAGCCATGGCCGCCCCCCTACTTGAGTTTGTACCCGCAATGGCCGCAAAAAATGTCGGCCTCTGCAACCGGTTGGGTGCAACTCGGGCAATTGGACTTGGAGCCTGCCGGGTTGGCGTCGGTGACGGTTGGCGCGCCCTGCGGCGGCGCAAGGTTGAAGGACTGAGCCTGAGCTGCCTCTGCTTGCTGAGCTGCCTGAGCTGCCTCTGCTTGCTGAGCTGCCTGAGCTGCCTGAGCTGCCTGAGCTGCCTGAGCTGCGCGCGCTGCAGCCAATTGAGCCTGCGCCTGGGCCTTGGTCTCTTCTGCCTTGCGTTTCAGTTCACGCATGCGCTGGTCGAGTTCGACTTTGCTGCGCTCCAAATCCAGCCCTGCTGTGCCGCTGCGGTGAATGATGGCCAGGCCTTTGAGGTAAACCAGAAATACCGGCGTGGTAATGACTATCGCCAGCAGCGCGCTGCCCAGACCCAGCGCCCACAGGTAGTCTCCGCCGCGGCCCATGCCGCGACCGCCAAACAGGCCGCCCACCACACCGGCCAGATCGGCGTTGATGTTCAGGATGCCGGCGCTCAGGCCCAAGGTCAGGGCGGCGCCGGTCAAAACAATGGTGGACAAAATGAAGCTGGTCAGCAGCAGCAACAGCAGCAACAGCAGCAGCATCATCATGACCGGAACCAGGCGGTAATGGGCCACTTCCTTGATCGAAACCAGGGCGTATTGCACGTTGGCGCCGTTCCAGATGGCGGGCGCTGCAATCGGCACGCCCAGCCAGAACACGGCAAACCACAACATGCCGATCAAAATTGCACCAGCGGGGTAGACGAAGGCGTACAGCAGCGGGCCGATGCCCGGAATTTTGGTGATGAAAATCAGGATCGCCAGCAGCACCACACCGATCACGAATACCAGCAGCAGCAACAGCAGCACCAGCACCAGGCGATGGCTGGTGGCCAGCGACAGCAACACCCCTTGCAGCATGGTGCGCTGTGGCCGCTGCCAAACGTCATCGGCGAGCAAAATGCCGGCGGCGTTGACGCCCACCAGCGCCGTGGCGAAGATCAGCAGCATGCCAATAAAGCCAAACAGCGCCCCCAGTGCGCCCGCTTGCCGCGCCAGGGCGCCCGCAATGCCCAGAAAAACAGCGCCGACCAGCAAGCAGGCCAGGAAGGTGAGCAGCAGCAGGACGAAGGGGCGCCAACATGTGATGGCTTCCAGCGCGCTGAGCAGGGAAGCCGGGCCGTTCAACTGCTGGCGCAGGTCGGGCGTGTCAGGGCTGGGGTTCAGGTGGGGGGTGGAGCCCGAATCGGGGCTGGGTGTGACAGTGTTCAAGAGCGACTCCCTGCAGGTTGAGGACTGATCAATCTGGCAAGCAAAAGTCTAGCACAGCCCAAAGGCGCTCCCGGCGCCCGTGCAGCGCGGATAATCGGGGCTTTCGTGCCCATCTGCGCCGCAGCGGCTCAGGCCTGCGGCACGGCGCGCCGCTTGCGGCGTTTTGCTGCTTTCATCGACCGCACTCACCATGGCCCAATACGTTTTCTCCATGAACCGCGTCTGCAAGACGGTGCCGCCCAAGCGCCAGATCTTGAAAGACATCTCGCTCAGCTTCTTTCCCGGTGCCAAGATCGGCGTGCTGGGCCTCAACGGCTCGGGCAAATCGACCTTGCTCAAGATCATGGCTGGGGTGGACAAGGAGATCGAAGGCGAGGCCGTGCCCATGCCCGGCATCCGCATTGGCTACCTGCCGCAGGAGCCGCAGATCAACCCCGAGCAAACCGTGCGCGAGGCGGTGCAAGAGGGCATCGGCGGCGCGCTGGCAGCGAAGGCGCGCCTCGAGGAGGTCTATGCCGCCTACGCCGAACCCGACGCCGACTTCGACGCCCTGGCCGCCGAACAGGCCGAGCTCGAGGCCATCATCGCCGCCTCGGGCAGCGAAAACGCCGACCTGCAGCTCGAGCTCGCCGCCGACGCGCTCAACCTGCCGCCCTGGGATGCGCTGATCAAGAACCTCTCGGGCGGCGAAAAACGCCGCGTGGCGCTGTGTCGCCTGTTGCTCAGCCGCCCCGACATGCTGCTGCTCGATGAACCGACCAACCACCTCGACGCCGAAAGCGTGCACTGGCTCGAGCAGTTCCTGAAGCGTTTTTCAGGCACGGTGGTGGCCATCACCCACGACCGCTACTTCCTCGACAACGCCGCCGAGTGGATTCTGGAACTCGATCGCGGCCAGGGCATCCCCTACAAAGGCAACTACACCGACTGGCTGGAGCAGAAAGAGCGCCGCCTCGAGAGCGAGCAAAAGAGCGAAGACGCGCGCATGCGCGCCATGAAAGAAGAGCTCAAGTGGGTGCGCGCCAACGCCAAGGGACGCCAGGCCAAGAGCAAGGCGCGGCTGGCGCGCTTCGAAGAACTGTCGGACGTGGATTACCAGCGCCGCAACGAGACCAACGAGATCTTCATTCCCGTGGCCGAGCGCCTGGGCGCGCAAGTGATCGAGTTCCACGGCGTGAGCAAGTCCTTTGGCGACCGGCTGCTGATCGACAAACTGAGCTTTGCCGTGCCGGCGGGAGCCATCGTCGGCATCATCGGCCCCAACGGCGCCGGCAAATCGACCCTGTTTCGCATGATCCAGGGCAAGGAGCAGCCCGACAGCGGCACGATCGTCGTCGGCAAGACCGCGCAGCTGGCCTTTGTGGACCAGAGCCGCGAATCGCTGGCGGGCGACAAGACGGTCTGGGAAGATGTGTCGGGCGGGCTCGACAACATCACCGTGGGCAAGTTCGTCATGCCCAGCCGGGCTTACCTGGGGCGCTTCAACTTCAAGGGCAACGACCAGCAAAAGCTGGTCAAGAACCTCTCGGGCGGCGAGCGCGGCCGGCTGCACCTGGCCAAGACGCTGGCGCTGGGCGGCAATGTGCTCATGCTCGACGAGCCCTCGAACGACTTGGATGTGGAAACCCTGCGCGCGCTCGAAGAGGCGCTGCTCGAGTTCGCCGGCAGCGCGATGGTGATCAGCCACGACCGCTGGTTCCTGGACCGCATCTGCACCCACATCCTGGCCTACGAGGGCGACAGCCAGTGGGTGTTTTTCGACGGCAACTTCACCGAGTACGAAGCCGACAAGCAACGCCGCCTGGGCGAGGAGGGCGCGCGGCCCAAGCGCGTGCGTTTCAAGTCGCTGGCCTGAGCGCCGCCGGCTATATGCGCCACATGTTGCCCACATTTCCGACAAAATTACTAACAACAGTCTTGCGCTGAATGTGCCATTTGTTGCAGAATATGCCCATGAATTACACAAACAACTCTGTTGACATGTCCTCCGGCGCCTACTACACCACGCTGGAGGTGGCCAAGATGCTCGGTATGGCCGTGCGCTCGGTGCAACTGATGGTCGATCGGGGCGATCTGCAGGCGTGGAAGACCCCCGGTGGGCACCGGCGCATCACGCGCGACTCGCTCGAGCGCTGGATCAAGGGCAGCCGCGCTGGCGTCACGGGCGTGGTGGCCATGCACGGCGGCGCGTCGCTGCGCCCCAGCGGACGGCGCCGCCATTCGGTGCACGTGCCGCGCATTTTGCTGATCGAAGATTCGGCGCACTTTCAAGGCTTGGTCTCGACGCTGGTCAGGCAACGCTTCCCGGACATCGAATTGCACGTGTCCGCCGACGCCATTGCCGGCCTGGTTTCCTTCGGTCACCTGCAGCCCGACCTGATCATCGTCGATATTTTGTTGCCGGGCATGGACGGTGCCACACTCATCACCGGGCTGCGCAACCACGCCCTGTTCGGCAACTGCAAGCTGGTCGTGCTCACGGCGCTCGATGCGCAGCAGCGCGAACCCTACGCCGCTGCCTTGGACGGGGTGGAGGTGGTGCACAAGCCGCGTCTGGTGCAGGAACTGCCGCCCCTGATCGAGGCGGCGCTGGGGCATTTGCTGGCCGATTCGGAGGCTGCCTCCCCGGTCTCCGCCACCCCTGCGGCCCCGGATGTAGCAGGAAACGGGGCTTTGGCGTCAGCCCCCAGCAGCAAGCGCCCCGCCAAAGTCGTCAAGGGCAAGGGCAAGGCGAAGGCCGCACCCCAGCCTGCGCCGTAGCCCTCGAGCCCCAAAGGCTGAGGTGGAGCAAGAGCCCTCCAGGCCGTGCCCGTTGCCGGCCTTGACGGCCGGCGGCGAGGCGGCGCATCTGCCCCAGTGCGAGCAGGTGGCCTTGCAGACCCTGTTCGAAAACGACAGCGCCTTGTTCCTGGCCTTTCGCGCCGCCTGCATCGAGCAGTTTGCGCACGATTTTCAGCTCGCTGCCGCGCTGCTGGCTGCACAGCAGGATCGGGCCGCATTGGGCCGCCTGGCGCACAGCCTCAAGGGTGTGCTCAACACCCTGGGTCATACCGAAATCAGCCCCACGGCTCACGCCTTGCAACTCGAGGCCGAGCGCGCCGACTGGCCCGAGCTGCAAAGGCTGTGGTCGGCGCTGCGCGCGCGCATGGTCGCGGCCTTTGGGCTTGATCCGCTCCCATGAGTGTGCAGCCAGGCAGCGGATTTCTGGGTTGCGCAGCAGAGGATCAACCTAAAACTCGGCCCACTCGTCGGGCAGCAGCCACAGCAGGGCCGTGATGAAGGTCAAGTAGCGCAAAAACATGCCCAGCCCCATGTAGAACACGCAAGGCCAAAAAGGCAGGCGCAACCAGCCGGCCACCGCGCACAACGGGTCGCCGATGCCCGGCAACCAGCTCACCAGGCAGGCCTTGGGGCCAAAACGGCGCAACCACTCGAGCGCCTTGACGTGGGTGGCCGAGCCGCGCACCTTGTCCACCGCCGAATGGGCGCCGTAGCCCAGCAGCCAGTTGGTGATGGCGCCCAAGGTGTTGCCGGCCGTGGCCACCAGCATCACTGGCCAGTAGAGCTCCGGGTTGAGCTTGATCACGCCCAGCACCACTGGCACCGAACCCAGCGGCAGCAAAGTGGCCGACAGATAGGCGACCACAAACACCGTCGTCAGGCCAAATTGTGGCAGACGCAAGGCATCCAGGATCGACCACAGCAGCGCTTCCATCGTGGGGCCAGTATAAGGGCGACGCCGTGAGCGCGGCAGCTCCGTTGTCGGGCTGGGCTTGGGCTTTTTTCGGGAAATGCGCCGGGTACAATCGCCTGCTCAACTCATAGGCAGCCGCTGCACCGGGCGCCCTCCCAGGGGGTGGCGCGGCTGGGTGTTTCTTGCGGTATTTTGGATGCGCATCGGTCCCTACACCCTCGACAACCCCCTGTTCGTCGCCCCCATGGCCGGGGTCACGGATCGGCCCTTTCGCACCCTGTGCAAGCAGTTGGGGGCGGGCTACGCGGTGAGCGAGATGATCAGCGCCCGGCCCGAGCTGCGCGACAGCCTCAAAACCCTGCGCCGCCTCGATCATGTGGGCGAACCCGGCCCGATCGCGGTGCAGATTGCCGGCACCGAGCCGACGCAGATGGCGGATGCGGCGCGCAGCAACATCGACCGCGGCGCGCAGATCATCGACATCAACATGGGTTGCCCGGCCAAAAAGGTGTGCAACCAGTGGGCCGGATCGGCCCTGATGCAAGACCCGCCGCGCGCGCTGGCGATCATCGAGGCGGTGGTGGCGGCGTGCCTGCCGCACGGCGTGCCGGTGACGCTCAAAATGCGCACCGGCTGGTGCGAGGCCGAAAAAAACGCGCTGCAACTGGCGCGTGCGGCCGAGGCCGCCGGGGTGCAGATGGTCGTGCTGCACGGGCGCACGCGTGCGCAGGGCTACAAGGGCCTGGCCGAGCACCACACGGCAGCGGCGGTGAAGGCGGTGCTGCGCATTCCGGTGGTGGCCAACGGCGACATCGACAGCCCCGAGCAAGCGCGTGCGGTGCTGGCGTCCAGCGGTTGCGACGCGATCATGATCGGCCGCGCCGCCCAAGGCCGGCCGTGGCTGTTTCGCGAGATCGCGCACTATTTGGCCACCGGCGTGCATCTG
This sequence comes from Pseudomonadota bacterium, assembly GCA_041694945.1. Lineage (GTDB taxonomy): Bacteria > Pseudomonadota > Gammaproteobacteria > Burkholderiales > Burkholderiaceae_C > Serpentinimonas. The sequence goes on from JBGFRU010000014.1 coordinate 9,965, forward strand.
CCTGCGCCAGACGCAACCGAACTGAGCCGGCTGCTGCGCGCGCATCTGCTCGAACACTACCGGCTTTACGGCGAACACAGCGGCGTGCGCAGCGCACGCAAACACCTGGGCTGGTACGCCCGCTCCCTGGCCGATTCGGCACTGCAACAAGCCGAGTTCAGGCAGGCCGTGAACCGCGCCGAAACCGCCGCGCAACAGCTGCGCTGCGTGCAGGCGTGGTTCGAGCGCGCCCCCGAGCGCACCCCCGACCCTCGATGGAGGCTGGCCGCATGAGTCCCCCAACCGCCCCCAACCTGCCCGACAGCGTGCGCGCCAACATCGAGGCCTACTTCAAGGATTTGGGCGCCAGCGAACCGGCCAACATGCACGACATGCTGCTGCGCACGGTAGAGAAACCGCTGCTCGAGGTGGTGCTGGCGCGCGCCGGCGGCAACCAGTCGCGCGCCGCGCAATGGCTGGGCCTGAACCGCAACACCTTGCGCAAAAAGCTGCAAGAACACGGCCTGCTCGATTTTTGATTTTTGTTTCAAGTGAATGTTGCCCATGAAAGCCCTGCTCTCGGTCTCTGACAAAACCGGCCTGCTCGAACTCGCGCGCGGCCTGCACGCGCTGGGCGTGCAGCTCATCTCAACTGGTGGCACGGCGCGCCTGCTGGCCCAGGACGGTCTGCCCGTGACCGAGGTGGCCGAGCTGACCGGCTTCCCCGAAATGCTCGATGGCCGCGTGAAAACCCTGCACCCCACGGTCCATGGCGGCTTGCTGGCGCGGCGCGAGCGGCCCGAGCACATGGCGGCGCTGCAGGCGCAGGGCATCGGCACCATCGACATCCTGGTGGTCAACCTCTACCCCTTCGAGGCCACGGTGGCGCAGCCCAGCTGCACGCTGGATGAGGCGATCGAGAACATTGACATCGGCGGCCCGGCGATGGTGCGCTCGGCGGCCAAAAACTGGCGCGACGTGGCCGTGCTCACCGACGCCAGCCAGTACCCGCTGCTGCTGGCCGAGCTGCAGGACGGGGGCTTGAGCGAGCGCACCCGTCTGCAATTGGCGGTGGCGGCTTTTAACCGCATCAGTCATTATGATGGCGCCATCAGTGATTATCTGTCGGCATTGGACTTGTCTGCTGGCGTGCCGTCGGGGGCTGCGGTGGCCCCGCGCCTGCTGTTCCCGGGCCAGAGCAACGGCCGCTTCGTCAAGCTGCAGGATTTGCGTTACGGCGAAAACCCGCACCAGCAGGCCGCTTACTACCGCGACCTCGATCCGGCCCCGGGCTCGCTGGTCACCGGCACGCAGCTGCAGGGCAAAGAGCTGTCGTACAACAACCTGGCCGACGCCGATGCGGCTTGGGAGTGCGTCAAAAGCTTGGCCCAGCCGGCTTGCGTGATCGTCAAGCACGCCAATCCGTGCGGTGTGGCGGTGGGCGCAAGCGCGCACCAGGCTTACGAGAAGGCGTTCCAGACCGACCCGACCAGTGCCTTTGGCGGCATCATCGCCTTCAACCGCGCGCTCGACGGTGCCGCGGCGCAGGCGGTGTCCAGGCAGTTCGTCGAGGTGCTGATCGCCCCCGACTTCACGCCCGAGGCGCTGGCGGTGTTCAAGTCCAAGGCCAATGTGCGCCTGCTCAAGATCGCCCTGCCGGCGCTGGCCCAGACCGATGCCAGCGACTGGGCGCGTGGGCGCAATGCCATCGACATCAAGCGCGTGGGTTCGGGCCTGCTGCTGCAAACTGCCGACAACTTCGAGCTGCAGCGCAGCGACCTGAAAACCGTGACGGCGCTGCAACCCACGCCGGCGCAGCTCGACGACCTGCTGTTTGCCTGGAAGGTGGCGAAGTACGTGAAGTCGAACGCGATCGTGTTTTGCCGCGACGGCATGACGCTGGGCGTGGGGGCGGGGCAGATGAGCCGCCTCGATTCGGCGCGCATCGCCGGTCTCAAGGCGGCGCATGCCGGCTTGACGCTGCAGGGTTCGGTGGTGGCCAGCGATGCCTTTTTCCCGTTCCGCGACGGGCTCGACGCGGTGGCCGACGCCGGTGCCTGCTGCATCATCCAACCCGGTGGCTCCATGCGCGACCAAGAGGTGATCGACGCCGCCAACGAGCGCGGCCTGGCGATGGTGTTCACCGGGGTGCGGCACTTCCGGCATTGAAAGTGCCGTGCGCTGGTCATCTGGGGCGGCTGGGCGGGCCGTCGGCCTCATGCTGTCCGCTGGCGCGGCCAGGAAATCGGCCTTCAGACTGGCCAGCTGGGGCGGCTGGGCGGGCCGTCGGCCTCATGCTGTCCGCTGGCGCGGCCAGAAATCGGCCTTCAGACTGGCCAGCTGGGGCGGCTGGGCGGGCCGTCGGCCTCATGCTGTCCGCTGGCGCGGCCAGGAAATCGGCCTTCAGCCCGCCCAGCCACCCCAGCTGGCCTTGGGGGCTGGCTGGCTTGGGCGGCGTTTCAGCGTATCCGCGCCCGGCTGCGCAGCTCTTCCTGGAATGCCATCAGGCGCTGTTCCATCAGGTTTTGCTCGATCTGCGGCCTGAGCGCCTCCAGCGGCGGCAGTTGCGCGGTGCGCACGTCGTCGACGCGGATCAGGTGCCAGCCGAACTGGGTGCGCACCGGCTCGGCGCTCAGCTGGCCTTTGCCGAGCTTGATCATGGCTTGCGAGAACTCGGGCACGAACACATCAGCGCCGGCCCAGTCGAGGTCGCCACCGCGGGGGGCGGAGCCGGGGTCGCGCGAGCGCGTGCGCGCCAGTTCCTCGAAGTTGGCGCCGGCGCGGATTTCGGTCAGCAGGGCGCGGGCCTCGGCCTCGGTCTCGACCAGGATGTGGCGCACGCGGAACTCCTGGCCTTGGTTGGCGGCGGCGAATTTGGCGTATTCGGCCTGTACCTGGGCTGCGGTGACCGGGTTTTTGCGCTGGAAGTCGGCGAACAGCTCGCGGATGAGCAGGGTTTGCGTGGCCAATTGCACCTGGGCGCGGAACTCGGGGCTGGCGCGCAGACCGCGGCGTTCGGCTTCCTGCGCAAAAATCTCGCGCATGATGGCCTCTTCGCGCAACTGGGCGCGCATGGCGTCGTCCACGGTGCGGCCGCCGCGTTCGGCTTGTTGCACCAGCGCATTGAGGCGCGCCGTGGGCACGGGTTGGCCGTTGACGATGGCCAGATTTTGCGCGTGGGCGGGCAGGGCGAGGGCGGCGGCCAAGGCCACGGCAGTGAGCAGGAGTTTCATGGGCTGAGGGCAGGGAGCAGGAGGGTAAGGGGGGCGTGCCAACTAGCGGCGAATCTCGATCGCCAGCGCGTGCAGGCCTGCGTCTATAAAGGGACGAAGCGCATCATACACAAGCCGGTGCGCCGCCACCCGGCTCAAGCCGTCAAAGCGCGCGGCCGCGATGCGCACCCGAAAGTGGCTGCCATAGCCGTGCGCGTTGGCTCCAGCGTGGCCGGCGTGCGCGGCGCTCTCGTCGATCACTTCCAGCAGGTGCGGCGCCAGGCTTTGCTGCAAGGTGGCGCGCAGCGCCTCGGCGCTGGGGGGTAGGGGGGTCGGGGTCGGGGTCGGTATCACAGGGAGCCCTTATCGCTGTTCACTGGCTGTCTGGTGCCTGCCACTCGAGCGCGGCCGAATTCATGCAGTAGCGCAGGCCCGTGGGGGCCGGGCCGTCGTCGAACACATGGCCGAGGTGGGCGCCGCATTGCTTGCACAAGGTTTCGGTGCGCACCATGCCGTGGCTGTGGTCGCGGCGTGCGCTCACCGCACCCGCCAGGGCCTGGCTGAAGCTGGGCCAGCCGCAGCCGGCGTCGAACTTGGTGCTGCTGTCAAACAAAGGCTGGCCGCAGCAGATGCAGTGGTAGCGGCCTACGGCCCAGTGCGCTTCGTAGCGGCCGGTGAAAGGGCGCTCGGTGGCGGCTTGCCGGGTCACGGCGTAGGCCAGCGGCTCGGCCGCCTTGGTGGCCAGCAGTTCGCGCCACTGCTCGGGGCTTTTGTGGATGGCAAATTCCATGGTCGGTAGCGGGCAGGCTGCGGCGTTGATAGGCAGATCAGGACGAGCAGCTTAGCACGATCTGTGCCGCCCATTCGGGTGCCGCAGCGGCCAGATCGTCGCAGTCGGGCAGGTCGTCGTAGGGTTGTGCCAGCGCGGCTTGCAGGCGCTGCAGGGGCTCGAACTGGCGCTGCTCGGCGGCCTCGATGGCCGCTTGTGCCAGGTGGTTGCGCAGCACCAGGCGCGGGTTGCTGCGTCGCATCAGGGTGCTGGCCTGTTCGGGCGTGTGTCCGGCTTCACTGAGCAGGCGTTCGCGCCAGCGCCGTGCCCAGGCATCGAAGGCATCGGTTTGCTGCAGTTGGGCGCGTGCTGGCCCCAGGTCGGCCACACGGGCGCTGTGCGCATAGTCGGCCACGCCAGCGCTCAGGCAGCGCCAGAACCAGGTGAAATCGGCGCGCTCGTCGGCCAGCAGGCGCAGCAGATCGTCGCTCAGCTGGGCGTCGTCGGGGCGAAGCTCGCTCAGGCCCAGCTTGGCGTTGAAGCGCTGCTGCAGCGCGGCGGCAAAGTGGCTTTCGAAAGGCTGCAGGGCCGCCCGCGCCTGCTCCGGATCATCCAGCAGCGGCAGCAGCGCTTGTGCCAGGCAGTACAGGTTCCAGAGCGCGATGCGCGGCTGTTGCGCCCAGGCGTAGCGGCCGCTGTCGTCGGAGTGGTTGCAGATGTGCTGCGGGTCGAAGCCGTCCATGAACTGGAACGGGCCGTAGTCGATCGTCAGCCCCAAGATGCTCATGTTGTCGGTGTTCATGACGCCGTGGCAAAAGCCCAGCGCCTGCCACTGCGCCAGCAGCTCGGCGGTGCGCCGCGTCACGGCTGCCAGCAGCGCGGCGGTGCGCTGCGCCGGTTGTGGCCAGGCGGCGCAATCGGGGTAGTGGTGGGCAATCACGAATTCGGTCAGGGCGCGCAGCTCGGCGTGCAACCCGCGCCGCGAAAAATGCTCGAAATGCCCGAAGCGGATGAAGCTCGGGGCCAGCCGCGTGACGACTGCCGCCGTCTCGACGCGCTCGCGCCGCACGGCCGTGGGCGAGCCGGTGACGCACAAGGCGCGCGTGCTCGGCACGCCCAGCGCGTGCATGGCCTCGCTGCACAGAAACTCGCGGATCGAGCTGCGCAGCACGGCGCGGCCGTCGCCCATGCGCGAGTAGGGCGTGCGGCCGCTGCCCTTGAGCTGCACCTCCCACAGCGCCTCGGGCCCGGCGCGCTCGCCCAGCAGCAGCGCCCGGCCATCGCCCAACTGGCCGGCCCAGACGCCAAACTGGTGCCCGCTGTACACGCTGGCCAGCGGCGAGGCGCCGGGCGCGAGCGCATTGCCGCTGGCCAGTGCCAGGTGCGCGGCGCTGTGCGGCCAGGCAGCAGGCAAGCCGAGGTCGGCCGCGGCGGCGGGGCTGCAGCCCACCCAATAGGGGTCGGCCAAGGGCTGCGGCCCGAGCCGGGTGTAGAAGGCCGGGCCCAGCGACTCGAAGCGGCTGCTTTGCAATTCCATGCCGACATTGTCCGCTGTGCGTCTAGGCCCCGTTGCCGGTGGGGATGAGGCGCGACTAAGATCGCACCATGACAACCCACACCGGAGACACGACATGCTTGGCCTGATGCAAGAGCAACCCCTGCTGATTTCAGACCTGATCGAACACGCGGCCCGTCACCACGGCGAGGTCGAGATCGTCTCGCGCCGGGTCGAGGGCGACATCCACCGCAGCACCTACGCCCAGGCGGCGCAGCGCTCGCGCCAACTGGCGCAGGCCCTCGACGCGCTGGGCCTCGAGCAAGGCGAGCGCGTGGCCTCGCTGGCTTGGAACGGCTACCGCCACTTTGAGCTGTATTTTGGCGTCAGCGGCTCCGGGCGCGTTCTGCACACCATCAACCCGCGCCTGCTGCCGCAGCAGATTGCCTGGATCGTCAACCACGCCCAAGACCAGGTGCTGTGCTTCGACCTCAGCTTTTGGCCCATCGTGCAGGCCATCGCCGCCCACTGCCCGAGCGTGCGCCTGTGGGTGGCCTTGTGCGACCAGGCCGCGCTGGCCAGCTTGCCCGGGGCCGCACAGGTGCCCGCATTAACCAGCTACGAGAGCTGGATCGAGGCCCACAGCGGCAGCTACGTTTGGCCGCGCTTCGATGAACGCAGCGCCTCGAGCCTGTGCTACACCAGCGGCACCACCGGCAACCCCAAGGGCGTGCTCTACAGCCACCAATCGACCATCCTGCACGCCTACGCCTCTGCCTTGCCCGACGTGATGTGCCTGAGCGCGCGCGACAGCGTGCTGCCGGTGGTGCCCATGTTTCACGTCAACGCCTGGGGCATACCCTATTCGGCATGCGCGGTCGGCTGCAAGCTGGTGCTGCCCGGCCCGGCGCTCGACGGCAAATCGGTCTATGAGCTGCTGTCCAGCGAGGGCGTGACTTTTGCCGCCGGTGTGCCCACGGTGTGGCAGATGCTGCTCACGCACATGGGGCAGCACGATCTGAAGCTGCCGCAGTTGCAGCGCACCGTGATCGGCGGCTCGGCTTGCCCGCCGGCCATGATCCGCGCCTTTAGGGAGCGCTACGGCGTCGAGGTGCTGCACGCTTGGGGCATGACCGAGCTCAGCCCGCTGGGCACCCTGTGCACGCTCAAGAACCAGCACCTGAGCCTGCCCGAAAGCGAGCAGATGCAGATCCGCCTCAAGCAGGGGCGGGCGATCTTTGGCATCGACATGAAGGTCGTCGATGCCCACGGCCACGAGCTGCCTTGGGACGGGCGTTCGGCGGGCGAGCTGCTGGTCAAGGGGCCGTGGGTGGTGCGCGATTATTTTCGTGGCGAAGGCTCGCCACCGCTGCTCGACGGCTGGTTCCCCACCGGCGACGTGGCCACCATTGACGCCGACGGCTTCATGCAGATCACCGACCGCAGCAAAGACGTGATCAAGTCCGGCGGCGAGTGGATCGGCTCCATCGACGTCGAGAACATCGCCATGGCGCACCCGGCGGTGCTGATGGCCGCTTGCGTGGGCGTGCCGCACCCCAAGTGGGACGAGCGCCCGGTGGTGGTGGTGGTCAAAAAGCCCGGGCAGGAGCTGACGCGCGAGCAACTGCTCGACTTCTACGCCGGCAAGATCGCCAAATGGCAAATCCCCGACGACGTTATCTTTCTGGACTCGATCCCGCTGGGCGCCACCGGAAAGATGCAAAAAATGAAGCTAAGGGAGCAGTTGCGCGATTACCGCCTACCGGGTTTGTGAGCGGCGGGGGGCACAGTCACCAAAGCGATAGCAGCTAGGGCAATCCCTTAGAGCGTTTGAGCCCATAAGTGGCTAAGCTGCATGGGCGACAACCTCACCAACAGGAGACAAACCCATGAAGCTCACTCGCCGCGAACTCACCGCCGCCGCCTTGCTCACCAGCGCCTTGCCCGCCGTACCGGCGTGGGCGCAACGCGGCGAGACCGTGCGCATCGCACTGATCGACCCGCAATCCGGTCTGATGGGGCCGGTGGGGATCAACCAGCTGCGCAGTTTTCAGTTTTTTGCCGAAAAATTCAGCGGCGCCGGCAACCCGGCCGGGGTCCGTTTCGAGATCGAGGGCTTTGACAACAAGCTCAGCGCCTCCGAGACGCTCACCGCCATGCAGGCGGCGATCGGCCGCGGCATCCGCTTCATCTCGCAAGGCAACAGCTCGGGCATCGCCGGGGCGATCATCGATGCCGTGAACCGCCACAACAGCCGCAACCCGGGTCAGGAAGTGGTGTTTTTGAACCACTCGGCGGTGGACCCGGATCTGACCAACAGCCGCTGCAGTTTCTGGCACTTCCGCTTCGACGCCGACACCTCCATGAAGATGGAGGCCCTGACCACCCACATACGCGGCGAGCCCACCATCCGGCGCGTGTTCCTGATCAACCAGAACTACGCCCACGGGCACCAGGTGGCGCGCTTTGCCAAAGAGATGCTGGCGCGCAAGCGGCCCGACATCCAGATCGTCGGTGAAGACCTGCACCCGCTGGCGCAAGTGCGCGATTTCGCCCCCTATGTGGCCAAAATCATGGCCTCGGGCGCCGATTCGGTGATCACCGGCAACTGGGGCTCGGACCTCACGCTGCTCATTCGCGCCGCCAACGACGCCGGCTACCGGGGCCGCTTTTTCACCTACTATGCCGGCGTCACCGGTACCCCGACGGCGCTGGGCACCGCCTCCGAAGGCCGCGTGTACCAGATCGCCTACAACCACTACAACATGGGCGGCCAGATGCAGACCTGGATGAACGAGTTCCGCCAGCGCTTCAACGACGATTTTTATACCGGTTCGATCATCCACATCCTGAACGCGCTCGGGGTGGCGATGCAGAACGCGCGCTCGACCAACCCGGTGCGGGTGGCGCACGCCATGTCGGGGCTGCGCTTCAACAGCTTCAGCGGCCCGGTGGAAATGCGCCGCGCCGACCACCAGTTGCAGCAGCCACTGTTTCTGACGCGCTGGCAGCGCGTCGATGCCCAGCACCCCTACAGCCCCGAGAACACCGGCATGACGCTGGCCCTGGTGCGCCGTTTCGATGCCTACGTGGCCAGCACCCCGACGAGTTGCGCCATGCAGCGCCCGGCTGCCCCGGCCTGATCCGCAAAGCGCGCCGATGGAGTTCTTCATCATCTCGTTGCTCAACGGCATCAGCTTTGGGCTGCTGCTGTTCATGCTCAGTTCGGGCCTGACGCTGATCTTCAGCATGATGGGCGTGCTCAACTTCGCCCACGCCAGCTTCTATATGGTCGGGGCCTACATGGGCTTTGCGGTGTCGCAGATCGTGGGCTTTTGGGCCGCGCTGTTGCTGGTGCCGCTGCTGGTGGGCTTGCTCGGGGCCCTATTCGAGAAGTACAGCCTGCGCAAGGTGCACAAGTACGGGCACGTGCCCGAGTTGATGGTCACCTTCGGCCTGTCCTACATCATCCTGGAGCTGGTGCAGCTGATCTGGGGCCGGATCGCGGTCGAGTTCCGGCCGCCCGAGCTGTTGCAGGGTTCGGCGTTCACGCTGCTCAGCCAGCCCGACGGCAGCCTTGGGTTTGCCTGGGGCCGGGCCGCGCTGGAGCAGTGCCAGCCGCTCGGGCCGGCGATCTGTTCACTGTTTCCGGCCACGCGCGCCTTCATCATGGGCGTGGCGCTGCTCATGCTGGTCTCGCTCTGGCTGCTGATCACGCGCACCCGGGTCGGGCTGGTGATTCAGGCGGCCTTGAAGCACCCCGAAATGGTGGAGGCGCTGGGGCACAACGTGCCACGCGTGTTCATGCTGGTGTTTGGCGCCGGCACCGGGCTGGCCGGGCTGGCCGGGGTCATGGGGGGCAGCACCTTCGTCACCGAACCGGCGATGGCGCTCACCCTCGGGGCGATCGTGTTCGTGGTGGTGGTGGTGGGCGGGCTGGGCTCGCTGGCAGGGGCCTTTTTGGCTTCGCTGCTGATCGGCATCATGCAGACCTTTGCGGTGGCGATCGACCAATCGCTGGGCAGCATGTTGCTGGCCATGGGGGTGGCGCTGTCGGCCGAGGCGCAAGCGCACGAGCTCATGCGCTTCACGCTGTCCAAGGCGGCGCCGCTGTTGCCCTTTTTGCTGCTGGTGCTGGTGCTGATCTTCCGGCCGCACGGTTTGCTCGGCAACCGCGACCACTGAAAGACCGCAGTCCATGACCGCTACCAAGTACTATCAATTCCGGCCCATCAATGTCGGGCGCTGGTTCATCTGGTCGCTCTTTGCCCTGGTGCTGCTGTTGGCGCCGCTGGTGTTCGACAGCAGCTTTGCCATCAGCATGATGGCGCAAATGGGCATTGCCATCATCGCCTGCCTGTCGTTCAACATGCTGCTGGGGCAGGGCGGCATGCTCAGCTTCGGTCACGCCGTCTATGCCGGGCTGGGCACCTATGTGGCCATGCATGCGCTGCTGCTGCTGGGCGACGCCGGTTTGCCGGTGCCGGCGGTGGCGCTGATCCCCCTGGTTGGCGGCTTGGCGGGGCTGTTTTTCGCCTTGCTGTTTGGCTACGTGACGACCAAAAAGGCCGGCACCGCTTTCGCCATGATCACGCTCGGGGTGGGTGAGCTGATCTTCATTGCCTCGATGGTGTTCTTCATCTTTTTTGGCGGTGAAGCCGGGGTCTCGGCCGACCGCGTGATCGGGGAGCCGTTCTGGGGCATCAGTTTCGGGCCCCTGATCGAGGTCTATTACCTGATCGCGGGGTACACCTTCCTGTGCGTGGCGCTGATGTTTGCCTACACCCGCACGCCGCTGGGGCGCATCATCAACGCGGTGCGCGACAACCCGGAGCGGGTCGAGTTCATCGGCTACGACCCGCAAACCGTGCGCTACCTGGTGTTCATGATCGCTGGCTTCTTTGCTGGCATCGCGGGCGGCATGGCAGCGGTGCTGTTCGAGATCGTCACCTCCGAGGTGGTGGGCCCGATCCGCTCTGGTTCCTACCTGCTGTTTGCCTTTCTGGGTGGCGTGACCTTTTTCTTTGGCCCCATCATTGGCGGCATCCTGATGGTGCTGGCGTTCGTGATGTTCTCCGAAATCACCAAGGCGTGGATGCTCTACCTCGGGTTGATCTTCGTCTTCATGGTGATGTACGCACCGGGCGGCATTGCCGGGCTGATCATGATGAACCTGCGCCTGGCGCTGTTTGGCCGCTTGGGCGAGCTCTGGGCCAGTTACCTTGGGCTGGGGGCCACGGCACTGGCGCTGCTGGTCAGCCTGGGGGCGTTGATCGAGATGATCTACCACCTGCAACTGGGTACCGCCATGGGCGATGTGGTGCCGTTCCTCGGCATGTCGCTCAACACGCTCGATCCCGACGTCTGGTTTGGGGCCGTGTTCGTGGCGCTCACCAGTTTTGGCCTGTTCGAGCTTTGTCGGCGCAGCTTCAGCCAGCAGTGGGCCGCAATCCAGACCGACATCGAAAAAGAAATCAAACGCCGGGAGACCGCATGAGCAGCCCCGCACCGTACGCAATCGAGCTCAAGGGCGTGTGCAAGCGCTTCGGCAAGACCGAGATCATCCGTGGCGTCGATCTGGCCGTGGCCGCTGGGGAGCGGGTGGCCATCATCGGCCCCAATGGGGCTGGTAAATCGACCCTGTTCAATCTGATGAGCGGTCGCTTTGGGCCCAGCAGCGGCGAAATCTGGCTCAACGGCCAGCGCATCGACGGCAAACCGGCTTACGTCATCAACCGCATGGGCCTGAGCCGCAGCTTCCAGATCACCAACCTGTTTCCCAAGCTGAGCGTGTTCGAAAACCTGCGCTGCGCCGTGCTCTGGAGCCTGGGCTACCGCTACACCTTCCTCAAGTTCTTGGCCGACCTCGAAGACGTGATCGAGCGCGTCGATGCGCTGCTGCACCTCATGCGGCTGGAGAAAAAACGCGACACCCTGGCCATGAACCTGAGCTACGCCGAGCAACGCGCGCTCGAGATCGGCGTCACCATCGCCGGGGGCGCCGGCGTGGTCTTGCTCGACGAGCCCACGGCGGGCATGAGCAAAAGCGAGACCAAGCGCTTCATCGACCTGATCCGCGAAGTCACGGTGGGCAAGACCCTGCTCACGGTCGAGCACGACATGGGTGTGGTGTTTGGCTTGGCCGACAAGATCGCGGTGCTGGTCTATGGCGAGCTGATCGCCTTCGACACCCCCGAGGCGGTGCGCGCCAACCCGCGGGTGCAGGAGGCCTACCTGGGCTCGGTGCTGGCCGCAGCGCACTGAAAAGGGCGCAGAGAGCAAACATGCTGGAAATCGACAACCTACACGCCTTTTACGGCAAAAGCCACATCCTGCACGGGGTGCAGTTCAAGGTTGCGCCGGGTGAAATCGTGGCCCTCCTGGGGCGCAACGGTTCCGGGCGCTCGACCACCGCCAAGGCCATCATGGGGCTGGTCGATACCGAGGGCAGCATCGTCTGGAAGGGCCAGCGCATCGGTGGGCGCAAACCCTACGAGGTGGCGCACCTCGGCATCGGCTACGTGCCCGAGAGCCGCGACATTTTCCCCAAGCTCACGGTGCAGCAAAACCTGCTGCTGGGCGTCAAAAGCGGCCACAGCAACAGCCGCTGGAGCTTTGACGACATGTACGCCATGTTCCCGCGCCTCAAGGAGCGCGAGCACACCGAGGCCGGGGTGCTGTCGGGTGGCGAGCAGCAGATGCTGACCCTGTGCCGCACCCTCATGGGCGACCCGGAGCTGATCATCATCGACGAGCCCACCGAGGGCCTGGCGCCCAAGATCGTCGAGCAGGTGGCGGCGTTTCTGCAAACCCTCAAGGCCCGGCGCGTGTCGGTGCTGCTGATCGAGCAAAAGCTGACCATCGCCTTGCAGATCTCGGACCGCGCGCTGGTCATGGGCCACGGCAGCATCGTGTTCGACGACACCCCGGCGGCCTTGCAAGAGAACCGCTACATCCGCCGTGAGTGGCTGGAGGTCTAGTGTTGGTGTGGTGCTGCAGCTGACAAACCGGCGACAGCCCCCAATGGGCGCCGCCGCCGCGCCTTTGTAGAATGTCTGTCGAGCGAACGGTCGTGCTTTTTTGTCGTCCGTTGCTGCCTTGCCACCCCCCACAGGAGACCGCATGACCGCGCATTACCAGACCCACGGCGCAGTGGCCGTGATCACGCTCGACAACCCGCCCATGAACGGCTTGGGGTTGGCCACGCGCCGCGCCGCGGTGCAGGCGCTGTGGCGGGCGCAAGACGACCCGGCGGTGCAGGCGATCGTGCTCGCCGGGGCCGGCAAGCTGTTTTCCAGCGGCGCCGACATCAAAGAGTTCGGCTCCCCCAAGGCCTACCAAGAGCCCAATCTGCACGGCCTGATCCGCGTCTGCGAGTCCTCGCCCAAGCCGGTGCTGGCGGCCCTGCACGGCATCTGCATGGGTGGCGGGCTGGAGCTGGCGCTGGGCTGCCACTACCGCATCGCTGCTCCGGGCACGCGCATGGCGCTGCCCGAAGTCAAGCTGGGCCTGATTCCTGGCGCCGGCGGCACCCAGCGCCTGCCGCGCGCCCTGGGCGTAGAGCCGGCGTTGAACCTGATCGTCAGCGGCGAACCGGTGGCCAGCGAGCTGCTGGCCCAGTTGCCGGGGCAAAAGCTGTTTGACCGCATCGCCGCTTCGAACGATGCGCTGCTCGACGAAGCGCTGGCGCTGGCGCGCGAGGTGGCGCAGCGCCACGCCGACGGCACGCCGCTGCCACGGGTGCGCGATCTGCCGTGCCGGCACCCGCAGGGCGCGGCCTATTTCCAGTTTGCGCGCAACATGGCCAAGGGCATGGCGCCGCGCTACCCGGCCCCGCTCAAGTGCATCGACGCCGTGGAGCTGGCCACGCTCAAGCCCTTCGAAGACGGGCTGGCGCTGGAGCGCGAAATGTTCGTCAACCTGATGCACACGCCCGAGAGCATGGCGCTGCGCCACGTGTTCGCGGCCGAGCGCGCCGCCAGCAAAATCGCCGACGTGCCCGCCGACACCCCGCTGCGCCCCATCCGCTCGGTGGCCGTCATCGGGGCCGGCACCATGGGCGGCGGCATCGCCATGAACTTCCTCAACGCCGGCATTCCGGTGGTGTTGCTCGAGCAGCAGCAGGCCGCGCTCGATCGTGGGCTGGCCACCGTCCACAAAAACTATCAGGCCCAGGTCATCAAGGGCAAGCTCAAGCAGGAACAGCTCGACCAGCGCCTCGCCTTGCTGCGCAGCACCCTGAGCTACGCCGACTTGGCCGACGCCGATCTGGTGATCGAAGCCGTGTTCGAGGACATGGGCGTCAAGGAGCAGGTATTCAGACAGCTCGATGCGGTCATGAAGCCCGGCGCCATTCTGGCGTCCAACACCTCGACGCTGGACCTCAACCGCATCGCAGCTTTCACCCGGCGCCCGCAAGACGTGGTCGGGCTGCACTTCTTTAGCCCCGCCAACGTGATGAAGCTGCTCGAAGTGGTGCGCGGCGCGCAAACCGCCCACGACGTGCTGGCCACCGTCATGGCGCTGGGCAAAACGATCAAAAAAACCTGCGTGGTCTCGGGCGTGTGCGACGGCTTCATCGGCAACCGCATGCTCGAGCAGTACGTGCGTCAGGCCGGCTTCCTGCTCGACGAGGGCTGCACGCCGCAGCAGGTCGATCGGGCCCTGGAGCAGTTCGGATTTGCCATGGGGCCGTTTCGCGTCGGCGACCTGGCCGGCAACGACATCGGCTGGGCCATCCGCAAGCGCCGCTACGTGGAAAAGCCCGAGGTGCGTTACAGCAAAAGCGCCGATTTGCTGTGCGAACTCGGGCGTTTTGGCCAAAAAACCGGCGCCGGCTGGTACGACTACGCCCCGGGCAAGCGCGACCCCATCCCCAGTCCGCTGGTGCAGCAACTGCTCGCCCGGCATTGCCAGAGCCTGGGGCTCGAGGCGCGCGCCATCGACGACGAAGAAATCGTGCAGCGCATGGTGTTTGCGCTGGTCAACGAGGGCGCGCACCTTCTGCAAGAGGGCATCGCCGCCAAGGCCGGCGACATCGACATGGTGTACCTCACCGGCTACGGCTTTCCGGTCTGGCGCGGCGGCCCGATGCACTACGCCGACCAGTACGGCCTGTGCAACGTGGTGCAAGCCATGCGCCGCTTTGCCCGCAACCCCTACGACGACGGCGCCTTTTGGCAGCCCGCCCCCTTGATCGAGCGCCTGCTCGCCGAAGGCCGCACCTTCACCGGCTAAGCCACCGGCACATGCAACGGCCCCTTGCCGCAACCGAATCTGGAGCATCAGCCCATGAGCCACGCCCTCATCGTATCGACCGCACGCACCCCGCTGGCCAAAAGCTGGAAAGGGTCTTTCAATCTCACCCATGGCGCCACGCTGGGCGGCCATGCGGTGCGCCATGCCATTGCCCGCGCCGGCATCGACCCGGCCGTGGTCGAAGACGTGATCATGGGCTGCGCCAACCCCGAAGGGGCCACCGGCATGAACATCGCGCGCCAGATCGCGCTGGCCGCCGGTTGCCCAGTGAGCACCTCCGGTCTCACGGTCAACCGCTTTTGCTCCTCGGGCTTGCAAAGCATCGCGCTGGCGGCGCAGCGCATCATCGCCGGCGAGGGCGAGGTCTATGTCGCCGGGGGCGTCGAGAGCATATCGTGCGTGCAGCAGGAAATGAACCAGCACATGCGTTTCGACCCGGCGCTCGAGCAGGCCAAACCGACGCTCTACTGGAGCATGCTGCAAACCGCCGAACAGGTGGCGCAGCGCTACGGCATCGGGCGCGAGGCGATGGACGAATACGGTGCCGCCAGCCAGCAAAAAGCCTGCGCCGCCCAAGCCGCAGGGCGTTTTGCTGACGAGATCGCGCCCATCGAGGTGCGTGCCGGCGTGGCCGACAAAACCCTGGGCCTGATCACGCGCACCGTCAGCGTGAGCCAGGACGAGGGCCTGCGCGCAGGCACCACGCGCGAGGGCATCAGCGGCATCAAACCGGCGCTGCCCGGCGGTTTGGTGGCCGCGGGCAACGCCAGCCAGTTCAGCGACGGCGCTGGCGCCTGCGTGCTGATGCACGAAACCTTGGTGCAAAAACAGGGCTTGCAGCCGCTGGGCCGCTTCCTCGGCTTTGCCGTGGCCGGGTGTGAGCCCGACGAAATGGGCATCGGCCCGGTGTTTGCCGTGCCCAAGGTGCTGGCCAAATTGGGGCTCGAGGTCGATGACATCGACCTGTGGGAGCTCAACGAAGCCTTTGCCGTGCAGGTGCTCTACTGCCGCGACCGGCTCGGCATCCCCAACGAGCGGCTCAACGTCAATGGCGGCGCGATCGCGCTCGGCCACCCCTACGGTGTTTCGGGCCAGCGCTTGACCGGGCACGCGCTCATCGAGGGCAAAAGGCGCGGTGCCAAACGGGTGTGCGTGACCATGTGCATCGGCGGCGGCATGGGTGCGGCCGGGGTGTTCGAGGTGCTGTAAGCGCCCAATTTGCATCCCGATCGCGGAACCCCAGCCGATCGGGTGGACTCCAACCCCGTGCAGCGCGCTCGCTCAGGCGTCGGCGCAAGCGTGCGCTGGTGGCGGCCGAGCCGGTTTAAACTCGAATTTCCACGAGCTCATGGCAAGCGATAACCACAGCATTTTTACGGCTTAACGCTTTCTGTGCGCTCCCTGTTGCAGAATCGACGCGGCGGAAGGTTCGGCGGGTTTTGAATCGGTTCGGTTCCATGCATCGAAAGGATTGGGTATGAGCATCAGCGAAGCATCGCGCGGTTTGACTGCACTGCAACAAATTCGGGTCGTCACCGAACACCCCAACTCTCCAGTCGTCAAGCGAACCCCGCAGGGCTTGCCGCCCTTGGGGCCGTCGGCGTCGGCGCCCAGCCAAGGGTCGGCCAGCGGCCACTACCGCGCCTACAAGCCCCGGCCTTTCACGCGCGAAGAGCGCGACAAGGTCACGATTCTGTTCGGCGGCCTGCACTGGCGCGCCGAGCGCCTGATGCAAGGCGGCATGGAAAACCTCGGCTACCGGGTGCAGGTGCTGCCCAACCCGACCCGCGCCGACTTGCTCACCGGGCGCGAAG
The DNA here is from genome assembly GCA_041694945.1 of Pseudomonadota bacterium. Taxonomy (GTDB): domain Bacteria; phylum Pseudomonadota; class Gammaproteobacteria; order Burkholderiales; family Burkholderiaceae_C; genus Serpentinimonas. The sequence goes on from JBGFRU010000014.1 coordinate 26,492, forward strand.
TGGCCGACATCGGCCAGTGCTGCCCCACCAGCTTCGTCACTGGCAACCTGGCCAACTTTCTGAGCAGCGAGGCCAAGCGCATTGGGGTCGAGCGCGTCAACCAGGAATACATCTACATCACCGCCGGGGCCTGCGGCGCCTGCCGCTTCGGCCAGTACCACCAAAGCTACGAATTGGCGCTGCGCAACGTGGGGCTGGAGTCGTTCCGCCTGTTTTTGCTCGAGCAAACCAAGGTCGATCAAGGGCCGGCGCACGGCGGCGGGCTGGAGCTCAATCCGGCCTTTACCCTGGGCGCGGTCTGGGGCGTGTTGCTGGCCGACGTGGTGCAAGACCTCGAATACCAGGTCCGCCCCTACGAGAAAAACCCCGGCGAAACCTCGCGTGTGGCGCGTGAGTCGATCGAGTATCTGTACCAGACCATGCGCCAGCGCCCGGAGCGGGGCAAGAAATGGGGCCCGCTGGTGTGGCACTTCGCCACGCCGTATTTCGTCAACGCCCTGCGCGAGGTGCGGCGGCGCTTTGACGCCATCGAGGTCGATCGGCTGCGCGTCAAGCCGCTGGTCAAGATCACCGGCGAGTTCTACCTGCAAACGGTCGAGGGCGACGCCAACTACAACATCCACAGTTGGCTCGAGAGCGAAGGCGCCGAGGTCTATCCGGCCCCGGTCGCCATCTGGCTCGACTACCTGCTGCGCTTCGGGCGCCAGCGGATCGAGGAACGCATCGGCATCGAGCCCGGCGCGCGGCGCCAGAACGCCACCTACGCCGCCATCCAGACCCTGCTGCGCTGGACCTACAACCGCATGCGCCACGCGCTGGGCGATGTGCCCCATGCCTTGCCCGAGCAGACCGTGTTGCGCGACCTGGCGGCACCGTATTTCCACAAGCGCCTCAGCGGCGGCGAGGGCGACATGCTCATCGGCAAGGCGCTGTGGGCACACCTGCACAAGAAGGCGCACATGACGTGCGAGCTCTCGCCCTACGCCTGCATGCCCAACACCATGAGCATCGGCGCCATGGCGGCGGTGCAGGGCAAATACCCCGATCTGCTCTATGCGCCGATCGAGATCAAGGGCGACGCCGAGGTGCACGCGCTGTCGCGCTGCCAGATGATTCTGACCGAGGCCAAAAAGCGCGCCGTGCGCGAGTTCGAGTCGGTGCTGCAACGCATCGGCCTCACCGAAGCCCAGCTGGCGGCCGAGGTGGCGGCGCGGCCCGAGCTCTCGCGCGCCACCTACCGGGTGCCGCACTACGGCGTGGCCGGCACGGCGGCCAACCTGGCGCTGCACATCGCCCACCTCAAGGGCCTGCCTGGGGTGCGCGCGTGAAGCGGCTGGGCCTCGACGTCGGCTCGACCACCGTCAAGGCGCTGCTTGACGACGGCAGCGGCGGCGTGCTGTGGCAAGACTACCAGCGCCACGACACCAAACAGGCCGAAAAGGTGCTGGAGTTTTTGCAGCGCGTCGAGGCCGAATGCGGCTTCGCGCCCGGGGTCGATCGCCTCTTCCTCACCGGCTCCGGTGCCGGTCTGATCGCCCCTTTGCTGGGAGCCAAGTTCGTGCAGGAAGTGGTGGCGGTCTCGGCGGCGGTGGAAAAGCTGCACCCCGAGGTGAACTTCGTTTCCGAAATCGGTGGCGAAGACATGAAGACCCTGTTCTTCAGCCCCAGCGGCGACGGCAAATCGAAGCAGGTGTTCATGCAGTCGGCGTGCAGCGGCGGCACCGGCACCTTCATCGAAAAAACCGCGCGCAAGCTCAAGGTGGCGCCCGATGAGCTGGCGCAGATGGGCTACACCGGGCTGGATTTGCACAAAATCAGCTCAAAATGCGGCATCTTCGCCGAAACCGACGCCAACACGCTGGTCAAGAGCGGCGTGCCGGTGCCCGAAATCATCGCCAGCCTGTTCGAGGCCGTGGTCTATCAAAACCTGGCCACCCTCACCAAGGGCAACGTGCCCACGCCGCACGTGCTGCTGCTGGGCGGCCCCAACCTGTTCTTCAAGGGCTTGCAAGAGGCGTGGCGCCACCACCTGGCCAAGCTCTGGAACGAGCGCCACGTCGCCTTGCCCGAGGGCTCCAGCCCCGAATCGCTGATTTTGGTGCCCTCCGAGGCGCTCTACTACGCCTGCATCGGTTGCATTGAAATCGGGCGCACCGAACCGGCCACGGTCGGCATCTACAGCGGCACCGAGCGCCTGCGCTGGTGGATCAGCGAGGGCCAACACGAGCAAAAAGCGCGCGAGGGCTCCAAGGGCCTAGCCGCCAGCGCCGCCGAGCTCGAGCGCTTCATGCAAATCTACGGCCAAACCCAGCGCGGGGTGCCGACGGCCGCAGCGGCTGCCAGCCATACCGAGCAAACGGTGATTCTGGGTTGCGACTTTGGCAGCACCACCGCCAAGGCCGTGGTGCTGTCGCAAAGCGGCGAGGTGCTGGCCAGCTGTTACGTGCCCTCCAACGGCAACCCGATCGAAGACGCCAAGGGGCTGATGCGCCAAGTGCGCGCCGCCGGTTTCGAGCGCATCGGCGCCTTGGGCCTGACCGGCTACGGCAAAGACCTGCTCAAAGACATCGTCGGCTCCGACATGGCCGTGGTCGAGACCGTGGCCCACGCCACCGCCGCGCTGCACTACATCCCCGACGCCGACGTGATCTGCGACGTGGGCGGCACCGATGTAAAAATCATGCTGCTGCGCCAGGGCACCGTGGCCGATTTCCGGCTCAACTCGCAGTGTTCTTCGGGCAACGGGGCCTTTTTGCAGGGGGTGGCCGAGCGCTACCGCATCCCGCTCGAAGACTACGCGCAAAACGCTTTCCAAGCGCGCTCGATTCCGGCGCTGGCCATGGGCTGCGGCGTGTTCTTGCAGTCCGACATCGTGAATCAGCAGCGCAAGGGCTGGGCGCGCGAAGAGATCATGGCGGCGCTGGCGGCGGTGCTGCCGCTCAACGTCTGGGTCTATGCCGGGCAAATCCAAAACCTGGCCGCGGTCGGGCGCAAGTTCGTGCTCCAAGGCGGCACGCACCGCAATCTGGCGGTGGTCAAGGCGCAAGTCGATTTCATCCACGCCAAAGTGCCCAGCGCCGATGTGGTGGTGCACCCCTACTCGGGCGAGGCCGGGGCCATCGGCGCCGCGCTGTGTGCGCTCGACTGGTTCAAGGGCGGCCAGCAAACACGTTTTCGCGGCTATGATCTGATCGAGTCGCTTGAGTACAAAGCCACCACCAACGAAGACACCGTCTGCCACTGGTGCCCGGTCAACTGCCGGCGCACCTTCATCGACGTGCAGATACCCGGCGCCGCCGGGCGGCCGTGGAGCAAGGTGCCGGTCGAGGCGGGCTGGGAGCGCGTCATCAGCGGCAACACCTGCCCCAAGGGCTTGCTCGAAGACGTGAAAGAAATGAAAGTCGTTAAAGATCAACTGGAGGAAGCGCGACGTGCCTACCCGAACATTGCTGAACTGGTTCGTGAAGGCGCCTTCAAACGCGCCAAAGAGGAGCTTGTTCCAGCCAGCGCCGACTGAAGCCGATCTGGCGGCACAGCGCCAGGCGCGCGCCAAGCTGCGCATCGGAATTCCGCGCGTACTCAACATCTGGACCACACACCAGTTTTGGTTTGGATTTCTGGAGGCCCTAGGGATCGACCCGCGGCGCATCGAATTTTCATCCGATACCTCGGAGGAACAGGCGCGCACCTACGCCAAGGGGCGCGGCACGGTGGACTGCTGCTACCCGGTCAAGTGCATCTCGGGGCACTACGGCGAGCTGTTGGCGCGCAGCAAACGCAAGATCGACATCCTGTTCTCGCCCATGATCCATTCCGTGCCCTCGTACCTCGATGGGTACGTGGATGCCTCGCTCACCTGTCCGCGCGTCATGGCGGCCTCGGAAAACATCAAGGCCGGCTTCATCAAAGAGCGCGACGCCTTTGCCGAAGCGCGGGTGCTGCACGTCACGCCCTTTGTCTCGCTGGCCGACCCGCCGGTGGTGCCCAAACAGCTCTATGAGGGCATGCGCGATGCCCTGCCGGGCCTGACGCTGGCCGAAACCACGGAAGCGGTGCAGATGGGCTACCACAGTCTAGACGCCTACAACCAGCGCCTGCGCACCAAGGCGCGCGAGATCTTGGAGTGGTGCGCGCGCGAGCAGCGCCCCTGCATCTTGGTGGTGGCGCGGCCCTACCACATGGACCCCGGCATCGGCCACGAGATCGAAGTCGATCTGCAAGCGCACGGCTACCCGGTGCTGTGGGCCCAGTACCTGCCCATCGACGCCGACCTGCTGCACTGGATGTTCGACCCCGACATCGCCGCCGGCCACATCCGCTCGCCGCTCGACATCCGCGACGTCTGGCCTTCGTCGTACAGCGGCAACACCAATGAGATTTTGTGGGGCGCCAAGGTGGCGGCGCGCATGCCCTGGATCGCCGCCGTGGTGCGTCTGGCCAGCTACGAGTGCGGCATGGACCAGCCCACCTATTCGCCGGTGCAGTCCATCGTCGAGCGCTCGGGCACGCTGTTCTTCTCCTTCCAAGACCTCGACTCCACCAAGCCGGCCGGCTCGGTCAAAATCCGCGTCGAAACCGTGGCGCACTACCTGTCCAAGCAAGGGGCCGACATCATCAACCGCAAGCTCGCCGCCAGCCAACCCGGCTGCCCGTTGCTCGGGGCTTGAGTGGTGCGGGGCGCTGTGCTGGGCGCGGCAGGCGACACACAGCCAGATCCCGCCGCCGACCTGCACTACATGGGCCTGGCCATACAGCAGGCGCGCCGTGGCGCCGCGTTGGGCGAGGTGCCGGTGGGCGCGGTGCTGGTGCGGCCGGGGGCGTCGCAGCCAGTGGCGGCGGCGCACAACCAGCCCATCGGCCTGTGCGACCCCAGCGCCCACGCCGAGCTGCTGGCCTTGCGCCAGGGCGCGCAGGCGCTGGGCAACTACCGGCTCGACGACTGCACGCTCTACGTCACGCTCGAGCCCTGCGCTATGTGCGCCCAGGCCATGCTGCACGCGCGGCTGCGCCGGCTGGTGTATGGCGCACCCGAACCCAAAACCGGGGCCGCCGGCTCGGTGCTCGATCTGTTTGCCATTGCCGCGCTCAACCACCACACAGCCGTGCAAGGCGGCGTGCGTGCGGATGAGTGCGCGGCGCTGCTGCAAGATTTTTTTGCCCAGCGCCGCAGCCAAGCGCGCGCCACCCAGCAGCCGCTGCGCCCAGACGCGCTGCGCACGCCCGAGGCCGCCTTTGAACCCGTGTGGCAGCTCTTCCCCCAGTGGCGCGCGCACCAGCGCTGGGTGGCCGACTTGCCCGCCCTGGGCGGTTTGCGCCTGCACCTGCTCGACCTGCCGGGGGCACGCCCAGCGGCGCCAGCGTGGCTGCTGCTGCACGGGCCCAGTGGCTGGTGGCCGCAGTGGGCCGGCAGCATGGCTGCGCTGCAGGCGCAGGCCAGCCGCGTACTGGTGCCCGACCTGATCGGCTTTGGCCAGAGCGACAAGCCCAAGCGGGCGCATTGGCACAGCTTGGCCCAGCACGCCCAAGTTTTGCACCAGCTGCTGCAGCACAGCGGCGGCCTGCCCACCGGCGCGGCAGCGCCTCTGCAGCTGCGCTACGCGCCCGGGCAGGCGGCGCTGGCGCAGGCGCTGGCCCAAGCGTTGCTCGCGGCCACCGGGCAGGTGGTGGCCGCACTCGAACTCGAACCCGCGCCGTGCCAGCAACTGCCCGCCAATTGGCACACCTTGCCTTACCCCGATGCCGGGCACCGGGCGGCGCTGCATTTGCGCGGATAATCGGAAAATATCCGATTATCATTGCGTAAACGACATATGACTGAGCCGCGCCTCCAGCATTTCGGCACCATCCCGTTCAGCCATGGCGCGCTGCTGCCCGTGTTGAAGGAGTACCGGCGCCCGAACGACAAGATCGCCGAGTGGCTGCGGCAAGGCGTGTTGTTGTCGCTCAAGCGCGGGCAATACGTGTTGGGCGGCTCTGGTCACACGCCTTGCCTGCCGCTGGTGGCCAACCACCTGCACGGCCCCTCCTGTGTTTCGCTCGACTATGCGCTGGCCTGGTATGGGCTGATTCCCGAACGCGTGCACGAAATCACATCGGTCTGCACCGGCCGCAGCCGCGTGATGGACAACGCGCTGGGGCGCTTCTCTTACACCCGGTTACCCGCATCTGTGTACCCCTGCGGGATCAGCCAGGCCAGCACATCCCCGCAGGAAACCTTCCTGATCGCGTCCCCCGCCAAGGCCTTGTGCGACAAGGTAATGCTCACCCCCCGGCTGCGCGCCACCAGTCGAACCGCCATGCAGCGCTTCCTTTTCGAGGACCTCCGATTGGACGCCGATGCATTGGGCCGATTGGACTTGGACGTCATCCGCACGTACGCCGCGTGCGGCATCAAGACCGCACAACTGCGCGCTCTGCAGCATAGCGTGGAGGCGGCGCAGTGAGCGTCATCGAGCAGATGCTGGCGCGCTACCCCGCGCAGGAGCGCGAACACGCCCTGCGCGAGGTCATGCAGGAAATAGCGCTGGCTGGTTTGCACCGCGGCGGCTTCTTCGACAAGGCCGCCTTCTACGGCGGCACCTGCCTGCGCATCTTCCACGGCATCCCCCGGTTCTCGGAGGACCTAGACTTCTCGCTGCTCGCCCCGGACCGCGACTTTACCCTAACACCCTATTTTGAGGCCATGCGCAGCGAATTCGCCGCCTTCGGTTTCGAGGTGGTCATTACCGCACAAGCAAAATCCGCCGAGTCGGCCGTGGTATCCGCCTTCGTGAAGCAGGGCACCTCGATCTACAACGTGCATGTGCGCGGCCAGCGCACCCTCAAGATCAAGTTCGAGGTCGATACCGACCCGCCGCCCGGCTTCGCCACCGAGGAACGCCTGCTGTTGCAACCGTACTCGTTCTATGCAAAGTGCTACGCGCTGCCAGATTTGCATGCCGGCAAGATGCACGCCTTGCTTTTCCGCAAGTGGAAGAACCGAGTCAAGGGCCGCGACTGGTTCGATTTCGAATGGTATGTGCGCAATGCGGTGCCGTTGCACCTAGTGCATCTGGAACAGCGTGCCCGCCAAAGCGGCGACTGGAGCGGGCCCGCAATGGAGCAAGCCGACTTGCATCACCTGTTGCTGCGCCGCATCGAGTCCCTTGACATCGAGCAGGCACGGGCAGACGTGCGCCCCTTCCTGCGCGACACCAGCGTGCTGCAGATCTGGTCGCACCGCTATCTCCGGGATCTGGCTGAACGGGTGGTGTGCGCATGAATACCCACCTTGCCATACCCCGATGCCGGGCACCGGGCGGCGCTGCAGGCTTGGGGCCACGCAGGCTCGGGCGCATAATCCCGCGTCATGAGCCACATCTACCTGTATTCCCCCAGCGGGGCGGTGCGCGACCGCGCCGGCTTCAAGCGCGCCGTAAAAAGGCTGCAGGCCCTAGGCCACCAAGTCGAGATCGACCCAGACGCGCTGTGCACCTGGCAGCGCTTCGCCGGCGACGACGCCACCCGTCTGGCCGCCATCGGGCGCGCAGCTGCCAGCGGGGCCGACATCGTGCTCACCACCCGGGGCGGCTACGGCCTCACGCGGCTGCTGCCCCACTTGCCCTACGCCGCCATACAAAGCTCGATCGAGCGCGGCAGCGCCTGGGTGGGCTTGAGCGACTTCACCGCCCTGCAACTGGCACTGCTGGCGCAAACCGGGGGCTGCACCTGGGCCGGCCCGGCCCTGCTCGAAGACTGGGCCACCCCCGAGCCGCCCGACGAAATCATGCAAGCCTGCTTCGACGATTTGTGCGCCGGAGTAGGCGAGGGCGCCGGCTGGCGCTTGCCCTTGGCCGACGTGCGCGACCCGCGCGCCCACCCCGAGCTGGCCCAAGCCGCCGCCACAGACCAGGGCTGGACCATCGAGGCCGCGCCGCTGTGGGGCGGCAACCTGTCGATCTTCAGCGGCCTCGCGGGCACGCCCTACCTGCCCGCAGTAGAAGGCGGCATCCTGTTCCTCGAAGACGTGGGTGAGCACCCCTACCGCATCGAGCGCATGCTCAGCCAGCTGCTGCACAGCGGCGTGTTGCAGCGCCAACGCGCCATCGTGCTGGGCGCCTTCAACCGCTTTCAGCTCACCCCGCACGACCGCGGCTTCAAGCTCGCCAGCGTGGTGCAGTGGCTGCGCAACCAAGTGAGCGTGCCCGTGCTCACCGGGTTGCCCTTTGGCCACGTGCCCACCAAAGTGCTGCTGCCCGTGGGCCGCAGCGTGCAGCTGCTGGTGCAGGGCCGCGATTGCTTGCTGTTTTGGGGCTGATATACTCGCCCACTTAACGCGCCTGCCGATCGTGACACGGCACGGCGGTAGCGTGGCCAAACGCTTTTCTGGCCCACCCCTCAATGCCCCCCGCCAATCCCAGCGCTGCCCTCGGCGCCACCCCCAGCCCCAGCGCCACCCCCGAGCCCGGGCTGCTGGCTGCGCTGCCGCAGTTGCGCCGCTTGTGGCGCAGCATGTCGGCGCGGCGCAAGGGGCAGAGCGTGGCGCTGCTGGGCCTCACGGTGGTGGCATCGGCTGCCGAACTCGTGTCCATCGGGGCGCTCATTCCGTTTTTGGCCGCGCTCACTGCGCCCGAAGCCCTGTTTGTGCTGCCCTTCATGCAGCCCTTCATCGCCGCGCTGGGCTTGCAGCAGCCGGAAGACCTGCTGCTGCCGCTCACCGTGCTCTTTGGCTGCGCAGCCGTGCTGGCTGGCCTGGTGCGCATCGGCGTGCAGTGGGCCAGCACCAAGCTGGCCCTGTCTATAGGGCACGATTTGGTGGCCGGCATCTTTCGCCGCACCCTGCACCAGCCCTACACCATACACATCCAGCGCAACAGCAGCGAGGTGGTCGATGGCATCGTGCTCAAGGTCGAGCGCGTCATCAGCTTTGTCCTCTTGCCCACAGCCAACGGTTTTGCTGCGGTCTTCATCGTGCTCGTGGTGTGCGCGGCCGTGCTGGTGTTTCAGCCTTGGGTCGCTATAAGCATGATCTTGGGCCTAGGCAGCATCTACGGTTTAATTTATGCCCTGACCCAAGCCCGCCTGCAACGCGACGGCGAGCGCGCCGCCGCAGCCGCCACCCAGCGCGTGCAGGCGCTGCAAGAGGGCCTAGGCGGCATACGCGACATCACGCTCGATTCTACCCACGCCACCTTTTGCGCCCGCTTCGAGCAAGCTGATCTGATTATGCGCCGCGCCCAAGTGCGCAGCGTGGTCTTTGCCATCACCCCGCGCTTTATGATCGAGGCGCTGGGCATGGTGCTCATCGCCAGCGTGGCCTTGCTCATGGCCCAGGGCCCCGGCGGCTTGGGGCAGGTGGTGCCGGTTCTGGGCGCACTGGCCCTGGCAGCGCAGCGCGTGCTGCCGCTGGCACAAAGCATTTACTACTCGTGGAGCAACCTCAGCAGCAACCACGGCTACCTCGCCGATGTGCTCACCCTGGTCGAGCAGCCCATGCCCGCCGAGCCCGCTGTAGGCAGCACAGAGCCTGCACTGCCGTTTGATAATGCTATCGAGCTGCGAAACCTCGGCTTTGCCTACCATGCCAGTGGCCCGCAAGTGCTGCGCGGCGTAAACATGAGCATTGCCAAAGGAGCGCGCATCGGCATCGTGGGCACCACCGGCAGCGGCAAAAGCACGCTCATGGACATCCTCATGGGCTTGCTGCCCCCCACCGAAGGGCAACTGAGCATTGACGGCTGCCCGATAACCGAAGCCAACCGCCGCGCTTGGCAAGCCCGGGTGGCGCACGTGCCCCAAGCCATGTTCCTGGCCGATGCCAGCGTGGCCGCCAACATCGCGTTTGGGGTGCCCGCAGCCCAAATAGACCCTGAGCGCGTGCGCCTTGCCGCCCAGCGCGCCCAGATAGCACACACCATCGAAGGCTGGCCGCAGGGCTACCAGACCATGGTCGGTGAGCGCGGCGTGCGCCTCTCGGGCGGGCAGCGCCAGCGGCTGGCGATCGCCCGCGCACTCTACAAGCTGGCCGACGTGCTGGTGTTCGACGAAGCCACCAGCGCGCTCGACGACGCCACCGAAGACGCGGTGCTGGAGGCCATCGAGGCGCTCGGCCCCGAACTGACCATCATCCTCATCACCCACCGCCTGCGGCCCCTGCGGGCCATGGATGCGGTGTGGCGGGTGGAGAGCGGTGGGGTGACGCTCGCGGTTACTAAATTTTCCACAAGTATTGTCGTTTAGGGAAACCCTGCATAACTACCCCCCGCCGTATTCAAGCTGTAAGCCTGCGGTGGCACACTTCAGCATCATGAAACAAAGCCCGCTTGATCTGAGCCTGTGTACACGCAAGACCCGCAAACAGGTGTTTTTGCAGCAGATGGAGACCGTGGTGCCTTGGGCTGCCTTGGTTGAGCTCATCGCCCCCTACTACAGCGACGGGCGCAACGGCCGGCCACCCTTTGCCCTCGAGACCATGCTGCGCGTACACTTCATGCAGCAGTGGTTCAGCCTGTCGGATCCGGCCATGGAAGAAGCCTTCTTCGACACACCGCTGTACCGCGAGTTTGCCCAGTTGAGCCCCTTTGGCCGACTGCCCGATGAGAGCACCATTCTGCGCTTTCGCCACCGGCTAGAGAAGCACAAGCTGGCCGAGCGCATCTTGGCCAGCGTCAACGAACTGCTCGAGCAACGCGGCTTGTTGCTCAAAGCCGGCACCGCCGTCGATGCTGACTCGGGTCTGGTGCACACGGTGTGCGGCACCTCGGGCAACGTCTCTGACGCACCCGTTTCGGGTCATCAAGTGCCAGTTTGGCTTCAAGCAGGTGCGCTATCGGGGCTTGATGAAGAACACCTTGCAGATCAAGACGCTGTTTGCGCTCTCCAATCTGTGGATGGCGCGACACAAGCTGATGGGTGCGCAGGCATGAGTGCGTCCAAAAACTGGATAAATGGCGCAGAAAAGATAAAAACAGTGCTTTGCCAAGGCTAGGCTTGGAATCAAGCTGGCTTAAATCGCTCGAAATCTCAGCTGGTGAAAAGAATCATGTCTGTACCGAGCCTGTTCCTGAGTTTTTCAGAGTGTCCCTAACTGGAAATGAGCCTTCTTTTTCCTTTGAGAGGTAAGCGTGTCTAACCGTCCTTTGGTCTCCATGGTAACGCCAGCATACAATCAGGGCGCCTTTCTCAGGGAGACAATTCTAAGCGTTCTCTCTCAAGACTACCCATCAATTGAGTATATTGTTATCGACGACGGGTCGACCGATAACACGGCGGGTGTCATTGCTGAGTTTTCTGGAAGGTTGCGGGCCATATCGAGAGAAAACAAAGGTCAGGCTGCGACATTGAATGAAGGGTGGTCATTGTGCAAAGGAAAATACGTCGGATATCTGAGCTCAGATGATCTTCTCGACAATGTTGCAATTTCTCGCTTAGTTGACGCGCTTGAAGGCCAGTCGTCTGCGGTTGTTGCATACGGAGATTTCCGACTCATTGATGCTAATGGCGCGATGATGCGCGAAGTTATTGCGGAAAGTTATGACTCGAGGCGATTGCGGCAGGACCTCATTTGTCAGCCTGGCCCAGGTACCATTTTCTTGCGATCAGTACTTGATCAAGTCGGTGGTTGGAGGGTGGATTTAAGGCAAGTGCCAGATTTCGAGTTTTGGACAAGAGTCTCACGGGTGGGTGATTTCTTAAAGGTTCCAAGTGTTCTGGCGAGCTCTAGAGTACATCTTGAGTCCGCCTCATTTCGGCCAATTGACTATGGGCGTTGTGAGGAGATTCTGAAGGTGGTTGAAAGCTCTGTATATTCGTTTGACAACGCTGACAAGCGCTGCGCTCTGGCCAAGGCTAGCCTAGTCGCAGGAAAGCGCCATTATTCATCTGGGAGGCGGTGGCGAGCCGTCAGGCTTTGGTTTGATGCGGTCAGGTTGAATCCAACGTTGGCGACAGAGAAATCATTTTGGCGGATGATTGGAGCCGCGATGTTTAGGCGGATGCTTTACAGGCAGCGAGCAAGCTTGTCATGACAAGACATTGCTTATAATCATTGGGGTTTAAATGAGTAGAGCAGGTGGTCTTGTTTATTCGACAGGCTTGAACAGTGCTGCACCACCGAGGGTTCTCGGCGTCACTTTGTTTTTATTCTCTTTGGGTGCCTTTCTGACTGTTCTCGAGGCCTACTCGCTATTCTCCATTCCGCTAACTTGGTTTTCTGCCATAATCTATATAGTTGCAGCGATTGTTCCGCTTTTGTCGACGGGTAGATTAACAGTTCCTCGTGGAACCTCGCTGCTTTTCCTGTATTTGTTTTGGTCTTTGTTGGCGCTGTCGCTTTATCTCGCGACTAATGAGCCGCCCGCTATGCCGGCGCGCACAACCACGCCATACCCAGTCTACCTAATACTTCGATTCCTGTTCGTCATTGTATTTATTGCCGTCGTGACAACATCCTACTGGATGGTTAGACGAGGTGCCTTGGAGCAAGTTATTCGCGTCCACGCGGGTTTGTTGGCTTTTGTCTCAATCTCGGCGCTATACATTTACGCGGCGCAGATAGCTGGTTTTTGGGAACCGCCGCGAAATCGGATGGGGACTGGCGGTCAAGATTTTTTGTCGGAAGGCGTTCATTTCACATATGCGTTCCACAGAGCGCTGGGAACTTTTAGAGAGCCTAGTCACCTTGCCGAATGGTTGGCTGCTATGGTGGTATTCTTGCTGCCAGTAATGGCCAGTTATATTCGGACTCTTTATTGGTGGCTCATAGTTTTCCTTGCTTTAGTTGCAATCACGCTAACTGGCAGTCTTTTAGGGGCTATTTGTTTGGCTTCAGGGCTGCTAACGCTTTTGATTTTACAGAAGGGCCTTAGACTGCTTGCAAGCATTGCGGGTTTATTCCTTCTTATGCTGGCCATTGTTTTGGTCGTAAATAGTGCCCTTGAAATTGATGTGCTTGGCACACTTGCGCCTCGCTTTGTCGAAATGATCGCGGGTGGGGTTGGTGCGACAAATAGAGCATATGTCTACGATTATTTAGAGCAGGTGCCGCTGACTTTTATGGGTTATGGCTTGGGTACGGGGCCGCTGCTCTTTGCGTCTGCTTTGGGTAGTGATTTTATTGTGCCCTTTCTGAATTTGTTTATTTCAGTCGCTCACGATGCGGGGTTGGTCGGGGTGGTGTGCATAGTGATATACTTCTCGCTCCCGTTTATATTTGCTTTTCGATATGGAATTTCAAGCAACCCGTTGGTGGCTGGTTGTTTGGCCTCTCATGTGTCGTGGATTTTCGCTTACCTTGGGAGGTCCCCTGAGTTGAGCCCCGCTCATGCGGTCCCGGTTGGAATTTTGATGGCATGCTTTTTCCTGTCTTCGAGGCGTGGACTTCCGTCAGGGCACAATCGGCTAAGTGTATTGGGCTAGAGCGAGATTTTTTATTCAATGAATCAAGTTTTGGTCATGATGGATGCATACACTCCTGGCTATCGCGCAGGCGGGCCGATTAGGTCGGTTAGCGCTATGGTGGATTCCTTGTGCACTGAGTTTTCTTGGCGGATTGTTTGCCCTGATCGAGATCTCGGTTCTGATGTTCCTTATCCGGAGGTGGTTTCCGATCAGTGGACGCGCGTTGGTCAAGCCTTGGTCTATTACGCGTCGCCGCGGACGCTCCGTCCCTGGAATCTGGTTCGGTTGCTGCGGGGATTGAGCTACGACCTGCTGTATCTGAACAGCTTTTTCAGCCCGAAGATGTCGTTGTTGCCGGTCGCAAGCGCTTACGCGGGGTTGCTTCGTCGGAAGCGAATTCTGATTGCGCCTCGCGGCGAGTTTTCACCGGGGGCGCTGGCGATCAAGGCATGGAAGAAGCGACCCTATCTAGTGATGGCGCATCTGCTGGGCCTGTACAAGAAGTGCTACTGGCACCTGTCAACGACGCTGGAGCTGGATGATCTCCGTGCGGTGTTCGATGTCTCCGAAGCTGGTGCCAGCTTTGGCGCGCGCAACAGCTTTGTGGCGCAGGACCTGGTCGGGCCAACGGCGAGCACAACCATTGAAACCAGCGGACAGGGGTCAAGTTTCCGGCTGTCGGTGGTGTTTCTCTCGCGGATATCGCCGATGAAGAACCTCGACTTTGCCCTCCGTGCCCTGGCGCATGTGAGCGCTCCGCTTGTCTTTTCGGTGTTTGGCCCGGAGGAAGATGCCGCCTACGTCCGGTATTGCCGTGAACTGGCGGCCGGTCTTCCTGCAAACGCCGAAGTGCGATGGTGCGGGCCGGTTCCTGCTGCTGCGGTAGTCGAGACCCTGTCGGCACACGACCTGTTCCTGCTTCCCACCCGCGGCGAGAACTTCGGCCACGTGATCGTAGAGGCCTGGGCGGCTGGGCTGCCCGTGCTCATCAGCGATCAGACGCCGTGGCGCGGGCTTGAACAGAAGGGGGTTGGGTGGGACCTGCCCCTCGAGTCTCCGCAGCGATTCGCCGAGGTGATCGACCAGGTGGCGGCCTGGCCCGAGGACAAGCGGGCCACCGTGGCCGCGGCCTGCCGCGCGAAGGCGGCGTCGATCCTCCATGACGAGGACGCACGCCAGTCGAACCGGCGCATGTTCGAGGCTGTTCTTGGTGCTCCGTTGGGCGGTTAACATCGCGTTTCCTATGTTTGCGTCAACGGCCCAGCATGCCGTAGCGCAGTCCGAACAATCATCAAGAGTCTTTCCCTGTGAGCCATCCAACCCCTTTCGACGGCGCCACCTTGCTGATTTCCGGCGGCACCGGCTCCTTCGGTAACGCCGTCCTGCGCCGTTTCATAGATTCGGATTTGCATGAAATCCGCATCCTGAGCCGCGATGAAAAAAAACAGGATGATTTGCGCAAAAAGTACAACAACCCCAAGCTCAAGTTTTACATTGGGGATGTGCGTGATTACCAGTCGGTGTTAAATGCGGTCCGTGGTGTGGACTACATTTACCATGCAGCGGCGCTCAAGCAGGTTCCATCTTGCGAGTTTCACCCGCTCGAGGCCGTCAAAACCAATGTGCTGGGCACCGAGAATGTGCTTGAGGCCGCCATCAACTGCGGCGTCAAGCGCGTGGTGGTGCTGAGCACCGACAAAGCGGTGTACCCCATCAACGCCATGGGCATCAGCAAGGCGATGATGGAAAAGGTGGCGGTGGCCAAGTCGCGCAGCAGCAACGGCACCGTGATCAATGTCACGCGCTACGGCAACGTGATGTGCTCGCGCGGTTCGGTGATTCCGCTGTTCACCCACCAAATCCGGGCCGGCCAAGCCCTCACCCTCACCGATCCGGCCATGACGCGTTTCATGATGACGCTGGACGACGCGGTGGACTTGGTGCTGTTTGCATTTGAGCACGGGCAGCCGGGCGAGATTTTTGTGCAAAAGGCACCAGCAGCCACCATCGAGGTGTTGACGCAGGCGCTTACGGGTCTGCTGGGCGTACCCAACCACCCCATTAACGTGATTGGCACCCGCCACGGTGAAAAGCTATACGAGGTGCTGCTAAGCCGCGAAGAGATGGTATCGGCTGAAGATCTAGGGGGTTACTTTCGGGTGCCGCCCGACCTGCGCGACCTGAACTATGGCAAATACGTAGAGCAGGGCGATGTAAAGGTATCTGAAGCGGTGGAGTACAACTCGCACAACACCACGCGCTTGGATGTGGCTGGCATGCAGGCGCTCTTGATGAAGCTGCGTTTTATGCAGGGGACGGTGAAAGGGGAACATGTTGAGCCCGAAGAGTAATGCTGTCTTCTCCGTTGCAAATTATTTTAGGCGTTGAACCCGATGCATACCACCAAAACACGTGTTCTTGTGCTTGGGGCTTCTGGCATGTTGGGCTCGACTTTGTTTCGCGCTTTTTGCAGGGATCCCATTTTTCAAACGTTCGGGTCGATCCGCGAGGCGAGTTCGAAACGATATTTCGCACCAGAACTAAATGATGCACTTATCCCAAATGTTCACCTCGAAGGTGAGTCTGGGCTACTTTCTGCTTTTGCTGTTTCCAAACCAGATGTGGTGATTAATTGTATTGGTATCATCAAGCAGTTGCCTAACGCCAATGATCACCTTGAGAGCTTGGCGATTAACGCCACTTTACCCCATCGGCTCGCTAAATACTGTGATGCCACGGCTGCGAAGCTTGTACATTTTAGTACGGACTGTGTTTTTTCAGGTAAGCAAGGTCACTACAGGGAGGAAGATTTCCCGGATGCCTACGATTTATATGGCCTTACGAAATATTTGGGTGAGGTCAGGTATGAGAATAGTATCACGCTCCGCACTTCAATCATTGGTCATGAGCTGAATCGGTCAAAGAGCTTGGTTGACTGGTTCTTGAGTCAATCCGGTGAGGTGAAAGGGTTTATTAAAGCGGTATTCTCTGGCTTGCCAACGATTGAGGTTGCGCGTGTGGTCAAAGAGTATGTGATACCAAACCCAAAGCTCAGTGGTTTATACCATCTGTCGGTTGACCCGATCAATAAATTCGACTTATTGAATCTTGTTGCCAACGTTTATGGAAAAACCATCCAGATCATCCCTGATGATAAGTTGGTGATCGACAGGTCACTCAACTCGGATCGTTTCCGTACAGCCACGGGCTTCAAGCCTAAAGCCTGGCCCGACCTGATCAAAGACATGCACGAAGAGTACTTGTTAACACATTAAATTAAGGCACTGGCAATGATAAAAAAAATGAAAGTCATGACCATTGTGGGGACACGGCCTGAGATTATTCGGCTTTCTCGTGTCGTTTATAAGCTTGACCGCTACTGTGACCACGTACTGGTTCATACCGGCCAGAATTTCGACTACGAGTTGAATCAGGTCTTCTTTGATGACTTGGACATGCGCAAGCCCGATCACTTCCTCAACTCGGCAGACGGGAGCAGCAGCGCCGCGCAGACCATTGGCAACGTGATTTCTGCGGTGGATGCGGTTTTGGCAGCTGAGGCGCCTGAAGCAGTGTTGATCTTGGGGGACACCAACAGCAGTTTGGCTGCCATTCCGGCAAAGCGGCGGAAGGTACCGGTGTTCCACATGGAAGCAGGGAACCGCAGCTTTGATCTGCGGGTGCCTGAGGAAATCAATCGCCGTATCGTTGACCATACGGCAGATATCAACCTTACCTATAGCACCATAGCGCGTGACTACTTGCTGCGTGAAGGTTTGCCGCCCGACCAGGTGATTAAAACCGGTAGTCCGATGTTTGAGGTGTTGCACCACTACATGCCTCAAATCAAGAGCTCGGATGCATTGGACCGGCTTGAGCTAAATGCTTCTGAGTACTTTGTAGTCAGCTCGCACCGTGAAGAGAACATCGAGAGCGAGAAGAACTTCGCCAAGTTGGTTCAGGTGCTCAACGCGGTGGCCGAAGACCATGATACGCCCGTTGTGGTTTCCACCCATCCACGTACACGCAAGCGCATTGAAAAGGAAAATGCATCCTTTCACCCTATGGTTCAACTGCTGAAGCCCTTGGGATTCCACGACTATGTGAACCTGCAAATGAACGCCAAGGCGGTTCTGTCTGACAGCGGGACCATTACCGAAGAATCTTCCATCCTGAACTTCCCCGCCCTCAACTTGCGTGAGGCGCACGAACGTCCGGAAGGTGTGGAGGAGGCTGCTGTGATGATGGTTGGGCTGGAGGTTCACCGTGTAAGGCAAGCACTGGCTATCTTGGACACGCAAACCAGAGGTGAGAATCGCCTCTTGCGTTTGGTGGCCGACTACAGCATGCCAAACGTGAGCGACAAGGTGGTGCGGATCATTCACAGCTACACCGACTACGTTAACCGCGTGGTGTGGAAGAAATACTGAGCGCAGACCCACGATGCGGATTGCTCTGATTGCCGATAGCTTCCCGCCACTGCGTACGTCGGCCGCAGTGCAGTTGCGCGATTTGTCGCGCGAATTCGTACGCCAAGGCCACGCGTTGACGGTGTTGTTGCCCTCCTGCGAGCTGACCCAGCCGTGGGCGCTGGAAAATCTGGACGGCGTGCGGGTGCTGCGGTTGAAGGCGCCACGCACCAGGGACATCGATTACGTGCGGCGCACGGTGGGCGAATTCGCGATGCCTTTTTCGATGTTGAGAAACCTGCGCAAGAGCCCGCTGACCGACGAGCGCTGGGATGCTTTGGTGTGGTATTCACCATCTATTTTCCATGGGCCATTGGTCAGCGCACTCAAAAAATCGAGTGCATGCCGGAGTTATTTGATCATCCGTGACATCTTTCCAGAATGGGCGCTGGACATGGGTCTAATGGGGCGTGGTTTACCGTATCGGTTCTTCGCAGCAGTGGCACGATACCAATACTCAGTA
The DNA here is from genome assembly GCA_041694945.1 of Pseudomonadota bacterium. Classification (GTDB taxonomy): domain Bacteria; phylum Pseudomonadota; class Gammaproteobacteria; order Burkholderiales; family Burkholderiaceae_C; genus Serpentinimonas. Next base: position 44,801 of record JBGFRU010000014.1, read on the forward strand.
GCCGATGTGATCGGCGTGCAAAGCCCGGGAAACCTTCGGTATTTTGCTAGCTGGCAGAAGCAACCCGAGCGCCAGTTGCAAGTCTTGCACAATTGGTTGCAGCCACCGGAAAAAATCCGCTGTTCAATACGCATTGATCAGACTCCGCTTGCAGGGCGCAAGGTGTTGGTCTATGCCGGCAACATGGGTGTGGCACAGGGCATAGACGTTCTGCTCGATTTGGCTGAACGCTTGAAACTGCGACCGAATGTGGGGTTATTATTTGTGGGCCGTGGCAGCGAATCGGCACGCCTCAAGGTTGATGCTCAATCGCGGCAGTTGGACAATGTGCTTTTTTTGGATGAGATCGACCCGGACGAAATTCCAGACTTGTACGCGCAGTGTGTTGCCGGTTTGGTGGCGCTGCACCCTAAGCACAAATCGCACAACATTCCGGGGAAATTCCTAACTTATATGCAAAACGGCTTGCCTGTGCTGGCTAATATCAATGCGGGAAATGACTTGGCGCAGTTGATAAAATTAGAGCGCATTGGGCAAGTGTGCGAAAGCAATCATGTAGAAGATTTGGCGCGGCTTTGTGTTACGCTTTTGCAGCAAATAGATGGGGATGTAGATTTGACCAACCGTTGTAAACGTTTGTTTGCACGCGATTTTGCAGTTAAAAAAACAGTCGAACAAATTGTGAGCGCGTTGTAGCCTTAATATTTTTGGTTTGTTGCAAATTTAGCTCGACAAACTAAGTCCATACCCCCCGTGTCAGAATCTGGCTACCGGTGCGCAATTCCATGACTAGTCTACCGTTGTGCCTTTATAGCGCGTCGCTGGTACTTATGGCTGTGGTTTGGTACGATCAGACGCATGTGTTGTTGTTTTTTCTGTGTGCAGCTTTTGCTGTTTATAGTTTATGGTATGTGCATTTGGTGCGCTTTGGTGTCAGGTGAATCCCGTGCGCCAAGTGCATCTTGACTATTTTGTTCATTGCCTCCAATCTCCTATCCGCTATCACCCAGCCCATGTTTTGGCTGGCGCTGTGGTGGGGTCTGGCCTTGCTGGTGCTGTGGCGCCGCCGTGTGCTGGGCATGTCTATGCTTTGGGCAGGTTTGGTGGTGTTGGGTTTGCTGGGGTTCATGGCGCTGCCTGATGCGTTGTTGCGACCCCTCGAGAACCGCTACGCTGCGCCGCCCGCGCACACCGTGGGGCAGCATGTGGGTGTGATTGTGCTGGGTGGGGCCACCGGGCACCCAAGCAGTTTTGCTGCCCACGGTCAAGTGCCCCTAGGCGATGCAGCCGAGCGCATGACGGCGCCGCTGTATTTGATGCGCCAGCACCCTACACTGGAGCTGGTATTTTCGGGTGGCGAAGGGCGGCTGCTGCCCACCGGCACGACCGAGGCCGAGCTGGCAGGCGTGTTTTTTGCGCAGCAGGGGCTGGACATGCGCCGCGTGCAGCTTGAAGGCGGCGCCCGCAACACGCGCGAAAACGCCATCAAGGTGGCGCAACTGCTGGGGCCGCGCTGCCAGCAGCCTTGGCTACTGCTCACATCGGCCTGGCATATGCCGCGCGCCATGGCCGAGTTTCAGGCGCAGGGCTGCCGCGTGACACCCTATCCGGTGGACTTTCGCACGGGCACCAGCACGCCGCTCACCGAGTATTCATTGGCCCGTAGCCTGCTGCGCTGGCAAACGGCTTTGCACGAGTGGCTGGGGCTGCTGGTGTATGGCCTTACGCGCGGTTGATGAGCCGCAGCTTTGAGCACAAACCGGCCGGCGGCCCAATCCTCCACATGACATCAAACCCACCCAACTCCAGCACCCCCAACACCACCAGCACCCGCACAGGCGTTTTGATCACCGGCGTATCCGGCTTTGTGGGCCAAGCGCTCGAGCGCCGTTTGCACGATGCTGGGTTTGCGGTATCGGGCAGCGCGCGGCACGAGCACCGCATGGCGGGCGGCGCACTGGCCGGGGTGGCGCAGCTGCACACCAGCCAAGATTGGTCTGGCTTGTTGCGCGGGTGCAGCGCCGTGGTGCACTTGGCGGCGCGGGTGCACATCATGCACGACACGGCGCCCGATCCGCTGGCCGCCTTTCGCGCAGCCAACACGGCTGGCACCCTGCACCTGGCGCAGCAGGCCGTGGCGGCGGGGGTGCGGCGCTTTGTGTTTGTGAGCACGGCCAAGGTCAACGGCGAGCACACCGCAGCCGGACGCGCCTTTCGCCACGATGACGTGCCCCAACCCGAAGACGCCTATGCCCTGTCCAAGCACGAGGCCGAGCAGGGCTTGCGCGCGCTGGCGGCTGCCAGCGGCCTAGAACTGGTGATCGTGCGCCCGCCCTTGGTCTATGGGCCGGGCGTGAAGGCCAACTTTGCCGCCCTGATGCGCGCGGTGCAGCGCGGCTGGCCCTTGCCCCTTGGGCTGGCGCACAGCAACCGGCGCAGTTTTGTGGGCCTAGACAACCTCGTAGATTTGCTCTGCACCTGCCTAGAGCACCCGGCTGCGGCCAACCAGGCCTTTATGGTCAGCGACGGCCACGACCTTTCTACTGCCGAACTGCTGCAGCGCATGGGCGTGGCCTTGGGCCGCCCGGCGCGCTTGTGGCCTGTGCCCACCTGGGGCCTGATGGCGGCAGCGGCGCTGCTGGGCCAGCGCGAAAAGGCGCGGCGCCTGTTGGGCAATTTGCAGCTCGACATTGCCCACACCTGCACCACCCTAGGCTGGCGCCCGCCGGTTTCGGTGGACGAAGGCTTGCGGCGCGCAGCGGCCGGTATGGGGGCTGCTGAATGAAGCGCGGTTTTGATTTGGTGCTGGCTGTGCTGGCCGCCCTAGTGCTGCTGCTGCCGCTGGCGCTGGTGGCCCTAGCGGTGCGCCTGACTTCGCCCGGGCCGGCCCTGTACTGGAGCGAGCGCGTCGGGCGCAACAACCGCAACTTTTGCATGCCCAAGTTTCGCAGCATGCGCACCGACACCCCGGTCGTGGCCACGCACCTGCTCACCGACCCGCAGCGCTGGCTCACACCCATCGGCCCCTTTTTGCGCCGCAGCAGCCTCGACGAACTGCCCCAGCTCTGGAGCATCCTCAAGGGCGACATGAGCTTTGTCGGGCCGCGCCCGGTGCTATTCAACGAGCACGACCTGATCGCGCTGCGCACCCAAGCCGGCGTGCACCACCTGCGCCCCGGCCTGACCGGCTGGGCCCAAGTAAACGGCCGCGACGATCTGACCATCCCCATCAAAGTGCGCTTTGATGCCGAATACGCCCAGCGCCAATCGCTGGCTTTTGATATCAAAATCATATGGCTCACCGCACTCAAGGTGCTCAAGCGCGAAGGGGTGGCGCATTGAGCGTGCCGCAGCCGTGGCCACAGCGGTGCTGCGGTAGGCTGCGGGCGCATGCTGAGTAGATGGCAAATTGCACTGGGTGGCGCATGTTTAGAGCGGGCCTACCGCGAATGGTTGGGCAAGCAGTGCGCTGCAACATGAATCGGCTTCCCTGTTGCACCCGATTCGAGGCAAAATGTTCTCTCAAAAGGAACTATTGATCTCTCATGAAGAACATTTTGCTCGGTCATGTCCTGTTTCCACTGCAATACCGGCGCCGCCTGTTGGCGCTGCTGTTCATGCGCGCAGGGCAGTGGTTTCACATGCGCGAGCTGGAACGCCTGACGGCGGCAGCGTCGGTGGGTTCGCTCAAGAAGGAGCTGGACCTGCTGGCGGGCGTGGGCCTGCTCAAGGTGCAGAAAGTGGGCAACCAGACGCAGTTCTGTGCCAACACCGACCACCCGGTGTACCCGGAGCTGCTGGGCCTGGTGCGCAAGAGCATCGGGCTGGTGGATGTGCTGCAGGCGGCACTGGCGCCATTGGCCGGGCAGATTCGGGTGGCTTTTGTCTATGGATCGGTGGCGAAGGGCAGCGAAGGCCCGCACAGCGATGTGGACGTGATGGTGTTGGGCGACGTGGGGTATGGCGATGTGGTGCATGGGCTGTACGACAGTCAGGCCGTGCTGGGACGCGAGGTGAACCCGAAGGTGATGTCGCCGACCGAGTGGCACAGCCGCAAGACGGCCGGCGACAGTTTTGTGCAGGACTTGCTGAACAAGCCCAGGCTGCTGGTGATGGGTGCAGACGATGAGCTCTGAGCCGTTGGCCAACCTGCACCGGATCGGTTTGCTGGACGCGGTGCGAATCAAACCGATGTAAGATTGCATCAAATTTGATGACAAAAACCGCCATGCGAACCACCATCACCATCGACGATGCCTTGTACCAGCGCGCCTTGGAAGTGGCTGACCCTGGCATGGACAAGTCCGATTTGTTTCGTGAGGCCGTGATGGCATTTGTGCGCATTCAGGCGGCGCGACGTCTGGCTGCGCTGGGCGGCTCTGCCCCGAATATGGATGAAGTGCCCAGAAGGCAAGAGGCCCACCAAGCATGAGAAGCGTGCTGGTGGATACCTCGGTATGGGTTGCGCATTTTCGGCATGGCAACCCGAGCTTGGTGACTTTGCTGGCCTTGGACGAGGTGAGCATACACCCTCTGGTGTGGGGCGAGCTGGCTTGTGGTACGCCACCCAACAGGACCGATACCCTGAAAGACCTGCGCAGTTTGCGGCAAGTCCAGCAGGCATCTCTCGCCGAAACGGTGGACTTTGTGGAGCGTGAACAGTTGTTTGGGCTGGGCTGTGGCTTGGTTGACATGCAGCTGCTGGCCTCGACGCTGCTGACGCCGGGGGCCAGTTTATGGACCCTCGACAAGCGTTTGGCTTCGTTGGCCCAGCGTTTCGGTTTGTGTTACGGCGCACATCAGCACTAGGGCAGCGTTTGAAACCGAGGCAATGCATTGAGCTCACACCTGGTGCGTACAGCGCAAACCGTATTGGCGCTGCCGCGCCCGCTCAAGCGCACGCTGGCGCTGGTGGTGGATGGTGCGCTGTGCGTGCTCACGGTGTGGCTGGCGTTTTATTTGCGGCTCGATGTCTGGTTGCCGTGGCAGGGCTCGGGCGATGGTGTGTTTCGCCCCTATTTGGCGGCGCTGGCGGCGCTGGCCATTGCGCTGCCGTTGTTTGTGTTCAATGGCTTTTACCGCGTCATTTTCCGCTACACCGATTGGGCGGCAGCGCAGACGCTGTTGCGCGTGTTTGCGCTTTATGCCGTGTTGTACGCCGGCGTGGTGACGGTGTTGGGGCTGCCCGGGGTGCCGCGCAGTGTGGGCATCATTCAGCCCTTGCTGCTGGGGGTGGCGGTGGGGGCTACGCGGGCGCTGGCGCGCTATTGGCTGGGTGGCCTTTATCAAGATATGTCGGCGCGCAGCAGCTTGCCCAAGGCGCTGATCTACGGCGCTGGCCAAACCGGGCGCGAACTGGCCCGGGTGCTGGCGCACAGCCAAGAGCTGAAATTGGCCGGCTACATCGACGACGACGAGCGCTTGCATGGCCAGGTGCTGGGCGGCTTGCCGATTGTGTCGCCGGCCGATGTGCCCGCACTGGTCAACAAAGCCGGGGTGCGCACGGTGCTGCTGGCCATGCCCAAGCTGGAGCGCGCGCGCCGCAACCAGATCCTCGAGACCCTGCGCCCGCTGCGGGTGGCGCTGCGCACGCTGCCGCGCTGGAGCGACGCAGCGCACGGCCGCATCAGCAGCAGCGACCTGCACGAACTGGATGTGGACGACCTGCTGGGGCGCGAGCCGGTGGCGCCCAACCACGTTTTGCTGGCCAAAAACATCGTCGGCAAGGTGGTGCTGGTGACCGGTGCCGGGGGCTCGATCGGGAGCGAGATCTGCCGCCAGATCGTGCGCCAGCGCCCGGCGGTGCTGCTGCTGCTCGAAAACAACGAGTACGCGCTCTATGCGCTGGAGCGCGAGCTCCATGCCTTGTGCGCCGATGGAGCTGATGACGCCGAAGCAGGCGAGGGCGGCGCAGGCGGCGCCGATGGCTTATCCACAAGCCCAACCAACCCAGACGACTCATTCTGTGGCGGCGTGCGCCGGGTGCCGCTGCTGGCCAATGTGCAAGACGCGGCGCGGCTCGACGAGATCATGCGCACTTGGCGCCCCGACACGGTCTATCACGCCGCGGCCTACAAGCATGTGCCGCTGGTGGAGCACAACCCGGCCGAGGGCATACGCAACAACGTCTGGGGCACGCTGCGCGCGGCGCAGGCGGCGGCGGCCAATGGGGTGAGCGATTTTGTGCTGGTGAGCACCGACAAAGCCGTGCGCCCGACCAACGTCATGGGCGCCAGCAAGCGCTTGGCCGAGCTCGCCTTGCAGGCGCTGGCCGCCGAACCGGCGCTGCGTGGCCGCACCCGCATGTGCATGGTGCGCTTTGGCAATGTGTTGGGTTCGTCGGGTTCGGTGGTGCCGCTGTTTCGGCAGCAGATCCGCGACGGCGGCCCGATCACGCTCACGCACCCCGAGGTGACGCGTTTTTTCATGACCATACCCGAGGCGGCGCAGCTGGTGATCCAAGCCGGCGCCATGGCCAAGGGCGGCGACGTGTTCGTGCTCGACATGGGCCAGCCGGTGCGCATTTACGACCTCGCGCAGCGCATGGTCGAGCTCTCGGGCCTGACGCTGCGCGACGCCGCACACCCGCAGGGCGACATAGGCATCGAGATCAGCGGCTTGCGCCCGGGCGAAAAGCTGTACGAAGAGCTGCTCATCGGCAACGACCCCCAGCCCACGGTGCACCCACGCATCATGAAAGCGCACGAAGCCAGCTGGCCCTGGCCGCAGCTGCAGCCCAAGCTGGCCACGCTCGAACTGGCGCTGCAAGTCAACGACGTGGCGCTGCTGCGCCTGCTGCTGCAAGAGCTGGTCGAAGGCTACACCCCCGACGGCGAGATCGTCGATTGGGTGCACCTAGAGCAGGCGGTGGGGCAGGGCCGACTGTGAGCTGCCCGCAGGGCGCTGCAAGCAAAAAAACGCCAGTGCTTGGACTTCGGCGCTGTCGCCCACGGTCACGTTGTAGACTTGGTTTTTGGCCGCTAACAAAGGAATCCCCATGACCACCGTTCAAGTTGAATTGCCCGATGTGCTGGCACAAAGCGCACAAGCCGCTGGCCTGCTCACACCGCAAGCGCTGGAGGCCATGCTACGCGAGCAGCTCAAGCGCCAGGCAGGCGAATCCTTGCGCGCCCTATGGGCCAGCGCACCGCCCGAGGAATTGACGCCCGAGATCGAGCAGATGATTGATGAACAGGTGCAGGCAGTGCGTGCCCAGCGCAGCAAGCAGGAGGCCCATTGAGCGGTAGCAGCCTCAGAGGCATCCGGCTGCGCCTGGTGCTCGATACCAATGTGGTGGTGTCTGGTTTGTTGTGGGGCGGCCATGCGCGCCGCTTGCTGGAGCTGGCGCTAACTGACACCATTGCGCTGTACAGCAGCCCGGTGCTGGTCGATGAGTTGAGTCAGACCCTGCACTATGCCAAGCTGACCAAGCGCATCACAGCGCTGCAAACCACGGCGCAGGCACTGGTGGCGCACTACAGCGCCATGGTCACGCTGGTGGTGCCCCAGCAGGTGCCAAGAGTGATTGCCAAGGATGCCGATGATGATCAGGTTTTGGCGTGTGCAGTGCAAGCACGCGCCCATTTGATTGCCTCTGGCGATCAGCATTTGCACAGCCTGGGCGGCAACTACCTGGGCGTGCGCATCGTGACACCTGCCGAGGCGGCGGGGTTGCTGGAAACGCCGTAGCTACGGTTTTTCAGGTCTTACGTCAACAACTCTTCAAAGCGCTTTTGCAACAGTGTTTTGCGTTGCCCCGTTGGCAGCGGCGCCAGCCCTTAGCGGGCTGCAAACAGGGTGACAGCGTTGAGCTGCGCGACGCCGCGCTGCTGCGCTTGCTGCTGCAAGAGCTGGTCGAAGGCTACACCCCCGAGGGCGAGATCGTGGATTGGGTGCACCTAGAGCAGGCGGTGGGGCAGGGGGTGGTGGGCTAGACGATTTTTTTTGTTGGCCATCGCCCCACAGGGGTGTTTTTGGGCTATAGTCGGGCAGTAAGTGTTTTTTCAAAGGGGCTTATCATGAAACTCAAGCAATCTCTGGTGGCCGTGGCCGCCGCTGCAATGTTCGCTGCTGCGCCTGTTTGGGCACAAGCCCCTGCGGCTGCGCCTGCGCCTGCGGCTGCTCCTGCAGCTACGGCGGCACCTGCTGGCGCTGGTGCCGCAGCGGCTACCGCAGGTGCGATTGGTGGCGTGGCCACCGGCACTGTAGCGTTGGGCGTGCTGGCTGCGGTGGTGGTGGTTTCTGCCATTGCAGACGATGCTACTGTGGGTACTGTGGGCACGCCTGGAACCTGATATTTGCACGTTGAGCGTGTAGTGTACGCTCGGTTGAAGGGCAGCTCAAAGCTGCCCTTTGGTTTGCAATTTTGCAAAAATCAGTTTGATTCTTTCGTGCATCTAGGCTCTCGTTGCTTGCCGGTGCGCACCAGTGGCTTTGTCATCGGTTGCGCGCTTTTTTTTCTGCAAGGTTGCGCCAGCGCCCCGCCAGCCGTGGTGGCTTTGGCCAACGCGTTAGGCCCCGCATTAACTGGCGGACCTGGTGCCTTGCCCAGTCAGGCGCAGCTCAACCCAGCCCTTACTTATCTTTACGTGCAAGCACCGGGGCAAGACCCGGTTTTTTTTGTGCTTGGGTATGTGGAGCCCGCTGCGCACGAGTCTGGCCCTGCCACCCTGGTTTGGTTTTCGGCCATGCGCGAGGTGTTGCGCACCCAAAATGGCCGTTTGGTGGGCCTCACGGGTGTGCCGCAAGGCAAAACCGCTTTAAGCTGGAAACCACCCGCGCCTGCGTGGGCCGATCTGCTGGCATATACGCCGCCTAGCGCTGTGGCCCCTCAAGCCCAAACCAGCCCTGAAGCGGTGGTCCCTTTTGCCCCCCCAAGCTTTGTGCGCACATGGGACGAACCGGCGCGCTACCGTTTTGGCCGCACCGACCGTGTGAGCTTGCACCCCCAACGCTGGTCCGATCTGCCCAACACCGTGCTGCGCCTTTTGCGAGGCCCCCTTGCGGGCGCCGACTACACCAACTGGAACTGGTTTGTACAACGCTCCGACCGCGAACCCCAAGCTTGGTTTGCCCTTGCCCCTGTGGCTGGGGTGAAGCAGGTGGTGTATTCGTTTCAGTGCCTAGATGCCGACACCTGTTTCCACATTGCCCCTTGGCCGCTGGGCCAGGTGGCCTTGCCATGATGCCGGTACGGCTTAAAAGCGTGCCCTGGGCGGTGGCGTTGCTGTTGGGCGGTGGTGCGCTGGCGGCGCAAGCCCAGGCCCAGGCACATGCGCCGCTTGGTGCACTGGCAGCGGCCCAATCTGCCCCTCAATCCACCCCATCACTGGCGCCTATCGAATCCGAGCGCCTGAGCGCTTGGCTATTGCGCACCCACGGGCCCCAAGCCGATACCACGGCCTTGCACTGGCGCAGCGCCAACGAACGCCTGCCACAGCAGCACCTGCGCCAAGCGGTGGTGGCGGCGTTTGAGTCGGCGCCCAGCAGCCCCGCCATGCCCGACGCGCAGCGCCAGTTGCTGGCCGACTGGGTGGCGCGCTTGCCACTCACTGGCCGCCTGACCCTAGCCTCGCACGACCCGCGCGCGCTGCAGGCCATGCCCGAATCTGACCCGGTGCACCGCCGCGACGACGAATTTGTGCTCTTTGCCCGGCCTAGGCTGGTGGCCGTGTTGAGCGAAAGCGGTTTGCCCTGCCTGCTGCCCCATGTGCCGGGCGCGCTGGCGCGCGATTACGTGCGCAGTTGCGCGGGCTTGCTGCCGCGCGCCCACGAGGCCGATTGGGTGTGGGTGGCGCAGCCCGATGGCCGCGTGCAAACCTTTGGCGTGTCCCACTGGAACCAGAGCGCGCAAGTGCCGCCAGCGCCCGGCGCCTGGATTTGGGCCCCCAGCCGCTCGGCAGGGTTTGCACACGAATGGTCGGACAACATGGTGCGCTTGCTTGCCACCCAGGCGCCGCCCGATGCCCACCCCATGCTGGCGGGCTTGCCGGTGCAAACCGCGCCCGAGCCCATGCCCGAGCGCCCCGAACCGGCTGCTGCGGTATTCACCAGCAACGACTGGGGCGAGTTGGGTTTTTGGCAGACCCCCAGCGCCCGTTTTGCTGGGGCAGGCAGTTTGCGCAGCACCTTTAGCAATGCACGCCCCTATGTGCGCGGCACGTTTATGCTGCAGCCGCTCGATTGGTTCGAGTTTGGCTTTCGCTACACCGACATTTTGAACCGCTCCTACGGCCCCTTGGCCGGCGGCCAATCGCTAAAAGACAAATCGGTGGACATAAAGCTGCGCCTGCGCGAAGAAGACGCCTACGGCCCTGCAGTGGCTTTGGGCTTGCGCGACCTAGGTGGCACCGGTTTGTTTGCCAGTGAATACCTAGTAGCCAGCCGGCGCTGGGGCAATTGGGATGCGTCGATCGGCATAGGCTGGGGCAATTTGGGCACGCGCGGCAACGTCAGCAACCCCATGCGGCTATTTGGTGATCGTTTTGACCGGCGTGCTGGGCCCGAAACGGGTATGGGTGGCGAGGCCAACATCGACCAGATTTTTACCGGCCCCGCGGCGCTGTTTGGTGGCGTGCAATGGGCATCGCCCACCAGCCCTTGGGTATTCAAGGCCGAGGTCGATGGCAACAGCTTTCAGCTCGAACCCAAAGACAACCGGCAGGTGGTTGATTCACCGATCAACTTTGGCGTGGTCTACCGGCACAGCCCCGGCGTGCATTGGTCTGTGTCGTGGCAGCGCGGCAACCGCTTGGCTTTTGGCCTCACGCTCCAGGGCCGCATGGACCAGTTGCGCGTGCCCAAAACGCTGGACCCAGCGTTGCCGGCGCTGCGCCTGCAAGCTCCGGCAGCCTTGCCCGCAAGCGGCTGGTCTGATCTGGTGCACGCGGTCGAGCGCCACACAAGCTGGCAGGTGCTGGCGCTGCGGCGCAATGCAGGCACGCTGCAGCTCGAGGTTGAGATCGATGCGGCGATGTATTTGCAGCAGCGCATCGACCGTGCGGTGCAGGTGTTGCACGCGCATGCGCCGGCCGATGTGGGTGTGTTCCAGATCGAACTGCGCCGCCACGGGCTGGCTTTGTCGCAGGTGGAGGTGGAGCGTGCCGAGTGGCTGCTGCAACAAAGCACAGCCATGCCCAGCGCGCTCGCGCTGCCCACCCAGAGCTACACCCCAGCCCTGCCGGGCTTGCGGCCCGAGGCCGAATGGCAAAGCGCGCGCGGCCCGCTGAGCTTGAGCTGGTCGCCCACCTACAGCCAGATCATAGGCGGGCCCGACGGTTTTATACTCTACCAACTGGGGCTGGCAGGCAGTGCACAGTGGCAACTCAACCCCAATACCCGCATTAGCGGTGTGGCCAGTTTGCGTTTGCTCGACAACTACGATCGCTTCAACTTTCGCGGCATCAGCGAAATGGAGCGCGTGCGCACGCATTTGCGCGAGTACGTGGTGACCAGCCGCTTCAATATTCCGCGGCTGGACATCAACCACAGCCGCCACTTGGGTGGCAACCATTTTGCGAGCGTTTACGCTGGGCTGTTTGAGCCCATGTTTGGCGGCGTGGGGGCCGAATGGCTGTACCGCCCCTTTGGCCGCTCCTGGGCCTTTGGCGTGGACGTAAATTACGTGCGTCAGCGCGGCTTTAGGCAAGATTTTGAGTTTCGCGAGCACTCGGTGCTCACGGGCCACGCCACCTTGCACTGGGACACGGGCTGGAACGATGTGCAGGCCAAAATCATGGCTGGGCGCTACTTGGCTGGCGACAAGGGTGTCACACTCGACTTTAGCCGCACCTTTCGCAACGGCACCACTTTTGGCGCTTGGGCCACGTTCACCAATGTGCCCTTTGAAGTGTTTGGCGAAGGCAGCTTCGACAAGGGCATCTACGTGCGCATCCCCTTCGAGGCCATGCTGCCTTTGTCGGTACCCGGTGTAGCCGATTTGCGCTGGACGCCGCTCACCCGCGACGGCGGCGCGCGCTTGCAGCGCAGCGACACCTTGGCCGAGCTCACCAGCGCACGCTCGGGGCGTGCGCTGTTTTGGCGTTCGGCCGAGCCGGCACAGCGCCGCTCGGCCGAGGGCACAGCCCATGTGCTGTACGCGCCCGATTCCATGCCCCTAGCCGACCCCACGCGCTTTGCGGCCCCGCTGGTCGAGCAGGTGGGGCAGATTCCGGCCTCGAGCTGGCTCTGGGCTGGGGGCGCGGTGCTGGCCAGTGGTTTGCTCGATCGCAGCGCCGACCGCTGGGCAGCGCGCAACCCAGACGGCCACTGGCAGCGCCTTGGCGATGTGGGCAGTGCTGCACCGCTGGTGCTGGCGGCGGGTTCGGCGCTTTTGAGCAGCGGTGTGGCCGGGCCCGCTGCGGCCCAAAGCGCCCAGACCGCGCTGTTGGCGGGCGCTTACACGCTGGGGGCCAGCGTGGCCGTGCGCACGCTCACCGGGCGCAGCCGGCCGCTGCAGGGGCAGGGCAGCAGCCATTTTACCGGCCCCAGCCGCGGCTCGTATGCATCGGGCTTTACCTCGAACCACACGGCGCTGGCTTTTGCCCTCGTAACCCCCTTTGCGCAGCAACACAATATGCCTTGGCTCTACGGGGTGGCAGCCGCCACGGCGCTGGGCCGGGTGCAGCAGCGCGAACATTGGTTGTCCGACACGGTGGGCGGCGCCTTGCTGGGCTATGGCATCGCCAGTTTGTTGCTGATGCAGCAAGAGCAAGACGAACGCAGCCCCAGAATACGGGTTACGCCACAATCGGTGCATGCCGATTGGCGCTTTTAATTTTCACGGGGAGTGAACTTGGCATGAATTACTTGAATTATTGGCGCCCGCAGCGCGCTGCTTTGGTATGCGCGCTGGGCTTGTGGGTTGGCGCGCTGGCAGCCCAGCCCTTGTTGGCCCCCGCAGCGGCACCCGCTGCGCCGGCGGCGTTTGCTGCTCCAACTGCTGGCACGGGTGCTATGGCGCCTAGTGGGCAGGTTTTACAGCTGCCGGGCATGATGCCGGGCCTGGTTCCCCGGGCAACTCCGAGCCATTTGGTGGCTCCGGCGCAGCCCGCAGTTGCAGAGCAATCGGCCCCCACCCTGCTGACCGACCCCACACAGCTCAACCACCAACCACAGGCGCCGTCGCTGTTTCAGGGTTTTGTGCAGCAAACCACGGGCCGTTTGTTGCCTGTTTTTGGTGTCAACTTATTTTCCCAACCGGCCACATTTGCCCCGGTCACCAACATCGTTCCGCCGGCTGACTATGTACTGGGCCCTGGCGACCAAGTGCAACTCCACGTCTGGGGGGGCAGCGAGATGGCGCTGACGCTCACACTGGACCGCCAAGGGCAGGTGATGGTACCGCGTGCTGGCCCGCTTAATTTGGGTGGGGTGCGGGTGGAGCAGCTCGAGTCGGTTTTGCGCCAGCATGTGGGCCGGATATTTACCCATTTCGAGCTTTCGGCATCGGTCTCGCAGCTGCGCAGCATTCAGGTGTATGTGGTGGGGCAAGCGCGCCAGCCCGGCATCTACACCTTGTCGAGCTTGAGCACGCTCATCAACGCCGTATTTGCCAGCGGCGGCCCCAACGCCCAGGGTTCCATGCGCAACATTACGCTGCAGCGCGGCGGTCGCAGCGTGGCCACGGTTGACCTGTATCGCTTTATCACTCAAGGCGATCGGGGGCAAGACCAGAGCCTGCAGTCGGGTGACGTGATTGTGATTGCACCCGTGGGGCCGCAGGTGGCCGTAACCGGTGCCCTCGATCAGGCCGCGATTTTCGAGATCAAACCCAACGAAACCGTGAACGACCTGCTGCGCTTTGCCGGTGCCAGCCTTGCCTTAGCCGACCAGCGAGTGGCACTGCTCGAGCGCATTGACCCGCAACAGCAGCCAGCGCGTCAAGTCAGCCGCTTGGGTTTGGGCGCGGCCAGCCCCAGTGTGGCGCTGCGCAGCGGCGACATTTTGACCTTACTGCCCATTAGCCCCGAGTTTGCCAACGCGGTTACGCTTCAGGGCGCAGTAGCTGAGCCGGCACGCCACCCGTGGCGCGCAGGCATGCGCTTGCTTGATCTGATACCTGACACCCAGGTACTGATGACGCAGGAATTCTTTAGGCGCCAAAACCGCTTGGTGCAGGTGGATCCAACGGCGAATGAACCAAGGTTGGCGCAAGATTCGAGGTTGGCGCAAGACCGTGCCGGTGTAGAGGCGCTGCAACGCCAGCTCGACCACAACCTAGACGCCATCAACTGGGACTATGCTGTGATCGAGCGCTTGGACCGCACCACGCTGGAGCGGCGCATCCTTCCGTTCAACTTGGGGCTTTTGGTCAAGCAGCGCGACCCGCAGCACAACTTGGCGCTGCAAGCTGGCGATGTGGTGACGATTTTTAACCAGACTGATTTGCGCTTGCCGCAGCAGCGCCAAGCGCGCATGGTGCGCATCGAGGGCGAGGTGGCCACGCCGGGCGTATATGCCCTGCAGCCGGGGGAAACCCTGCCGCAGCTCATCCGGCGCATCGGCGGCCTGACGCCACACGCCTACGTTTTTGGCATCCAGCTCAAGCGCGAAGAAGTGCGCCGCCAGCAGCAACAAAACCTAGAGCGCACACTCGACCGGCTCGAAGCCAAGATGCAGGCCCAGGCATCGGCACAATTGGCCAACCTGCAAGGGGCAGACGGCAACCGCGCTGCGGTGCTGCTCGAGGCGCAGCGCGAAGCCCAGCGCCAGCAGATAGCGCGCTTGCGCACCATGCGCAGCACCGGGCGTGTCGCGCTCGAGCTAGAGCCGCAGCAAGCCACCCTGGCTGCGCTGCCCAGTTTGCCGCTCGAGCACGGCGACCACATCGTGGTACCCAGCGTGCCAGGCTTTGTGGCCGCCGTGGGCGCGGTCAACAACGAAAACACCTTTGTTTTTCGCCCAGGCCGCACCGTGGCCGATGTGCTGCGGCTCGCCGGCCCCACCCCCGACGCCGACGTGAACAACGCCTTTGTGCTGCGCGCCGACGGCACGGTGGTCGCCGCCCATGACCGCCAGCGCTGGTTTGGTGGTGGGCTCGATGCCTTGGCGCTTATGCCTGGCGACACCCTAGTGGTGCCGCAGTTGCTCGACCGCGAAACCGGCTGGAACCTGTTTGTGCGCAACGCGCGCGACATCACCCAGATTTTGGCCAACCTAGGCCTGGGCCTTGCGGCCCTGCGCTCACTGTGATCGGGGCGCGCACATGAACCCTGGTACCTCCACTTCCGACACCCTTGAAAGCACTGCCCAAGCGGGCGCTGACTTCAACGGTGCGCCGGCTGACGACGAAATCAGCCTGCTCGACCTATTTGCCACCATCGCTGAAAACCTTAAGCTGCTGATCTTGCTGCCCTTGGCGGTGGGGTTGGCGGTGTTGGGTATCAGTTTTATGCTCACCCCGGTCTACACCGCGCAAACCAAGTTTTTGCCGCCGCTGCAGCAGCAAAGCGCTGCTGCAGCTATGCTGCAGCAGCTCGGCGGTCTGGCCGGCTTGGCGGGCGCGGCAGCCGGGATTCAGAACCCAGCAGACCAGTTTGTGGCTTTTTTGCACAGCCGCGCGGTGCAAGACCGGCTGGTCGAGCGCTTTGACCTACAAACGCGCTACGAGGCGCCAAACCGCGAACAAGCGGCGCGCACGCTCGGTGACAACACCCAGATCAGCAGTGGCCGCGATGGCCTGATCACCCTAGAGTTCAGCGACCAAGACCCCGCCTTCGCGGCGCAAGTGGCCAATGCCTATATCGAAGAACTCGGGCTGCTGATGGCGCGCCTGTCGCTGACCGAAGCGCAGCATCGGCGGCATTTCTTTGGCCAGCGACTGCAGCAAGTTAAAAACGACCTTGCGAAAGCCGAAAGCGCCCTGCTCGATGCCGGGGTAAACGTACGCTTACTCAACCTGCAGCCCCAAACAGCCCTGCAGGGTGTGGTGATGCTGCGCGCCCAGATCGCCGCCCAAGAGGTGCAGGTGGCCAGCCTGCGCGCCCACCTGACCGAGGCCGCACCCGAGCTGCGTACGGCACAAAACACGCTTGCGGCTTTGCGCAGCCAGCTGGCACGGCTCGAGCGGCCCGCGCCGCAGCAGTCACCAGCTTCCGGTGCCCAAGCCGGTGTCCAAGGTGTCCAAGGCTTCCAAACCCAGTTTCGCGAGTTTACCTTGCAGCAAACGGTGTTTGAAATGATGGCCAAACAGTACGAAATGGCCCGGCTCGACGAAGCACGCGAAGGCTCGGTGATTCAGGTGCTGGACCCAGCACAGCCGCCCGAGCATCGCTCCAGCCCCAAGCGGGCGCTGATGGCCGTCGTGGCCACGCTGGCCGCCGGTTTTGCGTTGTTGCTGTTTGTGTTCGTGCGCCAAGCCCTGCGCAACGCCAGTCTAGACCCCGCCAGCGCCGCCAAGCTCAACGCCATACGCCGCAGCCTAGGCTTGCGCCCCACCGCTTAACCCAAGGCTTGCCCACCGCTTTAGGCCAAAGCCGGGCTCAAGCAGCGTGCCGCACTGCACGGCTGGAGCATGGAAGAAGAGGTGCGCCACGTTTTGCGCAACGCCGTCAGCCTGCCCGAGCCAACGCCGGTCAAGCTGGGCAGCCGCATGGCCAGCCGCTTTGCGGGTATCGGTTTGGTGGAGTCGTTGCCTGAGCGGCACCATCACATCGTCACACCCATGAGCTTTGGCGCATGATCGTTCTTGACACCAACGTGGTGTCGGCCCTGATGCAGCACCAGCCAGACCCGCAGGTGATCGCGTGGCTCGACAACCAGCCTGCCGAATCGGTCTGGATCAAAGCTGTCACGCTGTTTGAAGCACGCTACGGACTGGCGCTGCTGCCAACGGGGCAGCGCAAAACACTGCTGCAAGAGCGCTTTGAAGAGTTGTTGACGCTAGACCTGCAAAACCGTATTGCGCACTTTGATGCCCATGCCGCAGCTACAGCCCAAGCTGGCCACGCTCGAACTGGCGCTGCAAGTCAACGACGTGGCGCTGCTGCGCCTGCTGCTGCAAGAGCTGGTCGAAGGCTACACCCCCGAGGGCGAGATCGTGGATTGGGTGCACCTAGAGCAGGCGGTGGGGCAGGGGGTGGTGCGGTAGAATCAAACAATGAATTCAAACGACGACGAAATCAGCCTGCTTGACTTGTGGGATACCTTGATCGGGGCGTGGAAGACGCTGCTCGCTTTCTTGGCAGTTGGTATTGCCTTGGGCGTGGGCATTGGCATGCTCAGTCCGTCTGTTTATCAGGCCACGGCACTGATTCAGGTTGGGCAGGTTGGGCAGGTTGGGCAGGTTGGGCAGGTTGGGCAGGTAAATGTGACGCGCCAGCCGGTCGAGTCGCCGTTGCTTGCGGTTGAGCGTCTGCGGTCTTTGACTTTTCAGCAGCGTATTGCTGAAGCAACCACAGACCAAGATTGGATCAATGCAATCCGCTCTGGCGCTGATGCCGGTCGAATTCAAGCGCAACTGGTTCGAGCAACCCAAGCCGATGCATCGCCGTTGATCGAGCTCAAAGTGCGCGCTCCGAGCCGCGAGCAGGCAAAAATGCAAACCGAAGCAACTTTGGCCGAACTGGTGCGCATACACAATGAATTTGCCCAACCCAGAATTGACAACCTGCGCAGCGAACTGGCTTCAAACCGGGAGCAGTTGGAGGCGAGTCAAATGCGCCTGAATAAGTTGTCGCAACTGGCCGTTGTCGATCGGGTTCCAGATGCCAGGTTCAATCAGATCATGCTTGCCAACATGATGCTGACGCAAATGCAAGCCGAGGTTTTTGCTGTGCGCAGTACGTTTCTATGTACGAGACCGCATTGCAGAGCCCCTTGACCCAGCCCACGCGCACGATCGAACCGGTTTTTGCCCCTGCTTACCCGGTCTCACCCCAGCGCTTGATGATGCTCGTGTTGGCGGCCATGGCCGCGGCCATGCTGGGTGTGCTGTGGGTTTTGGTGCGCAGCGCTTGGCTGAACGCACGCCGGGCCAAACAGCATCCAGAACAGTCGATGGGGTAGGATCGGGAGCACTGCGCGGTCACATTGGATCGGCATTTGCACAGCCTGGGCGGCAACTACTTGGGCGTGCGCATCGTGACACCTGCCGAGGCGACTGGGTTGCTGGAAGCGCTCCCCCGGGATGCGACACCGAGGAATGACAAAGCGGCTGCCGACGGGCTGGCAGTCGATCAGCGCATCAACAGCGCCATGAGCAGCAGCAGCGCCAGCAGCGCCGCTCCGGCCACGGGCAGGCGGCGCAACTGGCGCTCTTCGAGCCACAGGGTGCGCGGCCAGCGGTGTGCGGGGGTGGGGCTGGGGCCGCGGTAGCGGTCCAGCCGCGCCGACAGCGCCAGCATGGCAAGCCAAAAGCGCTGCAGCGGCGGCTCGATCAGGCCCAGCAGGTCGCCGGGGGTGATCTGGGGCAGGGCGCGCATCGGCCGGCGGTGGCGGCTGTGCGGGCGGCCCGTCAGGGTGTGGCCCGACCAGTGCAGCGCAGCGCCGGTCAGCGCCGCGCCGAGCAGCAGCGGCAGCATGGCCAGGGCAAAGCTCAGGGCTGGGTAGGCCAGCGCCGGCGCGGCGCTGAATGGCAGTGGCAGCCCCAGCGGCGCGATACCCAAAAAAACCAGCAGACCGGGCACGCCCAAGGCGAGCGAGGCCAGCAGCAGCGCCAGCCAGGGGGCGCGCAGCGTCGGGGCGGTGTGCCCGCCAGCGGGGGCGGCGGCGCCTGCGGTGCCTGGTGCAGCGGTGGCGGCGGTTTCCGTGTCTGCGCTCGCTGCCGTGGCGGCATGGGCATGGGCATCGGGGTCTGCCTGCGGGTGCGCCTGCAGCCACAGCAGGCGCAGCATCAGCAGCGTGGTTCCGAGGGCGCCGATCGGCAGCAGCCATGTCAGCGCTTCGGGCCATGGGGCGGGCAGGCTCGAGAGCGCCTGCTTGAGCCCGTCTTTGGCCCAAAAGCCGCTGCTCAGGGGCAAACCAGCCAGCGCCAAGGCGGGCAGGGCTTGGGCGGCCAGCGCCCAGCGCCGCGCTGCCCCCGCTGCCTGCGCCTGCGCCGCCACGACACCCAGGAACAGGGTGCCCTTGGCCAGCCCATGGTGCAGGGCGTAGAGCGCCAGCGCCGGGGCCAGCGCCGGCCAGGCGCCGGGGTGCAGCAGCGCTGCGCCGATGCCCAGCGTCATGAACCCCATCTGGCTGATGCTGGAATAGGCCAGCAGCACCTTGGACTGGCGCTGGGTGAGCCCGATGAGCACCGCGATCAGCGCCGCCAGCAGCCCCAGCAGCAGCGCCGCCGCGCCCAGCAGCGGCCAAGGCTCGGCGCCCAGGGGCAAGAAACGCATCCAGCCCAGCAGCCCGGCCTTGATCATCACGCCCGAAAGCACGGCGCTGGCCGGGGTGGGGGCCACCGGGTGCGCCAGCGGCAGCCACAGGTGCAGCCCCAGCACCCCGGCCTTGACGCCGAATCCCAGAAAAATCAAAGCCGTGGACAGGCTGGCATGGGTTCCACCGTTGCCTTCCAGCGGCAGGGCGAGCGATTCGCTGCCGGCCACGCGCAGCAACAGCCCGGACAGCAGCAGCGCCTCGCCCAGCACCGCCATGATCAGATAGACCCGGCCAGCGCGCCAGGCGGCGGCGCTGCGCGCATGCACCACCAGGCCGTAGGCGGCAAAGCTCATCAGGGCGAAGCCGGCATAGAAGCCGATGGCGTCTTGGGCCACGATCAGCCACAGGTTGCCGCTCAGCGCCGCCAGCCAAAAGCCCCACAGCGCGTGGCGCCGATCGTCGTGGCGGTGATAAGCCTTGGCGGCCCAACCGGCCAGGCTCCACAACAAGCCCGCGAGCAGCAAAAAGACGGTGCCCAGGCCGTCGAGCCCAAAGCGCAGGCCCAGCAACAGCTGCGGCCATTCCAGCGCCAAGGGGGGTGCCGTGGTGGGGCTTGGGGAGGCCACGGGGCCAGCCAGGGCAGCGCCCAAGGCCGCGTACAAGGCCAGCAGCAGCGCTGGCACAGCCGCCCAAGGGGCCAGCGCGGTCGCCAAGGCGCGGCTGCGACGCCACAGCAACAGCAGGACCAGCAGCAGCGGAAACAGGGGCAGCAGCGGCAGCCACGGCAGTGGCGCGGCCGCCAGCGCCAGGGTGCTGTTCATGGCAGGTACTCGGTGGCGGTGATGAACCGCACCCAATCCAGCGGGCTCAGCGGCACTCCGGCCGCCAGACCGGCCAGCAGCGCCAGCGCCGCAGCGCCGAGCGTGGGCAGCAGCAGCAGGGGGGCGGCGTCGCCGGTGCGGGGCAGCGGGGCGGCGGCGTCGGCCGCGGTCGGCAGCGCGTGCGCTGGGTGGCTTTGATGAGGAGCGGCATGGGTGGCATGGGCCGCATGGGCCTCGTGCGGCCAGCTCGGTGGCGGGGCCTCGAACCAAGCCAAGCGCAGTATCGGCAAAAAGTAGGCGGCGTTGAGCAGGCTCGAAAACAGCAGCACCGCCAGCACCCAGCCCAAGCCGGCTTCGATCGCCCCCAGCCCCAGATACCATTTGCTGATGAAGCCCGCCACCGGGGGCACGCCGATCATCCCCAGCGCGCCGATGGTGAAGGCGGCCGTGGTCCAAGGCATGCGCTGTCCGATGCCGGCCATTTGGCTGATGCGGTGCACGCCCAGCGTTTCGGCGTAGTTGCCGGCGCAGAAAAACAGCGTGATCTTCATGATGCCTTGGTGCACCAGATGCACCAGACCGCCGATGGTGCCGGCCGGGCCGAACAGCGCCACCCCGAGCACGATGTACGAGACCTGGCTCACGGTCGAGTAGGCCAAGCGGCGCTTCAGGTCGTCTTGCGTCAGGGCGCGCAAGGAGCCAAAGACGATGGTCACCGAAGCCACCACGGCCAGCGGCAGCAGCACGCCCAAGCTGTGCGCAAACTCGATGCCAAAGACCTCATAGACCACGCGCACGATGCCAAAGGCCCCGGCCTTGACCACGGCCACCGCGTGCAGCAGCGCCGACACCGGGGCCGGGGCCACCATGGCTTGCGGCAGCCAGCCGTGCAGCGGCGCGATCGCCGCTTTAACGCCGAGCCCGGCGATGAACAGGGCAAAAATCCCCACCAGCATCCAGTTTTCGAGGCCTGCCGTGGCCTCCAGCGCGACCAAGGCACCGCCGGAGCGGAACTCCACCGGCCCCACCAGCGTTTGCAACCAGACGATGGCGGCCAGCAGCACTACCCCGCCGCCCAGGGTGTAAGCGAGGTAGCGCGCCCCGGCTTGCAGCACCTGCGGGGTGCCGCGGTGCACCACCAGCGGGTAGGTGGCTAGGGTGAGCAGTTCGTAGAACAAAAAGAAGGCGAGCAGATTGCCCGAGAGCGCAATGCCCACCGTGGCCGTGACGCACAGGCTGAAAAAACCAAAAAACCGGCTGCGGTTGGGCGAGTGCTCGAGGTAGCCGATGGCATAGACGGTGGTGAGCAGCCACAGCACCGCCGACAGGGTGACGAACAGCAGCCCGAGCGGGTCGGCGCGCAGCAGCAGCTCGTGCCCGGGCAGGAACGGCAGGCGCAACTCGTAGCTGATGCCCTGCTGCGTGCCCCAGAGCATGGCCGCCACGCACGCCAGCTTGAGCACGGCCGCGCCTAGGTTGAGCGCGCTGCGCCAACCCACGCTGCGCTCGGGCAGGAAGAAAATGATCAACCCAGCCAGCAGCGAGCTGGCCAGGGTCAGGGGCAGCAGCCAGTCGTTCATGCGCCGCCCCAGTGCCCCAGCAGGGCGTCGGCCGCCAGCCAGTCGCTGAAAGCGGCGGCACCGAAGCCGCCGAAGGCCGCCAGCAGCGCCAGCGCCAGCGCGCACAGCGACAACCGCTGCGGCAAGGGCGCGCGCGCCTCAAAGGCTTCGGAAGCCGGTAAAAATGCCAGTCTCAACACCCGAAACACGTAGGCCGCGCTGAGCAGGGTGCCGCCCAGCAGCCACAGCAACCAAGGCCACTGGTCGGCCAGCAGGGCGGCTTGCATCATCTGCCACTTGGCGGCAAAGCCTAGGCTGGGGGGCAGGCCGATCAGGCTCACGCCGGCCAGTGTGAGCGCGGCAAAGGCCAGCGGTTCGCGCGCCACCGCGCCACGCAAGCTGGCCAAGTCGTCGCGCCCAGCCGACAGCACCAGCACCCCGGCGGCCAAAAACATGGCGGCCTTGGCCAGCCCGTGTGCCAGCAGGTGCAGCACCGTGGCCTCGAGCGCCAGCGCCGCCCCCAAGCCACCCGGCAGCAGCCAAGCCAGCGGCAGGAACTGGTAGCCCACCTGGGCCACGCTGGAGTAGGCGATCAGCATCTTGATTTTGCGCTGCGTCAGGGCCAGCACCGAACCCCAGACGCTGGCCACCAGCCCCAGCAGCGCCAGCAGCAGCCCGAGCAGGGCCAGATCCAGCACTGGGGCAAACTCCAGCCACAGGCGCAGCAAAATCAGCAGCGACACCTTGAGCACCAGCGCCGACAGCAGCGCGCTCACCGGCGTGACGGCGTTGCCGTGCGCCGCCGGCAGCCAAAAGTGCAGCGGCGCCAGCGCGGTTTTGAGTGCCAGCGCCACCAGCGCCAGCGCCAACGCCAGTTTGGCGGCCCAAGTGGAGCTGCCGGTTGCGGCCGGGTGTGCCCCGACCGAATCCAACGCCAAGCTGCCCGTGCTGGCGTAGAGCAGCACCACGGCGAGCAGAAACAGGTTCGAGGCCAGCAGGGCCGCCAGCAGGTAGCGCAGCGCCGCCGCCAGCGCCGTGCTCTGGCCGGTGAGGGCGGTCAGGCCCACGGCGGCCAGCCCCACCAGCTCCAGCGCCACGTAGAGGTTGAACAGATCGGCCGACAAATAGCCGGCGTTCAGGCCCGCCCACAGCATCCAAGCCAAGGGCCAAAAGCGCCGCGCCAGCTCGGAGCCGTGCGCGAAGTAGGCCTGAGCGTAGAGCAGCACCGCGGCATAGACGAGCAGCGTGAGCACCAGCATGGCTTGCGCCAGCCGGTCGGCGTGCAGCCCAATCCCCAGCGGCGCCGCCCAGCCGCCCAGCGCAGCGCGCAGCGGCTCGGGGCTGGCGAGCACGCCGGCGACCAAGCCCGCCATGGCGACGGCGCCCAACACCTGCAGCGCCGCGCCGGCGCGCTCGGGCAGCGCATACACGCTCAGCCCCACGAGCAGCGGCCACAACACCAACAGGGGCAGCAGCAGGGCCTCAGTCATCGCGCGCAGCGTCCCGGTCTTCGGGCAGTTCGGTCTGGCCGGTGAGCTCGAAGTAGCGCCGCGCCAGCCGCACGCCCAGCGCCGTGGCGGCAATGGCGATCACGATTCCGGTCAGGATCAGCGCCTGCGCCACCGGGTCGGCCACGCCGCTGGGGCCGGGCGGGCGCAGCGCCAGCAGCAGCACAAAGATGCCGCTGCCCATGACGTTGAAGGCCAGCAGTTTGCGCAAAATCGAGGGCGCCAGCAGCATGCCCAGCAACCCAAACAGCACCAGCGCGCTGCCCGTGGGCAACCAGACCGAAACCCCGGCCGACCACAAACCCGACACCCCCTCCCACCCGGCGCTCAAAGCAGCACCCCAAGCCTCGATCATGCCGCCTTGCTCCCGCCGAACAGCGCCACCAGCGTGGCGGCGATCGAGACCATGAGCGCGGCCTCAATGGTCAGCACCAGCGCCTTGGTCCAGCCGGCCGGGTAGGCCAGCGCCGCCCCGGCCAACGCCCCAGCCCCCACACCGACGAGGATGAACAGCGCCAAACCCAACACCAGCACGGGCGGCCGCGTGAAGTGCGACTGCGGATCCAGCGGCAGGCTGGCAAAACGCGCCAGCAGCACCGCGCCAGCGAGCACCGCACCGGCCTGAAAGGCGCCGCCGCTGCGGCTCGACCCCGCCCACAGCAGATACACCGCCACCAGCAGCGCCAGTGGCACCGTGAGCGCTGCCACCCGCGCCAGCACCGGGTCGTGCGGCAGCGGCCGCTGGAGCGGTGCCGGCGCCG
The DNA here is from genome assembly GCA_041694945.1 of Pseudomonadota bacterium. Lineage (GTDB taxonomy): Bacteria > Pseudomonadota > Gammaproteobacteria > Burkholderiales > Burkholderiaceae_C > Serpentinimonas. Next base: position 68,755 of record JBGFRU010000014.1, read on the forward strand.
CCTGCACCGCCAGCGCAGCCACCAGCAGCACCGCGATTTCGAGCAGGGTGTCGTAGGCGCGAAAAGACAGCAGCACCGCCGTGACCGGGTGCGCGATCTCGGCTTGAGGCAGGGCCTGCGCCACGGCTTGGGTGGCGGTGCCAGCCAGCGGCTCGATGCCCAGCACGGCCAGCAGCAGCAAGCCAGCGCAGGCCAGCGCCAGCGCCCCGACCGTCCAGCGCGGCCGCGAGCGCTGCGGCCGTGGCCAAGGCAGGCGCGGTCCAGCGCTGCGCGCGCTGCCGACGCGGCGGGATTCAAACTCGCTCGCCGCCACCAGCAGCAGGGCCCCGGCCACCCCGGCGCCGATGGCGGCTTCGGCCAGCGCCACGTCGGGCGCGCCCAAGCGCACCCACACCAGCGCCAGCAGCAAGCCAAAGGCGATGAACAGCACGCTGCCGATCTGCACCGAGCGCGCCAGCAGGGCCGCGCCGGCCAGCAGCAGCAAGGCCAGGGCCAGCAGCAAGTCGAGGGCGATCATGGGGTGCCACCGGGGGTGCGGGTGCCATTGTGGCCATTGCCCGGCGCGCCTTGCGCCTCCAGCAGGCAGCGGCGCGCGATCAAGTAGCCCGAAGCCGCGCTGGCGGCCAGCGCCAGCAGCCAGATCAGCCCGATCTGCGCCGCCGCGGCCCACGATTCGGCGTGCAGCAGCAGCGCCAGCGCGGCCAGCCCGAGCCCGAGGTTGTCGGCCTTGGTCAGGGCGTGGATGCGGCTTAAAGTATCGGGCAGGCGCAGCAGGCCGAGCGTGCCGGCGCTAAAAAACAGCGCCGCCAGCGCCAGCAGCAGCCAGGTGAGGGCCTCAAGCACGGTGCCGCTCCGGGCGCAGCCGCACATAAGCCACGGCGGCCAGCAAGCCGAGCAAGGCAAACACCAGCGCCACGTCGCGCAGCGAGGGCCAGCCTTGCAGCGCCGCCAGCGTGAGCAGCAGCGCCACGCCGGTGCTGCCCAGCAGCTGCGCCGCCAGCAGGCGGTCGGTCAGGCCCGGGCCACGCAGCACGCGCAGCAGCCCGAGCGCCAAATTGAGCACCAGCAGCAGGGCGAACAGGCCAAAGGCCAAGGGCAAGGAGGGCGGCAGGGTTTCCATGGTGGCTTCAGGGTTGTGGCGGGGGTTCGGGCGCCGATGCGTACAAAGCCGCCACCAGGGCTTCCAGTCGGCGCACCTCAGACGCGATCGGCAAGCGGGTGTCGAGCGCGTGCAGCGTCAGGCGGCCGCCTTCGAGCCGCGCCGCCAAGGTGCCGGGCATCAGGCTGACCAGCAGCGCCAGCAGCACCTGCTGGCCTTCGTCGGGCAGGTGCAGCGGCAGCTCCAGCAGGCCCGGTTGCAGCGGCATGCGCGGGCTGCAGACGCGCCGCGTTACGTCCAGTGCGCCCAGCAGCGATTGCCAAGCAAACACCCCCAGCAGGCGCGGCAGGGCACGCCAGCGCAGGCGAGGGCTGGGCAGAAAATCGGTCGGTAGGGTGCAGGCCGGCCCATGCACGTGGCCCGCGACCGCTGTGCAGCGCTGCCGCGCCCACAAAGCCAAGGCCACGGCCAGCGCCCCCAGCAGCCAACCGTCGGCCCCCGGCCAGACCCCGGGCTGGCGCAACAGCAGCAGCCAGACCCCGGCCAAGGCCAGTGCCGCTGCCAGCAAGCGCTTGAATACGACCGGTTTCATGCTGCCCCTACGAATTTGCACGCGCAGCCCATTGCGCGCAAACGATTGTAGGGGGCAGGGGGCCAGTTCAGCGGCTGGATTGGCGCAGTTGCTGTGCCGCCTGCACCATGCGTTGCAGGGCTGGCCTGACCTCTGGCCACTGGCGCGTTTTGAGTCCGCAATCGGGGTTGACCCAAAGGCGTTCGGGCGCGATGCGCTGGGCCGCGCTGCGCAGCAGCGCCACCATGCGCTCGACTTCGGGTTGGTTGGGGGAGTGGATGTCGTAAACCCCCGGGCCGATGGCGTTGGGGTAGTCGTAGCGTTCGAAGGCTTCGAGCAAATCCAGCGCCGAGCGGGCGGTCTCGATGGTGATGACGTCGGCATCGAGGCGGGCAATGTGCTCGATGATGTCATTGAACTCGGCATAGCACATGTGGGTGTGGATCTGCGTGGTATCGCGGACCCCGTTGGCGCTCAGGCCAAAGCACGCCACTGCCCAATCGAGGTAGGCTGCCTGATCGGCTTTTTTGAGCGGTAGGCCTTCGCGCAGCGCGGGCTCGTCGATTTGGATCACCGCAATGCCAGCCTGCTCCAGATCGAGCACCTCGGCGCGCAGCGCCAGCGCCAGCTGTCGGCAGCTGAGCTCGCGCGGCTGGTCGTCGCGCACAAAAGACCAGTTGAGCATCGTGACCGGCCCGGTGAGCATGCCTTTCATGGGTTTGTGCGTGAGCGACTGGGCGTAGCGGCTCCAGTGCACCGTCATGGGCAGCCGGCGCTGCACGTCGCCGTAGAGTATGGGGGGCTTGACGCAGCGCGAGCCGTAGGACTGCACCCAGCCCTGGGTGGTGAAGGCGAAGCCCTCGAGTTGTTCGCCAAAATACTCCACCATGTCGTTGCGTTCGGCTTCGCCATGCACCAGCACGTCGAGCCCGAGCGCCTCTTGTTCGCGCACGCACAGTGCAATCTCGTCGCGCATGGCCTGCTCGTAGGCGGCGGCGTCGATCTGACCGCTTTTGAAGCGCTGTCTGGCCTGCCGGATCGCGCCGGTTTGCGGGAAAGAGCCGATGGTGGTGGTGGGCCACTGGGGCAGTTGCAACACCGCTTGCTGCTGGCGCGCGCGTTCTGCGTAGGGGCTGGGGCGGTGCGCGGGCAAGGCGTTGCTGGCGCGCAGGGCGGCTTGCACCTCGCTGCGGTGCACCCGCGTGGATTGCGCACGCTCGATCAGCCCGTGCTGGTGCAACTGCAGTTGGTCTGCGACGCTCTGGCGCCCGTGGTTGAGGGCGCGCGCCAGCAGGTGCAGCTCCTGCAGTTTTTGGCGCGCAAATGAGAGCCAGCCGCGCAGCGATGGATCGAGATTGGGTTCGGCATCCAAGTCCAGCGGCACGTGCAGCAGCGAGCACGAGGGCGCGATCCAGAGCCGCTCCTGCAACCGCTGCGCCAGCGGTTCGAGCCAGCCGAGCGCTGCATAAAGGTCGGTTTTCCAGACGTTGCGGCCGTCGATCACGCCCAGCGAAAGCACCTTGGTGGAGGGCAGCAGGTTGAGCAGGGCGCTCACCTCGTCGCGGCCGCGCACGGCATCGATGTGCAAGCCCGCCACCGGCAGATTTGCAGCCAGATAGCGGTTGTCGCCCAAGCCCCCAAAATAGCTGGCCAGCAAGATTTGCACGGGTGCGTTTTTGAGCTGGTGGTAGGCAAGATTGAAGGCGTGCTGCCAGTCGGGGTCGAGGTCTTGCACCAGTATCGGTTCATCGATCTGCACCCACGTGGCGCCCCACGCATGCAGGCGCTTGAGCAGTTCGGCATACACCTCGAGCAAGGCGGGCAGCAGCTGCAAGCGATCGCCCCCGCCCCGCATCTTGCCCAGCCACAGGTAGGTGACGGGGCCAATGAGCACCGGCTTGCCGCGCACGCCCTGGGCCAAGGCTTCGCCCCATTGTTGGCGCAAGCGTCGGTCGTCGAGCTCGAAGCGGGTCTGGGTGTCAAACTCGGGCACCAGATAGTGGTAGTTGGTGTCGAACCATTTGGTCATTTCGGCAGCTGCAATGGCGCCGCCACAACACGCGGCCCGACCTTGGCCGCGCGCCAGCCTAAAGTAGTGCTCGAGTTCATCACCCCCAAAACCCTGCGCCCGCTGGGGCAGGTGCCCGAGTGTGAAACTCATGTCGAGCATGTGGTCGTAGAGCGAAAAATCGCCCACGGGAGCCCAATCGAGCGTGTCTTGCCAAGCCCAATGGCGCTGGCGCAGCGCTTGCGCGCAATCGAGCAGCGCCGCCGAGTCGGTTTCGGCGCGCCAGTAGGCCTCGAGGGCGAATTTCAGTTCCCGGCGCATACCCATGCGCGGAAAACCCAAGTTGTGGGTGGTAACCATCTCACTCCAATGCGGTTGCGATTCAAACGGACGCAGCGCCCCCAGCGGGCGCTGTGGCCGGCTTGCAGCAGCGCAAAGCGTTGCTGCGTAAGCCGGTCAGGCCGATGATGCCCTTGACAATGGATGAAGTAAAATGGTCTTATTTCAGATTTCAATGAACATCAATCATGATTGAGCGCACTCATTTGGCGATCTTGCGCGAGGTGGAGCGCACCGGTTCGCTCACCGCTGCGGCGCAGCGCCTGCACCTGACGCAATCGGCGCTGAGCCACAGCATGCGCAAGCTCGAAGACCGTTTTGGCACACCCATTTGGCGGCGCGAAGGTCGGCGCCTGATTCCAACCCAAGCCGGGCAGTACCTGCTGAACCTGGCGCAGCGCTTGCTGCCGCAACTGGAGCACGCCGAGCAGCGCATGCAGCAGTTTGCGCGCGGTGAGCGCGGCAGCTTGCGGGTGGGCATGGAATGCCATCCCTGCTACCTTTGGCTCATGCAGTACGTGGCCCCCTACTTGGCGCGCTGGCCCGATGTGGACTTGGATGTCAAGCAAAAATTTGAATTTGGAGGCATCGGGGCCTTGTTTGCGCACGACATCGACGTGCTGGTGACGCCCGATCCGCACCACAAGCCGGGGCTGCATTTTGAACCCGTGCACGCCTACGAGCAGGTGTTGGTGCTGGCCCAAGGGCACGCTCTGGCGCAGCAGGATCGGGTGCAGCCACAGGAGCTGTCTTCCGAGGTGCTGCTGACCTACCCGGTGCCGCCCGAACGGCTGGATGTGTACAGCCAATTCCTGACGCCGGCTGGGGTGGCACCACGCTTGCACAAAACGGTGGAAAACACCGAAGTGTTGTTGCAGTTGGTGGCCAGCGGACGCGGTGTGACGGCGCTGCCGCTGTGGGTGGTGCAAGCGCACCGCGACCGCCTGCCCATCGTCGCCGTGCGGCTGGGTGCTCGGGGCATACAAAAGCACATACACCTAGGTCTGCGCAGCGCAGACCTGGGTGTGCCGTACGTCAACGACCTGCTGGAACTGGTGCGTCAGGGCTCAACCGCCCCGCCGGGTGCAATGGCGGCTTGACCCGTCCTTCAGCGCGCCGCCAGCAGTTCGGCCACGTCGAGCAGCACCAGTTCGTTGTCGTCGGCGCGGTTGGGGTGGCGGCTGCTCGAGAACGGTAGGTTGTTGTCGTTGCCGACCACGATGTGGCGCGCATCCACCTGATCGACGTTTTCGATCGTGAAGAAGGGGAAGGTCAGCACGCCGTCGTTGAGCGGTACGCGCGCCAGCCGGTTCGGGTCTTGGATGCGCATCAGGTCGATGAAGCCGATCTTGCGCACAGCGTCGTTGACATTGGCTTCGCTCATCTCGATTTTGTAAACGCGCTTGAAGCGTGCGATGTCGTGGAAGCAGTCGGCGCGGCGCTGGCCGTCGGGGCAGGCGCGGTCGGCGGTGCCCTCGCCGCTGTCGCGCTCGATTACCAAGGCGGTGGTGGGGCTGATCATGTTGAAGTCGCCGATGGCGTGGGTGTCGGCCTCGAGGGTGTAGCGCCACTGACGGCCGGTCCAGCGCTCGGTGGCCACGTCGAACTCGAGCACGCGCAAAAAGCCGCGGCCGTCGCGCTGTTCAAAGGCGCGCGTGCTGGCGTCCCACAGCGGCCCTTCGAGCATGGCAAACAGGCGGCTGCCGTCGGGTGATGACGCCAAGCCTTCGAAGCCGCGCGAACGGCGCACCTGAAAAGCCACTTCGCCGCCCGGCACGGCGGGGGTGCGCACGTTGGGGTGGTCGGGCGAAATCACGGTGCGGCCATCGACCTGGGTTTCGAACACACCCCGCACACGGCCCTGCATATCGACCTTGATCAGGTAGGGGCCGAACTCGTCGCCGATCCAGAAATGCCCGCCAGCGATCTGCACGCCCTCGGGGTCGAAGTCGGAGCCGGTCAGGAAACGCTGCGGCGTGCCCTCGTGGATGATGCGAAACGGCACCCGGCGATCGGGGTCGTGCAAGAACACGGTCTCGAGCCGATCCCAGCGGTTGGTCTGAAAATTGATGCTGTAGCGGCTCAAATGCAGCATGAAGTCGGGCGAATTGGCGCGGTTGCCGGCACCGTTGTCGGTCAGCAGCCAGAAGCTGCCGTCGGCGTTGTGCAAAATGCCCGAATGGCCTTGCATGGGTTGGCCTCGAAACGGCACCTGCACCCCGGTGGGGCGGCCAGCCGAGCGGCCCTCGATGCTGCCGATGGCCTCCACCCGCTGGCCGGTGGTGAACTTGCCAGCGTGTTGCAGGTCAGCGGGCGCCCCAGCAGGGGCCGGGACGAGCGTGAGCGCGGGCAATATGGCATGCCCTGCCAAGCGGGCCGGAAATTCGGTTTGAGCCAAGGCGGGGGCAGACAGCAGGCCCAGCGACAGGGCGGCAGCGGCGCAGAATGACGGTTTCATGGGCGGTGGGTGGCTTGAGTGGGGTTTTCGGGGGGCGAATCGCGGCAGCGCGCTTGGGGCAACGCGAGCCAAACGATTCGAAAACCACTGTGCCTGCGGCCTATGAAAGCGCCGCGACCGAATGATGAAGCTTGCGTGAAATGTCACCAGCCTGTGGCGCTGCCTGCTGTGCAAGGCAAACCCTACCCCGGGTGGGCGACCCGTTTCAGCGCTCTGGAGCACCGCCACCGGGGTGGTGGCGCTGGAGCGTCTGGCCTGATCAAGGCGCAGCGGTGCCGACCGGGGCCGCGGCTTGGGCGGCTTCCCGGGGGGCCACCAGCGGGCAGGTGAGGGTGAAGCGGGCCCCTTGGCCGGGGCTGCTCTTGAGCGCCAAGCGTCCGCCCAGCACCCCCGTCACCAGGTTGTGCACGATGTGCAGGCCCAGCCCGCTGCCGCCTTGGCCCAGCCGGGTGGTGAAGAAGGGCTCGAACACCCGGTCTTGCAGGTGCGGCGCAATGCCTTTGCCGTCGTCGCTCACGCTGAGTTCGAATTGCCCGCCCTCGAATTGATCGCCCTCGGCGAGGGCCGCCGCCTCGATGCGGATGCGGCCGCTGGCGCGCCCTTGCAACCCGTGCACCAGGGCGTTTTGCACCAGATTGGCCAGCACCTGCCCGAGCGGGCCGGGGAAGCTGTCGAGCCAGATGCCAGCAGGCACCTCGACCTCGAGCGCATAGGGGCTGTGCTTGAGCAGCGGCTGCAGGGTGAGCACAATCTCGTGCACCAGTTCGGACAACTGAAACCGGCGCCGCTGCGAGCTGGCCTGATCCACCGCCACCTGCTTGAACGAGCTGATGAGTTCGGCGGCACGCTCGAGGTTGCGCGTGGCGATGTCGTCGGCTGTGCCCACTTGTTGCACGAAGGCGTCGAGCTCGCTGCGCCGCAGCCCCTGCTGCAGGCGCTCGCGGAACTGGCGCAGGCTCTCTTGCAGCGTGCTCACCGCCATCAGGGCGTTGCCGATCGGGGTGTTGAGCTCGTGCGCCACTCCGGCGACCAAGCTGCCCAAGGCGGCCAGTTTGTCGGCCTGGACCAGCCGGTCTTGGGTGGAGCGCAGTTCGTTCAGGGTGCGCTGCAGTTCGCTGTTGGCTTGTTCGAGGCTGAGGGTGCGCCGCTGCACCCGGTCTTCGAGTTCGTTGTTGAGGCTGCGCAGTTCGGCCTCGAGGCGTTTGATTTCGCTGATGTCGATGTCCATGCAGACGAAGCGCATTTCATCAGCCTGTGGCCCGGGGATCGCAAAGGTGGTGGAGTAAATCCAGTGCAAGGCGCCGTCGGTGCCGCGCAAGGCACCCTCGAAAGGGCCGAAGGGTTCACCGGTGCGGGCAATGCGCTCGAGGATGGCTTCGAAATCGGCCTGTTGCTGGGCGTCGTAGTACAGATCGACCGGTCGCTTGCCCAAGGCTTGAGCGCGGCTATAGCCCAAAATGCGTTCCGAAGCCGGGTTCCAGTCCACCACCCGGCTGTCGCGGTCGTAGATCTGCACCGCCACCGTGGGCCCGAGGTCGATGATGGCGCGCAGCTGCTGCTCGCGGCGGCGCACTTCCTGCGCCATGCGGCTCAGGCTGTGTTCGAGCTGCTGCACCTCGGCGATGCGGCTGCGTGGCGAGGTGGCCTCGTAGTCGCCGCGCGCCAGCGCCTCGGAGTAGTTGACACTGCGGCGCAGGTGGCGTCCGATCCGGGTGGCCACCAGCAGGTTGAGCAGCAAGCCAAAGCCGATCGCGAACAGCACCACCACAGCGCTCAGGACGGAGGCAGCACGCTCCGTAGCCCGTGCCAGCTCCAGCGGTTGGCCGGCAAAAATGGCCCACCCGAGGCGGTCGAGGCGCAGTGCGTAGCCTTCGAACGCTTCACCCAAGTGCTCAATGTGGCCATGAGCCTGCGCCGAATCAAGGGCGCGAGCGATGGGCTCTAGGTGGGCGATGTTGCGCCGGTGCAGGGGGTCAAGCGGGTCGGGCGAGCCGACCAGTTCGCCCCGGCTGTCGGTGAACAGCACCAGCAGGTCGCCGCGCTGGCCCCATTCGACGCTGCCCGTGACCAGCGCCTGCACCGAGATTTCGGCGACCATGAACCCGTTGGACAAGGGCAGGGCGATGCCCACCACCGGCTGCTCCACCAAGGGCGAGAGGTATTGGTCGCTCCAGACCAAGTGCTCGCCTTGAGCAGCCAAGCGCAAAATGGGCAGGTTGCTCAGGTCGGCCCCAGCGCGCCAAGTGGTATGAGGGTAACCGAAAGCAAAGGGCAAGACGAAATCGAGCAGCAACCCGTCGTAGCCGACCCAGTAGATGGCTTGAAAAGTGCCGGCCTGATCGACCAACTGCTGCGCAAAGCGACGCACGAGGGGGTCAACCCGCTTGCCTTGGATCGGGCCGCCGGGGCTGGCAGCACGGAGCATTTCGAGCTGCAGTTCGGTGGCGTTGAGCAGTTCCTGCACCTGCTGCACCACCACGGCGGCCATGCGCTGCTGCTCGTGGTGCTGCATCTCGCGGGCCAGCGGCAGACGCCACGTGACCATGAGCACCGCCACCAAGGCCGCCGACAAGGAGATCACCAGCGCGAACTGGCCCACCAGCAGCCAGCGGATCGAGAGCGTGCGCGGGGCTTTCATGCGGCCACGGTGCTGAAGCGGCCGTAGCGAATTTCGGTCATCACCAGCGGGCGCAGGTGGTCGCCGTAGGCGTCGAAGACGATCGGGTCTTGCAAGCCGCTGAAGCGGCGCACGCGCAACAGGGTGGCTTTGAGCGCTTCGCCAGCCGCCTGCTGCTGCAGCGCCTGCAGCAGCACCTGGGCCGCGTCGTAGGCGGCGACCTCGGCAAAACCCGGCGCACGCCTGAAGCGCTGCTCAAAGCGCAGCAAGAAATCCAGATAGGCCGGGGCGCGGCTTTCGCGGTCATAGTATTGCGACACCACCATGCCCTCCACCGCCCGCCCGCCGCGCACGAGCAGCTGGTCGGTCGAGGCCCACTCGGCGGCTTGCAGCGCCGGGGTTTGCGGGCTGCGCCGGGCCAACTGGGCCAGCATGGCGGTGTCGCTGGCGCTGGCCACCAGCACCAGCGCATCGGGCGGTTGCGCCAGCGCTTGCTGCACCACCGTGTGCGCCTGCTGCGGCAGCAGCGGCCCGTGGTAAACCAGCGGTTCGGCCACCGCCGCCCCCAGGGCACGGGCCTGTGCCAGAAAAAAATCGGCCCAACTGCCCGTGTAGGCGGCGTTGGCGTCGTCGCGGATCAGGGTCAGGCGGCGCCAGCCGCGCCGCTGCACGGCAAAAATGGCGCTTTGGGTGGCGTACAAATGCGTGCTGGCGCAGACGCGAAAAAACAAGTCGTCAAGGCCGCTGAAGTCGTGGCTGGTCACGGTGGGCGAAACGCTCAGCAGCCCATGCTGCTGGGCCAGCGGAATCCAGGCTTGCGCGATGCGGCTGGTGGCCGGCCCGATGACGGCTGCCACCTGCGCGCTGGCGATGCGCAGCACCACCTCTGACAAGGCCTCGGGGCGTTGGGCGTCATCGAATTCCAGCAGCTCGAGCGCCCGGCCGGCGGCGCGGGCCTGCTCGACCGCCAACAACGCACCGTCGCGCACACCCACACCCAAATCGCTGATGGCGCCGGTCAGGCCCGCCAGCAGGGCCAGCCGCACCGGCGCGGGTGGCGCACAAGCCTGCAACCCGGCAGCCGCCAGCGTGGCCCCCAAGGGCCAGGCGACAGCGTGCCGGAGCAGGCGGCGGCGGCTTGGGGGGCGGCTCATGGCGTTCAGCCATTCCACTGGCGCAGCCAGGCGGGCAAATCGGCAAAGGGCATGGGGCGAGCGATGTGAAAACCCTGGCCCTCGTGGCAACCGATGTCTTGCAGCTTGCGCCACACTTGGGCGTCTTCGATGCCTTCGGCCAACACCCGCAGACCGAGCGTGGAGCCGAGTTGGGTGATCAGCGCCGCAATGCGCGCTTCTTGGCCGGTTTGCAGTTGGCGCACGAATTCGCGGTCGATCTTGATGCGGTCCAGCGGCAGCCGCTCGAGGTAGGCGAGCGAGGAGTAGCCGGTGCCGAAATCGTCGATGGCCACCGACAGCCCAAGGCGGCGCAAGCGCTCCAGGATGGGTTCGACCACGCCCAGCCCAAGCGCCGCCACCGATTCGGTGATTTCGAGTTCGATCCGCTCGGCGGCCAAACCGGTGTCGAGCAAGGCCTGCTCGATCTGCGCCACAAAGGCCGGACTCTTGAACTGCGCCACCGAGACGTTGACCGCCATCAGCCTGGGGGCCAAACCGGCGGCGATCAGGCGCTGCATGTCGAGGCAGGCGCTCTTGAACACCCACAGCCCGAGGGTGTCGATCAGCCCCGACTGCTCGGCCACCGGGATGAAGCGGTCGGGCGGCACCATGGTGCCGTCTTCACGCCGCCAGCGCAGCAAGGCTTCGAGGCCGATCACGGCGCGCGTGTCGAGGTTGACTTGCGGCTGATAGACGAGGAACAGCTGCTGGTCGTTGAAGGCGGCATTGAGCCGCGCCAGCAGTTCGGCGTGGTCGCGGGAACGCTGCGCCATGGCGGAGTCGAAACACACCAGTGCGCCGCGGTGCTGCAGCTTGGCGTGCTTGAGGGCGATGGAGGCGTTCTTGAGCGCACCGGCGCCCGAGTCGCCCAGGTCGGCACCCGCGCAACTGCCCATGGAAACCCGCACCCTGAAGGGCTGGCCGTCGATGATCAGGGGCGCCTCCAGGGCCTGCTGCACGCGCTCGGCCTGCAGCCACTCGGTCGAGCCAAACAGGCCGAAGGAGTTGCCCGAGACCCGCGCCACCAGCACGGCCGCCGGCAGCGCGTCGATCAGGCGCTGCGTCAGGGCCTGCAGCACCCGGTCGCCGAAGGGGTGACCCATGAGCTCGTTGATGCCGTTGAAGTCGTCGATGTCGGCCAAGATCAGCAGGTGCGGCGCGGCCTGGCTGTGCACGGCGGCCTCGATGCATTCGATCAGCCGGGTCCGGTTGGCGATGCCGAGCAACGCATCCTGGTAAGCCACCTGCTGCAGGCGCTGCACGAGGTTGAGGTTGCGCAGGCAGGCGCTGAGGTTGACGCACAGCACGTCCAGCAGTTGCAGGGTGAGATCGTCTTGCGTCAGGGCCGTGGGCAGGTAAATGGCCATGTCCATGCCGCGCTCGCTGCCGACGTAGAGCACGGTCTCGGATTGGCCCAGGTGGTTGCGTTGCTGTTGCAACGCTTCGCGCAGGCGCAGCAGCGCCGGGTGGCCATTGAGGCGCTCCAGCGGCTGGTTGATCAGGGCCGCGTAGGGGCCGGCGGCGGCCAGCACCGTGTAGGGGCCGCCCGGGGCCGGCCCCTGGGCGCAGACCAGACCCTGCGGCGCCACACCCAGCAGGGCCGCGACCTGCGTCAGCACGCCGTCGGCAAAGCGCTGCAAACCGCTCATCTGCATCAGCTCGGCCGAACCGAGCACGATCTGCTTCAGGCCGCGCCGGCTGGCTTCGATGGTGCGCACCTGCTCGTAGGCGCGCACCGCCGCCATCAGGGCAGAGACGAGTTTGTGCTGCGTGAGTTCGGACTTGGAGCGGTAGTCGTTGATGTCGTAGCGCGCCAGGGTTTCGTGCTCGGGGGCGTAGCCGGGCTGGCCGGTGCGCAGCACGATGCGCGTGGCGCTCAGGCCGAGCTCGCGCCGGATGTGGTCCACCAGCAGCAGGCCGGCGTCGGCGGTCTCCATCACCACGTCGAGCAAGACCACGGCGATGTCGGTGCTTTCGGCCAGGATCTGGCGCGCCTGGGCGGCGGATTCGGCCCGCAGCAGCTCGATCGGGCGCTCCAGCGTCCAGGTCAGGTCCAGCGCAAAGGCGGTGCTGGCGTGCACGTCGGGGTCGTCATCGACCACCAGCACGCGCCAGGGCTTGGCGGCCAAGAGGGCGCTTGGAGTCACGGCGGCTTCATCGGCAAAGTGCAGAATTTCATCGTCTGCAGGCGCGGATGGCGTAAGGGTCATGGCTGGGCTCGTCGATGAAGCGGCTGGCCGCGCTGGAGGCAAAGGGTGTGCCGACGCGAAGGCCGATGGGCGCTTCGTTGTAAAAATCCCTTCTTCGGGTCGAATATATCAAAGCAATGAGACAATTCAAGCCCGGCCAGCGCAAAAGCTTCGTGTTTCGGTTACAGTCGCGTCCTTTTTCGTCTGTCAGATCGTTGTAAGAAAGTGGAATTCGGATGAGCAAGGCATCGATTCGTTCGGGTTTGAGTGTCGGGGCCAAGCTCTGGCTCGGGGTCTGGTTGCTGGTTGTCGCCTTGGTCGGGGTGGTGTGCATACCTCGCTGCAGTCGCGCGCCATCACGGCCGAAGCCGAAGCGGTGCTGGGGCTCAAAGGCGAGAAGCTGCAGCTGGCCACGCGCTGGGCTGGGCTGGTGGAAACCAACGTGACCCGAATCCAGGCCACGTTCATATCGGCCAGCCCCGAGCTGGAATCCCTGTACCGCGAGCTGATCGCGCGCGACCTGCAGCAAGTGACGCAACTGCAAGACCGCCTGGCTGAATTGTCGTCGAGCCCACCCGAGCGCGAGCTCTTGCAGCGCATCGCCACCCAGCGGCAGGTGTTGCTGGACTCTCTGGCGCGCGCGCGCCAGTTGCGCGCACAGGCCGACCCGGCGGCAGCGATGCAAGAAGTGCAGCAGCGCTTCAACCCCGGCTTTGCGCCCTACATGGCGAGCCTGAACGAGTTTGCCCAACTGCAAGCGACGCTGTTGCAGGAGTCGCAAAAGGTGTTTGCCGAGCGCCGCGTCGCCAATATGAGGAGCGGAAGTGTCGTGATGGCCCTGCTGATTCTGTTCATTCTGGGCGGCTCCTGGGTGCTGATTCGCAGCATCCGCGCGCCCCTGAACGAGGTCATGGACTTTGCACAGCAGATGGCCGATGGCAACCTGGGTGCGCGCCTGTCGATCGAGCGCCACGACGAGTTTGGCCAGATGAGCCGCACCCTCGACGCCATGCGCCTGCAGATTGCGCAGGTGGTGGCCGACGTGCGCCTCGGCACCGACGGCATCACGGCGGTGGCGCACGAAATTGCCGCCGGCAACCAGAACCTGAGCGAACGCACCGAACAAAGCGCCAGCAGCCTCGAGCAGACGGCGGCCAGCATGGAGAGCATGTCGGAGGGCATCGGGCATTCGGCGGCCTCGGCGCGCACCGCCAGCGAGTTGGCCACGGCGGCAGGCCAGAGCGCGCAGCACGGGCGCGAGGTGGTGGGCAGCGTCGTGCAGACCATGAGCGAAATCCAGCAGGCTTCGAAAAAAATCAGTGAAATCATCGCGGTGATCGACGGCATCGCGTTTCAGACGAATATCCTGGCGCTCAATGCCGCGGTCGAGGCGGCGCGGGCGGGTGAGGCCGGGCGCGGCTTTGCGGTGGTGGCCTCCGAGGTGCGCTCACTGGCCGGGCGCAGCGCCGAAGCGGCCAAAGAGATCAAGGCGTTGATCCACAACAGCGTCGATCGGGTCGGGGCGGGGGTGGGTCTGGTGCACCAGGCGGGTGCATCGATCCAGGCGATCGTCGAACAGGTCGAGCGCGTGCGCGACGTGGTGGCCGAAATATCGAGCGTCTCGAGCGAGCAGGCCGAGGGGGTGGCGCAGATCAACGCCGCCGTCAGCCAGCTCGATCAGATGACGCAGCAAAACGCGGCGCTGGTCGAGCAAAGCGCCGCCGCCGCCACGGCCATGAGCGAGCAGGCGCGTGCGCTCTCGGAGGTGGTGCGGCGCTTCAGACTCGAGTAGACTTGGCAAGTCGTTGCTGCATCGAGCGCTCCCCTGGAACGACTTTCCAACCCCATGACCGACCCGCAGACCACGTTCCACCACTACGAGGGCCGCATCGTCCTGGTTGGCTTTGGCAGCATAGGCCAGGGCGTGCTGCCGCTGCTGCTGCGCCACATCCGGCTGTCGCCCACGCAGATCGTGGTGCTTACGCCGGGCAGCGACGGCGCCGCGATCTCGCGCGCGTACGGCGTGCGCAGGGTCGACGCGGCGCTCACGCGCGCCAACTACCGCGAGCTGCTGGCGCCGCTGCTGGCCGACGGCGACTTCCTGCTCAACCTCTCGGTCGATGTCAGCAGCGCGGCGCTGATCGCGCTGTGCCAAGAGCTGGGCGCGCTCTACCTCGACACCGTCTCCGAGCCCTGGGCCGGGACCTACGACTGCGCCGCATTGCCGCTGGCGCGGCGCACCAACTACGCCCAGCGCCAAGAGTCGCTGGCGCTGCGCCGTGCGGGGACGCCGACGGCGGTGATCACGCATGGTGCCAACCCCGGCCTGGTCTCGCATTTCGTCAAGCAGGCCCTGCTCGACCTGGCACGCGATACCGGCATCGCAGTGGCCACGCCGGCCACGCGCCCAGAATGGGCGCGGCTGGCGCAGCAACTGGGCGTGAAGGTAATCCACATCGCCGAGCGCGATACCCAGGTCGGCGCGCAACCCAAAGCGGTCGGCGAGTTCGTCAACACCTGGTCGGTCGAGGGTTTCGTCGCCGAGGGCCTGCAGCCGGCCGAACTGGGCTGGGGCACGCACGAGCGCCACTTCCCGCCCGACGGTGTGCGCCAGACCAGCGGCTGCCGCGCAGCGATCTACCTCGAGCGCCCAGGCGCCAGCACGCGTGTGCGCAGCTGGACCCCCGCCGCCGGCGCGCAGCACGCCTTTCTGATCACCCACGCCGAGGCGATTTCGATTGCCGATTACCTCACCGTCGCCGCTGCGTCGGGCGACAGCGGACCACCCGAGTACCGGCCGACCGTGCACTACGCCTACCACCCGTGCAACGATGCGGTGCTGTCGGTACACGAACTCGCTGGCCGCCAGTGGCAGATGCCGCCACGCACGCGCATCCTGAAGGACGACATCGTCGCCGGCACCGACGCGCTGGGCGTGCTGCTGATGGGCCATGCGCGCGGGGCCTACTGGTACGGCTCCCAGCTCAACGTCGAACAGGCCCGTGCCGCCTGTCCGCACAACAGCGCGACCAGCTTGCAGGTCACGGCCGGTGTCCTGGCGGGCGTCGTCTGGGCCATGCGCAACCCGGCCTGCGGGGTCGTCGAGCCCGACGAGTTGCCGCATGCACAGATCCTCGACTGGTGTCGCCCGTACCTGGGCGAGCTCGGTGGCGTCTACACCGACTGGACCCCGCTGCTGGGGCGCGGCCAGTTGTACCCCGAAGACATAGACCGCGACGACCCCTGGCAGTTCAAGAACTTCAGGGTCGGCTGAGAGGCGGTCGGGCGGGCCGGCCTTCAGCCCCGGGTCTGGGTATCGGGCGCAGCAGGCGCAGCGGGCGCAGCGGGCGCGCTGCCGGCGGCGGTGGCTGCCCATTCGCGCCAGACGGCCAGCAGCACTGCGAGGATCACTGGGCCGACGAACAGCCCGATCAGCCCGAACGCGCCCAGGCCGCCGAGCACGCCGAACAGCACGATCAGGAACGGCACCTTGGAGACGCCGCTGATGACCAGCGGGCGCACCAGGTTGTCGATCCAGCTCACCGCCAGCATGCCCCACAGCAGCAGGCCGATGCCGGCCGCCACGTAGCCGGTGAGCAGCAGCCAGAGCGCCATCGGCACCCAGATCAGGATCGCGCCGAAGGGGATCAGGGCCAGCAGCGCCGTCGCTGCGCCCCAGAACACCGGCGCCGAGATGCCCACCGCCCAATAGCCCAGCCCGGCCACGAAGCCCTGCGCGACCCCGGCCAGCAGCAGGCCGTAAACGACGGCGCGGGTGGTGTTGCCGACGGCATCGAAGTAAGCCTGAACACGGTTGCCCAGCAGCCCGCGCAGCACCTGGCGCGATTCTTGGAACAACTGCTCGCCGTCGCGAAACAGGAAGAACGCCGTCAGCAGCGCGATCGTGAAACGCAGCGCGTTCATGCCCAGGTCGCCGAGCAGGCCGACGGCGCGCGCGCCCAGCCACTGCCCCCACTGCTCGCCCAGCGCGGCCAGGTAGCGGCCCAGCTCTTGGCGGTCGCCACCGAGCACCGCCAGCTGCTCTTGCAGCCAGGGCCCGAGCACGGGGATTGCGGCCAGCGGCTGCGGCAGCTCGACGCCGGCCCGCAGCAACGCCAGCGCGTCGCGCAGCGCGCCCGTGCCCTCGCGCTGCATCATGAGCAGCAGCCACAGCGGCACCGCGACCAGAACCACGGCCAGCGCCATCGTCATGGTGAACGCGGCCCAGCCGCGCCGGCCGTTGAAGCGCCGCAGCAGCCGCTCGTACAGCGGCCAGGATACGTAAACCAGGATCGCCGCCCAAGCCACCGCGGTCAGGAAGGGCTGCAGCACGATCAGGCCGGCGAGCAGCAGCACGCCCAGCAGCAAGGCGACCAGGCCGTTGCGCAGCCAGGCGGGGGGGTGATGGGCGTCTTGCATGGGCGGCGACCGGGTCGGGCTGGCTTAGAGTGAATCCATGAAACTGCGCAGCTTGTCGGAGCGGCTCGGGTGCTTGAGCTTGCGCACCGCCTTGTTCTCGATCTGGCGGATGCGCTCGCGCGTGACGTCGAACTGCTTGCCCACTTCTTCGAGCGTGTGGTCGGTGGACATCTCGATGCCGTAGCGCATGCGCAGCACCTTGGCCTCGCGCGGGGTCAGGGAGTCGAGGATTTCTTTCACCACTTCGCGCAAGCCGGCCTGCATGGCGGCGTCGATGGGCGCGGTGTTGGCGCTGTCTTCGATGAAGTCGCCCAGGTGCGAATCGTCGTCGTCGCCGATCGGGGTTTCCATGCTGATCGGCTCTTTGGCGATCTTCATGATCTTGCGGATTTTTTCCTCGGGGATTTCCATCTTCTCGGCCAGCATCGAGGCGTCGGGCTCGAAGCCGTGCTCTTGCAGGTGCTGGCGGCTGAGACGGTTCATCTTGTTGATGGTCTCGATCATGTGCACCGGGATGCGGATGGTGCGCGCCTGGTCGGCGATCGAGCGCGTGATCGCTTGCCGGATCCACCAGGTGGCGTAGGTGGAAAACTTGTAGCCGCGCCGGTATTCGAACTTGTCCACCGCCTTCATCAGGCCAATGTTGCCCTCCTGGATCAGGTCGAGGAACTGCAGGCCGCGGTTGGTGTATTTCTTGGCGATGCTGATGACCAGGCGCAGGTTGGCCTCGATCATCTCTTTTTTGGCGTTGCGCGACATGCGCTCGCCGTCGTTCATGCGCTTGTGGATGGCCTTGAGCTGCTCCAGCGGCACCACCACGCTGGTCTGCAGGTCGATGAGCTGCTGCTGCAGTTCCTGGATCGGTGGAATGTGGCGCCCCATGCTGGCGCTCCACGGCTTGCCGGCTGCGGCCTGCTTTTCGACCCACTGGCGGTTGAGCAGGTTGGGCGGGAAGTCGGCCACAAACTTGTCCTGTGGCATGCGGCACTTGTCCACGATGATGCGGCGCAGTTCGCGCTCTTTCTTGCGCACCGACTCGACTTGCTGGCGCACCGTGTCGCAGAGCTTTTCGATCGCCTTGGCGGTGAAGCGGATGGTCATCAGCTTGTCGGTCAGCTGCGCTTGCGCCTGCTGATAAGCCGGGCTGGCGTAGCCGTGCTGGTCGTAGCTGGAGTGCAGCTGCTCAAACAGTTCGCGCAAGGCATCGAAGCGCGCCAGGGCCTCGCGCTTGAGCTCTTCCATTTTGCGCGACACCGCTTTCGAACCGCCCTTGCCGTCGTCGTCGCTGGCTTCGTCGTAGTCGTCGAAGTCTTCTTCGGCCACGTAGTCGTCGGCCTCGTCGGCGTCGGAAAAGCCATCGACAAAGGTCGAGATCACCACCGCACCGGCGCGCACTTCCTCGGCCATGCACAGGATTTCGTTGATGGTGGCGGGCGACTGCGAGATCGCGGCCATCATCTCGTTGAGGCCGCCTTCGATGCGCTTGGCGATCTCGATCTCGCCCTCGCGCGTGAGCAGTTCGACCGTGCCCATTTCGCGCATGTACATGCGCACCGGGTCGGTGGTGCGGCCAAACTCGCTGTCCACGGTCGAGAGCGCGGCCTCGGCTTCTTCTTCGGCTTCTTCTTCGGTGGCCGAGGTCGGGCCGGCGTTGGACAGCAGCAGCGTTTCGGCGTCTGGCGTTTGCTCATACACCGCCACGCCCATGTCGTTGAGCAGCGAGACCACGACTTCGAGCGTTTCGGCCTCGGCCAGTTTGTCGGGCAGGTGGTCGTTGATTTCGCCGTGGGTCAGGTAGCCGCGTGTCTTGCCGAGCTTGATCAGGGCCTTGAGGTGGTCGCGCCGGGCCTTGGCTTCTTCTTCGGTCAGGATGGTGTCGTCGAGCCCGAACTCTTTCATCAGGGCGCGCTCTTTGGCCTTGCTGATTTTCATGCGCAAGGGCTTGGCCTTTTCGGCCGCCTCGGGGGCTTCGCTCACCTCCGGGGTGCCGTCGGTGGCGAGCGCTTCGGGTTCGACGCTGAACTCTTCTTCGAGGTCGATCAGATCGACTTCGTCGCGGATCGGCGGCGCGGCCGGAATGGCCTCGGGCAGCGCCGCGGCCTTGGGCTTGCGGCTGCGTTTGCTCGCTGGTGCCGCCGCTGCGCTGGCGGGCAGGGCGGGGGCTGCGGTGGTCGCGGCAGCAGTGACCGGGGCCGGGGCGGCTGACACAGCAGCGGCGGCCTTGGGGATGCGCGCCGGTTTTTTGCTTGCTGCAGGCAGGGCCGCAGTGGCAATGGGCTCGAGGCTGGCGGCCACCTCGTCAACGGGAGTGGGCGCTGTGACGGGCACCGGAGCGCGGGCTTCGGTTGGGGCTTTGGCGGTCGGTTTCTTGGAGCTCACAAACGGCGCTTTCTGCACGGGCTGCAACCCGGGCGTTGATTGGGAAGTCGGCGGTTCGAGGCCGGCCGATGAGCGTGGGGCAAACAGGGGCGAAAGTTTGGGGGCAAACAGGGTCAAGGAGCATGCGCACCCGCCCACGGAGCAGGGTGTGCGGCACAAGTTGTGGGGGCGAACATTTGGAGTGCAGTCCTTGCGAGGGCTGGTGTGTGCCAGTGGCCGGGAGCGTTGAGCCCTTGTTGCCCGTGCATGGGCGTTGGCCGGTTCGGAGGTGCTGCTGTCGCACTTGTGCAATCTTCTTAGTGTATCAGATCCAGGCGGATGAGTGCGTGCTGTGTCAAGCAAAAGCTGCAAAGCCCTTTTGAAAGGAGTGGCCTTGGTGGGGGGCTGGCGGAAGAATGATTCGCATTGAGATTGCATGCGGTCCGCAGCTTGATATGCGTTATGATGGGCGCGTGATCGCCTCATCCATCCCCGGCCGCATTCGCTTGCGCCACGCCGCCTTGCGCCGCCCCGAGCGGCTCGAGCGCTTGGCGCGCAGCCTCTCGGACTGGCCCGAGGCGCTCACGCTCGAACCCAATGCGCGCACCGGCAGCCTGCTGCTGCACTACGATCCCAGCCGTTTGACGCGCGCCGAATCCGAGCGCCGTTGCGTTGCGGCGCTGCAGGCGCTGTTGCCGCAGCCGCCCAGCCCTGAGTCCAGCCCTGAGCCGGCCCTGCAGCCAGCCCTGCAGCCGGCAGCGCGAGGGTCGGCAGCGGCTGCAGCCTCGGGCGCGGCCACTGCCCGCCCCAGCCAGCGCGTGCGGGCCAACCGGCTGGCCAAGCGCCTGATGCTGGCCAGCTTGCTGGCCACCCTGGTGCTGGCGGCCGCAGGGGCCAAGCGCTGGCACACCGGTGCGGGCTTGTTGTTCGTGCATGCCCTCGGGGTGCACCTGTGGGTGCATCGGCGCCATTTGCTGCGTTGATGTGGAAGTTAGGCGCCGAGCAGCACGGCCGCTGATCAGCGCCCGCCGCGCAGCGCGTTGAGCAAAATCGCGATGGTGCTGCCGTTGTGCAACACCGAGGCCAGCACGGGCGAGAGCAAACCCAGTGCCGCCGCACCCAAAATGGCGCTGTTGGCGCCCAAGGTAAAGCGGTAGTTGCTGCCGATGCGCCCCAGCGTGGCCTGGGCCAAGGCGCGCGCGTCGGCCACGCGGCTCAAGTCGTCTTCGAGCAGGGCGATGTCGGCCGTCAGGCGCGCCAGATCGGCGCCGCGCGCCATCGCAATCCCGACCTCGGCCCCGGCCAGCGCCGGCGCGTCGTTGATGCCGTCGCCAACAAAGGCGATGCGTGCCCCTTCGGCCTTGATGCGCGCCACCCACTGGGCCTTTTCGTGCGGCAGCAGCTCGGCGTAGCAGGCGTCGAGCCCGAGCTGCTGCGCCAGCTCCTGCGCCCGCTGGCGGTGGTCGCCGCTGAGCATGATCAGGCGCTTGATGCCCAGTGTGCGCAGACGCGCCAGCGTGGCGGCGGCGTTGGGGCGCAGCGTGTCGCGCAGCGCCAGCACGCCGATCAGCCGGCCACCGTAGCCGATGTAGAGCAGGGTTTTGCCTTGCGCGAACAGGGCCGAGATGCGCCGGCGTTGGCTCGCAGTGATCGGCACGCCCTCGTCGTCTTCGACGAAGTGGCGCGAGCCGACCACGATGCGCTGGCCGTCCATGTCGCTGGCCACACCGTGGGCGGCGATGAACTGCACCTCCTGGTGCTCGAAATGGCGCCCGTGGTGCTGGCGCGCGGCCTCGACCACGGCCATGGCCAACGGGTGGAAGTAATGCTCTTCGATCGAGGCCGCCAGATCGATGATGTCGCTCGGGCTGTAGTGGCGGTCAAAGGCGATCGAGTCGCTGACTTCGAGCCGGCCGGTGGTCAGGGTGCCGGTCTTGTCGAAGATCACGGTATCGACTTCGGCCAGGCGCTCGAGCACGTCGGCGCCCTTGATCAGGATGCCGCGCTTGCCGGCTTGGTACATGGCCGACTTGAAAGCCACCGGGGTCGCGAGCTTGAGGGCGCAGGCGTAATCGGCCTGCAGCACCGCGGCGGCGCGGCGCCAGTCGCCCGAGAGCAGCCACGAGGCCGCCGCCAGCCCGAGCACCGTCGGCACCAGCCGGTCGGCCAGCCGGGCCGCCTGCAACTGGGTCTGGCTCTTGGCGTGGAGCGACTGCTCGACGTAGTCGGCGATGCGGGCCGCTGCGGTGCCGCGCCCGACGTGCTCGGCGTAGATGCGCAGCCGCCCCTCTTCGATCACCGTGCCCGAGAGCACCCGGTCGCCGCGCTGGCGCTGCACCGGCACGCTCTCGCCGGTCATGGCGGCTTCGTTGACCAGGGCCTCGCCAGAGAGCACGGTGCCATCGACGGCGATCACCGCACCCGCGCCCGCGATCACGGTCTGGCCGATCTGCAGCAGTTCAGAGGCCAGCTGGCGCTCGATGCCGCCTTCTTCGACCCAGACCAGGCCGGTGTCGGGGCGCAGCAGCTCCTTGAGCAAATCGTCGGAGCGGCGCGCGATCGAGTGCTCGAGGTACTCGCCCAGGGCGAGCATGAACACCGTGGTGTTGGCCGCCAGATGGTCGGCGCTGGCGGTGGAGATGCCGACGGCCAAGGCTTCGAGCACGTGCGAATTGATGCCCTCGGCCTGCAGGTCGGCCCAAGCCTCGCGGTACAAGGGCAAGGACACGGCCAAGGTGGCCGGGGTGCGCAGCCCCTCGGGCAACAGGCTCGAACCCAGCAGCAGCGCCGCGCTGGCCAGCACCACATTGGCGTCGGAGGCCGGGGCCGTCTGGGCGCCCGCCGCCAGCGCAGGCCGGGCGGGGGCGGCACCGGGGCCAGCCGCTTCGGGCTGCAGCGCCAGCAGGCCGGCGCGCAGGCGCTCGGGATCGGTCTGCTGGGGGTCGAAGTGCAGCAGCAAGGAGCGCGTGCGCGCATTGAACTGCACCTGGCGCACGCCGGGCAGGCCGCGCGCGCAGCGGCTTATGAACGGCGCATCGAGCGCGGGGCCGTGCCAGCGCACGCGCCAGCGCACCCGGCCGGGGAGCTGGTGCAACAGGTCCAGCCCCGCGATCAGGGGCGGCTGGGGCGGCAAAGCGGTCGTGTGCACGGTCGGCGCGTCAAGGACACAGGGTGGCCCAGGTCGTGCTCAGAGGCTCGGTGCCTCGCAGCCTTCAGGCCGCGTGGGCGCGTTGGGCTTCAAGCTCGGCCTGGATGTCGGCCATTTGCTCCTTCACTTCCTCCAGGCCCCCAGCCACGCTGCCGTAGAGCTGCATGCCGGCGCGCAGCAGCTTGGCGCGCAGCGCCTCGTCGCCCAGCACCCAGGCCAAGGCGGCACCGACCAGCACCCCGGCCAGCAGCTGCTGGCCGGGCGTGAGCGCCGCAAGGCCCGTCGGCTGGGCCGTCTGCGCCTGCAGCCAGGCTTGCATGGCGGCCAGATCGGGGGTGGCGGCGTTGGCTTTGTTCTTGCCGCCCTTTTTTTTCTTTTTGCCCATTTTTGGCTCCTGGTTGAAGATCAGTTGCTCGATCGCCACGGCGGCCGACAAGGCCGCGCCACCCAGCGCCGCCGACTTGAGCAGTTGCTCGCCCTGGCGTTGCTCTTGCAGCGCCGCGACGATGGCGGTGGCAATCGAGCCGCGCACGAAGCTGGCGGCCAGGGTTTGGGTCCAATCGGCAGGGGTGGCCATGTTCAGTCCTCGGTGGGGGTGGCGACAGCAGCGGCGGCCCGGCGGCGGCGGCGAGCCGGCGCGGCGGG
>JBGFRU010000006.1:0-90973 GCA_041694945.1 Pseudomonadota bacterium
CCCGCCCATCGCATAGACGTCGCTGATCGCATTGGTCGCGGCGATGCGGCCGAACTCGTAGGGGTCGTCGACGATGGGCATGAAGAAGTCGGTCGTCGCCACCAGCGCCTGCTCGTCGTTGAGCTTCCACACCGCGGCGTCGTCGGCGGTGGCGATGCCCACCAGCAACTCCGGCGGCAGCGGCATCGCGGTCGTGCCCTTCAGGATCTCCGCGAGCACGCCCGGCGCGATCTTGCAGCCGCAGCCGCCGCCGTGCGACAGCGAGGTCAGGCGCGGCTCGGCCGCGGGTTCGGCAGGACGTCCGGGTGCATTCATCCGGCCATGCTAGCGCGCGCGACGGCGCGCTGCGGCAGACTGCGCGCCATGCACACGATCACCGTCCATGGCATCCCGAACTGCGACACCGTCAAGCGCGCACTCGCCTGGCTGGGCGAGCGGGGCGTGAACCACCGTTTTCACGACTTCCGCAAGGAGGGCGTGCCGGCCGAGGCGCTGGACGGCTGGATCGCGCGGCTCGGCTGGGAGCGGCTCGTCAACCGCCAGGGCACGACCTGGCGCCGCCTGCCCGAGGCCGAGCGTGCGGCCGTGGTGGACGCCGCCTCGGCACGCGCGCTGATGCTGCGCCAGCCCAGCGTGATCAAGCGCCCGGTCGTGGCCTGGGCCGACGGCAGCCTCGGCGTGGGCTTCGACGCCAAGGACTGGGCGCGCCGGGTCTGAGCGCCGGGTGCAGGGTGCTCGTGGGTAGGTTCGCCCGCGTGCGCGCCATGCGGCGGCACAGTCGCAGCGGGTGTCGGTGGTGGTCGCGGCGGCGCCGGCCCAGCCGCCGCGCGAGGCCGCCCCGGCTGCGTCTGCTGCGGCCGGCGAGCGCGCCAGCCCGATGCAGGCCGAGCGCCTGGGCCTGCGCGTGGCCGACGACCCGCTCGAGCTCGATTCGGGCGTGGCGCTGCTGGTGGATGCGCACACGGGCGAAATCTTGCTCGGCAAAAACGACACCGTGGTGTTGCCGATCGCCTCCATCACCAAGCTCATGACGGCGATCATCGTGGTCGATGCCCGGCAGGATCTGGACGAAATGCTCACCATCACCCAGGCCGACATCGATCGGCTGCGTGGCAGCGGTTCGCGCCTGCCCGTGGGGGCGCAGCTGACGCGCGGCCAAGCCCTGCATCTGGCCTTGATGTCGAGCGAAAACCGCGCCGCCCACGCGCTGGCGCGCCATTTCCCCGGCGGCGTGCCGGCTTTTGTGCGGCAAATGAACCGCAAGGCGACCGAGTTGGGTATGCACGACACCCACTTCGCCGACCCCACCGGTTTGTCGGGCGGCAACCGCTCCAGCGCCCGCGACCTGGCCATGCTCACGGCGGCCAGCTCGCATCGCCCCTTGGTGCGCGAGCTGTCGGTCTCGCCGCAGTACCAGCTGGCGCTCGGGCCGCGCACGATCACCTACCGCAACAGCAACATGCTGGTGCGCAACGGCGACTGGGAAATCAACCTGCAGAAAACCGGCTTCATCCGCGAGGCCGGGCGCACGCTGGTGATGCAAGCCGATGTGTCGGGGCGGTCGCTCATCTTGGTGCTGCTGGGTGCCAGCGGCAGCCAGGCGCGCGCCACCGACGCCGAGCGGCTGCGCCGCTGGGTGCTGCGCAGCCTGTTTTCGAGCGGCCCGCGGCCGGCCGATGCGCTGTCGGCCAGCGAGCACGAGCGCTCAGGGCTGCTGCAGCCGAGCTGACCGCCACACGCTGCGGCTTGATCGCGGCCTGACCCGCGGCGGCTTGATCGCGGCCTGGCCCGCTGCGGCACCCAAGCAGGCCATGGCACCCAGCCCGCGCATCAGGGCGGGCTGGGTTCGGTTTGCCAGCCCAGCGCGGCGCTGATCTGCGCCGCGCTGGCGCGCAGCTTGGGCAGCCAGCTTTCTTCGAGCCGATCGGCCGGGGCCGAGATCGACAGGCCCGCCACCAGCCGGCCCTGGTCGTCGTAAATGCCGGCGGCCATGCAGCGCACCCCCAGCTCCAGCTCCTCGTTGTCGCGCGCCACGCCGTGGCGGCGGCACAGCGCCAGTTCGCGCTCCAGCAAGGGCAGCTGGGTGATGCTGTTGCGCGTCTGGCCCATCAGCCCGGTGCGGCTGGCGTAGGCGCGCAGGCGCTGCGGATCGTCGGCGGCCAGGAACAGCTTGCCGACCGAAGTCAGGTGCAGCGGCGCCCGGCCCCCGATGGCGCGCACCACCTGCATGCCCGAGCGTTCGCTGTAGGCGCGTTCCACGTAAATGATCTCGTCGCCCTGGCGCACGCTCAGGTTGACCGGTTGCTGGATTTGCTTGTGCAGCTCGCGCATGGGCAGCAGCGCCGCGTCGCGCACGCTCAGGCGCCCCTTGACCAGGTTGCCGAGCTCGAGCAGGCGCATGCCCAGCCGGTAGGCGCCGGGTTCGGGCCGCTCGACCAGGCGCCCCAGAGCCAGGTCGTTGAGGATGCGGTGCGCCGTCGAAGGGTGCAGGCCGGTGCGCTCGCTGATCAGCCTGAGCGGCACCGGCTCTTCGTGCGCGGCCAGCACGTCGAGCAGTTGCAGGATGCGTTCGATCACTTGCACGCTGGGCTTGGGCGGCGGGATGGGCAGGGGGGCGCTGTGCGGGATGCGGTTCATGGGGCTTGAGCCTAGGCAAGATGCAAGGCACCGCATTTTATCTGGTGAAACGCGATCGCATGCCCAGGCCCAGGTCTTGCGGCTGTGCCGCCGGCGCAGTCCAGCGCGCAGGCGGGGCTTGCCAGCGGCCACCGAGCAGCAGCTGGTGCGGCTGAAAGCGGCTTTTGTAGCTCATCTTGGGGCTTGCCTCGATCCAATAGCCCAGATAGAGGTAACGCAGCCCCAGCTGACGCACCTGTTCGAGCTGCCACAGCACGCAGTAGCTGCCGTAGGCGGCGCTGGGGTCGGGGTCGTAGAAGGTGTACACGGCCGACAGGCCGTCTTCGAGCACATCGAGGATCGAGACCATGCGCAACGTCTCGGCGCCGCTTTCGGGCGCAGGTTCGTTGAACTCGACCAGCCGCGTGTCGGCGCGGCTTTGCAGCAGAAACTGGCGGTACTGTTCGAGGTCGTCGTGGTCCATGCCGCCGCCGGGGTGGCGCTGGCGCTGGTAGCGCAAGTACAGTTCGTAGTGCGCCGGTCGCAGGCCCAGCGTGAGCACGCGCGCTTGCAGGTGGGCGTGGCGCTTCCAGGCGCGGCGCTGGCTGCGGCTGGGCTCGAAGGCTTGCGCGTCCACGCGCAGCGGCACGCAGGCCTGGCAGCCGTCGCAGTGCGGCCGGTAGGTGTAGAGCCCGCTGCGCCTGAACCCTTGGGCCACCAGCTGCGCGTAGGTGTCGCCCCGGATCAGGTGACTGGGCGAGGCCACGAGCGAGCGCGCCGTGCGCGCGCTCAGGTAGCTGCACGGGTAGGCTGCGGTGGCGTAAAACTGCACGGTCTGCAGCGGGAGTTCCTGCGGGTGCGTCACGGCGGTGGGGGTGGGGTGCGGGGGTCGGGGTTGGGAGCCAACAGGCTTTGCCAGTGTACGGGTTCGAAGCGCCAGACCGGGCTGGGCGCGGCCAGGGCCGCTTTGGCGGTGCGCAAAAAGTCGCTGCGCGACAGGGTGCGGGCGCCGAGCGAGGCCAGGTGCGCGGTGTCTTGCTGGCAGTCGATCAGCGGCACCTGCCAGGCGCGGGCGCAAGCCACCAGCGCCGCCAGCGCGATTTTGGAGGCGTTGGGGCGGCGGCTGAACATCGATTCGCCAAACACCATGCGCCCCAAGTTGACGCAGTACAGGCCGCCGACGAGTTCGCCCTGATGCCAGGTCTCGACGCTGTGTACGCAGCCGGCCTGGTGCCAGGCCAGATAGGCGTCGATCATCGGCGGCACGATCCAGGTGCCGCGCTGGCCTTGGCGTGGGCTGTGGGCGCAGGCGCGCAGCACGTGCTCGAAGGCGCTGTCGATGCGGATCTCGAGCGCGCCCGAGCGCAAGCCGCGCCGGATCTCTTTGCGCAACGAGGGGTGGAGCCTGAAGTCGGCCGGGCGCAGCGCCATGCGCGGGTCGGGGCTCCACCACAGGATGGGTTGCTCGCCGCTGAACCAGGGAAAGATGCCGCTGGCATAGGCGCGCGCCAAGGTGGCGCAGTCGAGCGCGCCACCGGCGGCCAGCAGACCCGGAATCGGGTCGCCCTCTGCCCAGGCCTGCTCGACCGGCGGAAACGCCTGCCCCGGCTCCAACCAGGGCAGGGCGTGGCGCGGGCCGGGTGGACGGCTCATGGGCGTGGTGGGGCTGGGGCCGCCGCATTGTGCAGCGCCGTGTCGCACCAGGCGGCCACGTGGCACTGCGCGCACTGCGGCGCACGCGCCCGGCAGACGTAGCGCCCGTGCAGGATCAGCCAGTGGTGGGCGTGGCGCAGATACGCCGGCGGGATGCGCGCCAGCAGGCCCCGCTCCACCTCGAAGGGCGTGCGCCCCGGCGCCAGACCGCTGCGGTTGGCAAGCCTGTACACGTGCGTGTCCACCGCCAGCGTGGGTTCGCCAAAAGCCACGTTGAGCACCACATTGGCGGTTTTGCGCCCGACGCCGGGCAGGGCCTCGAGCGCGGCGCGGCTGCGCGGCACCTGCCCGCCGTGGCGCTCGATCAGCAGCTGGCAGGTTTGCAGCAAATGGCGCGCCTTGCTGCGGTACAGCCCGATGGACTGGATGTGCGCCTGCACCTGCTCGAGCCCGAGGGCCAGCATCTGTGCCGGCGTGGAAGCGGCGGCAAACAGGGTGCGGGTGGCGCGGTTCACGCTCACGTCGGTGGCTTGGGCGCTGAGCAGCACCGCGCACAGCAGCTCAAAGTCGCTCTTATACTCCAGCTCGGTTTCGGGCTCGGGGTTGGCTGCCGCCAAGGCGGCAAAGAACGGCTCGATGTGTACTGGTTCCATGGCGAGGATTTTCACCCATGAGCGCACCCCCTGCGATCCGTTTTGCCGATCGCCTCGCGCAGATCGAGACATCGGCCATCCGCGAGCTGTTCAAGCTGTTGGGCCAGCCCGGCATCATCAGCCTGGCGGGCGGCTTCCCCGACGCGGCGCTGTTCGACGTCGAGGGCATCCGCGCCGCCAGCGAGCGCGCCCTGAGCACCGACCCGGCCGCCGCCTTGCAGTACGGCGCCACCGAAGGCTACCAGCCGCTGCGCGAGCAACTGGCGGCGCTCATGGCCGCCAAGGGGGTGCAGGGGCTGGCGCCCGAGCAGCTCATCGTCACCACCGGCAGCCAGCAGGCGCTGGACCTGATCGGCAAGACGCTGATCTCGCCGGGCGACAAGGTGATCGTCGAGGGGCCGACCTTTCTGGCCACGATCCAGTGTTTTCGCCTCTATGGCGCGCAGTTGATCACGGCCCCGATCGACGCCGACGGGGTCGATGTGCAGCGGCTCGAGGCGCTGATCGCCGAGCACCGGCCCAGGTTTGTCTATCTGGTGCCCAGCTTTGGCAACCCCAGCGGCGCGCTGCTGAGCCTGGAGCGGCGCCGGCGCGTGCTCGAACTGGCGCGGCGCACCCAGACCCCGATCCTCGAGGACGACCCCTACGGCGACCTGTACTTTGGCGCCGCCCCGCCGCCCAGCCTGCTGGCGCTGAGCGCCGAAGTGGCGGGCAGCCGCGACTGGCTGCTGCACTGCGGCTCGCTGAGCAAGGTGCTCAGCCCTGGGCTGCGCATCGGCTGGCTGGTGGCGCCGCCCGAGCTGCTGGCCAAGGCGGTGATGTGCAAGCAGTTCAGCGACGCCCACACCAGCACCTTTGCCCAGGCCACGGCGGCGCAGTACCTGCAAGGCGGCCGCCTGGCTGCGGCGCTGGCGCGGGTGCGCGCGGTCTATGCCGAACGCGCCCAAGCCCTGGGCGCCGCGCTGCGCCGCGAGCTCGGGGCGGCGATCGATTTTGTGCCCCCTCAGGGCGGTTTGTTCATCTGGGCGCGCCTGACCGGGGCCGGTGGCGCCTGCGCCGACGGCCAGGCGCTGGCGCAGCGCGCCGTGCAGCAAGGCGTGGCCTTCGTGCCGGGGCGGCCCTTTTATGCCTGCGACCCCGACCCGGCGACGCTGCGCCTGAGCTTTGCCACCGTCGATGTCGAGCGCATCCGCGAAGGCGTGGCGCGGCTGGCGCGGGCGCTCCAGGCGGGCTGAGAGGCTGGGGGCAGGCGCAAAGGCTGCGGCGCGGTCTAGAACCAGTGCGCCAGCCACAGCCGCAGCCGCATCCCGGCCCCGGTGGTGAAGCCCACGGTGGCAAAGCGCAACCGGCCCTCGGTGTCGATCACCGCGAACGCCGGCACCGAGCGGTAGCCCAGCGCCTGCGCCAGGGTGCCGCGCGTGTCGATCACGCTCAGCCACGGCAAACCGCGCTGCTGCTGGTGGCGCAGCACCTGCGCCGCCGGGCCCGACTGCATGGCCACCGTGAGCAGCGGCCAGTCCTGCCCCAGCCGCGTGACGCTGCCCTCCATGCCGCGGCAGATGGGGCACCAC
The DNA here is from genome assembly GCA_041694945.1 of Pseudomonadota bacterium. GTDB lineage: Bacteria > Pseudomonadota > Gammaproteobacteria > Burkholderiales > Burkholderiaceae_C > Serpentinimonas. The sequence goes on from JBGFRU010000006.1 coordinate 6,494, forward strand.
TCGGCCCAGATGTAGAGCGCCACCGGCCGCGTGCCGGCGTCGGGGGGTTGCCCCAGGCGAGCGGCGGCCAGGGCCTGCGCCAGGCTGCCGCTGTGGCTGCTGCCGTCGCGGCCCAGCCACTGCACCGGCTGGTGGAGGTCGAGCACGGCCGGCACGGCGCGCGTCTGCCAGGCTTGCACGCCCAAAAACACCGCCAGCACCAGCGCCACGGTGAGCAGGTGCGAGCGCCAGCGAGGCCAGCGCGAGGGTGGGGTGGGAGTATTCATGTCCGCCCTATTGTCGCCGCTCTGGCCCCGGTGTGCTGGCGTGCGGGTCGGTAGGCTTCGGCGGCGTGCTACATTGGCGCCGTGCAGCAGCGCGCACCCGCTGGCCCCTGCGCGCTCGCCCTCTGCTGCCAGTGCCACCAAGGAGATTGCATCTTGACCCAAACCACCAAATACCTGCTCGACGAAAGCCGCTTGCCCCGCAACTGGTACAACCTCGCCGCCGATTTGCCGCAGCCCGCGCCGCCGGTGCTGCATCCGGGCACTTTGCAGCCCATCGGCCCCGACGACCTGGCGCCGCTGTTTCCGCTCGAGCTGATCCAGCAAGAGGTGAGCACCGAGCGCGAGATCGAAATCCCCGAGCCGGTGCGCGACATCTACCGCCTCTGGCGTCCGGCACCGCTGTACCGGGCGCACCGGCTGGAACAGCTGCTCGGCACCCCGGCCAAGATTTTTTACAAATACGAGGGCGTCAGCCCAGCCGGCAGCCACAAGCCCAACACCGCCATCCCGCAGGCTTTTTACAACCAGCAAGCCGGCGTCAAGCGCCTGACCACCGAGACCGGGGCCGGCCAGTGGGGCACCTCGCTGGCCTTTGCCGGCTCGCTCTTTGGCCTCGAGGTGCTGGTGTTCCAGGTGCGCGTGAGCTACGACCAAAAGCCCTACCGGCGCGCGGTCATGGAAACCTACGGCGCCCGCTGCCTGGCTTCGCCCTCGGACCAGACCGCCTATGGCCGCAGCGTGCTGGCGCAGCGCCCCGATCACCCGGGCAGCCTCGGGATTGCGATCTCTGAAGCCGTGGAACTGGCGGTGCAGCGCGAGGACACCAAGTACGGCTTTTGTCCAACAGGATTCCGTATTTCGGTTTCTTGATTCGTTATAAATCAGTCAGTTGCGAGTTTTGTTTTTCTTATCCCACACGCTTTAGTCAAATATGTATGCGCAACGTATGCGTTTTGGCTCAACTCAAAACGCCTGCAAGCCAAGCCTGCCAAACCCTTGGCCCGCAGGCGCAGCGGCAGCGCAACCCAAGGTTGAGCCGCATACAAATCGCATACACGGCGCCAAGGCACCTTTTGACGCCATGACGCCATGACGCCATGACGCCATGACGCCATGACGCCATGACGCCAACCCTCAAGCATCCAGCCCCGGCAAGCCGCGCTCAGTAAAGACCCTCGACAGCCCCTGCACGGCCAGCGCTTGAATGCTGGTGCCCTCAGCCGCTGCGAGCTGGTGCAGCCGCTCCCACTGCGCCCGAGGCAGACGCACGGTGAGCGCCACCACTTCTTTTTTCCCGCGCCCGCGAACCGCGCCCAGCTTCTCGGCGGCAGGTTGTTGCTCATCCACTTGCGGCGCAGCCGCTACGCCCTTGCGACTGAAAGCCGCCAGCCCGGTAGGTTTGTTGTTCACAGCACTACCTCTTTTTGCTCCATCTGCTCTTTCAGCCACGCCCACAGCGCGCGAATCTCGCCCGCTGCTTTGCCATCGCCCTCGAACTCGGTCACAGCCCGGCCCGTGGCCACAGCCCGAGCGAAAGCCCGACGATCCACAATCTCCACTGGCGCAACCGGCAAGCCGTACTCAGCCAGCAGCGCCCGGGTCTCTGCAATCTCGCGTGAGCGAAACGGGCAGGCAGACAGCACAAACACCGCCTGCACCCCAGCCGCCCGCACGATGTCCACCGCGCTACCCACAGCGGCAATGTCGAAAGCGCTGGGTCGCACCGGAATCACCACCAGATCCACCGCGCGCGCGATGCGCCTGGCATCGGGGGCCGCGTGGGGCGCGGTATCCACAATCGCCAGCGTCATGCGCTCTTGCTGCGCCGCATCGAGCACGCGCCCCAACTCCGCAGCGGCAGTGGTAGCCACAAAGGGCGCTTCCTGGGGCCGAATGTCGCTCCAGACCGTTGCGCTCTTTTGCGGGTCGGTGTCGATAACGACCACCGCCTCCCCGGCCTCCACCGCCGCCACAGCGGTATGCACCGCCAACGTGGTTTTGCCACCACCGCCCTTCTGGGCCAAAAAAGCCATCGTTTGCATAGTTACTCCTAGGTTGAAGGTTGACGCCATGACGCCATGACGCCATGACGCCATGACGCCATGACGCCAGATTATGCACCCTTTCCAGCCTGCCGCCGCCGCACCAGCGAAAAAATCTCCAGCTTGTCCCAGCAACGATCCCTGAAGTTAAGCAGGCGCAGACTTCCAATCGGCCCCTGCTTTGTGTGTCAACCTCAACTTTGGAGCCCATCATGACTGCCACCCTCACCCTTGCCACCCCCGCCGCTGGCACCCCCTCGCGCATCGCCAAGCGCTTGCGCGAACTCGCCGCCTTCTCAGCCCCGTTCATGGTCGGCGGGATTGCGCTGCACTTCCTGCTTGCCTGCTGATCATGCGCGCCGCCTCTCTGGCCGTAGCCGCTCTCGCAGCGGCTGCGATGACTGCACAAGCGCAGACTGCTTATTGCAGCTTCGACCGGGCTCATGCGCGCGTGACGATGCCCATTTCCGCTGAAGCCGTGGGGCACCCCGGCTTTGTGCTGCTCTACGCCACGCGCGGGGATAACGAAGTCGGTTTTTTGTTGAGCAACGGTCAGTGGACAGACCAAATCCCTGACCGCGACAACTTGACCAATCTGCCCTCGATGCCATCGAGCTTCACGTTCGACTTCTGCGTCCCTGAGCCTTACACGCCCGAGTATTCGCACACGACCATCTCGCGCTGCTCTCAAACCTCTTGGTTCGCTCAAGGCTTTCAGGTCCATGTGACCTACGGCGCCTTGACGCCAGCACTGCGCGCCGAGATTGACCAGCGCGAGGCGGCGATGGATGCTCACAACGCCCGCCTGATCGCCGCTGGACGCGAGCCCCGCGCGTTCGACCGGCAGCGCTGGATTGAGGCCCGCATTCAGCGCGCCGCCCGCGACAACATCCAGGAAAACGTCTGGACGGTGCCGTTCATCGACTGCCGGCCACCCGACACAGGAGGCGGCAACTAAGCACGAAACCAACCTCAACCCAGCCCGCCACTTGCGGGCTTTTTTGTGCCTTGAACGGCTGTCCCGGCCCGCATCCCTGTAGGTATCATGTTAGCCAAAGTCATCAAACGCAAAGCCCCGGCGCGCAAGTCCGCGCCCCAAGAACTGCTCGACTACATCGACGAGCCAGACAAAGAGCGAGCAGATCTACTCGCTCAAGGGCGCGACTCAGGTGCTGCCGAGCTGATCACCTACGCCGCAAGGGAAGGGGTGGCAGGTTCTGGTTGCCTGAACATCCCCGGTGCTCAGACCAAAGAAAACGCCATCGCCACGCTGGACGCCATAGTCAGACGCGCCCGCGCCCAGGGGCTAGACGCCAGCGACCCGCTCTATCATGTCGCGCTCAACTGGCAGCCAGGCGAACAACCCACAAATGAGCAAGCCAAAGCCGCCGCGCTGCACACGCTCAAAGCGCTGGGAATGCAAGATGCCGCTGGCATGTACGCGATCCACCGCGACACCGACCACCATCACGTCCACATTGCAGTCTGCAAATACGACCCGCAAGACCTGCACTATCTGGGGCCGCCGAAGCAAGATTTTCTGGTGCTTGACAAAGCCATGCGCGAAGTTGAGCTGGCTCAAGGCTGGGCGCACTCCCCCGGCCCTTATGAAGTCCAAGACGGCAGAGTAGTCCGAGCCCCAAAAAACCGCCCCCGCGAGCATAATCAAGAGGCTTCAATCGAGCGTGTGCATGGCGTGCCAGGCATAGCCGCTTACTGCACCCCGCACCTCGACAAACTCTGCGCCGCTCGAAGCTGGCCCGACCTGCACCGCGACCTGGGAGCGCTGGGCTTGCGCATCGAGCCCAAGCACTCAGGCTACATCATCGCCGGTGAAGGCTTGCACGGCACCCAAGCCGTGAAAGCCAGTGCAGTGCATCGCAACCTCTCGGGCAAAGCCCTTGATGCCCGCCTAGGTTCGTACCTGCCCCCAAGCCCGCGCGCCCAAGCGCGCACGGATACGCTGCTCGACTTTCAAAAGCGCTGCGCCACAGGCATTGAGCCCACCGCCCCGGAAAACCCCACCGCCCGCGACCCGGCCAAGCGCCTGCAACAGCGGCTAGAGCGCGAGCGCGAAAGAGCCGCACTGCTAGAGCGCTACGCCGAGCACTGCCGCACCGCACCGAAGGCAAGGCGGGCGCAAATGGCCGTGCTCAGAGAGCAACACAAGCGCGAGCGGCAAGCGCTCTTTGCCGCCACTTCCGGCACACGCCGGCAGCGCAAAGCCGAGCACAGCGCCGCCTTCGGGGATCACATCGCCGCATTGCTCACGCAAAGCGAAGACACCAAGGCCCTTGCCGCCCTCAAAGCCGCGCACGGCGCACAGATAACAAGCGTCAAAGCCATTTACTCAACCAACTGGCGCCAGTTTTTGGAGATGCGCGCCCGCCTGCACGGCGACGAAGCCGCCATAGCAGCGCTTCGCGGCATCAGATACCGCGAGCAGCGCAAGCGCAGCAAGAATAGCCCCGGCTTTGAGGGTGAAGACCTACAACACCCCGGGCAGCCCGGACACCCAGCGGGCGGCATAGAGGGCGCAGACGCTTTCAGCCTAGCGACTGCGCACATTGAAGTCTCACGCGACAAAAGCTGCGTCATTTATCTCGATGAAGCCGGGGCAGAGCGGGTTCGGGATGCAGGTCAGCGGGTGGATGTGGTGCGCTCAGACGACGACGAGGCTATGCGCGCTGCGCTGGGCTTGGTGGCAAAGCGCTACGGCAACGAAGTCTTCATCACAGGTGACGATGCTTATAAAGAGCGCGCCGCCAGAGAATGCGCCAGGCGCGGTATCGCCGTGGCAAACATCGAGCTAACCCACATCTGGCACGAAGAGCGCGAGCGCAAAAGCAACAAAGCACCGGACAGAAGCTCGGAAAGATAGTACAATAAAAGGTCTTTAACTAACAGGAGAACCATCATGGAAACTCATGAAAGCATCGAGGAACTGGAAGCCAAGGCGCGCGAAATGTTGCGCCGGGCCAACGAATTGCGCCATGCCAAGCGCACACAGTTCATCGCCGAGACCCGCATCAAAATGAAAGAGCTTGGCGTCACTGCCGAAGACTTGCAAGAGATGCGCAAGCCCTCGCGTATTCCCAAAAACGCCGCGCGCTTTCGCGATCCCGAGACCGGCTCTGAGTGGTCGGGCCGTGGCCGCGCTCCCAACTGGTACAAAGCCGCTGAGCGCGATGGCAAGTTGAATGAGTTGCGCATCGAGGAAGCGGCCGAGGCAGCGCAGCAGTAAGCAACCCCCCCGCCCATGAAAAAAGCCGCTCTAATCCAGCGGCTTTTTCTTTGAGCGTTCTCAGACCTTCAAACCTGCACCTCCTTAAACCCAGCCCGCAGCATATCCAGCCATGCGCTATCTGGGTGCAGCACATCTTCTGAGAAAAACGGCACATCGTTGAGCGTCCAGCCTACGCGCACCCCAGCAGCTGCCAGCGCACGCTTGAGCATTTCGGTGCAATAGATGCGCTCACCGTCATCTGTCAGGCTCAAACGGTCATCAAACGGACGCCCGAGCATTGAGCCCGCAGTGTGCCCAATCGTCTTAGCCGCCTCAGCAGGCCCGCGCAGCACGCCCACTGCCCGCGACTCAGCCCTGAAAACCTCAAAGGTCTCCAGCACCACGCCAGCCTCCAGCGCATGAGCCACCAAGGCCCCGCCGCCGCGAGTGGGTGAAACCACCACCCCGGCATGCGACCAGCGCCGACGCGCAGCGGGCAGGGGGGAATAGCGCACGATCATTTCGGTAATCGAGTTTTGCGTCCCAAGCCTGAAGACCACATCGCCTGCACGCAAAGCCCCTAATTCGCTATCAGCACCAAAGGCCAGCGCTGGCGCCGCAGCGCCGCACAGCAGAGCACCCAAAAGGGCGCGACGATCAAGGCTCGTTGTCATACAAGTCATCCAAAACGTCATCGTCCCTAGCCTCCAACGCCGCCATTTCGATCAACTCACAGAGCGCGCTGCGCAGCAAATCAGGCTCGATGCCCAGCGATTCAGCATACAGGCTCACATCTAGCACCGCGCGCACGCCGTGGTTGCGGGAGGCTTCGAGAAGGGCTTGCGAGAGTTTTTCAAAGTCCATTTTCAGTTTCCAATCAATCTACCGGGGGTTTTGTTTTCAGCGTTCATGAGCAGTTTGTACTCAAGCGCGCCTTCGCCATAAAACTCACACTTACCCGCCGCCACCAACACAGACGCAGCGCGATTGACCGCGTGTTGCCTCATTTGTGGGAACAGCTTGTAGAGTGAGCGCATCGACACCACGCCGCGATCCGATACCACAGACCACAGCGCTTCTTCAATTTCGAGAACGGGAGCGTTCAATGATTGCTCCCCGATCACATGAAATGACGACGAGGGCGGCGCAGATGCTTTTCAGCGTAAGCCTCAAAGCCGTCGAATTCTTGCTGAGTCGAGCGTCGCGTGGCGGTTTGTGGCCTGCCGTTGGTGATGATCTTGTCGTTTTGGAGTTCAAGAATTGCGACCATTCCCATCACCTCAGCGCGCAAGCGATTGGGGGCAAAATACTGGAAAACACCGGAATTACGCCGGATGCCTTGGAAGAAAAAATCGAAATTAATTTCGTGCATCATGAACTCGTTTGCACTGATTCTTTCGATGCGCGAAACGCCGATCACTTGTGTGACGTCGTTATGCGTGCGCTCTTGCGCCCAAAAGCCTACAAAGTCCTCACCCTTGGCGCCGCCCAGGCACCCAGCCAGCAGCAGCGCCGAAGCACCCGCCGCACCCAAAATCAAACCTCGTCTGTTCACAATCATTCTCCAAAAAGTTGCTGACACCTACAAGGGCGCGGGCTGGGACAGGCTGGGCATCGCCTCAGAAAAATCTGACGCCATGACGCCATGACGTCAAACCCGCTCAAGCACATAAGCCCCGTTCTCGTAGCCGATCACGCGCGCAATCTCATCCACCCGCCGCCCGCGCTGCTCTCGCTTGATAGACACCACCAGATTGACCGCCTCAGCGATCAACTCCGGCGCCGGCGGGACATTGGCCTCTTGCACCAGCTGCCCTACACGCACCAGAGCCGCAGCGGCATCGTTGGCGTGAACCGTTCCCACGCCGCCAGGGTGCCCGGTGTTCCATGCCTTGAGCAATGCCAGCGCGCTCTTGTCGCGCACCTCACCAACAACGATCCGATCCGGGCGCAAGCGCATGGTGGCCCGCAGCAAAGCTGTCTGGTCAATGACATCTGTGGTGCGCAGGAAAATCGAGTTGCGGGCTTCGCACTGCAATTCGCGCACGTCCTCGATGATCACGATGCGCGTGTGCTGGTCAATCCGAGCAATGGCTTGCAGCACTGCATTCGCCAGCGTGGACTTGCCGGTGCCAGTGCCGCCTGCAATCAAGATGTTTTTGCGCTCAGCAACCGCCTGTTCGATCACGGCCCGCTGTTGCTCAGTCATGATCCCCTTGTTCACGTAGTCTTCGAGGCTAAAAATCAATTCCGCCTTTTTGCGAATCGCAAACGCTGGCCGCTCCGTCACGGGCGGTATCAGCGCTTCAAAGCGCGCCCCGCCGAACTCGCTGCCGTGGTTCGGCAATTCAGTCTCAAGAATGGGCTTCTCGTGCGTCACCACTTCATCTACAAGTGCCGCCGCCGTCTGAATCGCAGCCATTGCGCTCGTAACTGTCATCGTGCCCACGCACTCCATTTCAGCGCCAAGCCTTTCGACCCACAGCCGCCCGTCGCTGTTGAGCATGATTTCCACCACGCGCTTATCGCTGAAAAACTCCAGCACTTTCGGGCCAAAAGCACGGCGCAGCGCTTCAACCTGACGCGCCCTTACCTCATCGGCTCTATCACTCATCACGCCCTCCCAAAACACCAAAATAACGAGAATCAAGGCTGTGGGTATGCTCACCGAGCACCACCACTTGCCCAACACCCAGCACCTGCACACCCGGCGCGGCTTGCGGCAGCGTGCGCCCGCGTGAATCCACAGCGGCCATCGGCACCTCAAAAGACTGCCCGTTGACTTCGATCAAGCCCGGCGCAAAGCGCACCGTATCGCCCTCAATCGCCACCACACGCTTGATGAGCGCCATCGTTCCAGTAGGGCATCGGCCCCGTGGCAAGCTGCCGACATCAACTGGCGGGCAAAAACTCACATAGTCCCCGCGCTGCGCCCGATCAATCGGCTGCGTCACATAGACCCAGCCGGGAAGGGAATCGCTGACGTTTATCCTTACGCCCGACGCCACCGCCGCCATTGATACGGACACAAAGGCGGCTAGGCCAAGCAGTAGCACTGAAACTCTGAAAGGGGTTTTCATTGGGGGGCTCCATTCTTTGCTGGCGCATCAGCCGCACCCATCATCTGCCGCCGCGATAGCTCAGGGTCGGTGTAATACTTGATCTTCTGCGCATAGATCGGCCTGCTGCCAGCTACAAACACCAGCGCGTCATCAGCCGGTAGGCGCATGGTTTCATCAGCTGTCAAAAGGGGCCGCTGCACGGTTTGCATGCTGCTGCTAACCTGCCCGAGCAATACCGCCAGCCGCGATCCCGAGTAGCTGCGCTGCTCTTGCTGCATGGTGGCTTGCCCGGTCATTTTCGAGAGCAAATCCGCTGTTTCAATCTTGTTGGGTGCAAAGGCAATGCGAATATGGCAGTTGGAGATAATCGACTCGTCTTTGCTGTAGGCTTTGTGCAGTTGCGACAAGTCTTGTGTGATCAGCATCGCCTTGAGCCCATAGCCCGCGATAAACGCCAAGGCTTCCTCAAACACTTCCAGTTTGCCCAGCGCCGGGAACTCGTCGATCAGCAGCAGCAGCCGGTGTTTGTGCTTTGTCTTGCCTGCACCCGACTCATTGAAGGTCATGCTCTCAGTCAGCCGCCGCACCACTAGGTTGAGGATCAGCCGCAGCAGGGGCTTCAAGCGGTCTTTGTCAGAGGGTGGAACCACCAGATACAGGGCGGTTTTTTGCTGCATCAGCGACTCGATGGTGAAGCAGCTGGAGGCCGTGTTTTTGGCCACAATCGGATCCCGGTACAGCGCCAAGAATGAAAGCGCGGTCGATAGCACACCGCTGGCCTCGTTAGGGGCTTTGTTGAGGTAAGACTGAGCAGCCTGAGCGGCAGTCTGCCAGCCAACCAACTCCCAATCAGCAAGCGCTCTACTGTCGATCTTCTCGTGCGCCCGGTCGCGTATGTACTCAAACACCGCTTTGACGCCTGTGGAAGCCTCTTCCGCATTTTTGCTCTTGGCTTTGTCTTCCGCGCTCTTGCGGATTACGCCGCCATCAGACAAGATCGACTGCACTGTAGATAGGGTGCGTTCAGTGTCGTCAATTTCGTTTTCCAGTAGCACGTAGAGCACCACGCCGGTCAGCAAGTCGAAACCCGTCTTGGCCCAATGGTCTTGCAAGCCCTTGCCGTCCGGGTCAACGATCATGGTAGCGATGTTTTGCACATCCTTGACGATGTTGCCATCACGACGAATCTCAAGCAAAGGATTGAAGGTTGCGGAATCAAGCTCACTAGGAGCAAAGCGCAAGCAGCGCTGCTTGAGTGCTTTGCGCCTAAAGCCGCTGGTCAAAGCCCAATTCTCACCCTTGACGTCATGCACCAAAACCGACTCATTCCAGCTCAGTAGTGTGGGCACGACGATGCCCACGCCTTTACCTGAGCGGGTGGGCGCAAAAACAAGTATGTGCTCTGGCCCTTTGTGGCGCAGGTACATCTGGCGCGCTGCACTAAAGCCCAGCCATTTCGGCCACCAAGTGAGCTTTCGCGCCCATATCGGCGGCACGCGCCTCTTGAGTGCAATACTGCCCAGCAGCACCCCGCCAGAGTTTTCGACAGACGGGAGTAAGCCCGACTTCTGAATCTCATCTTCAGTTGCCCAGCCCGCCGAGCCATGCAAGTGACTTTCGGCGCTATTGGCTTTTTTCGTTCGATGCCAGACAAAGCCCATAGCCACAAACAAGCTGCCGATGCCGACCGCGCCCAGCATCGCCGTTGCCATGCTCAACGTATCACGCACCGCCGCTGGCGCATCAGGCCGGAAGAACTGGAACATCCAGATGAAGACCGAATGCGGCGCATAGAACCCGCCCCAACTTGGGTCGCCAAGAATCTGCGCGCGCCCGAACTCGTGCGCCACGTACTGCGTCACCGCAAACAGCCCGACGAAAGACAGCAGGAGCCATAGCCCAAAAGCGAACCAATAGACCCGCACCAGATCGGTTTTCTGGCCGGGGACGTTGTAGAGGGTGGGTTTGTGTGTGCTCATACTCACAGGGGCAAGCGCTGGGACAGGCAAAAAAAAGTGCCGCCAGACCTCAGCCCAGCGGCACTATGAAAATCTCGCAGCCAAGCAAAAACCGCGAGACACTGGAGTAATCGTTAGCGCTCTAGCGCGGGCTCCGGTTCGCGCTCGCGCTGCGGCTGCGCCCGTGCGAGCACGTAGTCTGTGGCCTTGCTGGCGTCCCTTGCTGCCGCGTACAGCTCGTCTTTGCCGTCTTTGCCGTGCAGCGTCTTGAGCCAAAAGCCGATGTACTGCGCGTGCGAATCATCGACGCGCTGGATCCCGGTTGCAGCAGATAGGAATGCGCTGGACAGCTCCGCTACCAGCTCTTCACGCGCGTAAGACTCAGAGCCGTGGCCGCCGCCCAACTCCCGCCCCAGCCGCTTCGGGTGCCCGGTTGCGTGCGCGATTTCGTGCAGCAGCGTTGAGCGGTAAGCGCCAGGGCTCTCAAACTGGCGCTGCTCAGGCATCACCACCGTGTCACTTGCCGGGCTGTAGTAAGCGCGGTTTTGCGGTTGATCCTGCACCGTCAAGCCGTCCCTCTTCATCCCGCGCAAGACCTTCTCAAGCTCAGCATCAAGCTCAGGCTCTTTCTTTGGCTCACGCGAAATAGGATTAGCCTCCAGCCAGGCACCCAGCCGGTCGCACTGCGCCACGTTGAAAACCGTGCTGTGCCGACCAATCATCACGCTCAGGCGTGCATCAGCAGCAGCCCACGGCATGAGCGAGCCATCCGGCCCTTTGACCTCCAGCACCCGCGACGGGCGCGTGCGGCCGTCCGACGTGCTTACCATCATGTTTGGCGCTACATCAAGCACTTTGACGGGCTTGCCATCGCTCAGCACCACGCAATCTTTGCGCGTCCAAAAAGCGCGCTTCTCCCAATACTCAACCGGCGTCCCGCGCTCACCCGCCCCGGGGCCAGCATCGAGCTTGCGCAGTTGCTGGAACGTCATAAACCGATGATCGTCCCAGCCGCGCTCGTGCATCGCCACCATCAGCCCAACGCGGTTGCCGCCCGAGTAAGCGCGCCCGGATTCGCCATTTGCCGGTAGTGCTGGCGGGGCCACGTTTTGCCAGTTTTTGCGCCACGGCATCACGCCCTTCTCAAGCTGCTCGATGATGCCATTCGTGATTTCCTGCCGAATGTCGCGCTTCTCGTATTTCTGCTCAGACATCATCGTCCCCCATCCACATATCAATCTGCGACTCAGGAGAAAAATCCCCGTGCGCATCGGCATCATCGAGCCCCAGCGCAAGCGCTATGGGCATCTCGACCACTTCGGCCACCGAGCCATCGCTGAACTCGACCATCTTGTATTCCAGTTTCACAATTAACGCTCCATTCCAAGATCAACAACTTTTTTGCGCCGTGGCGGGTTGAACGGGTTGCGCTCGTGCGCCTGCTCTTTCTTCTCAACCTCGTCCTCGCGCTTCTCAAGCGGCACCTCTTCTGCCTCTTTCTTTTGCGCGTTGGCCTCCGCGTCTTCGCGCATCGTTTGCTGCGCCCCGGCCTTGAGTTCACCCGCTGCCTCGCGGGCAAACTCGGCACCTGACTTGGGCGCAACGCCCTCGCTCTGCACCTGCTTGATCAGGTTGCCGCGCTCACGCAGATTCAAGTCGCCACGCACCAGCACAACGTCGATGCCGCGCGGCGTCAACTGGCCATCTTCATCGATCAGAGAGCGCTCAACCAGCACCTGATGCTGTTTCAGCGCTGGATTCGGGGCGCCGGGCATCGCAGCACCCAGCGCTTCGGCATCAGCACGCGAGAGCCCACGCAATTCAGCCAAGGCTTCCTGTGTGCGCTCACCCGGCAGCTTGACCTGGACGCCCTTCGCCATCATGAAGGTCGCCGGGTCATCGCGGTTGTTGCCTACCGCGACAAACTCAACCCCAGCAGCAGAGAGCGCAGCACCCGCACCGCGTACCAGTTTGTCTTCGACCATCAGCAACTGCTCACCACCCACGCGATCAATGCCCGGCTCTTTGATGTCGCCAGCAATCCCGCGAGCCACGCTAGGCGCGCGCGAAGGCGTCAACTCAGCAGCAGCCAGACGCCCGCGCTCCCAGGCGTGCAAAACTTCAGGTTCTGTGTTGCGCAGTTTCAAACCCATCGAGCCCGCCACTTCAGCCGCCAGCGTCTTGAAAGCGGTATCGCCAGTGAGCACCAGGCCCTTGTGCGGGTCAAACTTCTGCGCCGCGACTTTAAGCGCCGCAGCAATATCGCGCCGGTCAGTGCGCGACACGTCCAGCCGTGGCCCAACGTCCCGGAAAACGGTTTGTGTCCCACGTTTGAAAGCTGTGCCATCCTCGTCCTGAATCAGTGACAAGTCAGTCAGCACACGCTCAGGGGGAGGCGTCTTGAGGTAGCCAGACACAGCGGCGTCATGATCGCAGTGCTCCGCCTCTTTCATGAGCGTTGCAATCACCGGATCACCGGGCGAGCGCTGGTTTTCTTCTTCCAAAAACTCGCGCCAAGCCTTAGGCTTTTGCAGAGTCTCATCGAGTTCCCGCGCCTGTTTGTCCTTTGCCACCAAATGCGCCTCGAACTCTTTGGCAAGCTCAAAGGCAGTAGCCGCATAAGCCGCGCCTGAAGAAAGCCCTTTGGACTCGAAAGCCTTGATGTTGTCAAGACGGCGTTTTTCTTGATCCGCGAAAAACACAATCGACTTGTCGCGCCAATCCAGATCAAAGCTCGTAATGGCCTCGTTGCGCGCGTTGCGCACCGGGCCTGCGATAGCATCGTAGCGCTCGAAAATCTCGATGCGCCGTTTTTGCTCATGCGTCAATTGTTCCATCACAATCACCTCACAAAAAAGAGAACCATCCACCTACAACCAGAGACCACCACCAGAACACCCTAATTTTACCAGCCGTCCCGCCAATCCGCCACTTAATTGCCCTTTGGCTAGAACCACAACCTGCCCCCTAAACCCCCGCGCTTTAGCGCGGACAGGTAGGCGGGCCAACAAAGCCTCAATCATCGCCATTACGCATGCGGATCGACGGCGCCGAGCCCGTATGCCCATCGCTCGACAACGGGCGACGTTTGGACGCGAAAGACGACAGTGACCGCGAAAGCGACTGCAATTTGTCCGATGCCTTGAGCATGTTCCGACTCATGGGCGCAGCAGATGCGCGGGCGCGATCTTCTTTATGCTTCGCCGCTTCAACATCCCTGTAATCGCGCCAGCCCGCATCGGCACCCAGCCGTTGCGAACCGCCATCAGCAAAGTTGTTGCCGCCACCTGAGCGCATAGCAGCCGGATCAGCAAAGCCAGCGCCGGAACCGCTAGAGCCGCTGTTATCGCCTGCAAAAGCTGCGCCGCCGCTGTTATCAGCAGCAGGGCTTGATGCGCCACCACCGCCACCGCTGCTCAGGCTCATCTTCGGCCCGCTGTCGCCGCCAGTTGACTCATCGCCACCACCTCCGCCGCCGCCGCTATCGCGGCTTTCGCTGTTGTTAAAGCCAGAGCCGCCGCCGCCAGGCGCTGCGCTGGAGCCTGCACCGGCACCACCGCCACCGCTGCCAGAACCCGAACCCAAGCCCGAGCCGCCGCCAGTTGACTCATCGCCACCACCTCCGCCGCCGCCGCTATCGCGGCTTTCGCTGTTGTTGAAGCCAGAGCCGCCGCCGCCAGGCGCTGCGCTGGAGCCTGCACCGGCACCACCGCCACCGCTGCCAGAACCCGAACCCAAGCCCGAGCCGCCGCCAGTTGACTCATCGCCACCACCAGCACCGCCAGAGCCCGAGCCAGAGCCGCCAAACCCAGCACCCGCGCCCGATCCGCCACCCGGCGCACCGGCACCGCCACCGAGAGCGCCACCACCAGCACCCGGAGCACCAGGGCTACCGCCGCCAAGAGCACCACCGCCACCGCCCGGCGCACCCGCAAATGCAGCGCGCCCGGCACCAGCCATTGCGCCCGCACCACCAGCAGCTCCAGCCGTAGCGCTTGCCACACCAGCAATCGCGCCAGCGGGTGCGAGCATCGTTGCGATCTTCCCAGCCGCCGCACCAGCCAGCTTCGCGGCACCAGCAGCGCCACCAGCGGCCATGCTTGCAGCAGGCATCACAGCGCTCGACATGCCGCCAGCGGTATTGCTCAGGCTCATCGATGCAGCACCGCTCAGGAATGAACCCGCAAGGCTTGGCAGCATAAAACTCATTGCACCGAAAATCAGCGTGCCACCGGCGACGGCCAAATAATCAATGATGCCGACACTCGACCCAGCGGCGGATCGAATTTCGTTCCAGTGCTGAATAACCCCGGTTGAGAACGCTTGCCCAAAGCCCACCAACAAAGTCACTACAAGCAATTTAGCGCCCACAGAAACCGCGTAGCCGATGTATTTCTCAGCAAAGTTCATTGTCCACTTCGAGCCACTAAAGCCCAGCATCAGTATGCCGGCAGACATGACAAGCAATGCCTCCAACATGACAACGATAAGCTGCAAAGCAAGAATCGCAAAAGCAATGACTACAATCAGCGAAGCCAAACCAATAATGATCGAACCAATGAGACTTTGGGCCACTGCGCCAGGCTCGGTAAAAATTTGCCCCAAAGACGGGCCTGAAGCCTGTTGCGAGACAGAAAGGTTTGCTGCAGCGTCCAAACCCATCCTCATAATGCCACTCGGAGAGAAGTTAGCTAACGGTACACCACTGATGGTTGCTCCTGCGGCCAAAAAAGAATTTGAAATGGCTGGAATCCAAACGTCAGCATACCGAATAACAGTAAAGAAAAAGAAGATCGCCACAACCTTAAACATTATGGCAACCAATAATTCGCTAATCTCAGCTTTCTTTAGCGTTTGCTGCATCGCAAACCAAGTGAAATCAATGACAGCAAGCGCTATAAAAAGCGTTGCAGCAAGCGCCTCGGCACGAGGCACCCAGCCTGCGGTGCCAGTTCTTGCTTGATTGATAAAGCTGTCAAGAAAACCCGTGGATGGTATAGCCGTCCCGCCAACAACCTGCGCCAGCGCTGACTGCGCCGTCATCATCAATATCAGCGCCAGCCCAATCTTGTATCGATCTTTCATCACTCACTCCAGTTCAGAACCACCAACCCGGCATCAGAAAAACCGCCGCCCGCTATCCTGCATGAACTCACGTTGCGCCCGCTCCGCTTCTTCACGCTCACGCACATCAGTTGCCAAATGATTCAGCTGCGCCTGCTCAGCCGCCATGATCGTGCCGTGTAGCGATTGAATCTCATTGACCGTCATTCCCGCGATCTGGTTAGCCGCTTGCAGCACCTGCATTCTGCCCACCGCCGTCTGCGACATAGCCTGAATCTGCCCAAGCGCTTGCTGTGTGTTGCCAAAGCGCGCTGCGTTGAGTCCCATCTGTCGCAGCGCTTCAGCAGTTTGATTGCGAAAGCCCGTTCTCCAGCGCTGCACCTCAGATGCCGATCCACGCGACGGATCGAACCTGTAGTGCGCCGCAAACTGTGCCAGCGCGCCAGCCGACGCATTCGCCGCGCCATCCACTGCGCCGATTGATGAAACCAGATGCTCGATTTGCACCTGAATCGACGGCCAGGCTTGCGTAGAAATGCCCTGTGTGTGCCGCAGCATGTTTTCATATTGCTGCAACATCGTCTGAACCGCTGTGACTTGCTCAACATAGATCGCCAGCAATTCGACGTTGTTGGCAAGCTGCGTGAACTCCGTTGCGCCAGCAAAACCACCACCGCCGCCAGCTTTGGCAGGCAGGGCGAATGCAGCAGAAAGAGCCAGAACCAAAATCGCTTTTTTCATGATGATGCTCCAAAAATTTGATCAATACCCAAGCCACGCATCGGCAGCTTCGTTCAACTTGCATTCACGCAGCCAGGCAGCGGGCCAACTCACCGGGTCAACCGCGCGCAGCGCATCAATGCGCTTGAGCGAAAGCTTGTCGCTCTTGCCCACAAACGCCAATTCCTCTGCACTCAGACCCAGTGAAAACAACCGCCGCCCTATCGGGTGGATATGGTAGTAATGCGCTTTGGGTGTAGCTTGCGCAATCAGCTGGATTTGACGCTCATTGAGCCCCATTTGTTCGTAGAGCGGGCGCACAATTTCAGTCTGTGCCTCAGCATTCGCCAACAGAATCTTGCTCGGGCAAGACTCAAACAGCACATCGGCAATGCCAGATTTGGTCAAGTCAGTCAGCGACTGCGTTGCAAACACCACCGCGACGTTTGCCTTGCGCAGCACTTTCAACCACTCGCGCAGCTTGGCTCTGAAGACCGGATGCCCCAGCATCAGCCAAGCCTCATCCAAGATCAGCAGCGTAGGCCGCCCGGTAAAGCGTTGCTCCAGCCGGTGGAAAAGATAAGTCAGCACCGGCACCACGATCTTTTCACCGCGCGCCATCAGATGCTCAACCTCAAACACCTGAAAAATGTCATCTTCCAAAGCATCAGTTTGTGCATCAAGCAGCGAGCCAGCTGGGCCGTGCAGCGTGTAATACTGCAACGCCGCCCGCACGCCCTCGTGTTGCGCTGTAGTCACGTAGTCAGACATGGTTCGCTGCGAGCGCTCAGTTGTTTGCTCTGCAAGCTGCACCACGGCGTCATAAATCGACCGCCGCACATCTGGCGTGATCGCCATCCCCTGCATTTCGCACAGCGATTCAATCCATTCAGCCGCCCAAGAGCGATCCGAATCCGTGTCGATACGCGCCAGCGGACAGAAAGCCAACGTGCTATCTTCACCAGCAATATCATAGTGCGTGCCGCCGGCAGCCAAAACCAAGGGCTTCATCGAATACCCTTTGTCAAACGCAAAAACCTGCGCATTCGGATATTTGAAATGAGCCGCCGCAAGGCATGCCAACAAAGTCGATTTACCCGAGCCCGTAGGCCCCACAATCGCAGTGTGACCCACATCGCCAGCGTGCAGGCACAGGCGATAGGGTGTAGAGCCGTCCGTTTTCGCCACCATCAGCGGGCCGCTACCGGGCGGGTAAAAGGGGCAGGGATGCTTTTCCGGGCCAGACCAGACAGCGGTAAAAGGCAGGAAATGCGAAAGGTTCAAAGTGTGAATCAAGGGCCTGCGCACGTTCGCGAAGGTGTTGCCCGGCATCGAGCCGATGTAGCACTCCATCGCGTTGACATCCTCAATCGCAGCATCAAAGCCACGATTAACGATTTCTTTGATCACCGAGCGCGCCGTTTCGCGCACCAGTTTGGCGTTCTCATCGGCCAACAGCAGCACACTCGTCCAATAGCCGAAGCGCACCAGCCCACTCGACGCAACGCCTTCAGCCTCGATGGCGTCATTCGTCATGGCGTCAGCATCCAAATTGATATGCGACACCTGCCCGCCTTGCGAGCTACGTAGCAGGTTCAGCAGGCTCAAGCGACGCTGCGCCCACTTTGAGCGGTATTTCTGAATCTCTTTGTCAGCCTCACGCGGCCCCAAAAAGATGAAGCGATTCGACCAGCGGTATTCCACCGGCAAGCGCCCGAGAAAATCCAATATCCCCGGATGCGAGCTGGCGGGCATCCCCGTCAAAGCGATAGCGATCACGGTTTTTTTACCGACCACGGGCTCAAAGCCGACCACCACTTGCCTGCGGCCCAAAACAGCATCCAGATACATCGGGGTTTCGGGTGCGACAAAGCGCGTGCGCTTCTCGAAAGAAACGCACTCTTGCAGGTGCGCGAGAAGCGGCGAACTCAGGGAGCCATCTGGCAATTCCTCATCAATCATACGCTCGATTTGCAGCACGCCAGAGAGCCTATCCCGAATGTCGCGCAACGTGCTTTTGAAGCGCTTGAGCGAACGCGAAGCCGCGCAGCCGTTATCTCCACCAGACACAAATACCGCTTCGGCTTTGCCAGCGGCATCGGCGTCAGGATGCCAGCAGAGCACCATAGCAAAGCGACTGTCATAGCCCGAACTATCGCCCGAACGTGCCAAATCGCGGGCTTCACCGATCAAGCGCGTGGTGCGATCAGGGTAATCTACTTCCCCAGACTCGATAAAAGACGGCTGGCGCAGCGCGTCAACGTGCAGCGACCAGCCATCGGGCAGTTGCAGAGCCGCATTGATGCGCGCTGCAATCGAGGTCAACTCGCCGCGTGTCGAACTATCCAGATCAGGCCCGCGAAAATGAAACCCAGCCATCAGTGCGCCGGATTTGTTCAGCACAATGCCGTTATCCACCAGCGCCCCCCAAGGCAGCAGATCGGGCAGCGATTTGGTTTTGCTGCGAAACTCAGATAGCAACATGATAAATTACCCTTTCGACGTATCGGCAAACGGCGTCGATTGCGCCCGCAGCAACTGCCCGAATTTCAGCGACCGAAAAAACGTTTTGCTCAGTTGCGGGTCTTTTGCGCCCATGCGCTGGAGAAAAAAGACACCCACCACCCACAGCGTCACGCCCAAAATCGCCGCCCACAGCTGAAACAGCGAGACAATGAAGATGCCGGCAAGCATTGCAAGCATCATCACCAACTCACGTTCACAGCCGAGAACCAGCATCGGCCGCGTGAGCGACCGATGAACGGTGACTTCCCATTGCTGTTCCATGATCAGATCAGCCCGCCAGCATTAGTCAGGCCAAGCGCGCCGAGAAATTGATTGCCGAGCACGATGATTGCGACGCCCAAAACCACGTACAGCAAACGCTTGGCGACGTTGCCCAGGTCATCACCCCCGAACACCAGCGCAGCGCCGGCGGCCAAAAAGGCCACGACACTGATAGCAGTTGCAATCGGCCCAGTCAGGTTGTTTTGAAGGGTAGTAACGGCGGTATCCCAAGGCAGGGCAGTACCAGCAAGCACCGGCGAAGCGGCGACGAGAGCGATTAGAGCGACAAGAAACCATTTCATGATGAGACTCCAGAAGAAGAAGAAAAGACCAAAAGAGAGAAGGACACACTTACAGGGATCGGGGCTGGGACAGCCTAGGTTGATTGGGTAAAACTTTTTTCAGCGCTGCACCTCCTGCGCGGGGGCCGCCCGGCGTGTTGCGATGCAAGCATCAAACCGAGCCTGCACTTCATCCGGTTTTTGCGCGCGCTCAATAAACCTGCGCACCGCCTCGGGGCCGCCAGCAGCAAGAATGTCGCGTGCGTCATCACCGACGCGATAGCTCTTGCCCGGAAACGCCACGTCAGCGCCAACTTCACGCGCCACCGCGATTGCGCTGGGCACCGCTTTTGATGCCAAGACACCCTCGCGCGTCAAGCCAATGTCGTTGTCTGTCGCGATCACGAGCCCATGTGTTTGATCGTGCTCATGCTTCGCAAGCCAGCGCGCCACTGGCCCGACGTTGTTGCTGCTAAAACAGCAGATCGCGTGACCTGCTCGGGACTCATTAATTGCTTTTGCGGAAGCCAAGCCCTCGCAGAGCACAATCGGTAGGCTTCTTTGCTCAGGTGTTTTGCTAATCTGCTGCATCCACGACTCAAATGAATACGCGCCATTTGGCCCCGGTTTGCCAATACCGATAGGCAAGAGCCCGCAAGAGGTTTTCGAACCAGTCAGAAACCGCTTATCGTTACCGAGAGCAGCAGACTTGTATGTGAAAAGCACGGAGCCGCCACAGACCTCAAGCGCATTCGGCTCATTTGGAATCTTGAGCGCACCCTTTTCGTCGGCAGACTCAATTTGACTAGCCTTGGGGCGCAATATCGGAACCAGAATTGCGCCCGACAAGCCGCGCTCATTTGGCCCTATCACCACCAAATCGGCATTGCTCAATTGAGCGTTGCTCTTGGTCAGATGCCGATGATCCTTGGGACAGGGTTGAGCGCCCGCCATAAGCCGTCTAAACTCAGCCTGCACATCTTTTACACATCCGCGCACATGAACAAGGCTTGCCGGCAAAACCCTTGGGGGCTCAACTTCCAGCTTGCTACCAATCAGATCCCGCGCTACCGCATAATGTGTCGGCAATCCATCGCCTACGTCTTTCCCTTTGCGCCAAGGCGGCCCCAATTCAATCTCACCCCTATGCGACCACGCCTGCGCAAGCCCGTCTTTGACTACCAAGCGGCAGGCAAGCGAAGACCCGGCGCCATCATTTGCATAATCAACTCCGTTTGCGGACTTTTTGAATGTCCAGCCGTGCTGCGCCAGACTGCGCATTGCCACAGCGCGGACTTGCTCATCATCGTATTTCGGGCGCTCATGCTCTGGCCGCGCAGCACGCTCAGGGTAAAGTTTTGGACGCACAATTGACCGCTCCGGCTGTTGCTCAAGTTTGTCTAGTTTGATCAAATGGCCCACGGTCGGCCCGCGCCCGCCAAGCCCTGCGATTGACTGCTGCGAGTAATTTTTGCGTGTAAAACCCTCACCCGTTCCCAAGCCATTTGGCAGGCAGGTATGCCAAACCATGACATGCTCACCGCACACCACCGCGCGCCCGCAGTTCTTAACGCGATCACCATTCAGCGTGAATTGCAAAACCGGATTACCGCGCTTAGTGACACCGCGCATACGCACGCCATCACCGTCGATTGCGTTTTCAAGCGCCGCTTGGGCGCGATGGTTGTTTTCCAAGCTGGTAAAGCCGCTCATGAAGCACCTCGAATTCAAAACTGCGGACTGCGCGCCCAGCCCGCAGACTGAAACGCGCTTGATTGCCCAACGAATAAAGCAGAGCGCTCAGGTGTAATCACCGGCGCAGCAGGCATCACCGGCCCCATAGCAAAATCCGGCAAGCCGGCAAGCAAGGCAGCAGGCGGCGGCGGGAGATTGATCGCTCCAGCTGGCACAGCAGCCAGAGCAACCACCGCTGCCGGGCTTTGCCAGCGCGCAAGCACCCGCTGCGCATAAGCCAGCCCCACCGCCCCAGTCGGACGCCCGGTGTTGTATTTCGACAATGCGGGCACAATCGCCCCGCCCGTTTGTGCCAGCGCTTTAGCCAAAACCTGCGCCCCGGCGAATGCCGACACGCACGGGTTATACAGATGCGCCCGAGCAATGCCGTAATCGCGTTTCAATCGCGGCTGATGGATGCTGTTGATCTGCATGAGCCCAAGGTCATACGTGCCGTTGCGATTCGCCCTGTTGATCGCGCGCGGGTTCAGGCTCGACTCAACCCGAGCAATTGCCGTGGCAATACCCGTCGGCAAGTTGAATCGGCGCTCAGCCGCAGCCAGGCACGCATCAATTGCGTTAGCGCCCGGCGCAAGCTGAGCCAGAACCATTAAGGCTTCGGACAGCATAGCGCGACCTCTTTGTATGCCAGCAGCTCCCCATCCGGGGCGATTGCCAGCACTTCGAGCACAAACAGAGGCCCCAGCATGCCCGCTGGAGTTTTAACGAGCACGCGCATTTTGACGCTCCATCGTGAAAACTGGCAAAGCCACGGACTTGTTAACCAGCACGTTAAATGTGTAACCCGGACGAATAACCAGCGTTGGGGCTATGTTCAAATTGCGCTGCAAAATCTCCGATGCGGTTTCATTGAGCGATTCCATCGCCGCGCCAGTGGCTTGCTGCGAAGTACCAGCCGCTTGATTAGTATTTGCGTTTTGCGGTTGCGATTGCTGCGCAGCCACGCCGAGCAGAGACACCATCAGAGCGTTGCCCCAGATGCGCCAGAAATGCGTATGCACTTCATCGCGCATACCAGATGCTCCAATCGGGTCAGTTGCTTGCATTCCACCCAGCGCAATGCGCGCGCCGTTGGGGAAAATCATCTCATCCCAAGCAACCAATACCCGCTGCTGGCCCTGACTGACATCGCTCGAATAACGACCGATCAAGCGCGAACCCTGCGGAATCAGCAAGCGCTGAAAGTCGAAAGTGTCAAAGACGTTTTGCCGCACTTGGGCAACGATTGTCCCCGGCAGTTGGGAATTGATGCCCGTGAGCATCACAGCCGGAATGATGGTTCCTGCTGCAATCTCATTCTGCGCCGCCTGCGCCCGCACTGGCTCATTGAGATAGCCCGGATCGCCAGCGGAATCGAGGAACTCCCGGTTGCGCTGTTGTGCAGCGACGTTGGGATCGGCAGCAGCACGAGCACCGGGCAAACCCGCACCACCCGCACCGCCACCGAGGGCACGCTGTGCAAGCTGCGCCATCTGTGCCTGCGCTTGCGCCTGCTGTGCCGCAGCCGCAGCTTGCGGGCTTGTGGGTGCAGTGCCGGGGGCACCGGGCAAACCTTGCAAACCCTGAAGCCCTTGAAGCGAAGCCAGCAAGGGCGCGGGGCGGGGTTGGCCCGCATACTGAGCACCGGGCATAGCACCGGGCATCCCGGCCATCGCCATGCCACCGCCAGCACCAGCACCGCCACCAGCAGCGCCGCCGCCCTCAGTCATCAGGTCAGCAGAGCGCGCTTGCGTACCAGCGACAATGCGCGCGCGCTTTTGGTCATAGTGATGCCGCTCAAGCCAGTCCGCGAACTGTGCCGAATGCGACGGCGTACCGGGTTCACCGGGCGCACCCGGCGCACCACCAGCCGCCACGCGCTGGCGCTCAAGCTCAGCCGCTGCATCAGCTTCAGCCTGAGCCGCAGCAGCCGGATCTACGCCCAGTGCCGCTTGCCGCTGCTGCTCCAGCATCCGGGCATCGGGCGCAGCGGGCGGGGAAACCGGCGCTTGCTCTGCAATCTGCGCCTGCCGGGCGGGCTGGCCGCTCATCAAGATACCAGCAACAATCAGAGTACCCACCGCTGCAACGCCGCCGATGAGCATCTTCCTGCCTTTTTGCGAAAGCGCTTTGGTTTTGGGCAACTCGGGTTGATGCAGAGCAGCACCCTGCGCACCGGGCTTTGCAGATACCAGCCCCACACCGTCAATGTCTTGCACCGCGCTATCGCCGCGTGCGTCATCATCGTCGAGGGTTTTATCGATTTGTTGCGAGCTCATTGCGCAATCTCCTTAAACATGGTGGCGGCGGCGGCTCTGAAGCGCTGAAGCTCTGCCTTATTACCAATCGGCAATTGGGCAGCGGCATTTGCGAGCGTCAAGCGCCTGGAATAAATGTCGTCAGCAACTCGGTCAGCAAGATCGGGAAAAGTCAGCGATTTACCGCCCGCAGTCTCGATTAACTTTCGCGTCTCGCTGTTGTTGTAGAGCGCAAATTCGCTTTCAGAACCAAAGTAGCTGTTACGCACAACGTGAATTTTGGCAGCGGGCATCGCCTCCATGAAGTGCCTCATCAGTTCGAGGCTATCGCGCTGGCGGTTGATTACCCATAGCGTGATCAGGCGGCGGTGCAGAGCGGGTAGCGCATCACAGAGTAGCGCGCCGTGATCGGTTACACCGGCGCCGTTGCGGACAGCGGTATTTATCACGATCGGCTTATCTTTGTGTGCATCGATTGCGTTGATAAGGCTAATCCACCCTTCCGCTATGTCTAGGTTGATTAGCTCTGCGGCGCACTGATCTTTGTAAGATTTCCATACGTCCGGGTTGCCCGTGTCGCTTTCGATGAGCAGCGGCGGCTGTCCAATCTCAGTCAGATAGTCAATGAGCGAGAGCGATACGAGGGATTTACCGACGCCGCCTTTAGCGCCGCCAATCATGTAGATGTTCATGTTCATCGCGCACCTCCAAACTCTGCATTGGTCACATCGCCGCCAGCCGCCCATCGACTGCCCGGATCGACGCGGTTGCAGTTGACAACCCGGGCATGGTGGCCGAGACCGAGCACCAGCGCGAGCGCTTGCGGGCGACCATCGACGACCACGAAATCACCCGAGCGACGCGCATTCAGCAACTGATGCTGCCCATCGGCGCGCGCAAAAACAGCGGGCATCTCGCCGCCGCGCAACACGGCTTGCGGCATTTGCACGAAAGTGTGTGTGTCAGAGCCAAAAATCCGCGCAGGCACAAAGTCACGCGCTTCGCGCGAAGCAGGCTCACAGCGATAAGCAAAATCCAGCTTGGTCGGGTCAAGGGTTGGGCTCTCAGCAACAACAGTGCGCTCACGATGTGCAGCCGCACGCTCTTGAGCCTGCTCTTTTGCCTGCTGTGCCGCTTGCTCAGCAGCGCGCAAGCGAGCCTGCAAGCGCTCGACCTGCTCCGCTTCAGCAGTGCGCGTGCGCAGCATTGCAGCCGGGTCAAAAAACTCGACAAGCGGCATATATTGCCGCCGATCCGCGACCAAGTGCAGGTAATAGATCCGGCCGGCGCTCGTGGTAATCACCGCGTTTGTCGAAATGCCGGCTTGCGTAGGCTTGATCACGACAACCGGCGTATCGCCAGCAGTGGTTTGCTGTGCCAGCCAGCGTACAGTGTCGCCCAGCGCCAAAGACGTAATCGTTTCGCCGGCGATCAAGCGAATCGTGCAGACATGCAGAGGTGCGCAGGTGATCGTCGGGCGCTGATGCCCGTACGCCACGCGCCACGCGCCCGAGACCCCGATTTGTGCTGCGGCCCCTGCTTCGCGCTCCCAGCGCTGGGTCTCTGCCAGTGCAGCGCGCTCTTTTGCACTCAAGCGAGCGCCTTGAGCACGCTCACGGGCGGGCGGGTTTGAGGTGTCAGTTTGCGTTGTCGTGCGCTGCAGAGCAGGAGCCGGGGCCGGGGCCGGGGCAACAGCGGGCTCAGCAGAGCATCGAGTAGCAGCAGGAGCAGCGGCGGCAGTGGAGCAACGCGCTGGCGCGGCCACAGGTGCAGGAGCTGGAGCCGGGGCAGGAGCTGGAGCCGGTGTAGGAGCTGGAGCCGGTGTAGGAGCTGGAGCCGGTGCAGGCGGCACAAAGCCCGGCGCGGGCTCGACCACGATTCGCGGTTGCGGTTGCGCATCACCAGCAATAGCAGCAGTGCTCGACAAAGCCGCGAGGGCCAGAACAAAGATGTTGAGTTTCACGATCATTCTCCAATTCAAAAAAAGTTAATCTTCCATTTCAGAGGGGCGTCAAGCCACCTCCTTCAGTTGCTCATTGACAGCGGAATTCCAAAGAATCTGATAGCCGCTGTGTCCGTTGCGCGAAAAAGGCAGAGCCTCAGCCCAAGCCTTGCCAGCCTCGGTCAATTCCCATTCATCCCGCTCATTGCGAAATTGCAGCCGGTGATGAGCAAGGCGCTGGTTGGCTTCCTTAGCCGACACGCCCAGCAGCTTGCCGATTTGGGTAGCGTTGAGCGCACAGACCGGCTCACTAGCAGAAGGCAGAGCACGGCGCAGCGACTCAGTAGTAATGCCGGTGTTTTCCTGAATGCAGGTCAAGATCGCCGCCGCTGCGATACCCGGCTTCACGCCCGGCACTTTCGCCATCGCCTCACCGATCAGCAGGATTGCAGACACACGGTCATGCGTCGGAGCAGGCAAAGCCGCCAGCGCACCGGGGGCGCTGTAGCTCCCTGTCTTGCGAATCGCCGGCAGAACTTCGCTCGTCACCCAACGCTTGAAACGCTTTGCGGCGTCTTTCGTGCTGCCGAGGATCAGGGCGTAGAGGCCCGACTCGTTAACGTGGTTGGCGCGCTGGGTGCGTCCAAGGTTGTCGATGACGTCGCGTTTTGCGACATCATCCGAATCGACGTGTTTGGCGAGAGCATCGCGCGGATTCGACAGTTCCAAAGCTGCGCAGACGTCGGCGGCGTTGAACCACGGCTGGCCCGCGTCGTCGACCTGAACGCGCACGGCGTGATCTTCAAACTGAAAGGGAATGATTGAACTCACAGCATTACTCCAATCCAAACAATCAAGCCGCCACCCGCTGCCATTGCAGCGCGCGCACAAAAACACCAAAGGGGTTCCAAACGAACATGTCGGGACGCGCAGCCAATTCTTGGTCAGCGGTAATCTGAATGATTGCGCGCCAGTTCTCGGTGCGAACCGAAGCGCCCGGGGCACGCACAGTCTCAGTCCAGTCCACTTGCCAAGTGTCGCCGCCCGAATTGATCACTGTGCGAACGGAAATCTCAACAGTGTGCGAGTTTTCGCGCAAGGGCATTCTTTGATCACGGTAAAACTCGGTCAACTTCGGCGCTAAATCGGACGAAATCATTGCGAAAGTCCGATCAAACAACACCTGCTGCGCTGCAAAGTCGCTCGAAAACGACCGTGCGTTGAAGATGAAGTTGGCGATCTGCGCCCGAATCACGCGCTCGTCAACAGCCGTAGCCCGCACCATCGCTTGGGGCATAGCGACCGCGACTGGTGAGCCCAAGTCGTCCACGGCGATGATGAAAGGCTGGATCTTGGTTTGCGACCCGATATAGACCACGCCCGCGACCGAGATCGCCGCGACAGTCAGCGCAGCAGCAGCAGCCAGCCGCCAGTTCCGCGCGTGCGTCAGCATCACGCCATAGCGCTCGTCCCATTCGCGCCTCGCGTTCAGGTAAGGGTTGCCAGGGCTGGGGCCAGAAGCTGGGCTGGGCGCCGGGCTGGGGTTTGTCGATTTGCTCACAAGTTGAACTCCGGAAAAAGTTGGTCACACATACAGGGATGCGGGCTGGGACAGGCACCGAAAATCTTTCGCGCCGCAGCCCTTGCGCCCCTTGCTACAGGAGGCGGCGGGAGCGGGTGGGCAATCGGGGCGGGCTTGCTGCGCAGCGACTCCGCGAGCGCCCGAACCAGTCCGGCGCAAGCGCCGGGGGCTTGGGGGCAGGTTGTGGTGAGGGTAGAAACACATCTCAAGCCCGCTTCGCGGCTACAGCCGATCCGGATCCCAGCCCGCACGCCTCAGCCCGGCGCTGCATCTCAACTGCAAAAATCGCCGGCGTCAGGGCTTGCAGCAGTTGCGCTTTATCAGTCCAGCGCTTTTGCAGCATCAGCACAAAAACTTCAGTCAAGCGCTCGATGTTTGGGTGTAGCTGGATTGCATACGCGGGCTCAGGCCCATCAAAGCCTTTCTTGAGATACCAGCGCGCGGGCATTCCGGGCTCGGGCATATCGACTTGCAAGAATGTTGGGATTTCGTCTGAGAACTCCCACGGCTCAGGCAGGGGAGGCGGCGCAACCGCTGGCGCTGGCGCAGCAGCAGCGGGCAGGGCCTCAGCAGCCCGGGCTGGGCAGCCGGGGCCTTGGTTGCAGCCGTAGTTGTTGCAGTAGTCGTCGCAAGAGGTGCTCATGGGTTTTCTCCAGTGCCGCCCAAAGTGAGCGCATACCTACAGGGATGGGTGCTGGGTCAGGTTTGTGTGGGAGGCTCAACCTTGGCGGCCTGCGCCCCAAAATCGCCGCCAGCGCGGTTCTGGCGGGTCTGCGGTGCTGCCAAGCGCTGGCTTTGGCTCAAGGTTTGGTAGATACCGACACCTGCCCCCAAGCCCCCGCGCGAAGCGCGGCCAATACCTAGGCGCTCGTGGGTTGTTTTTTTGAGGGGTGTTTGGCTGTTCGCGGGGCATGACCAGAGCCCCAAGCGCCGGTCAGGCCCCGCGCTGACAGACCTGAAGGGTCTGTTAATACTGCTTAAGCAGCTGAAAATCGGGCGGCTGTGGGACGCTATCGGGCGGCTGTGGGACGCTATCGGGCGGCTGTGGGACGCTATCGGGCGGCTGCGGGACGCCTTTTGGTGGTTGCGAGGCTTCATCGGGCGGCTGTGGGACGCACCGCCTAACTCTGCTGCCGTCTAGAACAACACCGAGCTCCAGCAGCCCCGCGACATCTTCTTTGAGCCTGAGCCGTGCATTTCGCATGCCCTTACTTGCCAGTGTCCCCGCCACCGCTTCTATGAGCGTGTCGACATGCCAGCCGCCCCGCGGCTCTGCGCTGTGACTCAAAATGTGCCGCGCCACCGCCTGGCTGATGCCACACTTCAGCCGCGCGATCGGCGCCGGGTCGTAGTACACCCTCAAATCGTCTTTGAGCATCGTCACAAACGCCTCGCCCAAACGCACCCGCCAGAGATTTCGTTCGCCGCCGGTGAGGGGGTCTGGTCTAGTTGCTGTTGACTCTGTGACGCTATCAATCAAGTGCCCGAGCGCTCGGAACTTCGGCGTTTTTATCTCGATGATTGCCGACATGCACTCTTTGAGCAGCACCCACAACTGCTCGTGCGAGTAGCCGCTATCAGAGAGCGCCCTGCGCACCCGCGCCGGGTCCACCAGCAGCTCCGCGCCGCCATCCGACACCGACCGCTGTTTTTCCGCGCAGTGCATGATCGCGTCTATCACGTCTGCGTGCCGCTGCCCGAGCCGACCTGTAACCCGGCAGCGCCCGAATGATGTCTCAATCCATTCGCCGGTGCGCAGCGTTGGGCGCTGGCTGGGCTGGTAAAGCGCGACGCGCGATTGCGCCGCAGTGCTGGTGGGCGTCACAGCGTTTCCACGCTCGTTTTTCGTGCTCATCACCAGCTCCTATCGTCATCGATTTGCGGCAGATCTACCCACTCGCCGTCTGGCCCGGTCGTATTTAGCACTCGCCTGATAACCGCATCTCGCTTCGCTTTATCGTGAAACCCGCTTCGAGGCGCGGGCGCATCGCTTGCGCTTGCGGTCCGACCCGGCTCCCGCAAAGCCACAGGCACTAGCACCCCGCCATTTTTGCGCATGTACCAAATATCGGTTTCATTTTCAGCATGGTTTTGCTTGCTGCTGCCAAAGCGCATAAAGAACCCGCGCCGATCCGGGCCGACCGGCGAAAGGCTGTCAGGCTCACAAAGCCGCTTCGATTCGTCTTCAGTCATCTTCGCCACGAACCCGCACCAGCGGGCATTGTCGATGAGGGCTGAGGCACCGCGCGCCGCTTGCTGCTGATCTGTCGTGCCCGACACGGCGGCGAGCTTGCTGCAATGGTGCAGATAGAGCACCGATGCCCCGCTTTCATCTGCGACGCGCTCTAGGCGCTTCACCACCTGCGCCATGTCGCTGTTACTGTTTTCGTCGAGGCAATGTATGCGACTCAGCGTGTCCAGCACTACCAGCCGAAGCCCCCTGCATCTTTCGATCAGCCCGACTAGATGCAATTCATTCATCACATCGAAGGCTTTGCCGAAAGCTGGCATGATTGCCAAGTTGTCAGATATTGAAGTGCGGGCAGCCGGGGTCAAGTGCGCGCCGATTGCGTATATCCGCTGATCGAGCACTTGCAGCGTATCTTCGCCTGAGATATAGATCACTTTGCCGTGCCTGGTGGGCTTTAGCCCTGCCAGATCGCCACCGGCGACGCTGCAAGCGATCGACATCATTGCTTCGAGCGCCCAAAAACTCTTGCCAGTCGCACCGGGGGCCACCAGCGCACCCACAGACCCGGCGAGAAAGCCCGGCCAGACAAAATCGAGGTCGGGCGGCTTGTTCTCGAAGCGATGTTTGAGATCAATGCCGGCGCCTTTAGTAAGCCAGTCCAGATCATTCCCGGGTTTTTCTGGCGCCAGCGGCTCAAAAGTCCTAGCCCGAGCAATCTCAGCTTCAACACGGGCTTTGAGTTCAGGCGAATACCCGGTTTTGGGGTCGATGGTGACAGTCATGAAAATCTCCAGTTGCAGCGCCCGGCGGGCGCTGCATACATGGACAAGGGCTGGAACATTGTCATTTATCCAGCGCACACGTCGTTCAAATCGTTGACCTCTTGCCACGTCATCTTGACTTTCACCCCCGCATCAGCCCAACGCTGTGCGCAAGCCCGCGCCGCCCGCTCCCCGGCGGGATCCCGGTCACACGCGATCAGCAGGCACTCAATACCGAGCAGCACTGGCAGCGCAGACAAATTACCGGCATCGATAGCCGCCCAGACCGGCTCATAGCCGTGAGCCAGCGACAAAGCCGTTTCGATGCCCTCTGCTACCCCGAGCCCGCCCGACACGTACTCGTCAGGCCAAAGTCGGCAAACCGCGCCAGCTTTGCGGTGCCCAGGCAGCAGCAGACGTGGCGGCGACACATTGGCTTTTTTGCCGCCTTCGCTGAGCCAGGTGAAGTGCAAGCTGCGCGGCTCTTGGGTCTCAAAATCGGTCAGCAGCGCAACCATCGCCGGCCCCACATACCCGCTGGGGTGCTGGTGCGCCGGCAACTCTCTCAAATGCGAGCCAAGCGGCGGCAGTTTGCAGCGCCGCGCCAGCAGGTAGCGTCCGGCCGTGGTCTCGGGCGTGATTGCGCGGGTTGATTTCCAGAGCGCACGCCCAGCATCGCTCAAAGTCTCGTGCTTTTGCTGCTGTGGCGCAACAACGCGCCGCACCTGCTGCGCCTGGTGGCGCTGGGGTTTTGACTGCAAGCCCGAGCCCGGGCGCTCCGGGCGGTAGGTCTCGACGTACTCGCAACGAAAGCAGTGCGCGATGCCCGCGCTAGTGTCGCCAACAGTGACGCCAAGCGTTTTGTCGCGCTTGCCGCGCGAGCAGTGTGGGCAAGTGAGGCGGTGTTCGCCGGGCGGCAGGTCGCGCCAGTCGATAGGTGGTGATAGGGTGCTCAAGTCGCTCTCCAGTAGCGCCCGAAGTGGACGCATACATACAGGAGGCAGCGTTCAGGTCAGCCTCATCCTTCACAACGCAAAGCAACGCCGGTCAACTTCAGTAAACGAGGATATGAAGCCGCTGGGGACTGGCCAAAGTCGGCCAGCCCGGTTTTGATTCTTATATACGAGACTCAAAACCAGCGGATAACGGCGGGCGGCCGTGATGATATGTTATGACGGGCCTGTTACATAATAAAACATCGGCGACGTAAAAAGGGCTTGCACCGGGCGGCAAATCAGAGTACAATTCGTGGCATGAACTCGCATCAAGTACGGCACAGCACAGTAGAGAAGCGTCGAGCCGCTCACGCTGCCGCTTGTCCACGCGATGCCGCTTTTTCTGCTTTGAGCGCAGCAGTCGCTTTCGCCCTCGCCCAAGGGCTCTCACTTGGCGCTGGTCTTGTGCTTTTCGACCTGTTCGCACAGATGCATGGTCTTTTCGTGCTTGCTGTCATCGTCATCAGTGCAGCGACCCTTGCTGCTATGCTCTTCTCGCTCAAGCCCGGGGCGTTCATCGCAGCAGTCTTTGCCGCTGCGACGATGGCCTTGCTTTTGCCAGCCACCAACTCTGTACTGGGGGCAGCGGCAGCGGTGGCTTACTCAATGATCGCCAGCCTGGCAGTCACCGGCCTAATCTACGCATACCTGCGTGCTTACAATTCGATGCGCAAAAAGTTGCGAATCGACGCAGCGTATGACGATGCAGTCAACGAGCTGGCGAACGACGACTTCATCACAGTCAGCGTGACCGCCAGCGCCTGCGCACTTTCCAGCCGCGCTTGCGCAGCACAATCCCATACCCGCGCCCGCACACCAGATGCCGGGCGCATACTTTCGAGCGTGCGCGATTTATTCGCACGCACCGTTGCGCACTTGCGCGCCGCCACATCAACTCTTCGCGCAGCCGGGATCCGGCCTTAATCGCGCGGCGTAATCAATTTCTTAAGAGATGGCCCGCGCGTTGATACATCAGCGCGATTCGGGCCGCCTCCTTCGCTACTTAGGTAAGTCGGGTCATCTCCAAGCTGGAGATGGCAATGAAAACGGTATCAGGCAAAAGCAGCGAATTCGTAGAGCAATGCGAAGTCGAGCGCAAACGCGCAGAGAGAGAAGAGTTTAGAAAAGACCCGGTCGGGTTTTATTTTGAGCGGATTCATAAAGAATTTGGAGAAGAAGTTTTGATCGCGACTAAAATCGCGCTTAATTTGTGCCTCAAAGACACTGGTGAGGGTAATGTTGGCCTCGGGGCGAAAGACATTGTGAGGATTTTCGGCTACGAAAAAGAAGCATTGGTGTCTGTTTTTTACTGGCACTTGAAAGAGGTTGAAGCGGGCAAGCGGGGGGCCAGCGGCAAGAAACTAACAATCCCTAAACGCGGGAGCACTCTCATCACTCAAATATCTCCCAGAGAGAGTCGCATCGACTTTGTGAGCCCCAGGGTGAGCGCGGGTGAAAATGGCTACGATGGCTACAGAAACGACGAAGAGGCTGAGGAAACTGGCTACGCGAAAGCGAGCATTGCTGATGTTAGTGTTAGTGTGAGCCAGGCAGGCGGGGACGAGAGAGAAGAAGGCAACGAAGAAGATGAAGCTGAGGCTGAAGTTGTGGAGGAAGATGGCTACGCGAAAGCGAGCATTGCTACAACCCGCACAGAATATGTCGGGCAAGAGCTTCCGCTTTCGGCTGACAGCATACGCAAAGCACTTGAACCGATTGCTTCCAGTTTTAACGTGAAGAAAGCCACGATTCAGCGCTACATCTTAGACACAATTCGACATCAAGCGATGCAAGTCAAATTCATTGGTAAAGATAAAGTTTGCCGGCATCTCTCGAAAGAGCAAGCAGAAGAACACATCGAAAACTTCTGCTGTGCGAACGCGCTTACGTTTGTCACAGAAGCTGTTGATAGGCAATTTCATCTTTTGAGCGAAGAGCAGAAGAATGAAATTAGCTTGATGAGCAACTGCGAACAAGTCGTGCTTTCCATTTGCGCTATGAACACTAACTTGCTTAGTCTTGCTGAAATGAGTCACGAATGCAGACTGGAAGTGCTGCGCGAAATGACAAGCGAAGCGGACAGTGTTATGCGAGTGAGCTACACAGTAGTGGGGACGAAAGCCAAAGCCGCTGCTGATGCCGCCGACGCGGCGGCGGGGATTCAGAAGCCCAAGCGCGGGCGGCGGGCGAAGGTGCAGGAGCAGCCCGAGGCGCTGGAGGCGCTGGAGGCGCTGGAGGCGCTGGAGGCAGTGCGGGTGCAGGAGCCGGTGCCGGTGCTGCAGGTGCCAGAGCAAGAGCAAGAGCAAGAGCAAGAGCCGGTGCAGGCCCAGCAACCCGAGGTGCTGGAGGCGCTGGAGCCGGTGCAGGCGCTGGAGGTGCCCGCGCAAGAGCAAGAGCAAGAGCCGGTGCAAGCCCGCCAGCCCGACCAGTTGCCGGTGCAATTGCCGGTGCAATTGCCAGCGCTGCCAGAGCAACCGCAGCCGCAACCGCAGCCGCAGCCGCAGCCCGAGCCAGAGCCCGAGCCCGCACGCTTGGCAGAGCAGCTAGAGCTGTTTGCCGCCGAAGTCGCAGATGCAGCAATCGCCCGCGCCCGCAAGCGCGCCAAGCGCACCAGCGCCCCGCCGCCGCTGGGCTGGGTACAGGAGCAACTGGCGCTCGATCTGTGCAGCACTGAGCTTGCAGATGCGGCCATAACTCAAGCCAAGGCAAGCGCCAGCGCCGAGCTGGTCAGGGTCATGGCACGGGCACGGGATCGAGTCGTAGAGCGCATAGCAGACGCTGATTTGCGCTGTAAAGCCGATCAGACAAGGGCGCCGCCACGGCGGCGAAGGAAAAGAAAGGGGGTGGCGATGTCAGCGCATTAGCAACACCACACCTCTTTTTCCGCGCCACCGCTTTTCCCGACCAACAAAGCCCCGGCTTAAGTGCCGCATTGGCCGCGCTTCGCGCGGGGGCTTGGGGGCAGTTGTCGGTAGAGCAGGGGACAAACAACCCGGAACAACCGGGCAATTGATGGTATCATACACACATGCGGAAAGAAATCTGCATGATCTGAAACCCCTCATCAACTGGAGTAAAGCAATGGAAACTTTTGTCTACGAAAATTCCCTGGGCACCTGGATCGAGCCCAGCCCGCCCGCCAAGGGCTCTGTCATTCTCGCGTCTTTCATCGACGCAAAAACCGCTGGTGAGTACGTGATCGCGCTTGCGACTTTTCGCGAAGCTCTCAAAGCTGTCATCGCCGCCACGACCGCCGCCGATCTTGCAAAGGCTTGGTCAGAGGTGGCAAAAGCATCGCGCATGATGCACCGTGCGAAATCCGCCGAAGCCGCCGCCCGCGCCGCCGCCGCCTGGGCACGGGTGCCAGATCGCGCACCTGAGCCTGAAGAGACCGCGCTTGACGAGGAATGGGAATCGGTCTACGAAGCGACACTTGCACACGAGCACGCGCTGGAGGTCTGCTGCGCACTCTGAGCCCAAGCCAGCCCGGGCCGCCGAAGCCCGGGCAAGCGCGGGCAACCAGGCGCGCAAGCGCGCAAGAAAAAGCCCGCTTGCGCGGGCTCTTCTCGCTCAGTTGGCGGCGTCAGAAAAACGACCCGATCCCGAACCCAGCCAGCGCTGAAACCCCTGACAGCATGGCGAGCATGACTATCTCCGACCTTGCTCCCTTCTCAATCGCGCGCTCTACAGTGCGCTCGACTGTTAGCTCAATCGCCGACATATCAACGGCCGCAGCACCGGCCGGGCGACGCTCAATCGCACGTTCGACAATGCGCTCTAGCGCCGCCAGGTCAACGCCCGGGCCAGCGCCGCCTTCGCCGCAGATTCTGCTGATCGACTTGGACAAGCTGGCAAAGCGGTCATTCTGCGAATCGACGAGGCCCGCAAAATGCCGGTCAATCGACCTATCGACAGATAGACCGACACTGCCTTTTACTGCAGCGTGAACCGCGCTGCCGACCCGCTCATCAACGACATCGGCAAACAGCAGTTTCAGCGACGCGCTATCAGTGCCGGTCAAGCTCAAAGACACACGCTGCTGCATATCACCCGCAATGCGCCCAATCTTCTCTTCGCACGCGCTTGACACTAAAGCAGCAATGAGCCAAGACGCATCATCTGCATCGAGCGCAGCAAACTTGGTCTTAAGCTCAGCACTGATCATTTGATTGAGCACCGCAGCGCGCACATCTGCACCGCCAGGGCTCAACTTAGCCCGCGCTGGCGCCGGGGCCGGGGCCGGGGCCGCAACTAGTGCAGGCTTTGGCGCAGGCGTAGCCGCTGCCGCCAGCGGCGGCAACTCTTCATCGAGCGAATCATGCTCATGATCATTCGACATTTTTCTTCTCCAGCTCTTTAAGATACTCCCCGGCAATCGGCCGGAAAATCTCGCGCGCGGCCTTGCGGAAACGGTCGATGCGGATGCGCAGAATGGGCGACTTGTTGACTCGCGTGTCAGTCATATCGATGAGCCGCATCTCAGGGTTTTCCAGTACCAGCCGCATCGAATCAGGCTCAAGGCGGGGAAACTCGGAAACGTAGTCAAAGCCGCCACCCTCCAAGCGCCCAAGCAAACCTTCATCTTTGAAGTGTTTGGGCGCAAGCGCCAGGCAGGGGCCGACCGTGCCCAATCCTTCATCTTTTATGTCGTGCAGGCTTTGCAGCGACATGGAACTGTTGCCCAACGACAAGATGACCCGCAACTCAGCATTAATACCCTCAAGCGCATCTTTGATCACTAGCGGATCCCGGTCAACCGTGGCCGACGCACCGGCAGGCAGGTTAACGATGATCACATCTGTACCGTGCTGCTCGATCGCTTCCTGAGCAAAATTGCAAAGCCTGTTCACTGCGGTTTCGTACTCAGAAAAATCCGACAGCCGGATTTTCGCGATCGGGATGCCTGAGCTCTCGAAGCGCTGGGCAACGTCGGCATTGTCAGTGTCGCCATCGACTAGCGCAACGCGCACGCCGTCTTCGATCAGCAGGTCTACAAGGGTTGCGCAGACAAGGCTTTTGCCTACGCCGCCTTTATCGCCATGTGAAAAAATTACAGTCTTGCTCATGTCAAATCTCCAAGGTTTGGGGAAGGGTTTGGGGTTGGGTTTGGGTTTGGTTGGCGCGCTTGCGGGCTTTGTGCAGCGCCTGGGCAAAGCTGCCAGCGCTCAATTCGCCAAGTCCCAGCTCTGCGCACAGCGCTTCTTGAATGTCGTCCATCCGCCAGCCGAGGCGGCGAGCGCGGTCGATGCGCTCAAGCTGCTGTGAAAGGAGTTCAACGCGCAGCGCCGGGGATGCTGGGCGATCCGGCGGCGGGCGGGTAAGGTCAAGCATGGTTTAGGTTCCTCGAAAAAAAGTTGGTCACACCTACAGGGACGCGGACTGGAACAGGCCACAACTTTTTCGATTCACCCGGGCCTGCACGGCCCCAAACCGCTCAGGAGCCAGCCGATGCCTTGGCCCTTGCAGCCCGCAGCCGCTCGGCATTGGCTTGCTTGATTGCCGTGACCAGATTTTCGTGTATCTGCGCATCGGTTCGCTCGAAATACGGCTTATCAGCATCCCAAAATGCCTGATGCTCAACCGCAGCCTCTTCAATAAGCAGCCGCGCTTGCGGCACCGCCTTGAGGTAGTCGGCGGCAATTTCGTTGAATAGCTTTGCGGGAATGGACTTTCCGTCGGGATCAGGCGGCGGGCACAGGAGCACCCCGAGTTTCTTAAGCCCTTCAGCCGCTGCTTTATCAACTATCGGGCTATCGGGCCTGAGCCAGCCCTTGCGCACCCGCAGCGCGGCAATCAAAGCCGGATCGGTAGGCTCAGGCGCTGCAAGTTGCAACGCCCTCATCTGAACCAATTTCTCGCTTCGGGTTAGGGTGCCAGCAGCGGCAGGCTTTTGAGCCGGGGCAGGAACTGGCGCAGCGCGAGCCACAGGGGCCACCGGCGCAGCAACCACAGCAGCGGGCGCGGGCACTGCAACAGGTGCAGGTGCAGGTGCAGGTGCAGGTGCCACGGCCACCGGCGCAACGCCACCCGATTCAGCAGCAAGCTCCGCAGCTTGAGCAGCCGCCCGGCGCGCATGGTCGGCACGCAGTAGGGCCATTTTTTCATCAACGCTGCGGGCTGGGGCTGGAGCGGGTGGAGCGGTGGAGATGGTTGGAGCAGCCGGGGCGACAGGGGCGGGGACGGCCTGCACGGCGGGAGCGGCTTGAGTAGCAGGGGCAGGCGCAGCAGACACAGCAGGCGTGGCAGCCTGGGCAGCAGCGCGGCGGCGGGCTCTGGCAATCATCGTGTTAAACGTGTTCACGCTGATTTCGCCAAGGTTCAGGGACTTGTCTTTGCTGAGCGCTTTTTGAATCTCAGGGATACGCCAGCCCATGCGCAGCGCCTTCTCGATGCGCGGCAGGTGCGGCATCAGACGCTCCAGCTTTGTCGGCCCACGGTGCGTAGGCGGCTGGTCAATATCAAAATCATCATCCATGACGGCGCTCCTTGCAAGTGGTGAGATTGTAGTTCTCTAATGGTGATCAAGTCAATTCTTTGTGGTGAAAACGACAATCAGTAGTGGCTGGTTAGCCAAGAGCCAAGAACGCTGAAAGAGCGCAGATCTAGCGCACATGTCAGAGCCAACGTTTGGCTTGGTAGTTCTACAGTAGTCGCCTGTAGTTCATGTGAAGCGAGCTAGGATATAGACACTAACGCAAGAGTCGTCCAGCGGTAGCGTACCTGTAGCTGCATGGCTGGTGCGCCTGTAGCGAGACAGTTGC
The DNA here is from genome assembly GCA_041694945.1 of Pseudomonadota bacterium. Classification (GTDB taxonomy): domain Bacteria; phylum Pseudomonadota; class Gammaproteobacteria; order Burkholderiales; family Burkholderiaceae_C; genus Serpentinimonas. The sequence goes on from JBGFRU010000006.1 coordinate 44,124, forward strand.
TAAATGGAAAAACTCCCGCACAAATACCGGTGCAAGGTAGGGCGGGCAGCCAGCGCTGGCGCGCTGATCTGAGCCGCCGTTGTTCCCTGCTACGCGGTCACAGTCAGGGCTACGCCCCGACACCCCATGCAACCTCAGGCAGCAACCCAGCGCCCAAGCGCCGGCAAGCCCTGAAACCGTGCCGCCTTATGGCAGCGGGCAGGGGGCAAACCGAGCGGCGGTTGCTTGTCGAATTATCGTAACGCCGTCACGTTAATCATTGACAAACCATAACGCAGTAACGTAAAATGCAGGCATGGACACCCTCACAGCCGCGCCCATCACACCATCTGCACCCGCTACCGCCGCCGCCACCGTGCCAGCGCCCAAGCCCCGCCGTGGCCGACCACCCACCGGCGCAGCCAAAACAGCAGCTGAACGCCAGCGCGCCTACCGCGAGCGCCAGCGCGCAGCCAAGCCGCAGCGGCCAGCGCTGCCTAGGTCGAAGATCATCGATTTGTCGGCACTGGCGCCGTGGCGGCGCGGGTGAACCCCAGCTCAAGGCTGCACGATTTGGCGGCATACGCTATACTCGTATTAACCCATCCAAAGGAGCTGAAACATGCTTGCCATCCGACTACCCGCTGAGGTGGAAAGCCGCCTTGACGCGCTGGCGCGAGCCACTGGCCGCACCAAGACCTTCTACGCCCGCGAGGCCATCTTGGAGCACTTGGACGACCTCGAAGATTTGTACTTGGCACAGCGTGAGCTTGAAGCGATCCGCGCAGGCAAGTCCGAAACCGTGCCGCTCGAAGAAGTGATGAAACGCTATGGCATGGCAGATTGAACTGTCCGGCTTGGCGCGCAAAAACCTCGATGAACTCGACCCGCAACATGCCCGCCGCATCCTTGCGTTCCTGCATGGGCGTGTCGCCCATCTCGACGACCCCCGCAGCATCGGCGAAGCCCTCAAGGGCTCCAGGCTGGGGGCCTTTTGGAAGTACCGCGTCGGCGACTGGCGCATCATCGCCAACATCGAGGACGGCGCTCTGCGCATCCTTGTGGTGCGCATCGGCGACCGCAAAGAGGTTTACCGCCACTGATGCAGCGCCGTTGCTGGCGCCCTGACTGCGCAACTACGCGCCAACCAGCTTGCGCAGCCCAGCAACCGGCCAGCCAAGGCGGCGCCCGACCTTGATCGGCTGGATCGGCCCGATGCCTTGCATTGCCCACTTGCGCAGAGTCTGCGGCCGGCGGTTCAGATGCGCGGCGGCTTCCTCAGTGGTGAGCACGCTGCGGGTTTCAGTGTGAAGGGGTTTGAGTGTGATGTTCATGCCTCCAAGGAGATGGACTGGGACAGGGGCTTTGGGATACCAGAACCTGCCTCACAGTCCGATTCTGTGAGCAGTTGTCGAGGTTATACTTGGCCAAAGCATCATGTAGTGCCTACGGGTAGTTTGAGGCCTTCGGCGAGTTCCAGTGCTCTGCGCCTTCGGGCGGCACAGACGGCTGCCTAGGTGATGCGAGCAGTTTTTCTAAGTGGAGGGGGTTGATGAATCAACTCAATAAATTAGCATTTTGCGCATATTTCGTCTGCTCTGCAGATAAAGACTCTGGTTCCAATGCGGACACACAGAGAGCGGTAGCCGTGGTGCCGGCTGCTCAGGTCGGGGTGCGTGCATGAGTATTCTGGTTACAGGCGGTGCCGGATTTCTTGGCTCCCGCGCGTGCGTAAAACTCCTTCAGTCCGGTCGTGAAGCCGCCTTTTTGATAACTTTAGAAATAGCAAACCAGAAGCAATCAAGCGGGTTTAACAAATCACGGGTCGGAGGTATGAGCGAGTTCGGAGAGATATTCGTGAGCAATCAGCCATCGAATAATGCAATGACCACTGGCACGGGCTAAATAAGAATCCACAGGTATACAAATGATTTTGAAGTTTTTCTCCAGTACGAAGGGTTCAAGCTGATGCGAAAATTCTCAGCCTCCCCCGTCGAAATGTTCGCCTGCATCTGGCAGAATCGCGAACTGATTAAGGCATCAACAAAACGAGAAGTTTTGGGGCGCTATCGCGGATCATTTCTTGGCCTATTATGGTCTTTCTTCAATCCGCTTTTCATGCTGATAATTTTCACCTTCGTCTTTAGCGTAATCTTTCAGGCACGCTGGGGTGGTGGTACAGGGTCAAAGACAGAATTTGCTATGGTTCTGTTCGCCGGATTAATCGTTTTCAACCTGTTTGCAGAATGTATCAATAGGGCGCCAAACCTTATCTTATCCAATGCGAATTACGTCAAGAAAGTTGTTTTTCCTCTAGAGATATTACCATTTGTTGGTTTGCTGACAGCGCTATTTCATGCCTTAATCAGTCTTGGGGTATGGTTTTTAGCGTATTTCCTTTTTTTTGGCGTCCCGAATATCACCGCTCTCTATATCCCGCTATTGTTGCTTCCCTTCTGCCTGTTCCTGATGGGGCTGAGTTGGGCTTTGGCATCGCTCGGGGTGTTTTTGCGCGACTTGTCTCAGTTTATCGGCGTACTCACAACAGCCTTGCTGTTTATGAGTCCAATCTTTTATCCGGTTTCTGCGTTTCCGGAGGATTATCGTTTCATCCTCTATCTCAACCCGTTGACTGCAGTGGTCGATCAAGCGCGTGACGTGCTGTTCTGGGGAAAGGCACCAGACTTCTTTATGTTGGGTATTTATTGGATGGTGACTTTGGGTATCGCTTGGTTAGGCTTCGCATGGTTTCAGAATACACGAAAAGGGTTTTCTGATGTCATCTGAAACCGCCATATTCGTCGAAAATTTGAGCAAGTGTTATCAGATCTATGATCAGCCGCGTGACAGGCTCAAGCAGTTTTTATTGCCGCGCCTAAGTCGATTTGTTGGCTTGCCACCTAAACAGTATTACCGAGAATTCTGGGCTCTCAAGGATGTGTCGTTCGAGGTCAAAAAAGGCGAGACCGTTGGCATAATCGGTCGCAACGGTAGCGGCAAATCGACGTTGCTGCAGATGATCTGCGGAACGATTAGCCCAACCTCCGGTAAGGTCGCCACCCATGGCCGTGTTGTTGCGCTACTTGAACTTGGTTCTGGTTTCAATCCGGAATTCACCGGCATAGAGAATATCAAGCTATATGCTTCAATATTGGGATTGCCTCCACAAAAAATACTTGATAGGATGCCGGAGATACTTTCATTTGCCGATATCGGAGAATTTGTATATCAGCCAATCAAGACATACTCAAGTGGTATGGTGGTTCGATTGGCATTTGCCACAATCATACATATGGACCCGGACATATTAGTAGTCGACGAGGCGCTAGCGGTTGGGGATACGGTATTCCAGCAAAAGTGCCTAAGCCGAATTCGGCAAATGCAGGCAAATGGTGTGTCGATTCTACTGGTTACTCATTCGACCAATACTGTGATCGAGTATTGTGATCGCGCTCTTTTCATGAAAAATGGAAGCCTGATTTTAGATGGGCCGTGCCGCGAAGTCGTTAAATTTTATGTGGATGATCTCGTGGACCAAGAAGGAGGCAAGACGACATTGCCAAGTTTCCAGACGTCAACTGAGCATGATGAAGCCTCACTCGCCGGCTCTGTTTCAACGGCAGTTGAGAACGAGAAAGTAAAGCTTCCGTTAGAAATACTGGATGTCCAATTTACCAGCCCTGACGGACAGCCGGTGATTTCTGGGAGCTATGGGGATGTACTTGTAGTGGTAGTTAAGGTTTTGGTGCACCAGATGGTCGAGGCACCATGCACTGGAATTCAAATTTCTAGCGTTGACGGAATCGTTTTGTGGAGTGCAAGCAGTCAGAGTCTTGGGGTGGCGATTGAGGGCCTGCAGCCCGGGATTCATTTAATTTCATGGCGGCTGAATTTATTATTGGGTGGTGGCCGATACATTTTTGCCATTGGCGTCGGTGAGATTGTCGGCGGTGAATATCGCCGCTACCATCGCCTTGATTGTGCGGGTTACATAGACGTAATTCCTCAAAAAGATCAAGGCTTTGGATGGCTGGCGCCCGCTCCCCATTTGGTTGTCACACCCGCATTGATTGAAGGGGGCTCGCTTGAATAAATCCGTTGTCATTTATGGCTGGTATGGTCCAGGCAATGTTGGCGATGAGTTGCTGCTGAGTGTTTTGCTACAGTGGGCGCGGCGCAATGCCTTGGATCCGGTGGTCATTTCTTATGATGTGGCCTACACAAAACACATCCATGGAGTTAAAGCAGTGGATGTAGAAGATTTTCCGGCAATCGTCAACGCTATATCTGAAGCGAAGGCATGCATTTTGGGAGGTGGAGGTATTTTTCAAACTCACAATGAGTTTTCTTACGCCGGGCTGTTCCATTTCGACTGTACTGATGTTTCCACATTTGCTCGCCCTGTGATTTTGGCTCAAAAGCTGGGGGTTCCTTTTGTTCTAATTGCGCAAGGAGTAGGGCCTCTGATCCATAAGCAGTCACGCGAAATTACGCGAGATATTTTTAATGCGGCCGATGCTGTGTCTGTTCGTGACAAAGCATCGTTAGATCTTCTTAAATTTATTGGTACCAAACGCGAGCTCCCGATGGCCCCGGACTTGGTTTGGACGCTACCAGTAGGTGATGTTTCAAATAATGCGCAAAAAAATAATGGCTGTAAATGTGTTGCGATTGTTATTAGGCCATGGTTCAAGGCGCAAGGATTTGAAGATAGGCTTATTGCTGCCATAAAAACCGTATTGAACCCGCGGATACATACACTTATTTGGATTCCGTTTCAAAATCATAGTATTCCCAATCGCTCTGCATCTGATAAGGGATTCATACAGCAGTGCATGGGAAGCCTTGGGCCCGAATGGCATCAAGAGCTCATTGAAGTTGATCGACCCGAGTGCGTCATCGAAGTCATTTCTGGCTGTGACGCGGTGGTTGCCATGCGTTTGCATGCGCAAATTCTGGCTTTCAAGCTGGGCAAGCCGACCCTGAGTGTTGAATATGACGAAAAGATGTCCGAACTTTCCGCTCAAGTGGAGCAAGATGCAACTTTGAGGATTCGACCTGAGGATGATCTTCCTGTATGGCAACGAGCTCTTGAGCGCTTGTGCAATCTCGATACACCTCCGGGGTTCAACCTTGATGTGGTCGAAAAGTTAAAAATTGATGCAACGCATCATTTTAGAGTGCTGGATAAACTCATTTTTCCCCTGTTAAATAACGATGATTCAAAACGACAGGCTCGCTTGCAAGAAATTAACTGGTTTGAGTTCTGGTTGATTTGGATAGGAAAGAAGATCCAAGCACGCACCAGCCAATCTATTGCCGAGCGCGACGGGCAGATCGCCAGCCTGAGGCAGGAGATAGTCGAGCGCGACGGGCAGATCGCCAGCCTGAGGCAGGAGATAGTCGAGCGCGACGGGCAGATCGCCAGCCTGAGGCAGGAGATAGTCGAGCGCGACGGGCAAATTTCTAAGTGTAATAACGAAATGATTAGAATCAGACAATCTAATTCATGGCGAATAACGTCACCTCTTCGTGCTGCTAAAAATCTTGTTATTTCGCCGAGAAGAACGACATACTCAATTATCCGTTATCTATTCTGGAAATTACCGGCTGGTTTAAGACAAGCACTACATGGACCTCGCCATGCCTTCGTAAGATATGTTCGCGGCTTACCATCTTCGCAGGTGGTGAGTGTGAGCAATCCGGCAACAGCGGATTTAAGCTGGTCAGAATTTAATGAGAAAGTTCTCTCGAAAAGGGATGACTACAAGGGTGTATTCATCCAAGAAGTGATTATTGACTGGAATGTTCCCTTGTACCAGCGTCCACAGCATATTGCCACTGCTCTTGGAAGATTAGGGTATCTCGTCATTTACCGTACTGACAACTGGACTGGCGATGACGTGAACGGCTTCAGAGAGGTCAGCAAAAACGTGTGGCTTACCAATAGGTATGAAGTCGAAGAAATTCAGGGTTGCGTCCGTTCACTATACTCGACAGCCTATGCAAACACTACCGAATCACTTTTAAAGAAAGGTAAGCGTGGGCGCATTGTCTATGAATATATTGACCACATTGATCCTGAAATTAGTGGTGATCAAGAGAATATAAGGCGTTTGCTGTCTTTAAAGAATTTTGCTTTCGGTGGTGGAGCTGATTTCATTGTTGCGTCATCTAGGAAGCTTTATGAAGAAGCAGTAGAGGCGGTAGGTAAAGAGAAAGTCATTCTGGTGCCTAACGGGGTGGACACCATTCACTACCGGAGCCCGCTTCACATAACAACCCCGATTCCTGAACCTCTTGTCTTATTCAAAGAGAAGCACAAGGCCATTGTGGGCTATTTTGGGGCCCTCGCACCCTGGTTGTGGTACGACGTAATTGCGGAACTTGCCAGCCAAAGACCTGATCTCGGGTTTGTATTCATAGGCCCCGACTACTATGGTGGTTCAGAAAAACTACCAAAATTCGAAAACGTTCTCTATTTAGGTGCGATTGATTACAAGATACTTCCAGCGTACGCAAGACAGTTTGATGTTTGTTTCATTCCATTCAAGCCCGGTGAAATTGCTAAAACAACTTCACCATTAAAGCTTTTCGAGTATTTTGCGTTGGAAAAACCGGTTGTGGTTACATCAGATATGGATGAGTGCACGGCTTACACGGAAGTGTTTAGGGGCGGGTCAGTCGATGAACTAACTGTGGCAATTGATGCTGCTCTGAATGTGAAAGACTCCGATGACTTTAAGAGTCGCCTGCGGAGTCTTGCTGACAAAAATGATTGGTTGGAACGAGCCAAGTCTATGGAGTTTTGTTTTGGAAAAATAGAAAATGAATAAAAAAATTCTTTGTGTAATTGGCACTCGTCCGGAAGCCATAAAAATGGCGCCGGTTATTCTTGCGCTTAAAAAAGAGCCGTGGGCAAACGTACGGGTTCTCGCAACAGCTCAGCACAGGCACTTGCTGGATCAAGTAAATGAGTTTTTCGGTATCGATCCTGATATCGATCTGAACATCATGCGCCCGAACCAGGCGCTCACAACGTTGACTGCGCGGTTGCTGCTTGAGCTAGATGATGTTTTGCAAGCAGAGAGGCCGGATGCGGTTTTGGTGCAGGGCGACACCACCACCGTGATGACCGTTGCGTTGGCTTGCTTCTACCACCGCATCCCGATTGGGCATGTCGAGGCCGGGCTGCGTACCTGGGACATGCAAAACCCGTTTCCAGAAGAAGCCAATAGGGTGATTGCAGGAAAGCTTGCCCGCTGGCACTTTGCGCCCACTGAAGGCTCAAGACAGAATTTGCTGAAGGAGGGTGTCCCGGATTCGGAAATTATCGTGACTGGTAATACCGTCATCGACGCATTGTTGATGACAGCTGCCAAGGATCTGGAGCTTGCTGTCCCGCTGGACCCCACTAAGCGTTTGGTCTTGGTGACGTCACATCGCAGAGAAAATTTCGGTGAGCCGTTCCGCAATATTTGTCGTGCGCTGCGCTCCCTTGCCGAGAGTAATCCTACAGTACAGTTCCTTTATCCGGTGCATCCCAACCCCAACGTCAAGGATGTGGCCCACGAGTTCTTGGCTAGGCTGCCGAATTTCACGCTGTGCGAACCGCTGGACTACGCACCTTTCATCGCTGCGATGAAGCGCGCATACCTCATCCTGACTGATTCTGGCGGCGTGCAGGAGGAAGCTCCTGCCCTTGGCAAGCCTGTGTTGGTCCTACGTGACGAGACAGAACGCCCGGAGGCTGTTGAGCAAGGTGTGGTCAAGTTGGTTGGGCCAAACTACGACCGTATCGTCGAAGAGGCGCAGCGCTTGCTGGATGATGAAACCGCCTACAAAGCCATGGCGCGGGGTGTATCCCCCTATGGCGATGGGCATGCCGCAGAACGTATCGTGAAGACGCTGCGTGAGCATTTCACCTGATGCGCCTGGTATACCTGTCGCCGGTCCCTTGGGAGAGTTTCGCCCAGCGGCCGCATAAGTTTGTCGAGTGGTTCCATGGCCGTACAGGCGAGCCTGTCCTGTGGGTTGACCCTTACCCCACTCGTTTTCCTGGTTGGAGAGATCTTCGGCGTTCGCGTCTGTCCGCTTCAGCGAGTCCACACACTAGCCCACCAACTTGGCTCACATTGATGAAACCGGGCGGGCTACCCATTGAGCCCATACCCGGTTCTGGCTGGGTGAACGGACTGCGGTGGCGGAGCCACGTGCGCACGATTGGCGACTTCGTCGAGGGCGGCAAAACTTTGCTGGCGATCGGCAAGCCTTCGGTGCTTGCGCTGGAGCTACTCAAACGCTTGCGCGACTGTTCATCGTTGTACGATGCAATGGATGACTTTCCGGCTTTCTATGCGGGTATTTCCCGCTTTGCCCTGATGCGAAGAGAGCGTGAAATCGCACAGCGAGTAGGCATCATTTTGGCATCGAGTTCAGAACTCAAATCACGGTGGGCGAATATTCATAAAGATGTGCGTTTGGTGCACAACGGACTCGATCTGTCGGCTGTTCACTCAGTGGAGCCGACACCGATATCTTTCAAGAAAAAGGTGTTTGGCTATGTCGGGACCATTGCATCCTGGTTTGACTGGGATTGGGTATGCGCCCTGGCAGCGGCTAGACCGCACGATGAAATCCGCCTGATTGGCCCCGTATTCGATTCATCGAATCGCAAGTTGCCCGGTAACATTAATCTGCTGCCCGCTTGTGATCATGCGGTGGCTTTGAAGGCCATGGCGGAGTTCCATGTCGGACTGATCCCATTCAAGAAGAATGCGCTCACCGCCTCAGTGGACCCAATCAAATACTATGAGTATCGCGCACTCGGGTTGCCTGTGATCTCGACGGATTTCGGTGAAATGAGCCTGCGCGCGGGCGAACGCGGTGTATTTATCGCTCAATCCGTGGGCGATGTCCCAGCTATAGCTGATTCTGCGATCCAATTTTTTGGAGATGCAGACGATGCCAGTGCATTCTCAATCCAAAATACATGGGAGGCTCGTTTTGATGCGGCAAACCTCCTCCCATGATTGTGATGTCGTCATAGTCAATTACAACGCAGGCCGGCTTCTCACGGAATGTGTTCAATCGGTGTTGTCAGAGCAAGTGCGGCATGTCTTTGTGGTGGACAACGATTCGCACGACGCGAGCCTTGCCCATTTGTCGGCCTCGATCAGCGATGTGCGCGTCACCATTATTCGAAATGGCCAGAATCTGGGGTTTGCGGCCGCGTGCAATATGGGTGCTCGCGCTTCCAACGCCAGCGCCCTGTTGTTCCTCAACCCAGACAGTGTGCTTGCCGAGGGTAGCTTGCGGCGCATGATGGACGTGCTGGAAAACGACCCTTCAATCGGTATGGTGGGTGGGCTACTGTGTAACCCAGACGGCTCTGAGCAGCCGGGGGGGCGCCGAGTCTTTCCCACGCCCAGGCGTGCATTCATGCGGGCCTTCGGCTTGTCGCACCTGGGCAAGTGGTTTCCCGCTCTGTTCTCTGATTTTTTGCTCCATAAGGAGCCGCTACCGCTTGCACCCACCCCCGTGGAGGCCATTTCTGGTGCCTGCATGCTCGTCAAACGCGAATCGCTGGAGGATGTGGGTTTATGGGACGAAGAATATTTCCTGCATTGCGAGGATCTGGACTGGTGCATGCGGTTTCGGCTGAACAATTGGCGTGTGGTCTTCGTCCCGGATGCCAGGGTGATACACGTGTGGGGAGCTTGTAGCCGGAGTAGACCGTTTTTTGTGGAGTGGCACAAGCACCACGGCATGCTGCGCTTCTATAACAAGTTTTTCAGAAAGCAGTACCCGGGTCCGCTTTGGTGGCTGGTTGTATTGGGTGTCTGGTTGCGTTTTGGCTTGGTGTCTGCTTACTTTGCTGCAAGGCTGGTATTTGCGCAAGTTAAGGGTTTGTTCAAGGGGGGCGCGCGTGCCTGATTCCAAGGTGGGCGTTCTTGGGGCAAGTAGTTTCGTTGGGGGCTGTCTGATCCCTCATCTGCAGGGTATGGGCCACAGTGTCGTTGCCTTTAGCCGCAAAAATCAGATTCCTATTCAGGGCGCTCCCGTAGAGTGGAGGCGTCTACCAACGTGGGTCACCAATGGCACCGAAAAGGCGAGTTCCATCGGTGCCTGGATTTGTGTGGCCCCCATCTGGGTGTTGCCAGATTATTTTTCGCTCATCGAGGCCAGTGGCGCACGGCGCGTGGTGGCGCTGTCTTCCACCAGCCGTTTCACCAAAGTGGCCTCTTGCGATCCGGCAGAAACTGCCATGGCTGCAAAGTTGAGCGAGAGCGAGGCTCGGGTGCAGGCGTGGGCTGAGGCGCGTGGTATCGAATGGGTGGTTTTGCGGCCCACGCTGATTTATGGTTTGGGGAGAGACAAGAACATCACTGAGATGGCGCGCTTTGTCTGCCGGTTTGGCTTCTTTCCCTTGCTGGGCCGCGCTCAAGGCCAGCGCCAACCCATACATGTCGAAGATGTGGCGGCGGCTTGTGTGGCAGCTTTGCAAGCGTTAGATGCGGCGAATCGCGCCTACAACCTCTCTGGTGGCGAAACCTTACCGTATCGCGAAATGGTTGCGCGTGTTTTTGTCGCGCTGGGTCGGCCTGTGCGCTTTGTCACCGTGCCTCTGTGGGCCTTTCGCGTGGCCGTGTCTATGCTGTGTTGCCTGCCGCGTTATCGGCACTGGTCGGCGGCCATGGCCGAGCGCATGAACAGCGATATGGTGTTCGACCATGCAGACGCCGCACGCGATTTGGGCTTCAAGCCCAGGGGTTTTGCCCTTACAGCCAAGGATGTGCAGCAATGAGCGTGTTGGTTCTCATGGTTGCCCTGCTTGCTGCGATCACCTTGCTTGCTTGGTGCGTGTCGGTTTGGGTGCTTCGCCGTGCCGAAGCTCTTCGCTTGGTGCAAATTCCCAATCACCGTTCGTCACACGTGCGGCCTACCCCAAACGGCGGCGGTCTGGGCATTGTGGTGGCAGGCAGCCTCGGCGGCCTCGGCTTGGTGCTGTTTTTTGGTTGGATGGTCGGTGGGTGGGTGCTCGGGCTTGCTGCTGTGCTGGCTGCGGTGGGGCTTCGCGATGATGTAGCGCACTTGCCCGCTCGGGTAAGGTTTGGGGTTCAGGTGGTGGTTTGCGCAGCGCTGCTGGTTGTACTGGGTGATTTGCCGGCCTTGATCTTGAGCTGGGGGCTGCACTTGACACTGATGGGTTGGGTGTTGTTCGCGCTGTTGCTGCTGGCCGGCGTGTGGTGGATCAACCTCTTCAACTTCATGGACGGCATCGACGGTATTGCCGGTGTGCAGGCGGTCTTCATGTTGCTGGCCGGTGGGGTGTTGGCGGTGTGGGCAGTGCCAGAGGCAGTAAATGATCCTGTTTGGCTGTGGATGCTGTGCGTCGCAGCGGCAGCGTTGGGTTTTCTGCTGCTCAATTGGCCGCCCGCAAAAATCTTCATGGGCGATGTGGGCAGCACTTGGCTGGCGTTCATGGTGTTTGCCCTGGCGTTGCTTTCTGTTCAAGCCGATTGGTTGAGTTACGCAGTCTGGCTGGTGCTGGCGGCGGTGTTTGTGGCCGATGCCAGCGTCACGCTGCTTACCCGCATCCTGCGCGGCGAGCGTTGGTATGAAGCGCACCGCAGCCATGCCTACCAACGTTTGTCCCGGCGCTGGCAGGGCGACCGCAAGACTGGTCATCGATCAGTCACCTTGCTTGTGGCTGGGGTCAATGGTTTGTGGCTTGCACCTTTGGCTTGGGCGTGTGTGCTATGGCCAGCATGGTCGGTTGCGCTCGTGTTGGCGGCTTATTTGCCAATCGTTTTGGCGGTGCTGCTCTTGGGGGCCGGCAGACCTGAACCCTGTTCGCCTGTCGAGCAGCACGTGCGGAGCTAAAACATGCCATCGTTAAAACTGGCGCTCCCCTTGCTGGCCCTGCCGCGCCCTGCCAAGCGCGCGGTCGCGCTGGCCGTGGATGCCAGTTTGATCGTCCTGACGGTTTGGCTCGCGTTCTACCTGCGTCTGGATGAGTGGGTGCGTTTGTCGGGCGATGGGCTTTTCCAGCCTATGTGGGCGATAGCGGCGTCGGTGGCCATCGCCTTGCCGCTGTTCGTCGCTCATGGGTTTTACCGGGTGATATTCCGCTACTCGGGCACGGCGGCCATGCGCATGGTGCTGCGCGCCTTTGCCTTGTACGCTCTGTTGTACGCCACGGTTGTGACAGCCATAGGCCTGCCCGGTATGCCGCGCAGCGTGGGCATTATCCAGCCCATGCTGTTGCTGCTGGCCGTAGGGGCCTCGCGGGCGCTGGCCCGCTATTGGTTGGGCGGCCTATACCAGACCATTTTTGCGCGCATGAACCTGCCCAAAGCGGTGATTTATGGCGCTGGGGACACGGGACGCCAATTGGCCACGGCCATGGCCAACAACTCCGAGATGCAGGTGATCGCGTTTCTGGACGACGACGACCGCCTGCATGGCCATGTGCTCAATGGTCTGCCTATACACAGCCCGCACGACTTGGCTGGGCTGGTGCAAACGCGTGGTGTGCGCACGGTGTTGCTGGCCATGCCGTCGCTGGGGCGGCAGCGGCGCAACGCCATTTTGGCTCAGCTGCGCCCCATTCGCGTGGCGGTGCGCACGCTGCCCAGCTTGAACGATATGGCCCAAGGGCGCGTGAGCACGGTCGACCTGCACGAGTTAGATATCGACGACCTACTTGGCCGCGAACCCGTGATGCCCAACCACATCCTACTGGCCAAAAACATCAGCAGCAAAGTGGTGCTGGTGACGGGTGCTGGGGGATCTATAGGCAGCGAGCTTTGCCGCCAGATTCTGGCTGTGACGCCAGCCAAACTGCTGCTGATCGAGCAGAGCGAATTTGCGCTCTACACTTTGCACCAAGAGTTGGAGCCCAAGGCGCAGGCGCGCGGGGTGGCCCTGGTGCCGCTGCTGGTCTCGGTGCAAGACGATGACCGCATGCGCGAAATCATGTCCACTTGGCACCCCGACACGGTGTACCACGCCGCCGCCTACAAGCATGTGCCGCTGGTGGAGCACAACCCGGCAGCCGGCATCAAGAACAACGTGCTGGGCACTTTGACCACTGCGCTGGCCGCCGCCGACCACGGCGTGACCGACTTTGTGCTCATCAGCACCGACAAGGCGGTGCGACCCACCAACGTGATGGGGGCGAGCAAGCGGTTGGCCGAAATGGCGCTGCAGGCCCTTGCCGCCCGCTCCAAAGAAGAAGGCCGAGATGGCACCCGGTTCAGCATGGTGCGCTTTGGCAACGTGCTGGGCTCGTCGGGCTCGGTGGTGCCCAAGTTTCGCCAGCAGATCCGCGATGGCGGCCCAGTGACGCTTACCCACCCCGAGGTGACGCGCTACTTCATGACCACCCCCGAAGCCGCGCAACTGGTGATTCAGGCAGGTGCCATGGCCAAAGGGGGCGACGTGTTCGTGCTCGACATGGGCCAGCCGGTCAAGATCATCGACTTGGCGCGGCGCATGGTGGAATTGTCGGGCCTGACGGTAAAGGACGAGCACAACCCCGAGGGGGACATTGCGCTGGAAGTGACCGGGTTGCGCCCCGGCGAGAAGCTGTACGAAGAGCTGCTGATCGGTGACAACCCCGAGCGCACCATGCACCCGCGCATCATGAAAGCACACGAAGAATTCATGCCGTGGTCAGCGTTTGAGGTCCATCTGAAGGCCTTGCAACTGGCGTTGAACGTGAACGACGTGGGCGTGATTCGGCTGCTGATGCAGCAACTGGTAGCGGGCTACACCCCCAGCGATGACATAGTGGACTGGGTGCACCTAGAACAGGAGTCTGTAGCCAAGGCGATTGCATGAAGACCAATGGTTTATCCTTTGAGTGGCTGCGCCGTTGCTGGCGCTACCGCTACCCCGGCCTGCTCCAGAATCCAAGCCTCGATGCGCTCATGGTGGACGCGCAGCAGATCCACCGGGCGGCGCTTATAGTGCTTTTCAGCCGTGGCGCTGGGTTTGTGGCCCTGAATCTGCGCCACCACCCCGGCAGGTGTTTCCAGCCATTCGGTCAGTGTAGAAAAGCTGCGCCTCAACCCATGCAGGGTCAGTCCCTCCAGCCCGGCGCTGGCGCAGGCTCTGCTGTGCATGTTGGCAGCATTCGTGGGGCGCATACTGGATTGACTTGAAAAGCACCATTCGCTGCGCCGGGGCAGGGCGTTCAGCAGATGCTCCACATAGGGCGTCAAGGGAATAGTGCGCTCACCCTCTACTTTGTCGCGTATGGTCAGGGTCTTCCACGGAAAGCCCACATCTTCCCAGCGCAGCAAATGCACTTCACCGGGCCTGGCGCCCGTGAGCAACAGCACTTGCAGGTAGGCGTGAACTGCTGGGTTCGTGATGGCCTTGACGGCGGCAAACCATGTCGCAAGCTGGCCGCGCTCCAGCGCATCACTTCTCACGCCAGGAGGCCCAACGATTTCTCGGGCTTTGCGTGACAGGATGGCTCCCGAATCCACATCGTGTCCCTCAGCAGCAGCCCAATTCAGAAAGCCCTTAAACATGCGCAGCGCAAGGCGCATGCGAGCAGGGCGGGTTTGGGCCTCACGCTTGACATGGGCCTCTATAGTCTTTGCGTTGAGTTCAGCCAGTCGCAGCCCCATCAGCGGGAACAGCGGACCCGGTATCGTGGTCTTGCCGGTGCCACGCTTGTAGGCTCTGCCGCCAGCTTGGGACATTTTGCCGTGCTCAATAAAGCTACGCTCCCCCCAAAAGGGCTTTCTTTCAGCCACATAAACGCTCCACAGCGCGCCAACGGTGAGCAGTTCACGGGCACGCTCGTTTTGCTCTCTTACCGCTTGCTCCTGTTGTTCGCGGGCTTCTTGCTTGGGGTCGATACCCTGATCCATGAGCACGCGCATTCGGCGCGCTTCGGCTCTGGCCGCGCCCAGCGTCCAAGAGGCGGCATCGCCGATGGTGTAGCGCTTGGTGTTGGAGCCTTTAGCCCGCGCCTCGAACACGAACGACTTGGCCCCGCCGCTGGTCACGCGCAGCTTTAAGCCCGGCACGGTCTTGTCAATCAGGAAAACTTGCTGCTTACCTGCTGGGCAGGTGGCGGCTTCGATGCGGCTAACGGTTAGGGCGGCAGGGGCGGTAGTGTTGCTCATGGTGCGATCCGTCTTTGGGTACGCGCATCGCTTCAAGTATGCGCTGTGTATGCAGTCAAGCGCATTTTAGAGCATCTTTAATCAACGATTTGATACTTGACAAGAAAGCCAGTAATTCGTTAAACCTTTGATTTTCCTGAGTTTCGTCAACATTAGTCAACGCAAGCGATAATGCATTTTGGAGGACACCAAGTATGCGCTCGGCTCGGTGCTCAACCACGTGCTGTTGCACCAGACCGTGATCGGGCTGGAAGCGATGCAGCAATTGCAGATGGCCGACGCCTGGCCCGACGTGGTGGTGGGCTGCACCGGCGGCGGCTCCAACTTTGCCGGTCTGGCCTTTCCGTTCATCGGCGACGCGCTGCGCGGCGGCCGCAAGGCGCGCATCGTGGCGGTGGAGCCGGCGGCCTGCCCGTCGCTCACGCGCGGCAGGTACGCCTACGACTTTGGCGACACCGGGCACCTGACGCCGCTGACCAAGATGCACACCCTGGGCAGCACCTTCACGCCGCCGGGCTTTCACGCCGGCGGCTTGCGCTACCACGGCATGGCGCCGCTGGTGAGCCACTGCAAGGAGCTGGGCTTGCTCGAGGCCGTGGCCTACACCCAGGGCGAATGCTTTGCCGCCGGGGTGGCGTTTGCGCGCGCCGAAGGCATCGTGCCCGCACCCGAGGCGAATCACGCCGTCAAGGGCGCGATCGAAGAGGCGCTGCGCTGCAAGCGCGAGGGCCGCGCCGAGACGATTCTGTTTGGCCTGTGCGGCCACGGTCACTTCGACATGGCCTCGTACCAGAAGTACTTTGCCGGTGAGCTCAAGGACGAGGCCTACGACGAGCAGGAACTGGCCATGGCGCTGGCCGGGCTGCCCAGCGTGCCCGAGCCGCGCTGAAGGGGGTGCATCAGGGCTGCAGCACTTCGAGCAGCCGCTCCAGCCCGCCGTGCTCGATCGAAACCATGGCCTGCGCGCGCACCGCCGGTTTGGCGTGGTAGGCCACCGACAGGCCGGCGGCGGCCATCATCGGCAGGTCGTTGGCGCCGTCGCCGACGGCGATGCAATGCGCCGGCTCCAGCCCCAGCAGGCTGGCGACCTCGAGCAGGGTGCGGCGTTTTTCGGCGCCGTCGCAAATCTCCCCCCAGCACTGGGGCAGCAAGCGCCCGGTCAGGGCGCCGCAATTCGGGCCGCGGCGCAGTTCGAGCACGTTGGCGCGCACGAAATCGAGGCCCAGCTCGGCGCGCACGCGCTCGGCAAAAAAAGTGAAGCCACCCGAGACCAGCAGCGTTTTGAGCCCGGCGGCGCGGCAGGCGGTCACGAGCTCGGCGGCGCCGGGGTTGAGGCGCAGGCGTTCGGTGTAGACGCGCTCCATATCGGCCACGGTCACGCCCTCGAGCAAGGCCACGCGCCGGCGCAGGCTGTCCTTGAAGTCGGGCCACTCGCCGCGCATGGCGGCTTCGGTGATGGCCGCGACTTCGGCCTTGCGGCCCACGGCATCGGCGATCTCGTCCACGCACTCGATGTTGATCAGCGTCGAGTCCATGTCGAAGGCGATGAGCCCAAAGTCGCGCAGGCTCAAGGGGGGAGTGAAGCCCTGAATCACAAGGCCGGGGGCGAATTCCTGGGGAGTCATGGGGAGGTGGAAGTCAGGCTGGGGTCGATCTGGTGCAATACCTGCGCCAGCGAAGTGTGGTTGATTTTGGTCTTGAAGTGGACTTCAATGCCTTGGTGCCGCAGGGCCTGGAAGAACTGGCGGGCGCTGTCGATCTTCCATTGCTCGCGCTGCGGTATGTCTTGTGAATGGTCGTAGCCCTTGGTTTCCACCACCAGGTACAGCGCCTGGGCTTGGCCCTGGTGGGCAATGACGTAGCCAAAGTCGGGGTTGTAGTTGCCCACAGGGGTAGGGATGTTGATCTTGGGCAGCTTGGCAAACACGGTGATCTGCTGCTGGTTGGATTGGTCCACCGTGTCGCGCTCGATCTGGCTGTCCACCGGCATGACGGGGTTTTCGTAGAGTGAACGTGCTCGCACGGCGGGGTTGGATACGTCGTGCAGTTCAACGCCACACAGCGCTGCGGGGATGGTCTTCATCAAGTTGCCGGTCTGGTCGGTCAAGGCGGTTTGCACGCGGATTTCGCGCAACTCATAGCTGATCTTGTTGACCATCAGCTCGTGGATGCAGCGCTGGATCAGGTTGCGCAGCGTCAGCAGGGCGCGGTTCTCGTTGTGCTTGATCTGGTTGAACTTGTCGGCGGGCATGCGGCGCAGAAGCTCGCTGACGGTGTGCAAGGACAGCCGCGTCTGGTTGGCCAGTTCGCGCATGAACTGGGCCATGGAGTACACGGCGTGGGGCTTGATGGTGTATAGCCCCTGCGTGCTGCGCGCAGCCTGTACCGTCTCCACGTCGGTGGTGCGGGTGATGCCAATCGACAGCGGCGGTAGCTCGAAGTGCTTTTGAATGGCTGCAAGCACCTTGTCCACCAGTTGGGGGGTGTCCACGCTGTAGCGCACCACGGCATGGCGGTTGAGGTTGTCCCACAGCGGCTTGAAGTGCTGGAACAGCGGTTGGCGCACCTCGAGCGTGGGCCTTGGCTGGGTCTGTTTGCGCTTGACTTGCCCGGACCCTTCGTAGTACAGGTCCAGGTAGCGGATCATGTTCTGCACGTTGTCGGGGCTCATGCCGGGAATGCGGCCCAGCACAGCGGTGATGGCTTCGCGCCTGGCCTGGTATTCGGCGCGCTCCCAGCGCAAGGTGGCGCGACCCGTGGTGTCGTCCAGGTCGATCAGCCTCAGTTCCGCCAGGGCGTCCAGCACCTTGTTGGCTTGCCGCGTGCTCACAGCCACCCCAAACTCGGCCAGCACCGCATCGTCAAACTCAGCAGCCACGCGGCGCACGCTGTGCTCGGTGATTTCGGCCTGAATGGCACGCACAAAGTCGCCTTCGCTGGCGGGCACCACCACCATCAGGTCGTTGATTTCGTCAAAGGCCGCGTCAGTGGCCTGCACCCGCTCCAGTTGCTGGTTGACGGCCAGCCGCAGGCCGCGTCCGATCTGCTGCAGCTTGCTGATCCTGGAATGGCTGGGGGCCAGCTTGCACAGGGTGAACACGTTGGGGTTGTCCCAGCCCTCCTGCAGCGCCCACATGGAAAAGATGAAGCGCAAATCGGTGTCGAAAGACAGCAGCTTTTCCTTGTCCTGCAGGATCAGCTTGATGGCTTCCTCTTCGCCTTTTTCGCTGTTGGAGCGGGCAAAGTAGCCCCTGTGCACGCGGCTCACGTCTTGCGCCGTGCGCTCCAGGTAGGCGCGGTAGCCGGGGTCCAGGGTTGCGCTGGCCAGCACCTTGGTCAATTCCACCTGGTAGAGCCGCTCGAAGGTGTCGCGCAACACGGCTGGGCGCTGCCCGCTGCCAGGGGCAGGCAGGTACTTGGCCACCGCGTCGATGAAGAACAGGCTGATGGCCTTGATGCCGCGTTTGTACAGGGCTTGTTCCCGCTCGAAGTGGTTGGCGATGGCGCGCTGAATCAGCAGCGACTGCACCTCGTCGGCCAACATGCCAAAGCCGGTGGGCTCGCCCAGCGGCAGCGCAAAACCGTTGGTGAACACCAGCTCCTTGCTGGTCACGCTTTCCACCACGTGCCCGTCCAGGTGGGCAAGCCCGGTCTTGGCGCCCAGGTTGTCTTTGGCCTGCAGGGTGATGGCGGCGGTCTTGCCCGCCGGGGTCTGGTAGCTCAGGTGGGCCGTGCGCTCCTTGGCGGCACCGGTCACCTGGGTCAGCAGCAAGGTCTGCCCCATATCGGTGCCCGTGCCCACCGTATCCACGGTGATGCCCTTGACCAGCCGCTGGCGGAAGGCCTCCAGGCTGTCCAGCGTGTAGATGAGGTTACGGAACTCGTCGCGCTTGAAGGTGGCGCCAAAGCGTATGGTCAAGAGGGGATTGAACCGGGGCAGAAACGCCTGGACCACCTTGCCTTCGAAACGGTGCGGCTCGTCGATGATCAGCACCGGGCGGATGGCGGCCAGCGCCTCCATGTAGCTCTTGGCCTGGCCGAACAGGTTGGCCTCCACGCCGCGCTTGTTGATGAGCTTGCCGTCGCCTGCGAACGACTGGTAGGTGGCCACCATGACCGTCAGCCCCAGGTTCGCCGCGTGGATGAAGCGGTTGACCGTTTTGTCGGAGTAGTTGACGACGTTGATCTTCTGGTTGTCGTATTCCCGCGCAAAAAAAGCGGCCGTGGTTTGCAGGCTTTTGAGCGTGCCCTGGCGGATGGCGTTGCTGGGCACCAGCACGATGAACTTGGACAGCCTGTGCTTCTGGTGCAACCGGTGGATGGTTTCGATGAAGGTGAAGGTCTTGCCGGTGCCGGTTTCCATCAGCACGTCCAGCGACAGGGCCGGGGTGAGCGTGGAGGCCACCTCCACCGCGCCCGCATTGACCTGGTTGCCTTGCCGGATGCGCTCGATGTTGGCGCGCAGGGTCTTGAACGCCTCGTGCGGCACGTAGGTGGGGTTGGCATGCACACCGGCTGGCGACACAAAGCGCACGTCGGCGAACACGTCGGCAATGCTGTCCACGGCCTGCGCCTGGTGGGCCAGGCGGATGTATTGGAATTGGGCGGCCATGGTTGAGTTCTCACGCAGCAGCAAACACAGCAGCCATGGGAAGCGATCCACGCGAGCGGTCAAAGTGCATGTGCCGACATGCAGGATGAATGCCCTTGGTCGTCCAGGGCGGCAGGGTTGGGGTGCTGCTTAGCTTCTGGGCAAACGGCATCGTCTTCACTGTGATGGCAACAAATGCCGGGGTGGGTGGTGCGGCCTGTCCGACGCAAATCATGTGATGCAGAAAATGGCAAAACGCCAGCGACGCCCCCAGTTGCTGATGCGCTCCGCCGGAGTTGCCGCTCTTGAGTTCAACCATGAGAAACTGTGGGATGGCTTTGGTCGGGTTCCAGGTCACCACGATGCGATCACAACGCCGGTGGGCGAACTTGTGTTTGCCACGAAAGCACGGCCAGTCGGTTTTGATGGCCTCCAGCTTGATGGCCTCGTGGGTGGCCAAGCCACTCACGTTCAGCACGAACGAGGTTTGCCCCGCTTCTTCAATCACGAAGTGCCCGCCGACCAGTTTTTGCCCGTCCCTTAGCGGTGGGTGGAGCACATCGCGCAGTGCGTCAAAATATTCGTTCTCCGTCATGCCTTCCCCTTGCGTGCGTTGCCTGTTTCTGTTGGTTCTGGCTTCGGCGGTCTGGCCGCCAGCACGGCAAAGTAGATGTCCTGCGCTGCCGCATTGAGCTGTTCGATGCTTTCGTCAAACAGTGGAGTGCGGATGCCACTGCCCGCGTTCACAGCCATGGGCTCAACTCCACCCGCGTGGAACTCATAGGCATGCACCTTGTCGGCAGCCAGCCACTGCGCGCTGTTCAGGCCGTGCTGCTTGGCTATCGCGTCCCGCTCGGGGAAGTCTTCACTCAGCATCACCAGATTGCCCCACTCGCGCACCATGTAGTCGGAATGGGTGCTCACCACCACGCGGATGCCGCGGTTGACCAGCTCGGCCAGCAAGCGGGCGATGTTGCGCTGGTTCAGCGGGTGCAGGTTCAGCTCTGGCTCATCGATCATCAGGCAGTCGCCCGACTGTGCCAGATGGTTGAGGTACGACCACAGACCGAAGAACGTCTTGGCTGTTGAAGAACCCAAGTGCAAGCCCAGCTCGGTCTTGCTGCGCAGCGGGGCAATGCTGATGTCACCATAGCGATCCACCTTGTACTTCACTCGCAGTACTTCTTTTTGCAACCATGCGGCCATGTCTGCGAACTTCTCGCTCGTCTGGCGCTTGATCTCAGGTTGGGCCGTCATGAATTCAATGTAGTCATGAATCGGCTGCGGATAGCGCGATACAAGGATGTCCTTGAGCAACTCATTGGTATCGAGGGTCTGACTGGTTGCGTGGCGAAACAACGCAGCCCGGCGCGAATTCAGCTCCCTGAAAAACAGGTTGATGCCGCTGCGCTCTGCGGGCAGCAGCAGGGCGCGGCCCTGACGGATCGGGCAATACAGCTCCATCAAGAAGTTGTTAAATGCGCGCTCGACCTGGGCTGCGCTGGTCCAGTCTCCCTCTAGGCTGATCCCGACACGTTGACCGTCCTCTGAGAGCTTGCAAGACAGATCCAACAAACCCTTTTGCGGCGTGTTAGACCGCTCCCAGTGCTGGAACTCAAAGTTGGCCAGATGCGCCTCGATCTCAGGCAAAGACAGGGTGATGTCGATCACAGTTTCTGCGGTCAAATCGCCGTCGGCTACAAAGAACCGAGGCAATCCGTCCTTAAGGTCGCGCGCGATGCTGTGCTGCGCGTGTCTGATGGCTTCCGGCCCAAGCAACGATGACCGATCCACCATCAGCCGCCGTGTCTCCAGCAAAGCCTTGGCCTGTTGCCTTGCCCAATCGAAAGACGCGACGAATCGCGAATCCATCAGTGCGTTGAGCACATACAGACCGTAAGTCTTACCCGTGTTGTTGCTGCCGCAAAAAATGGTCAGCGCCCTGGGTTCGATTTCGATGCGCTTTTTGATCGCGCCGAAGTTCTCAATGGCAATTTTCATGGTGCACCTCGTGTGGTGTGGCTGTCCGCGCCGCTGTTCACAGAACTCAGCCCCGCAGCCGCAGCTTGTCTTCCGACAGGCCCAGCGACTCCAGCAGCGTCTTGGTGCCCAGCAGGAAGTTGTTGTCGTCTACCCAGGGCGCATACACGCTCAGGTGTTGGATGGGGGCGCCTTCGGCCTTGCATAGTGCCAGCAGCGAACGCAGGTCCTCGGTGTCCACGGCCTCGAGGATGAACAGCACGTCAGCCGCGCGGTACAGCGCCTGCTCGCGCAGCAGCTCGATGCGGGTGGACAGGGGCAGCCCTTCGGCCAGCAGCAGGTTGTAGAGGATGCGGGGCAACTGGCTGGGTTGCGGCGTGGCAATGGTGGCTTGCAGGGCGGCAATGTCGTCCTGCGTGGCATCGACCAGGGGTTTTTGCAGGATCAGCGCATCGGGGTCGTCGGCCAGCTCGAACACGCGAAAGCCGGTGTCCAGCGTGGGGTGTTGCGCCTTGAGGCTGGCCCCGGCGCGGCGGATGCGTTCGGCGGTGATCTCGAAGATCGTGGCCTCGGGCTTGCCCAGGGTTTCGGTCACGAAGGCGTGGGCTTCCTTTTGTTTTTTGGCGTCGATGGGCTGGGGAATCTGCACCAGGATGAACTTGCGGTTGCCGCCGTCTTCGGCGTTCTTCGTAAGAACCGCGTGCCCAGTCGTGCCAGAGCCTGCAAAAAAATCAAGTACGATTGACTGATCGTTTGGTCGGGTCGAGACAGTGAGCAAACGGTTGATCAGTCGCAAGGGTTTGGGCGTATCAAAAACATCAGCCCGTTCCATGAGATTGTTAACTTCCTTTTTTGCTTCATCATTGCTACCGCACTCTGTCATGTCCCAAAATGTTGGAACCACTTGACCAGTGGATTCGTTAAGAAATTTTTTGATTCGAGGTATGTTGTTGCCCGACTGCCCGAACCAGATTCTGTTATCTGTTTTGAGGTTTAGAAAAGTCTGTTCAATGACTCCCCAGCTTCGGCCCGCTGGCGGTTTTATCTTTCTGCCGCTTGGCAAAGTAATCGTGAAGAACTGATCCTTCGTTGCGCGGCCTGTCATTCCTGTCATGTCAACCGATGCCCAGGGGCCACGAGGATCATTGTCTGGGTTGTTAAATGAGTCAATCCGATCTGTACTAAGGGGTATCTTCCCAATGGCCATTTTGATCGCTGCCGGTTCTTTGATGTAGCAAAGTAGCCAATCGTGTACCGATCCGATTGTGTCCCTCGCATCTGGTGAAGATCTCTTTTTCCAAGCGATGGAGCTTACGAAACTGTCCTGCCCAAACACCTCGTCGCACAACAGCTTCAACTGCGCCTGCTCGTGGTCGTCGATGGAGATGAAGATCACGCCGTCGTCGCGCAGCAGGTCTTTGGCCAGCAGCAGGCGCGGGTACATGAAGCTCAGCCAGCCGCTGTGCGTGCGCGCGCCGTAGATGTTCTTGATGTAGTCGATGTTTTCGGCGCTGTAGCCCAGTTGCGCCAGCACTTGGCTTTGCTTGGCGCTGAAGTCGTCGCGGTAGATGAAGGCGTCGCTCTGGGTGTTGTAGGGCGGGTCGATGTAGATCAGCTTGACCTGGCCAAAGTAGCTGTGGCGCAGCAGGCGCAGCGCGTCCAGGTTGTCGCCCTTGATGAGCAGGTGGCCGGTGTGCTCCCAGTCCACGCTGTCGGCGGGGCAGGGCTGCACGATTTTTTGCGCTGGCACGAAGGCGCTGTGGTAGGCCTCGCGCTTGCCGACCCAGCGCAGTTCGTAACCGTCTTCTTCCACGCGGATGCCGGCCGGGTTGGCCGGGTCGAGTGCTTGCTGCATGGCGGCGGCGTTGACGCGCACGCTGCCGTCGGGGTTGACCTCGATGGCTTGGGGGAACAGCTCACGCAGCAGTTCCAGCTTTTGGGCGGCTGGGCTGGGCATGTGGAGAATGGGTTTTTGAGGCATGAGGTCAATGGCCGCGTGAGGCGGTGGGTGACATTTTCGGTGAATAGGCCAGATGGAATTCGGTGGCCAGGGCCTGCAGGCGCTTGTCGAGCGTCCAAAGTTGGGTGGCAGGGCGCATCAGGGTGCTGGCCAGCAGGCCCAGCTCCATCAGGCCGCAGCCCTTGCCATACAGTTGGTGGGCTGCGAGCAGGTGCAGCATTTCCTCGGTGCTGGCGGTGGGGGCTGGTTCCAGTTCGCGCAGCAGGTCAATGACCTCGGTGCGGTCTGGCGGTGTGGCACAGGCCACCTCCAGTATCACATAGGGATGGCAGACGACCCGGCCTTGCAGCAGCAGGTCAACCAGTGCGGCGTTGCGCTGCTTGAAGTGGGCCACCCAGACCGAGGTGTCAACCAGAATTTTCACGGCTGCTTGGACCCGGCGGGTTCACGGCGGCGCGGCGTTTGCTGGATGTTGGGCAGCGTGCCGCCCAGCGCGGCCAGGCGTTGCGCGCTTTGTTCGCGAATGAAGGCTTTGACGCACTCGCGGATAAGGTCGGCCTTGTCCATGCCGGCGGGCGCCAGTGCCATGGCTTTGTTGAACAGGTCGTCGCTGATGGTCAGGGTGGTCCGCATGGTGGCCTCCTGTATGGGTAGGAGGTCATCATTTTGCATCAACTCGGATGCTTTTCGAGGGTGTGAGTGATGGGTTGATCAGACAAACACAATGGTGTCGCTGTATCGGGCCACGTGGGTGTCGTGGGTGAGCAGGCGCATGGGCTCGGTGAGAGCCTGTGCCACCAGCAGACGGTCGAAAGGGTCTTGGTGGTGAGGCGGGAGTGTGTCCAGCGCAACGGTGTGTTCGGGCTCTATGGGCAACAAGCGGTAGCCAGAACGTTGAAAGTAGTCCAGCGCTTCACGGGCTGAAACCGGCATGTCGCCCCGGCCCAGACTGTATTTGATGGCAATTTCCCACAGGCTGGCGGTGCTGACCCACACGGTGTTGCGTGGATGGCTGATCCATTCGCGTGCCAAGCTGGGAAGTTTTGGGTCGTCTGTAATGGCCCACAGGGCGATGTGGGTGTCGAGCAGCAGATTCATGCTTGGCCCAGGAACAGGCGGGCCACTTCTGGGTTGTGCGTGTCGATGCTGTCAGGCACTTGAAAGGCGCCTTTGGCAACACCCAAACGTTGAGCGACCGCTGCCGTGTCTATGGGCACCAGTTTGGCCGCAGGGCGGCCATTGCGGGCGATGATGATTTCGCGCTCGGTGCCCAACTCAAGAGACTCCACCAGACGCGACAGGTTGGACTTGGCTTCTAACATGTTGACAGTGTGCATGGCTAACTCCTTGGTTTGGCTAAGTCTAGCTAATTTATTGTGAGTTGTCCAGCTTTCGACTGAGGAACATTTGCTTCGCATCGGGTGTGCCGCTATGCGGTGGCTGCAGCGACAGGTTGCCCCAGCGAGCGCAGCACGTCGCGCACCATCTGCGCCCGGTCCTTGGCTTCGGGCAGGGCACGCTCGATGCGCAGCTTGTCGTTGCCGGCCAGCTTGATGTGCTTGTGCTTCTGCACCAGCTCGATGATGCGCATCGGGTCCAGCGGCGGGTTGGGCCGGAAGGTGATGAGGATGACGCCGGGTGTGGCGTCCACCTTCAGCACGCCGTAGGGCGCGCACAGCACGCGCAGGCGGTGCACGTCGATCAGCGTTTGCGCCTGCGGCGGCAGCTTGCCAAAGCGATCGACGATCTCTTCGAGCAAGGTGTCGATCTGCGCGCTGTGGTGGGCGCTGGCGAGCTTTTTGTACAGGCTCAGGCGCAGGTGCACGTCGCCGCAGTAGTCGCTGGGCAGCAGGGCCGGGGCGTGCAGGTTGATGTCGGTGGTCACGCCCAAGGGGCTGAGCAGATCGGGTTCGCGCCCGGCCTTGAGGGCATCGACCGCTTCGGCCAGCATCTCGTGGTAGAGCTGAAAACCGACCTCGAGCATGTTGCCGCTCTGGTTTTCGCCCAGCACCTCGCCCGCGCCCCGGATTTCGAGGTCGTGCATGGCGAGGTAGAAGCCGCTGCCCAGGGCCTCCATCTGCCCGATGGCTTCGAGACGCTGCTGCGCCGTCTTGCTCAGGCCGTCGATCTCGGGCACCATCAGGTAGGCGTAGGCCTGGTGGTGGCTGCGCCCGACGCGGCCGCGCAACTGGTGCAGCTGCGCCAGCCCAAACTTGTCAGCGCGGCTGATGAGGATGGTGTTGGCGCTGGGCACGTCGATGCCGGTTTCGATGATGGTCGAGCACAGCAGCAGGTTGTGGCGCTGGGCCACGAAGTCGCGCATCACGCGCTCGAGCTCGCGCTCGGGCATCTGGCCGTGGGCGACGGCGATGCGCGCCTCGGGCAGCAACTGTTCGAGCTTTTGCTTGCGGTTCTCGATGGTATCCACCTCGTTGTGCAGGAAGTACACCTGCCCGCCGCGCTTGAGTTCGCGCAGCACGGCCTCGCGGATCACGCCGTTGCCTTCGTTGCGCACGAAGGTCTTGATGGCCAGGCGGCGCTGCGGCGCGGTGGCGATCACGCTCAGGTCGCGCAGCCCTTCGAGCGCCAGCCCGAGGGTGCGCGGAATGGGGGTGGCGGTGAGGGTGAGCACGTCGACTTCGGCGCGCAGCGCCTTCATGGCCTCTTTGTGGCGCACGCCGAAGCGGTGCTCTTCATCGATGATGAGCAGCCCGAGGTTTTTGAATTTCGTCTTTTCGCTCAGCAGCTTGTGGGTGCCCACCACGATGTCCACGGTGCCGGCGGCGGTGCCTTGCAGGGCGGCGGTGATTTCGCGCGCGCTGCGAAAGCGGCTCATCTCGGCGATCTTCACCGGCCAGTTGGCAAAGCGGTCCTGCAGGGTCTGGTAGTGCTGCTCGGCGAGCAAGGTGGTGGGGGCCAGAAAGGCCACTTGCTTGCCGCCGCTGACCGCCACGAAGGCGGCGCGCAGCGCCACTTCGGTCTTGCCAAAGCCGACGTCGCCGCACACCAGCCGGTCCATCGGGCGCGGGCTGATGAGGTCCTGGATCACGGCGTGGATGGCGGCTTTCTGGTCGGGCGTTTCTTCAAAGCCAAAGTCGTTGGCGAAGGCTTCGTAGTCTTTGGCCGGGAAGCGAAAGGCGTGGCCCTCGCGCGCGGCGCGGCGGGCGTAGAGGTTGAGCAGTTCGGCGGCGGCGTCGCGCACCTGTTCGGCGGCCTTGCGCCGCGCTTTGTCCCACTGGCCCGAGCCCAGCCGGTGCAGCGGCGCTTCGTCGGCGCTCACGCCGGTGTAGCGGCTGATCAGGTGCAGCTGGCTCACGGGCACGTAGAGCACGGCGGCCTGGGCGTACTCCAGGTGCAAGAACTCTTGCAGCACGGGGCTGCCGTCGGCATTTTTTTCACCCAGATCGAGGTTGAGCAAGCCCCGGTAGCGGCCGATGCCGTGCTGGCTGTGCACCACCGGGTCGCCCAGCTGCAGCTCGCTCAGGTCTTTGATCAGCGCTTCGACGTCGCTGACCTGCTCTTGCTTTTTGCGCCGCCGGGTGCCGGGCTGGCTGGCAAAGAGCTCGGTTTCGGTGACGAAGTCGATGCCGCTGGGGGCGCTGTCGTGCGGCACCCAGGCAAAGCCGCTGGCCAGGGCCGCCGTGGCCAGGCCGACGGGGGCCGGGCTGGCCTGGAAGTCGGCCAGGGATTCGAACAGCGGCGGGTTGAGGCCGCTGGCGCGCAAAAAGTCGAGCAAGGTGGCGCGGCGGCCCTCGCTCTCGGCCAGCAGCAGCGCGCGCCGGGGGCTGCGCGCCAGGTGCGCTTTCAGGCGCTCGAGCGGGTCGTCGGCGGCGCGCTGGGCGGCCAGGTCGGGCAGCGGCGCGAAGGCGCCCAATCCGCTCGGGCTGGTGCCGGCGGTGGGGCTGGCGGGGGCTGGCGCCGGGTGGGGGGCGGGCGAGCCGGCCGGTTCCTTGGGCGCGCGCAGCGCCACCTGGGGCAGCGCCTTGGCGGCGAGGTAGAAGCCTTCGGCATCCAGAAACAGGGTCTCGGGCGGCAGCGGCGGGCGCTCGGGGTCGCCTTGGGCCAGGCGGTGGCGTTCGGCGGTGTCCAGCGCAAAGCGCTGGAAGGACGGTTCGAGCTCGCCGTGCAGCACCAGCGTGGTGGCGCTGCCGAGGTAGTCGAACACGGTCGCGGTCTGGTCAAAGAACAGCGGCAGGTAGTACTCGATGCCGGCGCTGGCCACGCCCGCGCCCATGTCTTTGTACAGGCGGCTGCGGCTCGGGTCGCCTTCGAGCAGTTCGCGCCAGCGGGCGCGGAACTTGGCGCGGCCGCTTTCGTCGAGCGGAAACTCGCGCCCAGGCAGCAGCCGCACCTCGGGCACCGGGTACAGGCTGCGCTGGGTGTCGGGGTCGAAGGTGCGGATCGAGTCGATCTCGTCGTCGTACAGGTCGATGCGGTAGGGCACCGCAGAGCCCATGGGGTAGAGGTCGATCAGGCTGCCGCGCACCGCGTATTCGCCCGGGCCCACCACTTGGCTCACGTGCTGGTAGCCGGCGAGCGTGAGCTGGGCCTTGAGGCGGGCCGCATCGAGCCGTTGCTGCTGTTTGAACTCGAAGCTGTAGGCGGCCAGAAAGGCCGGCGGCGCCAGCCGGTAGAGCGCGGTGGTGGCGGGCACCAGCACCAGGTCGGCGCCCTGGGCGCGGTCGCGCTGCACGATGCGCCAGAGCGTGGCCAGGCGCTCCGAGATCAGGTCCTGGTGCGGCGAAAAGCTGTCGTAAGGCAGCGTTTCCCAGTCTGGGAACAGGGCGCAGCGCAGCGCGGGCGCGAAAAACGGGATTTCTTCCAGCAGGCGCTGGGCGTCGGCGGCGTCGGCGCAGACCACGGCGGTGAGCCGGCCGGTGCCGCGTTCGCGTTCGGCCAGTTGCGCCAGCCACAAGGCGTCGGCGCTGCTGGGGGGGCGGGGCAGGTGCAAGCGCTTGCCGGGGCTGAGTGGGGGCAGGGTCATCGGGGGGTCTGGCGGGGGGCAGTGGCGCAGCCGCTGATTCTAAAATGAGGCACCGTGACCGACCACCCCGCGCCCACCCTGCCCGCTTGCCCGCCGCCCGCCGAAGCCGGGGCCGGTGACGGCCCGCCGCGCTGCTACGCCCTGATCACCAGCGCCGGCAACGGCAGCCGGGCCGTGCGCGCGGATCAAGCCACCCCCAAGCAATACCAGTTGCTCGCTGGCCAGCGCGTGATCGACCACACGCTGGCGGCTTTTCTGGCGCTGCCGCACTGGGCCGGGGTGGCGGTGGTGGTGGCGCCCGGAGACACCGCCTACCAGGCGCCGGATGCGCGGGTGCGCGTCTGGCCCGTGGGTGGCGCGGTGCGCGCCCAGACCGTGCTCAACGGCTTGCAGCAACTGGCAGCCGCCGGGGCGTGCGACGCCGACTGGGTGCTGGTACACGACGCCGCGCGCTGCCTGATCGAGCCGGCGCAGATCGAGCGCCTGATTGCGGCCTGCTGGCCCGATCCGGTGGGCGGCCTGCTGGCGCTGCCGCTGCCCGATACGCTCAAGGCGGCCGCGCCAGCAGCCCCGGTTGCGCCATCGGCCGCCCCCGCGCCCTTGCCCCGCGTGGCGGCCACGCTGGAGCGCGCCGACAAGTGGCTGGCACAAACGCCGCAGATGTTCAGGCTGGGCGCTTTGCGCGCGGCGCTGGCGGCGCACCAAGGCAGCGGCTTTGCCGGCATCACCGACGAGGCCAGCGCCATCGAGCGCAGCGGCGCCCAGCCGCTGCTGGTGCCGGGCAGCGCGAGCAACTTCAAGATCACCTACCCGGCCGATTTCGCCTTGGCCGAGGCGCTGCTGGCGCAGCGGCAGGCGCAGCACCCAGCGCAGCGCAGCGCGTCGCCATGCGGCCCGGCCGCCCCATCCACGCCCCAGGCCCCCGCCGCCATGAACCCAGTCCACCCGGTGCCAACCCCCGCCCCCACCCCCCCCTTGGGCCTGCGCATCGGCGAAGGCTGGGACATCCACGCGCTGGTGCCGGGGCGGCCGCTGATCTTGGGCGGCATCCACATTCCGCACCCCAGTGGCCTGCTCGGGCATTCCGATGCCGATGCGCTGCTGCACGCCATCACCGACGCGCTGCTGGGTGCGGCGGCGCTGGGCGACATCGGCACCCTGTACCCCGACACCGACGCGCGCTTTGCCGGCGCCGATTCGGCCCAGTTGCTGGCGCAGGCGATGCAGCGCGTGACGGCGCAGGGCTATCTGCTGCTCAACCTCGACACCACCGTGATCGCCCAGGCCCCCAAGCTGGCCCCCTACAAGGCGGCGATGCAGGCGCGCATCGAGGCCGTGCTGGGGCTGCAACCGGGCCAAGTCAATGTCAAGGCCAAGACCGCCGAAAAAATGGGGCCGGTCGGGCAGGGCTTGGCGATCGAATGCCGGGCCGTGGCGCTGTTGCAGCGCGTGGGTTGAGGCGCTGGCGGGCGCGTTCGTGCTCTGCACAGCGCCGCAACCGCCCAGGGCCGCAGCCGCCCCTTGTCAAAGCGGCGCAACCCTGGGTGCAGCCGCCGCAGCCGCCGGCAAACGCAGCCGCGCCAGCAGGCCGCCGGCGACGCCGTTGCGCAGCTCGAGTGCGCCGCCCATGAGCTGCAGCGTCTTGTCGGCGATCGCCAGCCCCAGGCCGCTGCCGTTGGCGGCGGTGCGGGCGCTGTCGGCGCGAAAGAAGGGCTCGGTCAGGCGCGCCAGCAGTTGCGGCGGCACGCCCGGGCCTTGGTCGGCCAGTTGCAGCGTCACGGCGTGGTCTGGCCCCGCGGCCGCGCTGATCTGCAGCCGCAGCAGGCCGTCGGGGCTGCGGCCGTAGCGCGAGGCGTTTTGCAGCAGGTTGTCGAGCACGCGGCGCAGCTCCACCGGCTCGGCCAGCACCCGCAGGCCGGGGGGCAAATCGAGCGCCACCGCGCAGTCTGGCGCGCCCTGGTAGGGCAGCAAGGCGGTGGCGACCAGCTCGGCCAAGGCCACCGGCTGCAGCTGCGGCGTGTGCTCGACGCGGGCGTAATCTAGGAACTTGTCGATGATGGCGTTGGCCTGCTCGATGTCGGCGGCCATCAGCTGCCGGGTGGCGTCGTCGGGCACGCTGAGCTCGATTTCCAGCCGCAGCCGCGCCAGCGGCGTGCGCAGATCGTGCGAAATGCCGGCCAGCATCAGCGTGCGGTCGGCCTCGGCCTTGGCCAGTTGCTCGGCCATGCGGTTGAAGCCGATGTTGACGGCGCGAATCTCGTGCGTGGCCTCGGTTTCATCCAGCCGCGGCCCCGTGAAGTCGCCCGCGCGCACGCGCGCCGTGGCGGCGCTGAGCTGCAGCAGCGGCCGATTGATCAGGCGCGCAAACAGCGCCGCTCCAAGCAAGGACAAGGCCGCCGCAATGCCGAGCCAGACCAGCCACGTGGCGCCGCCGACTTGGCCCACCCGCGCCGGATCGGCCAGCAGCCAGAAATTGTCGCCCCCGATTTCAAAGCCGATCCACAGGCCGTCAAAGCCGTTGACTTGGCGCGCCACCAGCGTCTGCGGCCCGAGCATGTGGGCCAATTCGGCGCTGATGCGCCGGCTCAGGCGGTCTTGGTCGTAGGGCAGGTGGGTGTCGGCGCGCTCGCGCACCGCGATGCGCAGGTTTTCCTGCTGCAACAAGGTGGTGACGAGCGAGATGCGCGCGATCGGGTCGGCGTGCGCGAGCGCGGCGCGCGTCAGGTTGACGAGCGAGGCCAGCTGCTGCGCACTTTGCACCGCGCGCGGCTCTTCCTCGAGCGTGCGCAGGGTTTGAAACCAGGCCAGCACCGAACCCAGCAACAAGACGCCGAGCAGCAAAAAAGTGCGGCCAAACAGGCTCAGGCCCACGCCACTGGGTGGGCGGCTGGCCTCGGGTGCGGGGGGCAGCGGATCAGCCGTGGCCATCGGGGATAAAAACATAGCCCACCCCCCAGACGGTTTGCAGGTAGCGCGGCGCGCCGGGGTCGGTTTCGATGAGTTTGCGCAGGCGCGAGACTTGCACATCGAGGCTGCGGTCAAAGGGCTCGAACTCGCGCCCGCGCGCCAGTTGCGCCAGCTTGTCGCGCGACAGCGGCTGGCGCGGATGCCGCACCAAGGCTTTGAGCATGGCGAATTCGCCGCTGGTCAGGCTGATGTCGGTGCCGTTTTTTTGCAGCGTGCGCTGCCCAAGGTCGAGCACGAAGGGGCCGAAGCGCACCACTTCGTGCGCGCTCGATGGGGCGCTGGGCACTTCCGGCGGGGGGCGACGGCGCAGCACGGCGTGAATGCGCGCCAGCAGTTCGCGCGGGTTGAAGGGCTTGCCCAGGTAATCGTCGGCCCCGATCTCCAGCCCGACGATGCGGTCCACGTCCTCGCCCTTGGCGGTGAGCATGATGATGGGCGTGCGTAGCCGGCCCGCGCGCAGGCGCCGGCAGATGCTCAAGCCGTCTTCGCCGGGCAGCATGAGGTCGAGCACGATCAGGTCGAAGGTCTCGCGTTGCAGCAGCCTGTCGAGCGCGCGCGCATCGGCCGCCAGCAAGACCTCGAAGCCCTGCTGGCTCAGGTAGCGGTTGAGCAGCTCGCGGATGCGGGCGTCGTCGTCCACCACCACGATGCGGTCGGCACGGGCGGGGGGCGGTTCTGGGGTGGCGTATTGCATGGCAGGCTTGGGTGCGTGAGCTTGGGCGGCAAAGGCAATTGTGACACCGGGCAGCCCAGGTTGGGTGCGTGATCGGCTTGGGGGATACGCGCCGTTACAGTTGTTGCGCTTGTGTGCTGCCTCGAGGGGGGCGGCCGTGAGCGCTTGGTGGCACACTGGGGGGTGTGCCGGGGCTGGCAGATGAGCCTGTGCTCGGTCTGCAGCCGGATTTCCAGGAGCCTATCGATGATTCTGAACGACGTTTCACAACCTCGCCGCCTCAAGCACGCCGTGGCGGTTGCGGCATTGGGGCTGAGCCTGGGCTTGGGTTTGCTGGGCGCGGGCACGGCCCTGGCGCAAGCCCAGCCCGGCCAAGCGGGCATGCAGCCGCTGCCCCACAACGTGGTGCAACTGAGCGCCACGGCGCGGCAGCAAGCGCGCCAAGACTGGCTCACCCTGACACTGGCCCAGCGCGTGCAGGGCACCGACCCGGTGGCCTTGCAGCGCCAGCTCAGCCGCAGCGTCGAGGCGGCGCTGCAACAGCTGCGGCCCCAGGTACGCAGCGGCGAATTCGAGCTCAGCTCGGGCGGCTTCACCTTGCAGCCGCGCCACAACGCCGAGGGCCAGATCGTGGGCTGGCTGGGTGCCGCCGAGGTGCTGGTGCAGGGGCGCGATCTGGCGGCGCTGGCGGCGGTGCCGGCACAGGTGCGTGGCCTGAGCGTGTCGCAGCTGCAGTTCACGCTCAGCCCGCAAGCGCGCCAGCAGCTCGAGGCCGGGGTGCGCAGCGCCGCCATCGAGCGCTTTCGCGCCAGTGCCCAGCTGGTGGCGCGCGACTTCGGTTTCAGCGGTTACACCTTGCGCGAAGTCGTCATCAGCGCGGCGGAGCCCGAGTGGGTCGGGCGTCCGCGCCTACTGATGGCGGCGCCGGCCCGCCTGGATACGGCCGAGGTGGCGCTGCCCGCCGAGCCCGGCTCGGAATGGGTGCACATCACGGTGTCCGGGGCGGTGCAGTTGCACTGAGCCGGCCTTGCGCTCGAGGCGCGGGCGCTGTCATCGTGGTGTCCCAAAACGCTGCCAGCATGGCGCTTGGGGCTTGGTCCGAGTGGGCCGCGCTCATCTTCAAATTTTTGCACCCTTCGCATGAAACGCACTTTCACATCGCTGGCGCTGGCAAGCGTCGGCCTTTTCTCGGCTTTTTTCGCAGCTCTCACATGGGCGCCATGGGTTGTGGCGGCGCCGCTTGTTCCAGGCCAGCCGACCGTGACCGTGCGCGTGCTCAGCATCAGCGACTTTCACGGCGCTCTCATCGGGCCGACCGGCAGCATCGATGGCCGCCCAGTGGGGGGCGCAGAGCTTGTGGCCGGGCATGTGCAGCAGTTGCGTGCCGCGAACCCGAACACGATCTTCATCTCGACCGGCGACTTGGTCGGGGCCTCGCAACTGGTGTCGTCGCTGTTCCACGACGAGCCAACCGTGGAGGTGATGAACGCCATTGGGCTGGACATCAACGCCATTGGCAACCACGAGCTCAACCGCGGCCAGCACGAGGCCATGCGCCTGCAGCGCGGCGGCTGCCACCCGGTGCGCGGCTGCACCGAGGGCCGGCCCTTCACCGGCGCGCGCTACACCAGCCTGGCCGCCAACATGATCCAAAGCGCCACCGGCCAGCCCTTCTTCCCGGCCCAGCGCGTGTTCGAGTTTCAGGGCCAGCGTGTGGGCGTGATCGGCACCATCCTCGAAACCACGCCCAGCGCGGTGTCGGCGGCGGGCATTGCCGGGCTTGAGTTTCGCAACGAAGCCGCCAGCACCAACGCCCTGGTGCCCGAGCTGCGGCGCCAAGGGGTGCGCACCCTGATTGCCGCCATCCACGCTGGCGGGCGCGAAACCCCGCCCACCCCGGCCTTCAACGACTGCAACAACCTGCAGGGGCGCATCGT
Source organism: Pseudomonadota bacterium (assembly GCA_041694945.1). Classification (GTDB taxonomy): domain Bacteria; phylum Pseudomonadota; class Gammaproteobacteria; order Burkholderiales; family Burkholderiaceae_C; genus Serpentinimonas. Next base: position 78,344 of record JBGFRU010000006.1, read on the forward strand.
GGAGCTGGTGTCGCGCCTGGACGACGAGATCGATCTGGTCCTGACCGCCGACACCCACGTGCCCTACATCTGCCACCTGCCCAATGCCGCTGGGCGCCGCGTGCCGGTGACCAACGCCGGCTTCAACGGCCGCTTCGTCACCGTGGCCGACCTGACGTTGGACGCGCGCACCGGGGCCATGCTGCAGACCTCGGTTTTCAAGGTGCCCACGCACCACGACGCTGCGCCCGCCCACGCCGGCGTGCGCGCGATCGTGGAGCGCTACGCGGCCTTGTCGGCCCCGTTGCGCGACCGGGTCATCGGCCAGCACAGCGCCGACCTCACGCGCAGCGCCAGCGCAGCGGGCGAGTCGTTCCTGGGCAACCTGATCGCCGACGCGCAGTACCATGCCACCCGCGCCCCCGAGCACGGCGCCGCCGTGGCGGCGTTCATGAACCCGGGCGGTATCCGCGCCGACCTGGCCCACGCCGCCAGCGGCAACGAGGGGGCAGGGCGCATCACCTTTGGCGAGATGTTCACGGTGCAGCCCTTCTCCAACGACCTGGTGACCCTGACCCTGACCGGACGCCAGATCGAAATTCTGCTCGAGCAGCAGTTCACCGGCTGCACGGCGGCGCTGGCCCCCGCCGACTTCGACTTGCCCGCGGGCTTTGCCGGCCAACCCATGAACCGCGTCCTGCAAGTCTCGCAGGGCGTGAGCTACACCTGGCGCGCCAGCGGCGCGGCCTGCGACCGGGTGGACCCGGCAAGCATCCGCATTGGCGGCCAGCCAGTCAGCCCAGAGGCGCGTTTTCGCGTCACGGTAAACAGCTTTTTGGCCGACGGCGGCGACCACTTCACCATTCTGCGCCGGGGTACCGAGCGCGTGGTCGGGGCGGTGGACCTGGCGGCGACCGAGGCGCATTTGCAGCGCGTAGGCCTGATCGACCCGGCCACCTACCCGCGCGCCCAGGGTCGCATCCTGCACCAGCCCTGAGCAAGGGTAGAGCGGCCGGGTAGCGCTGACGGGCTTACTGCGCCGCCCAGCCGCCGTCCATGTTCCAGGCCGCACCGCGCACGTTGTCGGCGGCGCTGGAGCAGAAAAACACCGCCAGCGCGCCCAGCTCTGCGGGCGTGGTGAACTGCAGCGAAGGCTCCTTCTCGCACAGCAGGTGTTTGGTCGCTTCCTCGTTGCTCAGGCCCAGCGCGGCGGCGCGCTCATCCACTTGCTTTTGCACCAGCGGCGTCAGCACCCAGCCGGGGCAGATGGCGTTGCAGGTCACGCCCGTGGTGGCGGTCTCGAGCGCCACCACCTTGGTCAGGCCCACCAGCCCGTGCTTGGCCGCCACATAGGCCGACTTATTGGCCGAGGCCACCAGCCCATGCACCGAAGCCACGTTGATGATGCGGCCCCAGTTGGCCGCCTTCATGGCCGGCAACGCCAGCCGGGTGGTGTGAAAGGCGCTGCTGAGGTTGATCGCCAGCACCGCGTCCCAGCGCTCGGGCGGGAAGTCTTCGGTCGCGGCCACGTGCTGGATGCCGGCGTTGTTGACCAGAATGTCGACGCGGCCAAACTCGGCTGCGGCGGCGCGCAGCATGGCCTCGATCTGCTGCGGCTGGCTCATGTCGGCCCCTTGGTAGCTCACCCGGGCCCCCGGTGCGGCCACCGCCGCCACTTCGGCGCAGGCCGCTTGCGCGTCGCCAAAGCCGTTGAGCACCAGGTGCGCGCCCTGTTGCGCCAGCGCCTTGGCGATCCCGAGGCCAATGCCACTGGTGGAACCCGTGACCAAAGCCGTCTTGTTTGCGAGCATGAACCGTCTCCATTTGATTTACGATAGGTGCCATTATCCAATGGCGCTGGGCGGTCGCCGGTGCCCTGCGCCGCTCGCCTGGGGAGACAAGGCTACGACATGGAACCTGTATTGCATCATCTGGCCGTACCCGGCCCGCTGGCCACGCACGGCGAATCGCGCCGCATCGCCTGGTGGGAGTGGGGCAGCGAGGCTGCGGCAGCCAAAGGCCCGGCGCAGGTGGTGCTGTGCGTGCATGGCCTGACGCGCCAGGGGCGCGACTTCGACGTGCTGGCGCAAGCGTTGCTGGCGCAGGCGCAGCGGCCGCTGCGCGTGCTGTGCGTCGACGTGGCCGGGCGCGGCCACAGCGACTGGCTGGCCGACCCGGCCGCCTATGGCGTGCCCACCTACGCCGCCGATCTGGCGCTGCTGCTGGCGCACCTGCGCGCCAGCCACGCCGCAGCCACCGGCAGTGCCGAGCCCGCCGAGCTGGCCATCGACTGGGTGGGCACCAGCATGGGCGGCCTGATCGGCATGGCGCTGGCGGCCCAGCCTGGGTTGGGCTTGCGCCGGCTGGTGCTCAACGACGTCGGGCCGGTGATCGAGGCCGCCGCGCTGCGCCGCATCGCCACCTATGTGGGCACGCAAGCGGTCTATGCCAGCGAGCAAGACGCGGTGCAGGCGCTGGCGCAGCTGCATCGGGGCTTTGGCCCGCACAGCCCCGAGCAGTGGCTGGCCCTGTCGCGCCCGATGCTGCGGCCGGTGCAAGGCGGCTGGGCGCTGCACTACGACCCGGCGATCGCGCAACCGCTGCGTGCCTTGGTGGCGGCGGGTGAGTTCGTGGGCGGCGCTCCAGACCCCAGCGCGGGCGCCGCCATCCACGCCGGCGAGGCGCTGCTGTGGCAGATGTACGAGGCCATCACGGCCCCGGTGCTGCTGTTGCGTGGCGCCGATTCCGACCTGCTCAGCCATGCCACGGCGCTGGCCATGACGCAGCGCGGCCCGCGCGCGCGCCTGCTCGAGTTTGCGGGCGTGGGCCACGCGCCCACGCTGGTGGCCCCCGAACAGGTGGCGCCGGTGTGCGAATTTCTGTTGGCGCCATGAGATCGGCTCCTCCCGCGCCCGATCCGCCTGTCGCCACCGCCGCCCCCGCCGACGACGCTGCGGCGGCGCAGTGGCAGGCCCGCGCCGCCGACGAGCAGGCCGCCGTGCTGCGCGCGCGTGCCTTTGCCGAGCCGCTGCTGGCCAGCGAAACCCTCGACAGCGGCGAGAACACGCTGGCCCATGCCGACGGCGTGGCTGCGGTGCTCGACCTCATCGGCGGCGGGGCCGAGCTCAAGGTCTGCACCTACTTGGTCTATGCCTGTGAGCACCTGAACCGCCCGCGCGAGCTCATCACCAAAGCCTTCGGCAGCGATCTGGCGGCGGTGGCGCTGGAAACCACCAAGCTGGTGCAGTTGCAGCGCCAGACGCGAATCAAGGCGGCGCAGGTGCGGCTGGAACGCGCCAGCGCGGCCGACCCCGGCAGCGCCCAGCGTGCCGTCCCCAGCGAGCTCGAAGCCAGCCAGCACGAAAACATCCGCAAAATGCTGCTGGCGTTTTCGCGCGATCTGCGCGTGGTGCTGCTGCGCCTGGCCTCGCGCCTGCAAACGCTGCGCTACATCGCCGCCGCCAAAATCTCCCCCGACCCCGCCCTGGCCAGCGAATCGCTGCACGTGTTTGCGCCCTTGGCCAACCGCTTGGGCATCTGGCCGATCAAGTGGGAGATCGAAGACCTGGCCTTTCGCTTTCTCGAGCCACAGACCTACAAAGAGATCGCGCGCCGGATCGACGAAAAACGGATCGAGCGCGAGAGCCACGTCGAACAGGTGCGCCAGCACCTGCAACGGGCGCTGCGCGCCCAGGGCATCGACGCCGAGGTGCAGGGGCGGCCCAAGCACATCTACAGCATCGTCAAGAAAATGCGCGGCAAGGCGCTCGATTTCGAGCAGGTGTTCGACCTGCGCGCGCTGCGCGTGGTGGTGCCGCAGATCGAGGACTGCTACCGCGTGCTGGCCTACGCGCACGCCCACTACAGCCCGTTGCCCGAGGAGTTTGACGACTACATCGGCAAGCCCAAGCCCAACGGCTACCAGTCGCTGCACACCGTGATCCGCGACGCGCAAGGCCGCGCCTTCGAGTTGCAGATTCGCACGCAAGCCATGCACGACCACGCCGAGCACGGGGTGGCGGCGCACTGGGCCTACAAAGAGGCCGGCAGCAAAGGCTACGCGGGCGTGCACGCCGATTCCGACTACGACGCCAAGATCGCCGTGCTGCGCCAGCTGCTGGCCTGGCAGAGCGACGTCGAGAGCGAGCGCCGCAAGCAAGCCACGCAGCCGCTGTTTGACGACGCCATCTACGTGCTCACGCCGCACGCGGCCATCGTCGAGCTGCCCAAGGGGGCCACGGCGCTCGATTTTGCCTACACCGTGCACACCGATCTGGGGCACCGCTGCCGTGGCGCGCGCGTCGATGGCGCCATGCTCGCCCTCAACACACCGCTGCAAACGGGTCAGACGGTGGAGATCATCGTCAGCAAAGACGGTGGCCCTTCACGCGACTGGCTCAACCCAGAGCAGGGCTACCTGGTGAGCCACCGCGCCAAAAGCAAGGTGCGGGCCTGGTTCAATGCCCAAGCGGTGCACAGCACCATCCAACGCGGCCGCGAGCTGCTCGACAAGTGGTTGCAGCGCGAGGGCAAGACCGCGCTCAACCTCGACGAACTGGCCAACCGCATCGGCTACGACCACGCCGCCGGCCTGTGCGAGGCGCTGGGCAAAGAGGAAATCACGCTGCGCACGGTCGAGCAGCTGCTCAACCCCGCCCCGGCGCTGCAAGCCCCGGACGAGGTGCAACTGCGCAAGGCACGCCACAGCCCGGCCCGCGCCCCGCAGGGCAGCGTGTTGGTGGTGGGGTTGGACTCGGTGCTGACGCAGCTGGCGCGCTGCTGCAAACCGGCGCCGCCCGACGACATCCGGGGCTACATCACGCGCGGCAAGGGCGTGGGCGTGCACCGGGCCGACTGCCCCGACTACGCCACGCTGGCGCAGCGCCACCCGGGCCGGGTGATCGAAGTGCAGTGGAATGGTGTCGCCGCCAAAGGCGATGTCGCCACCCACTACGCTGTCGACGTGGCGATCGAGGCGCAAGACCGCCAAGGCCTGCTGCGCGACATTTCTGACGCCTTTGCCAGCCAGAAAATCAACGTCATCGGCGTGCAGACGCAAAGCGTGAAAGGGGTGGCCTGGATGACCTTCACGATCGAGGTCAGCGACGCCAGCCGGGTGCAGCGCGTCATGGCGGCGCTGCAAGACGTGGCCGGGGTGCGCAGCGTGCGCCGGCGCTAGAAAGCTGTGCTAGAATCGCAGGCTTGCAACCGACCTCAGGCGCGTAGCTCAGCTGGTTAGAGCACCACCTTGACATGGTGGGGGTCGTTGGTTCGAGTCCAATCGCGCCTACCAACCGTGGTATTTCAAGCACCCCAGCAGCCTTGGGCTCCTGGGGTTTTTGTGGTGCGCCCAGCATGGGCGCCCACCTGCGGGTGCAAGTTTTCCCTGCCCCATCCAAGCGGCCTTCCAGTGTCTATCTCCCCGACCTGGGCTCGAACCCAGGACCTACGGATTGACGCCGCAGCCGGTTCAGTCGCGCCGCCCCATGCCTTTGCGGTCCAGCACGGCGCGCTGTTGCGGCGTCAGGGTCTGGTACAGGTTGAGCAGGGCTTGCTGCACCTGTTGCTGGCCTTGCGTGCGCGCTGCAGCCAGGCGCTGGCCTTGTTCGATGCGCTCGGGCAGGGTGGCGGCGGGTGCGCCAAGCTGCTGACGCGCTTGCTGCATGGCCTGGGTTTGCGCTTGCGCGGCGCTGGCAAAGGCGCTCCAGGCCGCTTCTTGCGCCGGTTGGAGCTGCAATTCGGTGCGCATGCGGTTGAGCTTGCGCTCGACGCGCGCCTGCGGGTTGCGTTTGCCGGCCATGGGGCCTGCGCCGTGTTCCCAACCCAGGGCGTGGCCCCAGGGCGACAGGCCGCCGTGGCTTTCGCCGCCCCAGTGCGGGCCAGCGTGCAGCGCGGGGGCGGCCAGCAGCGCCGCTCCCAGGGTGGCGGCCAGCAGCAGGCCGCGGGCGCTTTGGGTGGAGGTGAGGATGGGTTTCATGGGCTTTACTCCGGTAGCTGGTGACGCCAAATGGCAGGGCGATCTTCGCCCGGCGCTGGGCGGCGCGTGTTGCGCCAGTGTGGGCAAAAGGTAAACCGGGCTTGCAGGCCTGGGCTTTGCAATCTTGCGTTACAAATAAGCCTGCGGCCAGGGCAGCGGCCAGGCCTTACCATGGCGCCATGTCTGCAAGCCCCGAACATGTGCTGATCGTCGACGACGACCGCGAAATCCGCAGCCTGCTGAGCCAGTACCTGGAACAGGCCGGCTACCGCGTCACGACCGTGGCCGATGGCCGCGCCATGCTGCAGGCGCTGGAGCACTTGCGCATCGACCTGGTGGTGCTGGACTTGATGCTGCCCGGCAGCGACGGCCTGACGCTGTGCCGCAACCTGCGCGCGCGCTCGCAGCGCCTGCCGATTCTGATCCTGACCGCGCGCGGCGACGCGGTGGACCGCATCCTGGGGCTGGAGATGGGGGCCGACGACTACCTGCCCAAGCCCTTCAACCCGCGCGAGCTGCTGGCGCGCATCAAGACCATTCTGCGTCGCTCCCAGGCCCTGCCGCCGAACCTGGAGCCGCAGCCGGTGCAAAGTTACACCTTTGGCCCGGGTTGGCGCCTGAGCACCGCGACCCTGGCCCTGACCGCCCCCGACGGGCAGATCGTGCCGCTGTCGGGGGCCGAGTTCCGGCTGCTGCGCGCTTTTCTGCAGCATCCGCAGCGCGTGCTCAGCCGCGACCAACTGCTGGAGTGGGTGAGCAAGCGCGAGGCGCTGGCCTACGACCGCAGCATCGACGTGCAAGTGGCGCGCTTGCGCAAGCGCCTGCGCGACGACGGCAGCGAACCAGCGCTGATCCGCACCCTGCGCGGCCAGGGCTATCTGCTCGCCTGCGAGGTGCAATGCGACACCTGAGCCTGTGGCCGCAGACGCTGTTCGGGCGCTTGCTGCTGCTGCTGGTGGCGGCCTTGCTGCTGTTGCAGTTGCTGGCGGTGGCGCTGTTCTTGAGCGAGCGCCAGGCGGCGCTGCGCGAGCACGTCGGGCGCCAGTTCGTGCAGCGCATCGCCTCGGTGCATCGGGCGCTGGACAACCAAACCGACGCTGGCGCGCGCCAGCGCCTGGCGCAGGACTTGAGCACGCCACGGCACCGGCTCGCCGTGCTGGCCACGGCACCGCTGCCCGAGGCGGGCCAGGGCGCGCCGTTCATGCGCCGCTTGCAAGCGGCGGTCGGGCCCGAGCGCGCCATCGTGGCGCGCCGCCTGCCCGGGCCGCGCGGATTCGACTTCGAGCTTTATCTGCAACTGCACGACGGTCACTGGCTGCAGGTGCAGGCCAATGCGCCCGAAGACCGCATCGCCTGGCCCGAGCGCCTGTTGCTGCACCTGGGCCTGTTGCTGGCGCTGGTGCTGGCGCTGACCTGGTTCATGGCGCGCATGACGGTGCGCCCGCTGAGCCGTCTGGCGCAAGCCGCAGCCGCCCTGGGGCAGGACTTGCGCCAGCCGCCCCTGCCCGAAAACGGCCCGAGCGAAGTGCGCAGCGCCGCGCGCGCCTTCAACGCCATGCAGCAGCGCATCCGCGCGCAGATCGAGGAGCGCGAGCGCTTTTTGGCCGCCGTGTCGCACGACTTGCACACCCCGGTCACCCGGCTGCGCTTGCGCGCCGAACTGCTGCGCGACGCCGATTTGCGCCAGCGCATGCTGCGCGACCTCGACGAGATGCAGGACATGCTCGGCGGCGCGCTCGACTTCCTGCACGGCCAGGCCAACCCCGAGCCGCGCGCCAGCATCGACATGGTGGCCCTGCTCGAAAGCCTGGTGGAAGACCTGCGCGAGCAGGGGGCCGAGCTGGAACTGAGCACACCGACGCAGCTGGCCTGCGTGGGCCAAGCGCAGGCGCTGCGCCGCGCCTTGGGCAACCTGATCGACAACGCGCTCAAGTACGGCCAGCGCGCCCAAGTGCGCCTGTTCGAGCGCGCCGACCGGTCGCTGTGCGTGCAGATCGACGACTTCGGCCCCGGTTTGCCCGCGGCCGAGCTGGAGCGCGTGTTCGAGCCCTTTTACCGCGTCGAAGGCTCGCGCAGCCGCGAAACCGGCGGCGTCGGCCTAGGGCTGGCGATCGTGCGCCAGATCGTGCGCCAGCACGGCGGCAGCGTCAGCTTGAGCAACCGCCACGGCGGCGGCCTGCGCGCCGAGTTGGTCTTGCCCGCAGGCGGCGCTGCACTGGCCGCATGAGCCCCGTCTGGATCGAGACCCAGATCTCGCGCGTGCTGCTGCACGGCGCGCGCGCGTACAAGGTCAAGAAGCCGCTGCGGCTGCTGCAGCGGGCCGGTGTCCTGCGCTGTGCAGCCCTGGCGCTGGCTGGGTCTGGGCACACTGGCGGCAGATGCAGGCGGCCTGCTGCTGCTGCGGCGCCACCTGCGCCAGCAGTTCAGCGCTGAAGCTGACGCCGGTGCACCAGCACGGGCCGTCAAAGCTGCCGCTGGCCGAGGCCGCGCATTCGTTGGCTTGGCCACACAGCGGGCACAGTGGGGCGTGCAGAGGAGCCGGTGGCGGGGCCTCTGGGGCGGGGTTTGGTGCCGGGTTTCGGGTTGTGGGCGACACGGTGTAGGCTGCGCGGGTTGGTGCATGGGGGGTCAGCCTGGGCGCCATGCCCAAGCCGAGGTTGTGCTCTACTGTAGCCGAGCCTGGGCGTGCCGCAAAGGCTGCTACCATGCCCACTTCTTCAGTTCATCCTACCTGCCTTGAGCCTGCAAGCGACCGAGTCTTCGGCCTCCGGAAACCCTCTCGAGCTCAGCCCGGCCGCGCCCCCAGCCGCTGGCCCATGCCTGCGCTTCCCCGACTCGCCCTTCGAGCTGTTCCAGCCCTTTGAGCCGGCGGGCGATCAGCCGGCGGCGATCGAGCAGCTGGTGCAGGGCGTGCGCGCCGGCGAGGTCTATCAGACCCTGCTGGGCGTGACCGGCTCGGGCAAGACCTACACCATGGCCCACGTGATCGCGCGGCTGGGGCGCCCGGCGATCGTCTTTGCGCCCAACAAAACGCTGGCGGCGCAGCTCTACAGCGAGTTTCGCGAGTTCTTTCCCCACAACGCGGTCGAGTACTTCGTCAGCTACTACGACTACTACCAGCCCGAGGCCTACGTGCCGCAGCGCGACCTGTTCATCGAAAAGGACAGCGCCATCAACGAGCACATCGAGCAGATGCGCCTGTCGTGCACCAAAAGCCTGCTCGAGCGCCGCGACGTGGTGATCGTGGCCAGCGTGTCGGCCATTTACGGCATCGGCCAGCCCGAGAGCTACCACCGCATGATCATGACGCTGCGCGTGGGTGACCGCCTGGGCCAGCGCGAGGCCATCGCGCAGCTGGTGCGCATGCAGTACGAGCGCAACGAGCAAGATTTTGCGCGCGGCCTGTTTCGGGTGCGCGGCGACACCATCGACGTCTTTCCGGCCGAGCACTCGGAGCTGGCGCTGCGCATCGAGCTGTTTGACGACGAAGTCGAATCGTTGCACCTGTTCGACCCGCTCACCGGGCGCATCCGCCAGCGCATCCCGCGTTTCACCGTCTATCCCAGCAGCCACTACGTGACGCCGCGCGAGCAGGTGCTCGACGCCGTGGAAGGCATCAAGCTCGAGCTGGCGCAGCGCCTGCAAGAGCTGCTGGCAGCGGGCAAGCTGGTCGAGGCGCAGCGGCTGGAGCAGCGCACGCGCTTCGACCTCGAGATGCTGGTCGAGGTCGGGCACTGCAAGGGCATCGAGAACTACTCGCGCCACCTCTCGGGCACGGCGCCGGGCGAGCCGCCCGCGACCCTGCTCGACTACCTGCCGCCGGATGCGCTCATGTTCCTCGACGAGAGCCACGTGATGATCGGCCAGCTCGGCGGCATGTACCACGGCGACCGCTCGCGCAAGCAGACGCTGGTGGAGTACGGCTTCAGGCTGCCCAGCGCGCTCGACAACCGGCCGCTCAAGTTTGACGAGTTCCAGGCCCGCATGCGCCAGTGCGTGTTCGTTTCGGCCACCCCGGCCGACTTTGAGCGCCAGCACGCCAGCAGCGTGGTCGAGCAGGTGGTGCGCCCCACCGGCCTGGTGGACCCCGTGCTCGAGGTGCGCCCAGCCACGCATCAGGTCGATGACGTGCTGCAGGAAATCCGCCTGCGCGTGCAGCGCAGCGAGCGCGTGCTGATCACCGTGCTGACCAAGCGCATGGCCGAGCAGCTCACCGAATACCTGGGCGAAAACGGCGTGCGCGTGCGCTACCTGCATTCCGACGTGGATACGGTGGAGCGGGTCGAGATCATCCGCGACCTGCGCCTGGGGGTGTTCGACGTGCTGGTGGGCATCAACCTGCTGCGCGAGGGGCTGGACATCCCGGAAGTGAGCCTGGTGGCGATACTCGACGCCGACAAGGAGGGCTTTCTGCGCTCCGAGCGCAGCCTGATCCAGACCATAGGGCGCGCCGCGCGCCACCTCCATGGCACGGCGATCCTGTATGCCGACCGCGTCACCGATTCGATGCGCCGCGCCCTCGATGAAACCGAGCGCCGCCGCCACAAGCAGCTGGCCTTCAACGCCGCGCACGGCATTACGCCGGCCGGGGTGGTCAAGCGCATCAAGGACTTGATCGACGGGGTGCAGAGCGACAAGGCGAGCGAGCAGGCGCAGCGCACCGAGCTGGCCCGGGTGCAACAGGTCGAAATCGAGGAGATGAGCGCCAAAGACCTGGCGCGCGAGCTCAAGCGACTGGAAAAGCTGATGCTCGAGCACGCGCGCAAGCTCGAATTCGAGCAAGCGGCGCAAGCGCGCGACCGGCTGGCGCAGCTCAAGGACCGGGTGCTGGGCGCGCACGGCCTGCAGTAGCGGCTCCCCTGTTTGGGGGAGGGGAGTGGTTCCAGCTTGGCCCACAATCGCGGCATGCCCAGCTGCACGCGCATCTACCTGATCGAAGACGACCGCACCGTGTTGCAGTTCGTGCAGCACGCCTTGGCGCTGCGGCCCGACTGGCGCCTGGTGGGGCATTCCGCGACCTACTCGCACGCCCGCGTCATGGCCCCCAACAGCTTGGCCGATGTCTATCTGGTCGATCTGGGCCTGCCCGATGGCCGCGGCGAAGACATGCTGCGCCTGCTCACGCTCACCAAGCCCGAGGCCGAGCTGCTGGTGTTCACCGTGTTTGGCGACGAATCGCGCCTCGTGCATGCCTTGCAATCGGGGGCCACCGGCTACGTGCTCAAGGGCTGCAACGACGCCGAACTGATCGAGGCGATCGAACAGATCTGCGCCGGCGGCGCCCCCATTTCGCCGCTGCTGGCACGCCTGTTGCTCAAGCAGTTGCGCAACCACGCCCCGGCGCAGGCGGCCGACAGCGACACCGCAGACCCGGCGCTGTCGGAGCGCGAAACCGCGGTGCTCAAGCTGGTGGCGCAAGGCTACGTGAACAAGGAGATCGCCAGCCGGCTCGGCATCGGCACCGCCACCGTGAGCACGCACATCAAGAACCTGTACCGCAAGCTGGCGGTGCACACCCGCGTGCAGGTGGTGCGTGCGGCACAGGACCGGGGCCTGTTGTGAGGGCTGGTTTGCCTCCTGCGCCACCACCACCCCCAGGGCAGAGCGCCAGGCGGGTGCCGCATTACCTCTGGGTCGGGCTGCTGCTGCTGGGTCTGTTGTGGGCGCTGCACAGCGTGTCGCGACCCGCGGGGCTCGAAGGCGCCGTGACCCTGCGCGAGGCGCAAGCGAGCCTGCCGCAGCACCCGCAGGAGCCGCCGCAGCGGGTGAGCCTGCCCCACATTCTGGACGATCAGCCCGCCGCTTGGTCGGGCTGGGTGGACTACCGGCTCGATTGGCCGGCAGCGCTGCACTACGACGACCCGGCCCAAACCCGGCTGGCGCTGCTGTTGCCGCGCGTCGGCACCCGCTTTCGGGTGCTGCTCAACGGCCACGAGATCTACCAGGTCGGCTGGTATGCCGCACCCGAGCGCAACATACTGAGCGCCTGGTTCCCCTATCTGGTGAACCTGCCCCCGCAGCTGCTGCAGCCACAACCGCAGCAAAACCGGATACACATCCAGGTGCAGGGCCAGTTGCTCGAGCGCAGCGGTTTGTGGCCGTTGCAGATCGGCTACTACGGCAGCCTGTTCGAGCGCCACCAGGTGCTCGAAGTCTGGCAGGTCAAGGGCACCTGGATGATGCTCATCAGCTCGCTGCTGATGGGCTTGCTCTCGCTGCACCTGTGGCGCACCTTGAATGAGCGCCTGTTTTTGCTCATGGCGCTGGCGGCGCTGGCGCATTCGGTGCGGTTGGTCCTGTCGGTTTCGCTCGAGCCGCCCTTGAGCTTTGGCTGGTACTTTTATCTGCACCGCCTGGCCTTCACCTGGTACGTGGGGTTTTTTCTGTTGTTCGTGGCCGAGTTGTTGGGGTTTCGTGATCGCCTGGTGCACGGGTTGGCCTGGTTTTTGATCGCCGTGGGTCCGTTCTGGCTGGCTTGGACGCTGCATGCGCAAGACTATGATCTGTATCGAATCTGGGCTGGCGCCATGGCTGTCTTCGGGGCGCTGTCGCTGCTCAGTTATCCATTCCGCGAACGCGGCACCCGCGACGCATGAAACCGGTGTGTAATTGAGGGGCGGCGTCCGGCACAGAGGTCGGTTCGTACTTGGTGCTTCGAGCTCGTTTCTCAGTTG
>JBGFRU010000013.1:0-11942 GCA_041694945.1 Pseudomonadota bacterium
GCGGCCGGCATGGCCACACCGGCGGCGCTGGCCCCTGCCTGGCTGGCGGCCGGGGCAGTGGCCGGCGCAGCGGCCGGGGCGGCCTTGGCGCTGGCGGCAGGGGCGGCAGCCGCTGCCTTGCCTTCGGTGTCGATGCGCGCGATCACCTGATCCGAGACCACCGTGCCGCCGTCGGCCACCAGCAACTCGGCCAGCACGCCCGTGGCCGGCGCCGGCACTTCGAGCACCACCTTGTCGGTCTCGATGTCGATCAGGATTTGATCGGCCGTGACCGGCTGGCCGACTTTGGCCTTCCACTGCAACAGGGTGGCTTCGGCCACGGATTCCGACAACTGCGGGACTTTGACTTCTACGAGCGCCATGATGGTTCGATCCTTGAATGCGTGTGCTGGGTGTCTAAACGGCTTGACGTGGCTGGGCTAAATTTCGCGTGTGCTGGGTGTGGAGGCATGCGCCCGCAGGCGCAGGGCTCATTTGCTCAGGATGAAGCCCTTGAGCTTGCCGAATGCGGCTTCGATCAGGGTCTTTTGCTGATCCTGGTGCAGGTGCGCGTAGCCCACCGCCGGCGAGGCCGAAGCGGCGCGGCCGGCGTAGCCCAGGCGCTGGCCGTCGAGCATGTTGTCGTGGATGTTGTGCTGGATAAAGAACCAGGCGCCCTGGTTTTGCGGCTCATCCTGGCACCAGACGATCTCGGTCGCATTCGGGTAGCGCTTGAGCTCGGCGGCAAAGGCCCTGTGCGGGAACGGGTAGAGCTGCTCGACGCGCACGATGGCCACGTCGTGCGCGCCCTTTTCTTCGCGCTTTTTGACCAGGTCGTAATAGACCTTGCCCGAGCAGGCGATGATGCGCTTGACGGCGCTGGCGTTTTTGGCCACCTCGGCGCTGTGCTCTGGGATCACGGTCTGGAAACCACCCTTGGTGAATTCGCTCAGGGGCGAGCTCGCGTCCTTGTTGCGCAACAGGCTCTTGGGCGTGAAGATCACCAGCGGCTTGCGCAGGTTGCGCACCATCTGGCGGCGCAGCACGTGGAAAATCTGGCTCGCCGTGGTCGGCTGCACCAACTGCATGTTGGTGTCGGCAGCGAGCTGCAAAAAGCGCTCGACGCGCGCCGAGCTGTGCTCCGGGCCCTGGCCCTCGTAGCCGTGCGGCAGCATGAGCGTGATGCCGTTGACGCGGCCCCACTTGACCTCACCCGAGGCGATGAACTGGTCGATCACCACCTGGGCGCCGTTGACGAAGTCGCCAAACTGCGCTTCCCAGATCACCAGCGTGTTCGGGTCGTTGGAGGCGTAGCCATACTCGAAGCCCAGCACCGCTTCTTCGGACAGGATCGAGTCGATGACCACGAACGGGGCCTGGTTGTCGGCCACGTTCTGCAAGGGGATGTAGGTGCCCTCGTTCCATTTCTCGCGGTTCTGGTCGTGGATCACGGCGTGGCGGTGGGTGAAGGTGCCGCGGCCGCAGTCCTCGCCCGACAGGCGCACCGCATAACCGCTGGCCACCAGCGAGGCAAACGCCATGTGCTCGCCCATGCCCCAGTCGACATTGAGCTCGCCGCGGCCCATGTCGGCGCGGTCGGCATAGACCTTTTTCACCAGTTGGTGCGGCGTGATGCTGGCGGGCAGGGTGGTGATGCGCTCGGCCAGCCGCTTCCACTCGGCCAGCGGAATCGCGGTGTCGGCGCTGTCGCTCCATTTCTTGCCCAGGAACGGGGCCCAATCGACGGCGAACTTGCTCTTGAAATTGGTCAGCACCGGGTCCACCGTGTGCCGGCCTTCGTCGAGCGCGGCGCGGTAGGCCTTGACCATGTCGTCGCCCAGGTTTTCCCCCAGGCCCTGCGCCGCCAGCTTGTCGGCGTAGAGCTTGCGCGTGCCCGGGTGCTGGGCGATCTTCTTGTACATCAGCGGCTGCGTCAGCGCCGGGGTGTCTTGTTCGTTGTGGCCGAGCTTGCGAAAGCAGATGATGTCGATCACCACGTCCTTGGCGAAGGTCATGCGGTATTCGATCGCCAGCTGCGCCGCCAGCGCCACCGCTTCCGGGTCGTCGCCGTTGACGTGCAGCACCGGCGCCTCGATCATCTTGACGATGTCGGTGCAGTAGAGCGTGGAGCGGGCGTCGCGCGGGTCGGAGGTGGTAAAGCCGATCTGGTTGTTGATGACGATGTGCACCGTGCCGCCGGTGGAGTAGCCGCGCGTTTGCGCCAGCGCCAGCGTCTCTTGCACCACGCCCTGGCCGGCGATGGCGGCGTCGCCGTGCACCAGAATGGGCAGCACCTGCGCGCCCTTGCGGTCGCCGCGCCGGTCCATGCGCGCGCGCACCGAGCCCTCCACAACCGGGTTCACGATCTCGAGGTGCGAGGGGTTGAAGGCCAGGCTCAGGTGCACCGGGCCACCGGGGGTGGAGACGTCGGAGCTGAAGCCCTGGTGGTATTTCACGTCACCGGCGGGCAGGTCTTCGGGGGCGGTGTGGTCGAACTCGGCAAACAGGTCCTTGGGCATCTTGCCCAGGGTGTTGACCAGCACATTGAGGCGCCCGCGGTGCGCCATGCCGATCACGATCTCTTGCACGCCCCTGGCGCCGGCTTGCTGGATGACTTCGTCCATGGCGACGATGAAGCTCTCGCCGCCTTCGAGCGAGAAGCGCTTCTGGCCCACGTATTTGGTGTGCAGGAAGCGCTCCAGGCCCTCGGCTGCGGTGAGCCGGTCAAGGATGTGCTTCTTTTGCTCGACGCTGAAATTGGGTTTGCTGCGTATGCCCTCAAGCCGCTCCTGCCACCAGCGCTTTTGCGTCTGGTCGGTCAGGTACATGAACTCGGCCCCGATGCTGCCACAGTAGGTTTCGCGCAGCGCGTTGAGCAGCTCGCGCAGCGGCATGGTCTCGCGCCGGAAGAAGGTGTTGTTGGTGCTGAACACCGTCTCGAAATCGGCGTCGCCAAAGCCGTAAAAAGCCGGGTCGAGGTCGGGGATGGACTCGCGCTCGGCGCGCTTGAGCGGGTCCAGGTCGGCCCAGCGCTGCCCGACGTTGCGGTAGGCGGCGATGAGCTGCTGCGCATAGACCTGCTTGCGCGCCAGCTCCGGGTCGGCGCCCGAGGCCACCACGACCTGCGTCACGCCCTGCTTGGCGCGCTCGGCAAAGGCGTTGATGACGGGCAGGTGCGGCACGTCGCGCGCCGCGCTGCCGTCGAGGGCCGGCACGTGCTGCAGCGCGTCGAAGTAGTCGCGCCAGGAATCGGGCACCGAGGTCGGGTCGGCGAGGTAGTTCTCGTACATCTCCTCGACATAGGGCGCATTGCCGCCGAACAGGTACGAATTGCCTTGATAGGCCTGATAGACGCCAGGGGTCTGGTTCATGAAATCGCTCGCCTTCAGTTTCCCTGCAGGAAACACAAGTGGGTTGAGAAAACCTTCCGCGACACGGCTGCACCGATTGGCGGATGCGACACGGGCCTGTAAAGGGCCCACGCAATTCCGCGATTGTGCCACCGTTTGCGGCTTGAGAGGAAAAAATCTGTGCTTGTCTCCTGAGCCCTGTAGGCCAGCGCTTGGGGCTCGCGGGGGGCCGTGAGAGGCCACCGCCTAGCGCCGGTCCGGGCTAATTTTGCGGCACAGTTTGAGCCTCGTTGTTGACGGGAAGCTGACCGCTGGTGCCGACGTTGACGCTGCCCGCGCCCACCGATACCCCCACGCCCACGCCGACACGGCCATCGCTGCCCACGCCCACGCCTACCGAGGCGCCACGGCCCAAAGGCACCGCAACCCCGAGGTTGACGCTGGCGCAGCCCGCGAGCACCAGCGCCAGCGCCACCAGCGCCAGGCCGCGCAGCGCAGCGGTGCCACGCAATCCAAACCTACCCATGGTGTGCACCTCCAAACTTCGCAATGGCGTCATTCTGACAGCTGCGGCGCCTGGGTGCCGGAATGCGCTCACAGCCCAGCCCCCCAGCCCCTCAGCCCAGCGCCGCGATCACCTGCGGCGGCGCCTGCACCAGCTCGATCAGCACGCCTTCGCCCGAGTAGGGAAATTCGGCGCTGGCCTTGGGGTGCATGAAGCAAATGTCGTGACCGGCTGCGCCCTTGCGGATGCCCCCGGGGGCAAAGCGCACCCCCTGCGCCGTGAGCCACTGCACGGCCACGGGCAAGTCGTCCACCCAGAGCCCGATGTGATTCAGCGGCGTGCCGTGCACCGCCGGCTTGGCCTGTGGGTCGATGGGCTGCATCAGATCGACCTCGACCGCGTGCGCCCCGCGCCCAAGGGTGCAGATGTCTTCATCGACGTTTTCGCGTTCGCTGCGAAAGCTGCCCGTGACTTGCAAGCCCAGCAACTGCACCCAGAGCTGGCGCAGGCGCTCTTTGTCGGGGCCGCCGATGGCGATCTGCTGCACGCCCAGCACCTTGAAGGGACGGGGAGTGCCGCAACGCTCCGGCGCCGGGCCGGCCGGATCCGCCCCCTCGGGGGGCAGCGACCCACGCAGCGGTGGCGCGTGGGGGCCGCTCACTGCTCGAACTCCACGATGGGCTGATCGACCACCAGGCTTTCGCCCTTGGCCGCCAGCACCCTGGCCACCACGCCGTCGGCGGCGGCAAAGAGCACGTTTTCCATCTTCATGGCCTCGATCACCGCCACGCGCTCGCCGGCTTGCACCCTTTGGCCCGGCTGCACCGCCACGTCCACCAGCAGCCCCGGCATGGGCGAGAGCACGAAACGGCTCAGGTCGGGCGGCCGCTTGAAAGGCATGAGGCGGTGCAACTCGGCCATGCGCGGCGAGACCACCATGGCCTGCAGGCGCGCGCCGTTGTGCTGCAGCACCAGCGCCAGCGGGTTGCCGGGCGCGCCGCGCTCGATCTGGGCCGTGAAGGGCTGCTGGTTGCAGTGGCCGCTGATGACGATGTCGTTGAGGCGCGAAAGCGAGCGCAGCTGGTAGTGCCGCGCCCCCACGCGCACCGAGGCGCAGCCGCTCTCGCCCACGAACTCGTCCACGTGCACCGGGGTGTAGCGGTGCGCGCCATCGGCCGCCAGGCTGATGACCACGTAATCCTGCCCCACCTTCACGCCATAGCCCGGCAACTGGCCCGAGAGGCCGGTGGCGCGCTCGCGGCTCTTGCGGCGCACGAAGGCGGCCAGCGCCAGCAGAAAATCGGGGTCGGTGTGCGGCACGTCCTCGGCCCTGAAGCCGTGCGCGTAGTGCTGGGCGATAAAGCCGGTGTTGAAGTGACCCGAGACGAAGTCTGGGTGCGCCAGCAGGGCCGACTGGAACGGGATGTTGCTGCCGATGCCGCGGATCACAAAGCCGTTGAGCGCCTCGCGCATGCGCGCAATCGCGTCGGCACGGTCGCGGCCGTGCACGATCAGCTTGGCGATCATCGAGTCGTAGTGCATCGGGATCTCGCCGCCCTCGAACACGCCAGTGTCCACGCGCACACCGCCAAAGGCGGCGCTGGCAGCGTCCGCGCTGGCCGGGGTGCCGTTGGCAAAGGGCGTTCCCGCTGCAAAAAGCGTAGGCTGTGGCGGGTTGAAGCGCCGCAGCCGCCCGGTGCTGGGCAGAAAATTGCGCAATGGGTCTTCGGCGTTGATGCGGCACTCGATCGCCCAGCCTTCGCGCTTGACCTCGGCTTGCGTCAGCGGCAGCGGCTCGCCGGCGGCGACACGGATCATCAGCTCCACCAGATCGAGCCCGGTGATGCACTCGGTCACCGGGTGCTCGACCTGCAGGCGGGTGTTCATCTCGAGGAAGTAGAAATCCTGGTCTTTGCCGACCACGAACTCGACCGTGCCCGCGCTCTGGTACTGCACGGCCTGCGCCAGCGCCACCGCCTGCGCGCCCATGGCGCGGCGCGTGGCCTCGCTGATGAAGGGCGACGGCGCCTCTTCGATCACCTTTTGGTGCCGGCGCTGGATCGAGCACTCGCGCTCACCGAGGTAGATCACGTGGCCGTGCGCGTCGCCCAGCACCTGAATTTCGATGTGGCGCGGCTCTTGCACAAATTTTTCGATGAACACGCGCTCGTCGCCAAAACTGTTGCGCGCCTCGTTGCGGCAGCTGCTGAAGCCCTCGAAGGCCTCTTGGTCGTTGTAGGCCACGCGCAGCCCCTTGCCGCCACCGCCCGCGCTGGCCTTGATCATCACCGGGTAGCCGATGCCCTGCGCGATCTGCACCGCCTGCTCGGGCGTGCCGATGGCGTCGTTCCAGCCCGGAATGGTGCTCACGCCGGCGGCTTGTGCCAGTTTTTTGGAGGCGATCTTGTCGCCCATGGCGGCGATGCTGTGCGCCTTGGGGCCGATGAAGACGATGCCCTCGGCCTCGCAGCGGCGCGCAAAGTCTTCGTTTTCGCTCAAAAAACCGTAGCCGGGGTGCAGCGCCTGCGCGCCGGTGGCGTGGCAGGCGGCGAGGAGCTTGTCGGCCGCCAGATAGCTCTCGCGGCTGGGCGCGGGGCCCAGCAGCACGGCCTCGTCGGCCAGCTTGACGTGGCGCGCCTCGCGATCGGCCTCGGAATACACCGCCACCGTGGCGATGCCCATTTTTTTGGCCGTGGCAATCACGCGGCAGGCGATTTCACCTCGATTCGCGATCAGGATTTTCTTGAACATCGGGTACGCTCCTTGGGCCGTCACAGCGGAATGTTGCCGTGCTTGCGCCACGGGTTGTCGAGTTTCTTGTCGCGCAGCATGACCAGCGAGCGGCAGATGCGCTTGCGCGTTTCGTGTGGCAGGATCACGTCGTCGATGTAGCCGCGCGCACCGGCGACAAAGGGGTTGGCAAAGCGCGCCTTGTATTCGGCCTCGCGCTGCGCCAGCCGGGCCGGGTCTTTCTTTTCTTCGCGAAAGATGATCTCGACCGCGCCCTTGGCGCCCATGACGGCAATTTCGGCATTCGGCCAGGCCAGGTTGACGTCGCCGCGCAGGTGCTTGGAGCTCATCACGTCGTAGGCACCGCCGTAGGCTTTGCGCGTGATCACGGTGATCTTGGGCACCGTGCATTCGGCATAGGCATAGAGCAGCTTGGCGCCGTGCTTGATGATGCCGCCGTACTCTTGCGCCGTGCCGGGCATGAAGCCGGGCACATCGACGAAGGTGATCACCGGGATGTTGAAGGCATCGCAAAAGCGCACGAAGCGCGCCGCCTTGATGCTGCTCTTGATGTCGAGGCAGCCGGCCAGCACCAGCGGCTGGTTGGCCACGATGCCCACGGTCTGGCCGTCCATGCGCGCAAAGCCGACGATGATGTTTTGGGCGTAGTCGGGCTGGAGTTCGAAGAAGTCGCCATCGTCCACGGTTTTGAGGATCAGCTCCTTCATGTCGTAGGCTTTGTTGGGGTGGTCTGGCACCAGCGTGTCCAGGCTCGGTTCGGCGCGGTCGATCGGGTCGCCGCTGGGGCGCAGCGGGGCTTTTTCGCGGTTGTTGAGCGGCAGGTAGTTGTAGAGGCGGCGCAGCATCAGCAGCGCCTCGACGTCGTCGTTGCACGCCAGATCGGCCACGCCGCTGCGGCTGGTGTGGGTGCTCGCACCCCCGAGTTCTTCGGCCGTGACTTCTTCGTGCGTCACGGTTTTGACCACTTCGGGGCCGGTGACGAACATGTAGCTGCTGTCCTTGACCATGAAGATGAAGTCGGTCATGGCGGGCGAATACACCGCGCCGCCGGCGCACGGCCCCATGATCAGGCTGATCTGCGGAATCACGCCGCTGGCGCAGACGTTGCGCTGAAACACCTCGGCGTAACCACCCAGCGAGGCCACGCCCTCCTGGATGCGTGCGCCGCCCGAGTCGTTGAGGCCGATCACCGGCGCCCCGACCTTCATGGCCTGATCCATGATCTTGCAGATTTTTTCGGCGTGGGCCTCGCTCAGGGCGCCGCCAAAGACGGTGAAGTCCTGGCTGAAAACGAACACCAGACGGCCGTTGATCATGCCGTAGCCGGTGACCACGCCGTCGCCGGGGATGCGCTGCTCGGCCATGCCGAAGTCGCTGCAGCGGTGTTCGACGAACATGTCCCACTCTTCAAAGCTGCCTTCGTCGAGCAGCACTTCGATGCGCTCGCGCGCGGTGAGCTTGCCTTTGGCGTGCTGGGCGTCGATGCGCTTTTGCCCACCGCCGAGGCGGGCGGCGGCGCGCTTGCGCTCCAGTTGGTCGAGGATGTCTTGCATGGGACTGTGGGCTCCGGGGGGTTGGACTGGAATGTCAAGGGGGGCACGCGGCGGCTGGCGGCGCGGGCGCTTGCGGGGGTGGTGCGGGTTCGAGCAGCGCCAGCAGCTGGTGCGCAGCGCTCGACGGCGCCAACTGCCCGGCCTGCACCTGCTGCGCCAGCGCGGGCAGGCGCACCCGCACCTGCGGGTGGGCGGCAAAGCGCTGCTTCAGCCCGGCCTCGATCAAGGCCCACATCCAGGCGCTGGCCTGGCGCTGGCGCCGCGCCTGCCACTGGCCGTTGGCCTGCTGCACGCGCCGAAATTCGGTCACCGCCGCCCAGAAGGCGTCGAAGCGGTGCGCGCTGGGGGGTGTGGGCGGCGCCTGCGCGGCGGCGCCTGTGGGTTGCGCCCGCGCGGCGCTCAGGGCGCTGAACTCGAGCACCTGCGGCTGCCATGCGGGGGCGCGCTGCGCACTGGCGGTTGCGTGGGTTGCGCTCGCGTCGCTTGCATCCGCCTCGGGCGCGGGCGCGGGCTCGCCGTGCCAGCCAAACAGGCGCAGCGCCGCCACGATCTGCGCCCGGGCCCGGGTGGCGGCGGCCGGGTCGAGGTCGGCCTTGTTGATCAGCACCAGGTCGGCCAGCTCCATCACGCCTTTTTTGATCGCCTGCAGCTCGTCGCCGGCGTTGGGCAGTTGCAGCAGGCAAAACAGGTCGGTCATGCCGTGCACGGCGGTTTCGCTCTGGCCCACGCCCACGGTCTCGACGATCACCACACCGTAGCCGGCGGCTTCGCAGAGCAAAATGGCTTCGCGCGTTTTTTCGGCCACGCCGCCCAGTTGGCCCCGGCTCGGGCTGGGGCGGATGTAGGCGCGCTCGTCGCTGCTCAGGCGCTCCATGCGCGTTTTGTCGCCCAGTATCGAGCCGCCCGAGACGCTGCTCGACGGGTCCACCGCCAACACCGCCACGCGCTGCCCCTGGCCGATCAGGTACAGGCCCAGGGCCTCGATGAAGGTGCTCTTGCCCACCCCAGGCACGCCGCTGATGCCCAGCCGCAGGCTGCGTCCGGTGTGCGGCAGCAGCGCGTCGAGCAGCGCATGGGCCTGCAGGCGGTGCTCGGCGCGGCTCGATTCGATCAGCGTGATCGCCTTGGCCAGGGCGCGGCGCTGCGCCGCATTGGGCGGCCCCAGCAGATCGGGCAGGAGGGCGTGCATCACCAAAGATCGAGTCGGACTGAGACGGCCATGGCGCTTACCCCGCTGTTGCAATACGGTCTTGACTGTATGACAAACCTGGGTCGGCGCTCAAGCCAGCGCCTGCTTGATCTGCTCGAGCACGTCCTTGGCGCTGGCCGGGATCGGGGTGCCAGGGCCGTAGATGCCCTTGACGCCGGCCTGGTACAGGAAGTCGTAGTCCTGGCGCGGAATCACGCCGCCCACAAACACGATGATGTCGTCGCCACCCTGGCGCCTGAGGGCTTCGATGATCGCGGGCACCAGCGTCTTGTGGCCCGCCGCCAGCGTGCTGATGCCGACCGCGTGCACATCGTTTTCGATCGCCTGGCGCGCGCATTCTTCGGGCGTCTGGAACAGCGGCCCGATGTCGACGTCAAAACCGAGGTCGGCAAAGGCCGTGGCCACCACCTTGGCGCCGCGGTCGTGCCCGTCCTGGCCGAGCTTGGCGATCAACACCCGCGGCTGGCGGCCTTGGGCCTGGGCAAACTCGGCGATCTCGGCCTGCAGCCGTGCCCAGCCTTCGGTATGGTCGTAAGCAGCCGCATACACCCCGGTCACCTTTTGTGTGTCGGCGCGGTGGCGCCCAAAAACCTGCTCCAGCGCATCCGAGACCTCGCCCACGGTGGCGCGCAGCCGCATGGCGCGGATCGAGAGCTCGAGCAAATTGCCCTGCCCCGACTCGGCCGCCGCCGTCAGCTCGGCCAGCACCGCCTGCACCGCCGTGCCGTCGCGGCTGGCCTTGATGGCTTGCAGGCGCGCAATCTGCTGCTCGCGCACCTTGTGATTATCCACTTCCAGAATGTCCACCGGCGCCTCCTGCTCGAGCCGGTATTTGTTCACGCCCACGATCACGTCGCGCCCCGAGTCGATGCGGGCCTGTTTTTCGGCCGCGCTGGCCTCGATGCGCAGCTTGGCCCAGCCGCTGTCCACGGCCTTGGTCATGCCGCCCATGGCCTCGACTTCCTCGATGATCGCCCAGGCCGCGTCGGCCATGTCCTGCGTCAGCTTTTCCATCAGGTAGCTGCCGGCCCAGGGGTCGATCACGCGCGTGATCTGGCTTTCTTCCTGGATGATGAGCTGGGTGTTGCGCGCGATGCGCGACGAAAACTCGGTCGGCAGCGCGATCGCTTCGTCAAAGCTGTTGGTGTGCAGGCTCTGCGTGCCGCCAAACACCGCCGCCAGCGCCTCGATGGTGGTGCGCACGACGTTGTTGTACGGGTCTTGCTCGGTCAGGCTCCAACCGCTGGTCTGGCAGTGCGTGCGCAGCATCAGGCTTTTGTCTTTCTTGGCGCCAAAGCCCTGCATGATGCGGCACCAGAGCAGACGCGCCGCGCGCATCTTGGCGATCTCGAGGTAAAAGTTCATGCCCACCGCCCAGAAAAAGCTCAGGCGGGGCGCGAAGTCGTCCACATCCAGCCCCTTGGCCATGGCGGTGCGCACGTACTCCTGCCCATCGGCGAGCGTAAACGCCAGCTCCAGCGCCTGGTTGGCGCCGGCCTCCTGCAGGTGGTAGCCGCTGATGCTGATCGAGTTGAACTTGGGCATCTGCTTGGCGGTGTAGGCGATGATGTCGCCGATGATGCGCATCGAGGGCTCAGGCGGGTAGATGTAGGTGTTGCGAACCATGAACTCCTTGAGGATGTCGTTCTGGATCGTGCCGCTCAACTGCTCCTGCGCCACACCCTGCTCTTCGGCCGCCACCACGTAACCGGCCAACACCGGCAGCACGGCGCCGTTCATGGTCATGCTCACGCTCACCTGCCCGAGGTCGATGCCGTCGAACAGGATTTTCATGTCTTCGACCGAGTCGATCGCCACCCCGGCCTTGCCCACGTCACCCGTGACGCGCGGGTGGTCGCTGTCGTAGCCGCGGTGCGTGGCCAGGTCGAAGGCCACGCTCACACCCTGTCCGCCGGCGGCCAGCGCCTGGCGGTAAAAGGCGTTCGATTCTTCGGCGGTAGAAAAACCGGCGTACTGGCGGATGGTCCAAGGGCGCACCGCGTACATGGTGGCTTGCGGGCCGCGGATGTAGGGCGCAAAACCGGGCAAGGTGTCGGTGTAGGGCAGGCCTTGCAGGTCGGCGGCGGTGTAGAGCGGCTTGACGCGCAGGCCTTCGGGCGTGATCCAGTCGAGCGCATCCACCGCTCGCCCCTTGAGCGACTGCGCTGCAGCGGCTTGCCAGTCTTGGAGCGCAGCCGCCTTGAACTCGGAACCCGACATGAACCACTCTCCTTGCACCGGACCCATGGCCGGCAAGCCCACACGCACGCACCGCGCCGACCCCGTGCCGGCGCACGCGCCCATTCTACACCATGATTCATAATTATCGATGCAAAATCCAATCGAGCGTACAATCCCTGGTCAGCTCGGTGCAAGCTTTGCCCACGGCTTGCGCACTTGCCCCTGTTCAAGCTCCAGCACCCGCAAACGCCCGCCATGACCCGACACGGCCCGACTTTGACTCCCCGCCCTTCATAGTGCAGTGTCTCGCAAATACCTCGACATGAAACCGCGTCTTCTTCCGCCATGCCGCGTTGCAAGCCCTTGCCATATGCACCATATGGCTGCGGGCTTGCGCCTTGCCTGGCGCAAGA
>JBGFRU010000044.1:0-84893 GCA_041694945.1 Pseudomonadota bacterium
CCGGCGCCCCGGCGCGCCAGCCCGACCCGCTGCGCACCGGCATCGACGCGCTGGGCCGGCGCGGCGGCGGTGGCGGCAACCGCTCACGCAGCGGCGCTGGTGGTGGCGGCGGTGGTGGTGGCCAAGGCGGCATCGACCCGCTGCGCACCCGTTTTGGCCGCATCAAATAAGGAAAAACGAGGAGCAAGGCATGCGCATTTTGCACACCATGTTGCGCGTCGGCGATCTGGAGCGCTCGATCGCCTTTTACACCGAGGTGCTGGGCATGGCCTTGCTGCGCCGCTCCGAAAACCCCGAACACCGCTACTCGCTGGCGTTTTTGGGCTTTGAGGGCGGCAACCCCGGCCAGGCGGAAATCGAGCTCACCTACAACTGGGGCGTGACGCAGTACGAGCACGGCAGCGCCTACGGCCACATCGCCATCGGCGTGCCCGACGCCTACGCGGCCTGCGAGCGCATCAAGACCGCTGGGGGCCGCGTCACGCGCGAAGCCGGCCCGGTGCTGGGTGGCAGCACGGTGATCGCCTTCGTGACCGACCCCGACGGCTACAAGATTGAGCTGATCCAACGCGACTTCGCTGCGGCCGGGGCGGGTTTGCGCTAGAACCGGCTGCTGCTGCCGCTCGGGCAGGCCCTCAAAGCGTTTCGGACCCGCCCAGGTAGGGCCGCAGCGCCGCCGGGATGCCGATGCGGCCGTCGACGCGCTGGTGGTTTTCGAGCACCGCCACCAGGGTGCGGCCCACTGCCAGACCGGAGCCGTTGAGGGTGTGCAGCCACTCGTTCTTGCCTTGGGCGTTTTTGAAGCGCGCTTGCAGGCGCCGCGCCTGGAAGGCTTCGCAGTTGCTCACCGAGCTGATTTCGCGATAGGTGCCTTGGGCCGGCAGCCAGACTTCGAGGTCGTGCGTGCGCGCCGCGCCAAAACCCATGTCGCCGCTGCACAGCAGCACCACACGGTAGGGCAGTTCGAGCAGCTGCAGGATGGTTTCGGCGTGCTGCGTCATCTCGTGCAGCGCCTCGTGGCTGCGCTCGGGATGCACGATCTGCACCAGCTCCACCTTGTCGAACTGGTGCTGGCGGATCAGGCCGCGCGTGTCGCGCCCGGCGCTGCCGGCTTCGGAACGGAAACACGGGGTGTGGGCGGTGTATTTGAGCGGCAGCTCGGCCTCGGGCACGATGCGCTCGCGCACCAGGTTGGTGAGTGTGACCTCGCTCGTGGGGATGAGGTAGAGCGCACCCTCGTCCTCGCCCTCGACCCCGCCTTTCTTGGCGGCGAACAGGTCGGCCTCGAACTTGGGCAACTGGCCGGTGCCGCGCAGCGTGGCGGCGTTGACCACGTAGGGCGTGTAGCACTCGGTGTAGCCGTGGCGCTCGGTCTGCACGTCGAGCATGAACTGCGCCAGCGCCCGGTGCAGCCGCGCCAGCCGCCCCTTGAGCACCACAAAACGCGAGCCGCTGAGCTTGGCCGCGGCCTCGAAATCCAGGCCCAAAGGCTCGCCCAGATCGACGTGGTCGCGCGCTTCAAAACCAAGCGGACTGGGGTTGGCGCCGTAGCCGCCCGACTGCCCGGCTCCCGGCGGCGCCCAGCGGCGCAATTCCACATTCGCGCTCTCGTCGGCGCCCAGCGGCACCTCGGGCTGCGGCAGGTTGGGCAGCGCCAGCAGCATGTCTTGCAGCTCGGCCTGAATCTGTTCCAGCCGCGCGGCCGAGCGCTCCAACGCGGCCTTGAGCTGGCTCACTTCGGCCATCGCCGCCTCGGCCTCGGCATGCCGGCCTTGGCCCTTGAGCACGCCGATCTGTTTGGAGCGGCTGTTGCGCTGCGCCTGCAGATCCTCGGTCTGCACCTGCAAGGCCTTGCGCTCGTGCTCCAGCGCAGCAAAGGCCTCTACATCGAGGAAGGGTTGCGGGTTTTTGCGGGTTTGCAAGCGCTCGACGACGGCGTCGAGGTCTTTGCGCAGGTGTGCGAGTTCTAGCATGGTGGCCCCGATTCTAGGCGCTGCCGCACCCTGGACGGCGCCAAGCGAGGCGCGCTTTTGCAATACAATCGAACGCTGCCGCGGGTGTAGTTCAATGGCAGAACGGCAGCTTCCCAAGCTTCATACGAGGGTTCGATTCCCTTCACCCGCTCCACTTCAGCCCGGTCTATGGCTCTGTCTTAACCCTGCGCCTGGGATCAGGGCCCATCCGGCGCCCCCTCCTCCACCCTCCCGGATTGCACCGCCTCTTTGAGCTTGGGGCTGGCGTGGAACGTGACCACGCGCCGCGCCGCAATGGCCACCGACTCGCCCGTGCGCGGGTTGCGACCGGGCCTCGGGGATTTGGTGCGCACCTGAAAATTGCCAAAGCCCGACAGCTTCACGTCGTCGCCCTGTATCAGGCGTTCGGCGATCTGGTCAAAAAAAGCCTCGACCAGGTCTTTGGATTCGCGCTTGTTGAAGCCGATTTGCTGGTACAGCAACTCGGCCATCTGGGCTTTGGTCAGGGTGTGGTCGTCTGGCGCGGTGTCGTTCAGATCGGGGTCGGGCAGGGGCTTGCTCAGGCTCACAACAGAGGTCTCCAGCGGATGGGGTAATCAGGCGCGCAAGCGTGCGTGCAACTGTGCCGACAACGCGGCCAGCACCGACTGCACCACGGCATCGATTTGCGCATCGGTCAGGTTGGCGTCGTCGCGCTCCAGCGTCAGGCGCAAGGCCCAGCTCTGCTCGCCTTCGGCCAGACCACCAGCCCCCGCATTGTGCCCCAGCTTGGGGCGGTAAATATCAAACAGTCGCACGTCGGTGAGCCAGCCTGTGCGGTCGGCGCCACGCACGGTGGCCAGCAGTTCGGCGTGCGCGACGCGCTCGGGCAGCACCACGGCCAGGTCGCGCTGCACCGGCTGGTGCCGGTGCACCGGCTGCGCCTGCACCAGCTCGCGCTGCAGCAGCGGCTCGAGCTCGAGCTCGAACAGCACCGGGGCCTGCTGCCAGCCCTCGCTCTGGCGCCAACGCGGGTGCAGCTCGCCGATGTAACCGATCGCCTGCCCGTCGAGCCACACCTGGGCGCAGCGGCCCGGGTGCAGCGCCGGGTGCTCGGCCGGCTCGAAGCGCGCCTGGCGCGGGGCCAGCAGGGCTTGCAGATCGCCCTTGAGGTCGTGGAAATCGACGCTGCGCGCACCCTCGCCCCATTGCAGCGGCAGCGCATCGCCCCAAGCCAGCGCCGCCACGCGCAGCGGCTGCGCCACCCCGGCCACGCTGGTGGGGCCGTCTGGCACCGCTGCGTCGTGTCGGAACACGCGCCCGAGCTCGAACACGCGCACGCGCTCGGCCTTGCGGTCGGTGTTGAACTTGAGCACCGCCAGCAAGCTGCCCAGCAGCGAGGAGCGCATCACGCTCATCTGGCTGGCGATCGGGTTGAGCAGGGCGATCGGCTGGGCGTTGCCGGCCCAGTCGCGCTCCCAGCGCTCTTGCACGAAGCTGAAGTTGATGGTCTCTTGGTAGCCCAGCTGCGCCAGCTGGCGCCGCAGCGCGTAGGGGCCGCGGCGGCGCTCGGGTTGCGCCAGCGCCGTCACCGGCGCCAGCGGCGGCGTGTGCGGCAGGTGCTCGTAGCCGATCAGGCGCGCCACTTCTTCGATCAGGTCGGCTTCGATCTGCAAATCGAAGCGGTACGAAGGCGGCGTCACGCTCAGGCTGCCCTGCCCTTCGTGTACCTGCAGCCCGAGGCGGCGCAGTGTCTGCGCGCACTGCTCTGGCGTGAGCGGCATGCCGATCACCTTGGCCGCGCGCGCCACCCGCAGCGCCACCGGCTGCGGCTGCGGCAGGTTCAGGCTCTGGTCGTCGATCGGGCCGGGTTGGCCGCCGCAGATCTGCACAATCAGCTCGGTGATGCGCTCCAGGTGTTCGACCGTGGTGGCCGGATCGACCCCGCGCTCGAAGCGGTGCCCGGCGTCGGTGCTGAAGTGGTAGCGGCGCGAGCGCCCGGCGATGGCCTTGGGCCACCAGAAAGCGGCTTCGAGATAGACATCGCGCGTGGCAGCGCTCACCGCCGTGGCCGCTCCGCCCATGATGCCGGCCAGCGACTCCAGCGCCTGCGCGTCGGCGATCACGCCCACCGTTTCGTCCACGCTCACCGTTTGGCCGTTGAGCAGCTGCAGCGTTTCGCCGGCGCGGCCCCAGCGCACCTGCAAGCCGCCGTCGATGTGTGCCAGATCAAAGATGTGCGAGGGGCGGCCGAACTCGAACATCACGTAGTTGGAAATGTCCACCAGCGCCGAAACGCTGCGCTGGCCGCAGCGTGCCAGCCGCTGCACCATCCAGGCCGGGGTGGCGGCGCCGGCGTCGATGCCGCGCACGATGCGGCCGCTGAAGCGCCCGCACAGATCGGGGGCTTGCACCTGCACCGGCAGCACCTCGGTGTGCGTGGGGGCCACCTGCGGCCAGGCCGGGGTGTGCAGCGGCGCCCCGGTGAGCGCGGCCAGCTCGCGCGCCACGCCATGGACGCTCAGGCAGTGCGCCAGGTTGGGGGTGAGCTTGAGGGTGAAAATCTGATCATCGAGCTGCAGGCAGACGCGCACGTCTTGCCCCAGCGGGGCGTCGGCGGGCAGTTCGAGCAAGCCGCTGGCGTCGTCGGCGATGCCCAGCTCCTGCGCCGAGCACAACATGCCGTGGCTGGCCACGCCACGCAGCTGCCCAAGACCGATGTGCAGCGGCTCGCCGTTGGGCCCCGGCGGCAGCACCGCCCCCACGCGCGCGCACGGCACCACCATGCCGGCGCGCGCATTGGGCGCACCGCAGACGATCTGCAAGCGTTCGCCGCCGCCCACCTCGACTTGGCAGACGCGCAGCCGCTCGGCCTGTGGGTGCGGCTCGAGGTGTTCGATGCGCGCCACCACCACGCCGCTGAAAGGCGGCGCGGCGGGGCGGCGCTCTTCGACCTCCAGTCCGGCCATGGTCAGGGTGTCGGCCAGCTGCTCGCTGCTCAGGGATGGGTTGCAGAATTCGCGCAACCAGGATTCGGGGAATTGCATCGTGTGCTCTCGGGCGGGGCATTGAGGGGGTCAACCAGGGATGGACGGCGCCAGACTCATTGAAACTGGCGCAGGAACCGCAGGTCGCCGTCGAAAAACAGGCGCAAATCGGCCACGCCGTAGCGCAGCATGGTCAGGCGGTCGGGCCCCATGCCAAAGGCAAATCCGATGTAGCGCTCGGGGCACAGGCCCATATTGCGCACCACGTTGGGGTGCACCTGGCCGCTGCCCGCGACCTCGAGCCAGCGCCCGGCCAGCGGGCCAGACTGAAACTGGATGTCGATCTCGGCGCTGGGCTCGGTGAAGGGAAAGAAGCTGGGGCGAAAACGCAACACCAGATCGTCGGATTCGAAGAAGGTGCGGCAAAAACCGGTGAACACGAACTTCAGATCCTTGAAGCTCACGTTCTCGCCGATCCACAGCCCCTCGCACTGGTGGAACATGGGCGAATGGGTGGCGTCGCTGTCCACGCGGTAGGTGCGGCCGGGCGCGATCACGCGAATTTCGGGCATGGCGCCGTCAAACAGTGCCGCCGCATCCGCGCCCGCCAGTTGCTTGTGGCGCTGCACGTGTTGCAGCGCGTGGCGGATCTGCATCGGGCTGGTGTGGGTGCGCAGCAGATAGGGCTCGGGCTGCTCGCCCACCTGCACATAAAAGGTGTCGTGCATCGAGCGCGCCGGGTGGTCGGCGGGCGTGTTGAGCGCGGTGAAGTTGAACCAGTCGGTTTCGATCTCGGGGCCGTCGGCGACCGCAAAACCCATGGAGCCAAAAATGGCCTCGATGCGCTCCAGCGTCAGGCTCACCGGGTGCAGGCCGCCGCTGCCGCGCTGGCGCCCGGGCAGCGTCACGTCCAGCGCCTCGGCCTGCAACTGGCGCTGCAGTTCGGCCTCGGCCAGCTCGGCGCGGCGCTGGTTGAGCGCGGCCTCGATGGCCTGCTTGCTTACATTGATGGCCGCGCCCCGGGTCTTTTTCTCGTCCACGCTCAGGCTGGCCAGCCCTTTCATGAGTTCGGTCAGGCGGCCGCTCTTGCCTAGGTACTGGGCCTTGGCGTTTTCTAGCTCGGCGGGGGTGTGGGCCTGCGCGAACTGCGCGCGCGCCGATTGCAGCAGGGTGTCGAGTTCGTTCATCGCATTGCATCCGAGCCCAGGCTTGCAGCAGCGGCTCATGGGCCTATCAAGGGAGCCGGTAAAGGCCAAGTGGAAACACAAACAAAAAGGGCCAGTGCCGTACAGCGCTGGCCCTCGCCTAGAGGGGGGCTCTGGTTGGCCGCCACACCAGCGCGGCGTCCAGCCATCGGGCCCTCTTCAAGCCCTCATCACGCCGTAACAAGGCCCAGATCAGGCTGCCACAGCGGGGGCTGCGCCAAGGTGCGCCCGCGCCTGCTCAACAATGCGCGCAAAAGCGGCGCGGTCGTTGACGGCCAGATCAGCCAGCACCTTGCGGTCGATGGCGATGGCGGCTTTTTTCAGACCGTTGGCAAACTGGCTGTAGCTCAGGCCGAGTTCGCGCGCGCCGGCGTTGATGCGCGCAATCCACAGCTGGCGAAACACGCGCTTGCGGGCGCGGCGGTCGCGGTAGGCGTACTGGCCGGCCTTCATCACCGCCTGTTTGGCGATGCGATAGACATTGCCGCGGCGGCCGCGGAAACCTTTGGCCAAAGCCAATACTTTTTTGTGACGGGCGCGTGCCGTTACACCACGTTTGACGCGAGGCATAGAAAACTCCTTGTTCGTCGGGTTGGATTACAGGCCGGCAAAGGGCAGCATCTGCGCCATGTGACCCATATTGGTCTCATGCACATTCACTGCACCGCGCAGCTGGCGCTTGTTTTTCGTGCTCTTCTTGGTCAGGATGTGACGCTTGAAGGCTTGGCCGCGCTTGACGGTGCCACCCGGACGAACGCGAAAACGCTTTTTCGCGCTGCTCTTGGTCTTCATTTTGGGCATGGTGTGCTCCTTCTTGAATGGTGCTCGTGAGGCGCTGCGATACCCACCGCAGGCTTGTAGGCCCCGAGCCACTTATGGCTGGCAGCGGGTGACCGCCCCGCTGCCCGCGTTGTCGCCCGGCCCTTAGGCAGGCTGGGCGACGGGTGCCGTTTCCGACACCGGTTTGGCGCCCCCCGACTTTTTGCGTCCGGGGGCAATCATCATGATCATCTGGCGCCCTTCGAGCTTGGGGAATTGCTCCACCACGATCGCGTCGCCGAGCTCTTCGCGGATGCGCTGCAACAGCGCCAGCCCGATTTCCTGGTGCGTGATCTCGCGACCCCGAAAACGCAGCGTCACCTTGCACTTGTCGCCCTCGTCGAGGAAGCGGCGGATGTTGCGCATCTTGATGTGGTAGTCGCCGTCGTCGGTGCCGGGGCGGAACTTGATTTCCTTGACCTCGATGACTTTTTGCTTCGACTTGGCTTCGGCGGCTTTTTTCTGCTCGGCGTACTTGAACTTGCCGTAATCGATCAGGCGACACACCGGGGGTTTGGCGATGGCGGCGATCTCGACCAGATCGACATCGAGTTCACCGGCCATGCGCAGAGCTTCTTGAATGCTGACCACACCGATGGCCTCGCCCTCGGGGCCCAGCAGGCGCACCTCGGGCACGAGGATCTCGCGATTCAGGCGGTGGGCGCGCTCTTCGCGGTGGCGGCGATCGCGGAAGTTCGGAGCAGTCGTAGCGATGGTGAAATCCTTTGGTTCAAACGAAGGGGGGCCAAGCAAAAAGCTCAAGCCTTGGTGTCGAGTTCGTGCTGCAGACGCTGCACGAAGGCATCGAAGGCCATGACACCGAGGTCGAGGTTGCCGCGCGCACGCACCGCAACCGCCCCAGAGGCCTTCTCCTTGTCGCCCACGACGACCAAGTAAGGCAGCTTTTGCATGGAAAACTCTCGGATTTTATACGTGATTTTCTCGTTGCGCAAATCCAGCGCCACCCTGAAGCCCTGCGCCTCGAGTTTTTTGGCAATTTCGCGACAGGTATCGGCCTGGGCGTCGGTGATGTTGAGCACCGCCACCTGCTGCGGCGCCAGCCACAGCGGCAGCGCACCGGCGTGCTGCTCGATCAGAATGCCGATGAAACGCTCCAGGCTGCCGACGATGGCGCGGTGCAAAATCACTGGCGCACGGCGGCTGCCGTCCTCGGCCACGTATTCGGCTTCGAGCCGCTCGCCGAGGTTGAAATCGACCTGAATGGTGCCGCACTGCCACTCGCGCCCGATCGCGTCCTTGAGCGTGTACTCGATCTTGGGGCCGTAAAAGGCGCCCTCACCCGGCGAAATCTGGAACTCGCAGCCGGCGTGGCGCAGGCTGTCGATCAGCGCCTGTTCGGCCTTGTCCCACTGGGCATCGGAACCGATGCGCGCCGCTGGGCGCGTCGAGACCTTGTACAGGATGTCGTGAAAGCCAAAATCGGCATAGACTTTTTTCAGCACCTGGGTGAAGGTGTCGCATTCGGCCAGAATCTGCTCTTCGGTGCAGAAGATGTGGCCGTCGTCCTGCGTGAAGCCGCGCACGCGCATGATGCCGTGCAGCCCGCCCGAGGGTTCGTTGCGGTGGCACTGGCCGAACTCGCCGTAGCGCAGCGGCAGGTCGCGGTAGCTCTTGAGCCCCTGTTTGTAGATCAGGATGTGGCCAGGGCAGTTCATGGGCTTGAGGGCGTAGTCGCGCTTTTCGCTCTCGGTGATGAACATGTGGTCGCGGTACTTGTCCCAGTGGCCGGTTTTCTGCCACAGCGTCTGCTCCAGGATCTGCGGCGCTTTCACCTCGTGGTAGCCGTGCTGGCGGTAGATGCCGCGCATGTATTGTTCCACTTGCTGCCACAGCGTCCAGCCCTTGGGGTGCCAGAACACCAGCCCCGGCGCATGTTCGTCGATGTGAAACAGGTCGAGCTCGCGCCCGAGCTTGCGGTGGTCGCGCCGTTCGGCCTCTTCGAGCCGGCGCAGGTAGGCTTGCAAGTCTTCCTTGCTGGCCCAGGCGGTGCCGTAGATGCGCTGCAGCATCTCGTTGCGGTGGTCGCCGCGCCAGTAGGCTCCGGCCACTTTCATGAGCTTGAAGTGCTTGAGCTTGCCGGTGCTGGGCACGTGCGGGCCGCGGCACAGGTCTTCAAAGGCGCCCTCGCGGTACAGGCTCAGGGCTTCGTCGCTCGGGATGCCGGCGATGATCTCGGCCTTGTAGTGCTCGCCTTGGGCCTTGAAGTGCGCCACCGCGGCGTCGCGCCCCAGCAGGCGGCGCTCGATTTTTTCGTCCTTGGCGGCGAGTTCGAGCATTTTGTTTTCGATCGCGACCAAGTCTTCGGGCGTGAACGCTCGCTTGTAGGCGAAGTCGTAATAAAAACCGTGCTCGATCACCGGGCCGATGGTCACCTGCGCATCGGGGAACAGCTCCTTGACCGCGTAGGCCAGCAGGTGCGCGCTCGAGTGCCGAATCAGCTCCAGCCCCTCCGGGTCTTTGGCGGTGACGATGGCCAGCGCGGCGTCGCGCTCGATCAGGAACGAGGCGTCCACCAACTCACCATCCACCTTGCCCCCGAGCGCGGCCTTGGCCAAGCCGCTGCCGATGGAGGCGGCCACGTCGGCCACCGTGACCGGGCCGGGAAACTGGCGCTGCGCGCCGTCGGGGAGGGTGAGGGTCAACATGGTGCGGTGGGGCGGTAAATTGGGGGCAGAAAATAAAAACGCGGCACCAAGGCCGCGCAGAGGGACAGACTAAAAAGCAGGCGCGTACTGCCGCCCCTCAAAGGGCCGGTGGATGCTCCATCCGAGTTCGCGGTGTCATAACCCAAGCTGCCTTTCTGGTTCTTGCCGGTGAATCAACCGCGCCATTTTCCCACAAAAAAGCCCGAGGCTCGTGCCCCGGGCTCAGGCGCTCCCCTGCCCTGCTTGTTTCAGCCGATCAGTGGAACTGCTCTTCTTCGGTCGAGCCCGTGAGCGCCTTGACGCTGGACGAGCCGCCCTGGATCACGGTGGTCACGTCGTCGAAGTAACCCGCGCCCACTTCCTGCTGGTGCGAGACGAAGGTGTAACCCTGTTGGCGCGCCGCGAACTCGGGCTCTTGCACCATGTTGACGTAGTGCTTCATGCCCTCGCCGCGGGCGTAGGCGTGGGCGAACTGGAAGGTGTTGAACCAGTTGATGTGGATGCCAGCCAGCGTGATGAACTGGTACTTGTAGCCCAGCGCCGAGAGTTCGTCCTGGAACTTGGCGATGGTCGCGTCGTCGAGGTTTTTCTTCCAGTTGAACGAAGGCGAGCAGTTGTACGACAGCAGCTTGCCCGGGCAGGCGGCGTGCACGGCTTGCGCGAACTCGCGCGCAAAGCCGAGGTCGGGCGTGCCGGTTTCGCACCACACCAGATCGGCGTAAGGGGCGTAGGCGACGCCGCGGCTGATGGCCTGCTCGAGGCCGTTGCGCACACGGTAAAAGCCCTCTTGGGTGCGCTCGCCGGTGAGGAAGGGCTGGTCGTTGGCGTCGTGGTCGCTGGTGATCAGGTTCGCGGCCTCGGCGTCGGTGCGCGCCAGGATGAGTGTGGGCACGCCCATGGTGTCGGCGGCGAAACGCGCGGCGATCAGTTTTTCGATCGCTTCTTGCGTCGGCACCAGCACCTTGCCGCCCATGTGGCCACACTTCTTGACGGCGGCGAGCTGGTCTTCGAAGTGCACGCCGGCAGCGCCGGCGGCGATCATGTTCTTCATCAGCTCGAAGGCGTTGAGCACGCCGCCAAAGCCGGCTTCGGCGTCGGCCACGATGGGCAGGAAGTAGTCGATGAACTCAGGCGAACCGGGCTCGATGCCGCGGCTCCACTGGATTTCGTCGGCGCGCTTGAAGGTGTTGTTGATGCGGCGCACCATGGTCGGCACCGAGTCGTAGGCGTAGAGCGACTGGTCCGGGTACATGGTCTCGGAGGTGTTGCCGTCGGCTGCCACTTGCCAGCCCGACAGGTACACCGCCTCCAGCCCGGCCTTGGCCTGCTGCATCGCCTGGCCAGCGGTGATGGCCCCAAAGGCATTCACATAGCCCTTCTTGGCGCCGCCGTTGACGCGCTCCCACAGGGTGCGGGCGCCGTTTTGCGCCAGCGTGTACTCGGGCTGCACGCTGCCGCGCAGGCGCACCACGTCGGCGGCGCTGTAGCCGCGCTTGACGCCTTTCCAGCGCGGGTTTTGCGCCCAGTCGAGCTCCAGCGCCTCGATCTGTTGCTGGCGGCTGAGTTGTTTGTTGATGGCAGAGGACATGCTTCACTCCTGAAGGTTGAAAAAACCGGGTTGGGCTTCGGGGATCGGTTGACAAGCCGATGCACCGCGCCCTTGCCTGTAGTGTAAGACCGCAGAGGGGGTCAGTCGTAAATCTTATGTCTTATACAAGACAAAAAAATAGCCATTGTAAAACAATGGCCTATAGATTGTATTTTGTATTGAGAAACGGATTTTCTTATAAGGAAAAAATTATTGCAGTGCAGCAGCGCGGTTTTTTGCATTATGAAACCATGCACTCGGTATGCAAAAAAGCCACCGGCGCGTCGCACCACAAACCCGTGGGGTGCGCGATGCCCATCCACAGCGCCACGCCCGACACCAGCACCAGCGCCAGACCCGCCAGACGAATGCCCCAGCCGCCGCTGCGCGCGTCTTTGAGCTTGAGCAACAGCCACGGCGCGGCCGTGAGCGAGACCATGGTACCCAGCGCAAAAGCGGCCATGATGGCGGCGCCATTGACCACGCTGGCCGACAGCGAGGCCACCAGCAGCGCCGAATACAGCAGCCCGCAGGGCATGAGCGCCCAGCCCACGCCCAGCACCGCCGGCGCCCTGGGCCCGAGCCGGTTCATGAGCGGGCGCGCACGCCGCCACACTCCTTGCGCCCAGCCCTCGATGAAGGCTGGCTGGCGCGCCTGCAGCAGCAGCACCAGCCCCAGCAGCAGCGCCGCCACGTGCATCAGCGTCCAGAGCGGGCGGATGATGGCGGTGTGCTGCCCCATCCAGGCCAGGCCCTGCACGGTACCGGCGGCCAGCGCGCCCAACAGCGCGTAGCCCAGCAAGCGGCTGCATTGGAAGGTGAACAGGGCGCGCACGCGCCGCGGCTCGCCGGCGTGGGCAATGCCGGCGCAAGCGGCGCCACACATGGCGATGCAGTGCGGACCGCCCACCAAGCCCATCACCAGCGCCGAAAGCAGCATCGATTCAAACATAGGCCGACTCTAGCAGTTTGGCCGCGGCGCTGCAGCGTTCAGATGATTTTGGAGAAGCGCGCCCGGTCCCGATCCTGCTGCAAGTGCCGGTCGAACTGCATGGCGATGGCGCGCACCAGGTACCAGCCGGTGTCGCTGACTTCAATGCTGCCTGCGCTCAGGCGCAGCAAGCCCAGCGCCTCGAACTCGCGCAAGCGCTCCAGCTCGGGTTCAAAAAAGCTGCTGAACTCGATCAGGTGCGCCAACCCGATGGCCTCAAAATCCACCCGCCCTTGGCACATCAGGGCCATGATCACCGCGCGGCGCAGCAGGTCGTCGCGGCTCAGCGCCAGCCCACGCACGATCGGCAACCGCCCCTGGTCGAGGTGGTCGTAGTATTCCTCGAGCGTCTTGGCGTTCTGGCTGTAGGTGGCGCCGATGCGGCCGATGGCCGAGACCCCCAGGGCGATCAAATCGCAGTCAGGCTGCGTGCTGTAGCCCTGAAAATTGCGGTGCAGCCGCCCCTGGCGCTTGGCCACCGCCAAGGCATCGGTGGGCAGTGCGAAGTGGTCCATGCCCACATAGACGTAACCCGCTTGGTTGAAGACCTCGAGCGAGATCGCGAGCATGGCCAGCTTGTCGGCTGCGGGCGGCAGTTCGGCGGCCACGATGCGCCGCTGCGGCTTGAAGCGCGCGGGCAGATGCGCGTAGGCGTAGAGCGCGATGCGGTCTGGGCGCAGCTCGCGCACGCGCTCCAGCGTATGGCGAAACGACTCGGGCGTCTGCTGCGGCAGGCCGTAGATCAGATCGACGTTGACCGATTCAAAACCGATGCGTCGCGACGCCGCCACCAAGTCGAACACCTGCTCGGCGGGCTGGATGCGGTGCACGGCCTTTTGCACCGTGGGGTCAAAATCCTGCACCCCAAAGCTCAGGCGGTTGAAACCCAGGCGGTGCAGATGCTCCAGCCGCGCGGGGGTCACGGTGCGCGGATCGACCTCGATCGAATACTCGCCCCCCGGCACCAGCTTGAAGTGACGCTGCACCATCGCCACCAGATCGCTGAGTTCCTCATCCGACATGAAGGTCGGGGTGCCGCCACCGAGGTGCATCTGCGACACGCTGTGGCCCGACCCCAGGTGGCTGCACTGCAACTCGAGCTCGCGCGTGAGGTAGCGCAGGTACTCGGCCGACTTGCTGTGGTGCCTGGTGATGACCTTGTTGCAGGCGCAGTAGTAGCACAGCGAATCGCAAAACGGAATGTGGACGTAGATCGACAGCGGCAAGGCCAGCGAGCCGGCATGGCGCTGGCGCAAAGCCTGCACATAGTCTTGCTCGCCAAAGGCTTCGACGAAGCGGTCGGCGGTCGGGTATGAGGTGTAACGGGGGCCGGGCACGTCAAAACGCCGCAGCAACCCCTCGTCGATGACAGGTTTCACAAAAATTTCTCCTGGTGCGAGAATATGCACCGAACAGCCCCCATCACCCTTGACCTGAGTCAAGCCTAGCCCATTTTTTGTTTTCTTTGGCGCCCACGCCCACACGGCCACACATGGGTTAAGCTTCGCGCACTATTTGGCCGCGCTTACATGGATATTCAGAGCATCAAAGTCGCCTGTTCTGGCTGCAATCTGCGCGAGTTGTGCTTGCCTATGGGGCTCAAACCGCAAGAACTCGAGCATCTCGATCAGATCATATCGAATCGGCGCCGCATCAAACGCGGAGCGTCGCTGTTCAGCGCCGGCGATGCCTTCACCGCACTGTACGCGGTGCGCTCGGGTTTTTTCAAGACCTGCATCACCAGCGCCGACGGCCGCGACCAGGTCACCGGCTTTCAGATGATGGGCGAGATCATCGGCATGGATGGCATCGTGCACGACCAGCACGCCTGCGACGCCATCGCGCTCGAAGACGCCGAGGTCTGCGTGCTGCCCTTTGACCGCATCGAGCAACTGTCGCGCGAGTTCAGCGCCTTGCAGCACCACGTGCACAAGATCATGAGCCGCGAGATCGTGCGCGACCAAGGCGTGATGCTGCTGCTGGGCACCATGCGCGCCGAGGAGCGGCTGGCGGCCTTTTTGCTCAATCTGGTGCAGCGCTTGCACGCACGCGGGTTTTCGCAGTCCGAACTGGTGCTGCGCATGACGCGCGAAGAGATCGGCAGCTACCTGGGCATGAAACTCGAGACCGTGAGCCGCACTTTTTCGCGCTTCATGGAAGACGGCATCATCGATGTGCGCCAGCGCTACGTGCAGATCAAAGACACGCAGGCACTGGAGCGGCTGGTGAACCCGCCGATGCGCAACTGAACACCACGCCCACGTCGAGCGCGACCTGTTCGCCTTACTCCCGCGGCGGGGGCACTTCCGGGCTGGCGGCGTGGTTGCGCGCCTCACGTGCCGGGCGCAGGCTGGCCAGATAGGTGGCGCGCTGCTCGGGCGTCATCATCTGCAGACGGCGCTGGTCGGCAGGCACCATGGGCGCGTTGCGGTCCAGCACTGGGTCGCGGTTCATCACCGCCGTGGTCACCAGCGCCATCGAGAGCGCGATCGACGACGCCGGCAAACCCAGCACCAACCACACGTAAGGCTCGCGGTACCAAGGGCGAGCGGCTTGGGGGGGAGGAGCCTTCGGGGTGGTGCTGTTCATGATCGGTGAGTGTAAGGTCGGATGCGAAAAGTTCAAAAGACGCTGCTGCCAGCGTGGGTTCAGCGCGGCACCATGAAAACCGAGTCCTGCCGCACCGTAAACCCATCGGCTCCCAGGGCTTGCACTTGAAACTCGATCGGGTGCGCACCAGGCGGGCTGACCCCAGGAGGCAGGCGCAAGGTGACGGCCAATGAGCGCGCATCGGTTGGGGCCAGCTTGAGCTCAGACTCTGACACCATCTGCAAACCTGGCAAGCCCTGCACGCTGATGCGCAAGTGCTGCTCGCGTTCGGTGGCGTTGAGCAGTTGCAAGCGGTAAACGTTCTCGATCTGGCCTTGCTGCACGATGCGCGACAGCACGCTCGAGTCGCGTATCACGTCCACCTTGAGCGGGGTGCGCAGGTACAGGCTGGTAAACAGCGCCACGGTGATGAGCAGCAAAATGGCGCCATAGACCAGGACGCGGGGCCGCAGCACGCGGCGCCACATCTGGGCCCGGCTGAGCTTGTCCTGCACCCCGTTCTGGGTCGTGAAGCGCACCAGACCACGCTCGTAACCCACCTTGTCCATGACCTGGTCGCAGACGTCGGCGCAGGAGCCGCAGCCTATGCATTCGTACTGTAGCCCCTTGCGAATGTCGATGCCCGTGGGGCAAACCTGCACGCACAGCGAGCAGTCGACGCAAGCGCCGAGCTTGAGCTGCGCCAGATCGGCGTTGCGCGAGCGCCGCCCGCGCGGTTCGCCGCGCTGCTCGTCGTAGGTGACGATGAGCGTGTCGCGGTCGAACATCGCGCTCTGAAAGCGCGCGTAGGGGCACATGTATTTGCACACCTGCTCGCGCATGTAGCCGGCGTTGCCGTAGGTGGCAAAACCGTAGAACAGAATCCAGAAGGTTTGCCAAGGCCCGAGTTGGGCTGCCCAAACCGCCGCCCACAGCTCGTGGATGGGCGTAAAGTAGCCGACGAAGGTGAAGCCGGTCCACAAGCCAAACGCGATCCAGAGCGCTTGCTTGAGGGTTTTCTTGCCGTATTTTTCCAGCGTATGGCCGGATTGATCGAGTCGCATCCGGGCCGTGCGGTCGCCCTCGACCAGCTTTTCCATCCACAGATAGATTTCGGTATAGACCGTCTGCGGGCAGGCAAAGCCGCACCACAGGCGCCCGGCAACGGCCGTAAACAGGAACAAGGCCAGCGCCGAGATGACCAGCAGACCGGTGAGGTAGATCAGGTCGTGCGGGTAGAGCACGAGGTTGAAGAGGTAGAAACGGCGCTCTTCGAGGTCAAACAATACAGCCTGCCGGTTGTTCCATTGCAACCAGGGCAGGCCGTAGAAAACGATCTGGGTCAGCCAGACCATGGCCCAACGCCAGTTGGTAAAGACCCCCGCGACGGAACGCGGGTAGATCTTTTGCCGGTCGGCGTAGAGCGATATCTCGATTTCGTCCGGTCTGGCGGCTGAGTTGCCGCCATCCGGTTGGGTGCTATTTGACAATTGAGGAACGACGTCGAATCGGTGTTATTGCGGACGGTTGGATTTGGCCCACACGTAGGCGGTCAACACATGGATCTGCTGCTCGGACAGCAACACGTTTTGTGGCGGCATGACGTTCATGATGCCTTCGTTGATGCTGCGCACCACGGCATCGACGCCAAAACCATGCAGCCAGATGTCGTCGGTGAGGTTGGGCGCGCCCATGGCGGTGTTGCCCTTGCCATCGGCGCCGTGGCAGGCGATGCAGGTGGCAAAGTTGGCCTTGCCGGCGGCTGCGCGCACGCTGTCGTGCGGCGCACCCGAGAGGCTCAACACGTAGTGCGCCACGTTGGTGACGTCCTCCGGGGAGCCCACGGCTTCGGCCAAGGGCGGCATGACCGCCACCCGACCCTGGGTGATCGAGACCTTGATGGCCTCGGCGTCTCCGCCCCACAACCAGTCGTTGTCGGCCAGGTTGGGGAACGTCAGGCTGCCGCGACCGTCGGCGGCGTGGCAGACGGCGCAGTTGTTCATGAACAGGCTCTCACCGATGCGCATCGCCACCGGGTCGGCGGCCAACTGCTCGACCGACTTTTGCGCAAAGGCCTCGAACTTGGGTGCCACGGCAGCGATGTTGGCGGCCTTTTCAGCCTGATACTGCCCGACTGAAGTCCAGTTCAGCAAGCCCGGGAATTTGCCAAACATCGGGTACAACAGCCCATAGATCAG
The DNA here is from genome assembly GCA_041694945.1 of Pseudomonadota bacterium. Classification (GTDB taxonomy): domain Bacteria; phylum Pseudomonadota; class Gammaproteobacteria; order Burkholderiales; family Burkholderiaceae_C; genus Serpentinimonas. Next base: position 16,996 of record JBGFRU010000044.1, read on the forward strand.
GGCAAAGACGATGGTGATGACAAACATCCAGACCCACCATTTCGGCAGCGGGTTGTCTTTTTCGATGATGTCCTCGTCCCAGACGTGGCCGGTGGAGTTGTCTTCGGTCGGTGTGACCTTGACCTTGCTGCTGTACCACAGCAGGACAAAGCAGGCCAGGATGCTGATCAGGCTCAGCCCGGCCACGTAAAAATGCCAGAATTCGCTAGTGAAGTCGCTCATGATGTTTCTCTTGTGAGTGAGTGCGCGGCTTAATCTTCCTTGAAGGGCAGTTGGGCGGCGTCATCGAAACGGCCCTTGTTGTGCTTGGACCACGCCCACCAGACGATGCCCAAGAACACCACCAAACTGACCACGGTCACGATGCTTCGGTAGTCGTTGATATCCATGCGCTCTGCTCCTGGTCGCTTCAGCGCACCGCTGTGCCCAGAACCTGCAGGTAAGCGATCAGGGCATCCATCTCGGTCTTGCCCTCCACGGCAGCGGCGGCGCCGGCGACTTCCTCGTCTGTGTAGGGGTGGCCGAGCATTTGCAACACACGCAGCCGCTGCGGCATGGCCTCTGCATTCACGGGCCGCTCAGCCAGCCAGGGGTAAGCCGGCATGTTGGAGTATGGGCGCAGCGAGCGCGGATCCATCAGGTGCTGGCGGTGCCATTCGTCGGAGTAGCGGCCACCGATGCGGTGCAAGTCCGGGCCGGTGCGCTTGGAGCCCCACTGGAACGGGCGGTCGTACACAAACTCGCCCGCGAGCGAGAAGTGGCCGTAGCGCATGGTTTCGGCGTGGAAGGGGCGAATCATCTGCGAATGGCAGGTGAAGCAGCCTTCGCGGATGTAGATATCCTTGCCCGCCAGTTGCAGCGCGGTGTAGGGCTTGAGACCCTCCACCGGCTGCGTGGTCGATTTCTTGAAGAACAGCGGAACGATCTCGACCAGGCCGCCGATCGAAATCACGGCCAGGATCAGGACGATCATCAGAAAGCTGTTGGTCTCGACCTTTTGGTGCGAGTTGCCTTTGGTTGCATTGCTAGCCATTTTCAAGCACTCCTGATTCAAGCGTGGGCCGGGGAAACCGCCGGAATCCGGACCTGGGGCACCGGGCCAGCGCGCAAGCCCTCACGCACCGTCATCCAAACGTTCCAGGCCATGATGCACATACCAGCAAAGTACATGAAGCCACCGACCAAACGTATCGCATAGAAGGGGTAGCTGGCGCGCACCGACTCGCTGAAGGTGAAGGCCAGGGTGCCGTCGTCGGCCAGGGCACGCCACATCAGGCCTTGGGTCACACCGGCAATCCACATAGCGGCGATGTAGATCACGATGCCGATACAGGCGATCCAGAAGTGCAGCTCGATGGCCGGCACGGAGTACATCTTCTTCTGCCCAAACAGGCGCGGGATCAGGAAGTAGAGCGCACCCATGGAAATCAGGCCGACCCAGCCCAGCGCACCCGAGTGCACGTGGCCGATGGTCCAGTCGGTGTAGTGGCTCAGGGCGTTGACGGTCTTGATCGACATCATCGGCCCTTCGAAGGTGGACATGCCGTAGAACGACAGCGAGACGATCAGGAAGCGCAGGATCGGGTCGTCGCGCAGCTTGTGCCAGGCACCCGAGAGGGTCATGATGCCGTTGATCATGCCGCCCCAGCTCGGCGCCAGCAGGATGAGCGAGAACACCATGCCCAGCGATTGCGTCCAGTCGGGCAGCGCGGTGTAGTGCAGGTGGTGCGGGCCGGCCCACATGTAGGTGAAGATCAGGGCCCAGAAGTGGACGATCGAGAGGCGGTAGCTGTAGATCGGGCGCTCGGCCTGCTTCGGGATGAAGTAGTACATGATGCCCAGGAAGCCCGCCGTGAGGAAGAAGCCCACCGCGTTGTGGCCGTACCACCATTGGATCATGGCGCTTTGCACGCCGGAGTAGAGCGAATAGGCGTGCAGCAGGCCGGTGGGCACGGCCAGGCTGTTGACCACGTGCAGCAGCGCCACCGCCAGAATGAAGGCACCGAAGAACCAGTTGGCGACGTAGATGTGGTTGATCTTGCGCGTGGCCAGCGTGCCGAAGAACACGACCGCATACGAGACCCAGACCGCCGTGATGAGCACGTCGATCGGCCAGATCAGTTCGGCGTATTCCTGGCCCGAAGTCAGGCCCAGGGGCAGCGTGATGGCCGCAAGCACGATCACCAGTTGCCAGCCCCAGAAAGTAAATGCCGCGAGTTGCGGCAAAAAGAGCTTGGTCTGGCAGGTGCGTTGCACCACGTAGTAGCTGGTGGCAAAGAGCACACAGCCGCCGAAGGCGAAGATCACGGCGTTGGTGTGCAGCGGGCGCAGACGCCCGAACGAGAACCACTCGAGCCCGAGCTGGCCCAGGTTGAGTGCCGGCCAGATCATCTGGGCGGCGATGACCACGCCGACCAGCATCCCGACCACACCCCAGACCACCGCCATGACAGAGAACTGTCGGATGGCCTTGTCTTCATAGACACCCTGCCGGGCATCGGATACGCTGCCCGCATGGGCATCCGCCGTGATTGCACTCATGCACCTACTCCTCTTATTAAAAAACACCGCCAGAGTGTCGCCGCTGGCGCGGCTACGCCATTTGACCTAGATCAATCGTTTTTCAAAATCCGTTCGCCTTCGCGCTCGACGTTGTCGTACTGACCGTTGTACAGCGCCCACCAGAACACCCCGATGATCGCCAGCACCAGCAGCACCGACAGGGGGATCAACAACAACAAGGATTCCATGGCATCACCTCGCGTAGGCTGCGACCGGCAGCAGGGCCGGATCGGGGGCAGGAAAGTCGGGCAGGCGCGACAGCCGCATCGCGTTGCCGATGACCACAAAAGAGCTCAGCGCCATGCCCAAGCCGGCTAGCCAAGGCGGCACATAGCCCGCGATGGCGAGCGGCACCATGCTGCCATTGTAACTAGCCGAAAAGATCAGGTTCTGCTTGATTATGCGCATGGTGCGCCGGGCTTGCCTCATGGTTTGTACCAATTCTGACAAACGGCCGCTTTGCACCACCAGGTCGGACTGCGACTGCGTCAGGGGCGCGCCGTGGCCGAGCGCGAACGAGACTTCGGCGCGCGCCAGCACCGGGCCGTCGTTCATGCCGTCGCCCACCATGGCGATCCGTGCCCCCTGGGCTTGCAGGGCGGCGACGACTTCGAGCTTGCGCTCGGGGCTGGCCTCGGACACCACTTGGGTGATGCCGAGCTGCTGCGCCACGCGCTGCACCGCGCCGATCTTGTCGCCCGAGAGCAGATGGACCTGCAAGCCCATGGCGCGCAAGTCGGCCACGGCCGCGGCGGCGTCGGCGCGCACGCCTTCGTCCATGACGAAGGTGGCCAGCCAGCCCTGCTCGTCGCTGAGGTAGGCGCAGGGCGCGTCGGCGACGCTGCGCCCCTGGGCCAGCAGCTGGTCTTGATCCAGCCCGCACAGCGCCGCCGAACCGAGTTTGTAAACGCCCCCACCGGCGCGCTCGAGCACCAAGCCGGCGCCGGGAACGTCGCGCACCAGATCGAGCGCGGCCTGCGAAGTGGCCTCTGGGGCATCGGGGGCTGCAGAAGCAGGGGCTGAAGTGGCTGTGGTGGCAGCGGGCGCAGCCGCACTGTCCGCTGGCCGTGCCCGCGCCGCAATCGCACGCGACACCGGGTGCAGCGAGGCCGCGGCCAGTGGCCAAGCCAGCTCCAGCGCTTGCTCATCTGTGAGGCCCGGGCGCACCCGCACCTCGCGCAGCACCACCCGGTCCTGGGTCAGGGTGCCGGTCTTGTCGAACACCACGGTGTCGATCCTGCACAGGGCCTCGAAGGCCAGCAGGCGCCGCACCAGGATGCCGCGCTCGGCCAAGGCCCCGGCTGCGGCCAGCATGGCCGAGGGCGTCGAGAGCGCGAGCGCACACGGACAGGTGGCCACCAGCACCGCGACCGCGATCGGCACCGCCAAGGCGGGGTCGATCTGCCACCAGTACCAAGCGCCGAAGGCGGCGCTGAGCAAGACCGCGACCAGAAACGGCCCGGCGATGCGGTCGGCGAGCTTGACCAGCTCCGGTTTTTCGGTGGACGCCTGCTCCATCAGCGCCACGATCTGGGCGAAACGGGTCTCGCGCCCCAGGCGCTCGATGCGCACCAGCGCCGTGCCGGACAGGTTGTAGCTGCCGGCCACCACCGCTTGACCACGCAGCCGCGTCACTGGCTGCGATTCGCCGGTCAGCAGCGCCTCATCGACGGTGGCGCTGTCACCGAGCACGGTGGCGTCGCCCGGGAAGGCGATGCCGGCCTGCACGCGCAGCACGTCGCCCACGCGCAGGCGCTTGAGCGAGACGGTCTCGAAGCTGCCGTCGGCCAGCTGGCGCTCGCACTGCTCGGGCAGGCGGTTCATGAGCACGTCGAGCGCGCCGGCGGTGCGGTCGCGCAGGCGCGAGACCAGGTAGCGCCCACCGAGCAGGAAGAACACGAACATGGTGAGCGAATCGAACCAGATTTCGTGCCCCCAGACGCCCGTGGGGTCGAAGGTGGCGCCGGTGCTGGCGATGAAGGTCACCAGGATGCCGATCGAGACCGGCATGTCCATGCCGATGCGCCCGTGGCGCAGGTCACGCCAGGCGCTCTGAAAAAAGGGCATGCTGGAAAACAGCACCACCGGCACGCTCAGCATCCAGTTGGCCCAGCGCAGCAACTGGTCATAAACCAAGGGGATCTCGCCCGGCTCGGTGATGTAGAACGGCCACGAGTACATCATGACCTGCATGGTGCAAAAGCCGGCCACGAACAGGCGCCACATCAGCAGCCGGGTTTCGGCCAGGCGCTCCTCGACGCTGAGCGCCTGGCGCATGGGCAGCAGCCGGTAGCCGCTTTGACCGACGTTGCGCGCCAGCGCCGAGAGCAGGGTCTGGGCCGGGTCCCAGCGCAGCGTGACGCGCCGGGTGGCGGCGTGTACCCGCACCGACTCGACGCCGCGGCGCCCGCCCAGGGCGGCTTCGACGGTTTCGGAACAGGCCGGGCAGTACATGCCCTGCACCATCAGCACCGCCTCTTGCAGTTCGCGCCCGTCAACCTGCACCGGACGGCAGAAATCCTCTTGCTCGATGGGGTCGTCGAGCACCAGGAAGTCGTCGTCAACGGTGAGCGGGCCGCGGTGCTGGCCCAAAAGGGCGCCCAGGCCCGTGGCCGTCGCTGTGCTGGCAGCCAGATCGCTGCCGGTGACGGCGGTGGAGTTCGACATGCGCGCGAGCATACCATCGGGCTTGGCCGGGCTGGCTTGATTCAGATCAAGTTTGAGGGCTATTCGTGCCTGAGCGCTGCACTTGCGGGCCGACCTGGCCCCAAAGTTGCAGGCACAATGGAGGCACCCCCATTTCTTTCTGGAGCTCCTTTGCCATGTACCAACGCATCCTCGTGACCACTGACGGCTCGGAACTGTCGGATCAGGCCGTCGCACACGCACTCAAGCTCGCCAACGCGCTCTGCGCCGAACTGCTGGCGCTGCGCGTGGTCGCACCCTACCCCAAGACCTATTTCGAGGGCGGTGTGGCGCTGGCCGAAGAAGAAGTGCGGCGCATCGAACAGCAGTGGCACGATGACGCCATGGACAGCCTGCATGCGATCCAGGCCGAGGGCCAAAAGCTTGGCGTCAAGGTGCGGCCGCTGACGGTGCAGTCGGAACTGATCGCTGAAGCCATCATGGCGGCCGCGCAGCAGCACAAGGCCGACCTGATCATCATGGCCTCGCACGGTCGGCGTGGCCTCAAGCGTCTGCTGCTGGGCAGCGAAACCCAGCAGGTGCTGACGCACACCAGCACGCCGGTGCTGGTGCTGCGCTGAGGCCCATCGGAGTGGGCCCGTTGGGCGGCCCCTTCAAGCCGCAGTCGTGCGCTGCCGGTGCGCCCAGCCCCACAAGGCCGCACCGGCCAGGATCATGGGCAGGCTGAGCCACTGGCCCATGCTCAAGCCCAGCGCGAGCAGCCCCAAATGCGCGTCGGGCTCGCGGAAGAACTCGACGATGAAGCGCATGCTGCCGTAGCCAACCAGGAACGCCGCCGACACTTCGCCCAGACGCCGCGGCCCGCGCGCGTACAGCCACAGCAGCACGAACAGCAACACGCCTTCGAGCAGCGCCTGGTAGAGCTGCGAGGGGTGGCGCGGCAAGTCGCCGGCGCCGCGAAACACCATCGCCCACGGCAGCGCCGGGTCGGCCACGCGGCCCCAGAGTTCGCCGTTGATGAAGTTGCCGATGCGCCCGCTGGCAATACCGAGCGGAATGCAGGGGGCGACGAAGTCGGTCACTTGCAACCAGTGGCAGCGCCGCCGCCAGGCAAACCACGCCATTGCCAGCAACAGGGCCAGAAAGCCGCCGTGAAAGCTCAGGCCCCCTTCCCAGACGGCAAAAATGCGCAGCGGCTCGGCCAGAAACTCGAGCGGCTTGTAGAACAGCACATAGCCCAGGCGTCCGCCGACGATGATGGCAATCACGCCCAAAAACAGCAAATCTTCCACGTCGCGCCGGCCCCAGCCCAGCGCGGCGTAACTGGGGTGGCGCAAGCGGCGCAGCGCCAGCAGGAAGAACAGGCCAAAGGCGATCAGGTACATGAGCCCGTACCAGTGGATGGCCAGCGGCCCGAGCTGCAGCGCCACCGGGTCGATCTGCGGGTGCTGCAAAAAGGTGCTTGCGCTCATGGCTCAGTCCAGCGCCGACAGATCGCGCACCGCGCCCTTGTCGGCCGACAGCACCAGCTTGGCGTAGGCCTTGAGCGCCGCCGAGACCTTGCGCGCGCGCGGCTGGGCCGGTTTCCAGCCCAGGCGGTCTTGCTCGGTGCGGCGCTGCGCCAGCTCGTCGTCGGTCACCAGCAGTTCGATGCGGCGCTGGGCGATGTCGATACGAATCCGGTCGCCGTCGCGCACCAGGCCGATGGCGCCGCCGGCGGCGGCCTCGGGTGAGGCGTGGCCGATGCTCAGGCCCGAGGTGCCGCCCGAGAAGCGCCCGTCGGTGAGCAAGGCGCAGACCTTGCCCAGCCCCTTGGACTTGAGGTACGAAGTCGGGTAGAGCATCTCTTGCATGCCGGGGCCGCCGCGTGGGCCTTCGTAGCGGATCACGACCACGTCGCCGGGCACGATCTGGTCGCTCAAAATCGCTTGCACGGCCGCGTCCTGGCTCTCGAAGACGCGCGCCGGGCCCTCGAAGGCGCGCAGGGTCGAGGTGGGCACGCTGGTGGTGTAGCGCAGTTGCTCGGCCTCGAACATGCTCTGATCGACGCCGGCGGTCTTGACGATGCAGCCATCCAGCGCCAGGTTGCCGTAGAGCACCGCCAGCCCACCGTCGCGCGAGTAGGCGTGTTCCAGGTCGCGGATGCAGCCTTGGGCACGGTCGGTGTCCAGGCTGGGCCAGCGCTGGCTCTGGCTGAAGGCGGTCTGGCTCGGCACCCCGCCCGGTGCGGCGCGGTAGAAGGTTTGCACCTCGGCACTGGGCGCGCGTGCGATGTCCCACTGCGCCAGCGCCGCCGCCAAGCTCGGGCTGTGCACGGTGCCGCAGTGGGCGTGCAGCAGGCCGGCGCGGTCGAGCTCACCCAGAATGGCAAAAATGCCCCCGGCGCGGTGCACGTCTTCGATGTGGTAGCGGTCGGTGTTGGGTGCGACCTTGCACAGCGTGGGCACGCGGCGCGACAGGCGGTCGATGTCGGCCATGGTGAACTCGACCTCGGCCTCGCGCGCCGTGGCCAGCAGGTGCAGCACGGTGTTGGTGGAGCCGCCCATGGCAATGTCGAGCGCGATCGCGTTCTCGAAGGCCTCGAAGGTGGCGATCGAGCGCGGCAGCACCGAGGCGTCATCGCCCTCGTAGCAGCGCCGCGCCAGTTCGACGATCAGGCGTCCGGCGCGGCGAAACAGCTGCTCGCGGTCGGTGTGGGTGGCGAGCACGGTGCCGTTGCCGGGCAGGCTCAGGCCCAGGGCTTCGGTCAGGCAGTTCATCGAGTTGGCGGTGAACATGCCCGAGCACGAGCCGCAGGTGGGGCAGGCGTTGCGCTCGACTTCGGCCAGCTCGGCGTCCGACACCGAGGCGTCGGCGGCCAGCACCATGGCATCGACCAAGTCCAGCTTCTTGATCTGCACCGTCTGCTCGCCCGGCACGCTGCGCAACACCTTGCCGGCTTCCATCGGCCCGCCCGAGACGAACACCACCGGGATGTTCAGCCGCATGGCGGCCATGAGCATGCCTGGGGTGATCTTGTCGCAGTTGGAGATGCACACCAGCGCGTCGGCGCAGTGCGCGTTGACCATGTACTCGACCGAATCGGCGATCACCTCGCGACTGGGCAGCGAGTACAACATGCCGTCGTGGCCCATGGCGATGCCGTCGTCCACGGCGATGGTGTGAAACTCCTTGGCCACGCCGCCGGCGGCTTCGATCTCGCGCGCCACCAGTTGCCCCAGGTCCTTGAGGTGCACGTGGCCGGGAACGAACTGGGTGAAGCTGTTGGCGATGGCGATGATGGGCTTGTCAAAATCGCCGTCTTTCATGCCGGTGGCGCGCCACAGGGCACGGGCGCCCGCCATGTTGCGGCCAGCGGTGGAGGTTTTGGAGCGGTAGGTGGGCATGGAAGCGTCTGCTGGAAAAGGGGGTGGCACACGATCGGGCATTATCGCTTGCAAAGCCTGCATGCCCGGCAAGACCCTGCGGGCCGCGCCCCTGCAGGCTGCTGCGCCCGGGGGCGCATCAAACCTTCGGCTGCACCTCGAAGCGCAGCGAAAAATCCACCGCCTTGAGGTCTTTGGTCAGGGCCCCGATGGAGATGCGATCGACCCCGGTTTCGGCCAGCGCGCGCACCGTCTCGAGGTTCACGCCACCCGACACCTCGAGCAGCGCCGGCCCGCTGGGGTGGGCGGCGTTGCGGCGCACCGCTTCGCGCAAGGTCGGCAAGTCCATGTTGTCGAGCAAGACCATGCGTGCGCCTGCGGTGAGCGCCTCGTCGAGCTGCGCCAGCGTCTCGACCTCGATCTGCACGAAGCGCACCGTGGCCGCCCTTTGCGCCACCCACTGCTGCGCCTGCCGCAGCACCGCCGTCACGCCGCCGGCGGCAGCGATGTGGTTTTCCTTGATCAGCACGGCGTCGTAGAGCCCGAGGCGGTGGTTGGTGCCGCCGCCGGTGCGCACCGCGTATTTTTGCGCCAGCCGCAGACCGGGCAAGGTTTTGCGCGTGTCCACGATCTGCGCCCGCGTGCCCGCCACCTGCTGCACGAAGCGCGCGGTCTGCGTGGCCACGGCGCTCAGGGTCTGCAAGAAGTTGAGCGCCGTGCGTTCGGCGCTGAGCAGGGCGCACGCGCGGCCCTCGAGGCGCAGCACCACCTGGTTGGCGGCGCAGCGTTGGCCTTCGGGCACCAGCCAATGCAGCTGCGCCTCGGGGTCGAGCGCCAGCACCGCCGCCTGCACCCACGGCGCACCGCAGAGCACCGCCGCCTCGCGCGCCAGCAAATTCGCGCAGGCACGGCGTTCGGGGTCGATCAGGGCGGCGCTCAGGTCGCCAGTGCCCACGTCTTCGGCCAGCGCGCGCGCCACGTCGGCTTGCGCCAGCGCGGCTATGGCGGTGGGGGCGAAGGGGTCGGCAACGGGGTCGGCAACGGGGCCTGTGCAAGGCTTGGGTTCGGGGGTCGGAGCAAGGTGGGCGAGCGTCATGGGCCGAATTGTGCTCCAGAGTGCGGGGTATGATGGACAATCGGTGCCATTGCCCCCCTACGGCCACCCCACCCACACCATGAGCGAAGCCACCGCCAGCACCCCCTACGGCACCTTGCCTGCCGCCTCGCCGCTGCCGCCGCGCAAGCCGGTGAGCCTGCCGCGCCTGCACGAGCTGCGCCAGCGCGGCGAAAAAATCACCATGCTCACCGCCTACGACGCCACCTTTGCCGCCGTGGCCGACAGCGCCGGGATCGAGTGCCTGCTGGTGGGCGACTCGCTCGGCATGGTCTGCCAGGGCCTGAGCAGCACGGTCGGCGTGACGCTCGACACCATGTGCTACCACACCCAGAGCGTGACGCGCGGGCTGCGCCGGGTGCAGGGCACCGCTTGGGTGATCGGCGACCTGCCCTTTGGCAGCTACCAGGAGTCGCGTGAGCAGGCCATGCGCAGCGCCACCGCGCTGATGCACGCCGGCGCGCACATGGTCAAGCTCGAAGGCGGCGGCTGGACCACCGAGGTGGTGCGCTTTTTGGTCGAGCGCGGCATCCCGGTCTGCGCGCACTTGGGGCTGACGCCGCAAACCGTGCACGCCCTGGGCGGCTACCGGGTGCAGGGGCGCAGCGAAGCCGACGCCGAACGCCTGCAAGCCCACGCGCGCGCGCTGCAGGACGCCGGCGCCACCATGCTGGTGCTCGAGATGGTGCCGGCCCACTTGGCCAGCGCCATCACGGCGCAGCTGCCGCACTGCCACACCATCGGCATCGGCTCGGGTGCGGGCACCGCCGGGCAGGTGCTGGTGATGCACGACATGCTGGGCGTGAACCTGGGCAAGCCGCCCAAGTTTGTGCGCAACTTCATGCACGGGCACGACGGCGTGGCACAAGCCATGGCGGCCTACGTGCGCGCGGTCAAGGAAGGCAGCTTCCCCGATCCGGCCCTGCACGCCTGGTGAGCAGGGGCGGCGCGGCGCCCCTGGCCGCGAACGCCCTGAAATCCCTTGCCCCACAAGCCCCCTATTCCCCAGCCTTTGCCCCTGCCAGCCCATGCGCGTCATCCACCGCTGTTCTGAACTGCGCCAGCACCTGGCGCGCTTCGATCGCCCCGCCTTCGTGCCCACCATGGGCAACCTGCACGCTGGCCATCTGGCTTTGGTGCGCCAAGCCCAACCGCTGGGTGATGTGACGGTGGCCAGCATCTTCGTCAACCGGCTGCAGTTTTTGCCCCACGAAGATTTCGACAGCTACCCGCGCACCTTCGAGTCCGACTGCGCCCAGCTCGAAGCCGCCGGTTGCGACCTGCTGTTTGCCCCCACAGAAACCGAGCTGTATCCGCAGCCGCAGCGCTTCAAGGTGCTGCCGCCGCCCGAGCTGGCCGACATCCTGGAGGGCCAGTTCCGGCCCGGTTTCTTTACCGGCGTGTGCACCGTGGTGCTCAAGCTGTTTGCGCTCGTGTTTGGGCAGAGCAAGGGCGGTGGCCACGCCGTTTTTGGGCAAAAGGACTACCAGCAGTGGCTGCTGCTGCGCCAGATGGTGCAGCAACTGGCGCTGCCGGTGACCCTGCACGCCGGCCCGACCGAGCGCGCCCCCGATGGACTGGCCCTGAGCTCGCGCAACGCCTACCTGTCGTCGGCCGAGCGCGCCGAGGCGGTGCAGCTCATCCTGGCGCTGCGCCGCCTGGCCGCTGCCGTGGCCGCTGGCGCAACCGACCTGGCGGCGCTGGAGCAGCAAGCCACGGCGCAGCTCAACGGGCGCGGCTGGCAGACGGATTACCTCACGGTGCGCCGCCGCAGCGATCTGCAAGCCCCACAGGGCACAGACTGGCCGGGCGCGGCCACGGCTGGCCATTGGGTCGCCCTCGGGGCGGCGCGGCTGGGGCGCACCCGCCTGATCGACAACTGGGAGTTTTGAGCCCTGACCCCGGCGACCCGCTGCGCGGCACCGCTCAGACGCCTTGGGCGCGCTGCTCCGGCGTCGGGTCGCGCCCCATGAGCTGCTGCACGGCCTGCGCCGGGCTGATTTCGGCATCGAGCAGCGCCACCACCGCTTGCGTGATCGGCATCTCCACCCCCAAGGCGCGCGCGCGCTGCGCCACCGTGCGGGCGCTGTACACCCCTTCGGCCACGTGACCGAGGGCACCGAGCGCCTGCCCCAGGCTCTGGCCTTGCGCCAAACGCAGCCCCACTTGGCGGTTGCGGCTCAGGTCGCCGGTGGCGGTGAGCACCAGATCGCCCAGGCCGCTCAGGCCCATGAAGGTTTCGGCGCGTGCGCCCAACGCCAGCCCCAGGCGCACGGTTTCGGCCAGCCCGCGCGTGATCAGGGCCGCGCGCGCGTTGTGGCCCAGCTGCAGGCCGTCGCACAGCCCGGTGGCGATGGCCAGCACGTTCTTCACCGCGCCGCCGACCTCCACGCCCACCACGTCGTCGTTGGCATAGACGCGCAGTGTGCGGCTGTGCAAGGCCTGCACCAGCCGCTGGCTCACGTGCGCCTGCGCGCTGGCGGCCACCAGCGCGGTGGGCGCGCCAGCGGCCACTTCTTTGGCAAAGCTGGGGCCGCTGAGCACGCCCACGGGCAGGCTTGGGGCCACTTGCAGCGCGATCTCGTGCCCAAGCAAGCCACTGCCCTGCTCAAAGCCCTTGCACAGCCAGACCACGGGCGCATCGAGAGCGCGCAAACGCTGCAGCAGGCCGCGCAACGCCGCCATCGGGGTGCCCAGCACGATCAGGTCGTCGGCCGCGCACAGCTGCGCCAGGTCGGCTTCGTCGGCGGCGCACAACTCCAGCGCGTCGGGAAAGGCGCAGCCGGGCAGGTAGCGCGCGTTGGCACGCGTGGCCTGCATGGCCGCCACCTGCACCGGGTCGCGCGCCCACAGGCGCACCCGCTGCACCGCACTGCCCGGAGCGCCTGCAGCACGCGCCGCCGCGATGGCCAGCGCCGTGCCCCAGGCACCGGCCCCCAGCAGGGTGATCTTCATGCCCAGCGGCGGTGCTGGGCCTTACTGCACCGTGGGGGCTGCAGCCGCTGTGGCCGCCGCGCCCTCGCGCTGCAGTTGCTGCTCGTACATGCTCTGAAAGTTGATCTCGGCCAGATGCACCGGCGCAAAGCCGCCGCGCTGAATCAGGTCGGCCACGTTGCCGCGCAAGTAGGGGTAGATGATCTGCGGGCAGGCGATGCCCAGGATCGGGCCCATCTGCTCTTGCGGCAGGTTGCGCAGCTCGAAAATGCCGGCCTGCCTGGCCTCGACCAGGTACAGGGTCTTGTCCTTGATCTTGGTCGTCACGGTGCAGGTCACGGTGACTTCGAACACCCCTTCGGCCAGGGGTTCGGCGGCCACCCCGAGCTGGATGTCGAGCCCCGGCTGCTCTTGCTGCAGCAGGATGTTGGGCGAATTGGGCTGCTCGAGCGAGGCCTCCTTGAGATAGACGCGCTGAATCTGGAACACCGGAACGGCAGGGGTATCGGACATGATGGATCTCGTGGTGGAAACAGCCGCTGGGCCTGTCGAGCCTGCAGCGGGCCAGTCAGACGCCCAAACTGGGCAGACCGAAGGCGATTATGTCAGCAAGGGCAACAGCCCCCCGCGCGCATCGAGCGCGTGCAGGTCGTCGCAACCGCCGATGTGCTGGCCGTCGATGAAAATCTGCGGCACGCTGCTGCGCCCGGCGCGCTCGGTCATGGCGGCGCGCAGGTCGGGCCGGCCATCGACGACGATCTCGTCCCACGCCTGCACCCCGCGCGCGCGCAGCAGCGCCTTGGCGCGGTGGCAGTAGGGGCAGTAATCGCTGCTGTAGAAGGTGATCTGGGCCATGTGCAAGCTCTCGCGTCTGTTGGGCGCCGCATCAGCCCTTGCCCGGCGGCCCCTTTTGCACCGGCAAGGCCGCCGCACGCCAAGCCCCCATGCCGCCGGCCAGCGTGTGCACTTTCTCGAACCCGAGCTTTTTGGCCACGCCTGCGGCGCGCTTGGAGCGGATGCCCGAGGCGCACACCAGCAGCAGCGGCGTGGCCTTGTTCTTGACCGTTTGCGACAAGCGCTTGTCCAGCTCGTCAAGCGGCACGTGCTTAGCCAGACCAATGTGTCCGGCGGCGTATTCGTCGAGCGAGCAGACGTCGATGACCACCGCTTTTTCGCGGTTGATGAGCTGCACCGCCTCGTTGGGCGTCAGGCTGCCGGCACCGCCGCCACTGCTCAACATCGGCCACACCAGCAGCGCCAGCGCCGTCACGGCGATCAGCACCAACACCCAATTTTGCAAAATGAAATCCACGACTGTCCTCAAAACACGAGCAGCCGGTATTTTAGAATCACATCCTCATCCAGCCCCGCCCACACGCAAGAAATTCCCCCCATGCACAAGCTCGTCCTGATCCGCCACGGCGAATCCATCTGGAATCTCGAAAACCGCTTCACCGGCTGGACCGACGTGGACCTCACCCCCACCGGCGTGGCGCAGGCACTGGCGGCCGGGCAGTTGCTCAAGGCAGAGGGCTGGGAATTCGACCTTTGCCACACCAGCGTGCTCAAGCGCGCCGTCCACACCCTGAACCACTGCCTCGACGCCATGGACCGCGCCTGGCTGCCAGTGCTCAAAGACTGGCGCCTCAACGAGCGCCACTACGGCGCCCTGCAAGGGCTCAACAAAGCCGAAACGGCGCGCCAGTACGGTGAGGCGCAGGTGCTGCTGTGGCGGCGCAGCTACGACACGCCGCCGCCACCCCTGGCTGCCGACGACGCCCGCAGCGAGCGCACCGACCGCCGTTACGCCGCCCTCGCACCGCACCAGGTGCCCCTGACCGAATGCCTCAAGGACACGGTGGCGCGCATGGTGCCCTACTGGGAGCAGACGCTGGCGCCGGCCATTGCCAGCGGGCAGCGGGTGCTGGTGTCGGCGCACGGCAATTCGATCCGGGCCCTGATCAAGCACCTCGACGGCGTGTCCGACGCCGACATCGTGCAGCTCAACATCCCCAACGGCATCCCGCTGGTGTATGAGTTCGACGCCGCGCTGCGCCCGCTGCGGCGCCACTACCTGGGCGATGCCGCAGCGGCCGAGGCCGCGGCCGCCGCCGTGGCGCGCCAAAGCCGTGCCTGATCGGCGCCGGGCCCGGGCGCAGCCCCGCCCAGTGGCGGCAACGGTTTTTCCCGGGAACGCAATGCGCCCCCCACTCTCCAAGCGCTATAGTGCGTGTGCGTTGCCCACTGCGGGCAGAGGTTGAGCAAATGGGATACAAATTGAAAGTCGCGGGTTGGATCGCCGTCGGTGCCTTGGCCGGCGCCCTCACCACCATCCAGTTGCAGGCGGTGGCGCGCGGGGCTGTGACGCCGCTGCCGCTGGAGCAGTTGCAGCAGTTGGCCGCCGTCTATGGCATCATCAAGAGCGATTTTGTCAAGCCGGTGGACGACACCCAGCTCATCCACGACGCCATTTCGGGCATGGTCTCGGGGCTGGATCCGCACTCGCAATTTTTCGACCCCCAGGAATTCCGCGAATTCCGCGAAGGCACCGCCGGCCGCTTCGTGGGCGTGGGCATCGAAATCTCGATGGAAGACGGGCTGGTCAAGGTGGTCTCGCCGATCGAGGGCTCGCCCGCCTTTCGCGCCGGCCTGATGGCCAACGACCTCATCAGCCAGATCGACGACACGCCGGTGCGCGGCATGACCATCGGTGAAGCGGTGCGGCGCATGCGCGGCGAACCCAACACCCAGGTGCGTCTGATGATCATGCGGCGCAGCGAAAACCGCAGCTTCAGCGTCACCATCACGCGCCAGGAGATTCGCACCCAGAGCGTGCGCAGCCGCATGATCGAGCCCGGTTACGCCTGGGTGCGGGTGTCGCAGTTCCAGGAGCGCACGATCGAAGATTTTGCGCGCCAGGTGCAGGCCCTCTACCAGCAAGACCCGCAGCTGCGCGGGCTGGTGCTCGACTTGCGCAACGACCCCGGCGGCCTGCTCGATGCGGCGGTCGCCATGTCGGCCGCCTTCCTGCCCGAAAACGCGGTGGTGGTCAGCACCAACGGCCAGTTGCCCGAGAGCCGCGCCACCTTCCGCGCCGCGCCGCGCTACTACCTGCGCGCCGGCCCAGACCACATCCAGCGCCTGACCGAGGCCACCCAAGGCCGCTTGCGCACCGTGCCGCTGGTCGTGCTGGTCAATGAGGGCTCGGCTTCGGCGAGCGAAATCGTGGCCGGGGCGCTGCAGGACCACCGCCGCGCCACCCTCATGGGCAGCCAGACCTTTGGCAAGGGCTCGGTGCAAACCGTGCGCCCGCTCGGGCCCGACACCGCACTCAAGCTGACCACTGCGCATTACTTCAGCCCCAGCGGCCGCGCCATTCAAGACCGCGGCATCGTGCCCGACCTCTGGCTCGACGAAACCGCTGCGGGTGACGTGCTGGCCGCCCTGCGCCCACGCCAGGCCGACATCAGCGCCGGCCGCAACGGCGCCCCGGCGCGCGAACTCAGCGAGGAAGAACGGGCCCGCGAGCGCCAGCGCGAACTGGAGCGCGAAGCGGCGCGCCAGCGGCTCGAAGAGCAGCAGCGCCTCTCGCCCGGCCAGCGCCTGCTGCCCGAGTTTGGCTCGGCCGAAGATTTCCAGCTGCGCCAAGCGCTCAACCACCTGCAGGGCCTGCCGGTGCAGGTGAGCCAGAGCGCACGCGAACGCCCGGCTGCAGCGCGCAGCGCCAACTGAAAGCCGCCCGCCTTGCCCAACCAGACCGCCCTGCCCGATCTGAGCGACGCGCAGCTGCTGCGCTACTCGCGCCACATTTTGCTCGACGAATTCGGCATCGCCGGGCAGCAGCGTTTGCTGGCGGCGCACGCCGTGGTGGTCGGGGCCGGTGGACTGGGCTCGCCGGTGGCGTTGTATTTGGCGGCAGCCGGCGTCGGGCGCATCAGCCTGGTCGATCACGACGCGGTCGATGGCACCAATCTGCAGCGCCAGATTGCCCACACCCAAGAGCGCATCGGCTGGCCCAAGGTGGAATCGGCGGCGCTGGCCATGCGCGCCCTCAACCCCGAACTGCGCATCGACACCTGGGCGCAGCGCGCTGAACCGGCGTTGCTCGATCAACTGCTGTCATCGGCCCATGTGCTGCTCGATTGCAGCGACAACTTCGCCACCCGCCACATCCTCAACCGCGCCAGCGTGCGCCACCGGGTGCCGCTGGTCTCGGGTGCGGCGATCCGCTTCGACGGCCAGCTGGCGGTGTACGACCCGCGCCAGCCGGCCTCGCCCTGCTACGCCTGCGTGTTCCCCGAAGCCCAGGCCCCCGAAGAGACGCGCTGCGCCACGCTGGGCGTGCTGGCGCCGCTGGTAGGGCTGGTGGGGTCGATGCAGGCCGCCGAAGCGCTCAAGCTGCTGTCGGGCATGGGCTCGAATCTGGTCGGGCGCCTGCTGTTGCTCGACGCCCTGCGCAGCGATTTTCAGCCGCTGCAGCTGGCGCGCGACCCCGGCTGCCCGGTGTGCGGGGAGTCATCGGGGCGGCGGCGCGCCGCCCAGGCCACCCTCAGGCCCGACCGATGATGCAGGCCGTGGCCATCAGCTCTTCGAGCAGTGCCAGCGACACCCGGCCCGACATGCCGTAGGGGTTGAATTCGGGTTTTTCGCAGTACTTGAGCACCACCGAGGTGTTGAGCCGACTCAGGTTCACCTGCCCCATGGTCCAACCGCCAAAACGGCGCTCGGCTATTTCCTCGTAGTGCAGCAGCTCGACGTCGGTGTGGCGCGCATCGGCCACGATCTGGCGATAGAGCCGATTCACGGCCCCCCGCCCGCCCTCGATGGCTTGTACGTAAATGCCGCCGCCATAACACAGGATGCCGGTGATGCCGTTTTGCAGATTGTGCAGGCGCGCAGTGGCCAAAATCGACTCGATCGAGGCCTCGAGGTCACGCTCGCACGCGCGGCTGACGTAGAGCAGGCGCACCAGCATTCATTTACCCCTGGAAATGAGCGACAGGAATTCGCGCCGCAAGTTGCTGTCCTTGAGGAACACGCCGCGCATGACCGAGTTGATCATGCGGCTGTCCATGTCCTTGACGCCGCGCCAGGCCATGCAGTAGTGGCTGGCCTCCATCACGATCGCCAAGCCATCGGGCTGGGTTTTTTCCTGGATCAGGTCGGCCAGTTGCACCACGGCTTCTTCCTGGATTTGCGGCCGCCCCATGACCCATTCGGCCAAGCGGGCGTATTTGGACAGGCCGATGACGTTGGTGTGCTCGTTGGGCAAGACCCCGATCCAGATTTGGCCGATCACCGGACACAGGTGGTGGCTGCAGGCGCTGCGCACGGTGATCGGGCCCACGATCATGAGCTCGTTGAGGTGCTCGGCATTGGGGAATTCGGTGATCGCCGGAGCGTGCACGTAGCGGCCGGCAAACACCTCTTTGAGGTACATCTTGGCCACGCGGCGCGCGGTTTGGTCGGTGTTGTGGTCGTGTGCGGTGTCGATCACCATGCTGTCGAGCACGGCCTGCATTTTGCCGGTCACCTCCTCGAGCAGGGCCTCGAGCTCGCCGGGCCGCACAAAGTCGGCGATGTTGTCGTTGGCGTGAAAGCGCTTGCGCGCCGCCTGCAGGCGCTGGCGAATCACGACCGACATCGGCTGACCGGTTTCGCTCTCGGCCGCAGGGGTGGGGGTGGGGGCTTGCATGAGCATGGGCTGCGATCCTATCAGCTTCACACCTAGTAGCGGTAGCCGCCCAAATAAAGCAGGGCGCGCATAAGGCCAAACGCCACCCGATCCAGCAGCCGTTGCTGCCACGGGCGGCTGGCCAAGCGCAGCGCATCGACGCGTTCGCCCGCGTGCGCCATCAACTCGGCCAAGCGCTCGCGCAGCAAGCTGGCAAAGGCCGCGTCGCGCGTGACCACGTTGGCCTCGCGCGTGAGCAGCAGGCTCACCGGGTCGAGGTTGGTCGAACCCACCGTGGCCCAGCGCTGGTCCACCACCGCCACCTTGGCATGCAAGGAGCTGGGCGCATATTCGAAAATCTCGATCCCGGCCGCCAGCAACTGGTGATAGACCGGGCGCGCCGCGTGGTATTGCAAAAAGCGCTCGTACTTGCCGTGCAGCAGCAGCCGCACCCGCACCCCGCGCTGGGCCGCGCGCACCAGCGCCCGGCGCAGCCGCCGCCCGGGAATGAAGTAGGCGTTGGCGATCACGATCTCGCTGCGCGCCAGTTCGATCGCGGCCAAGTAGGCGCGCTCGATGTCGTGCCGGTTGCGCACGTTGTCGCGCAGCAAGAACGCGGCCGCCGCACCGTTGACCGACTGCTCCAGTTGCGGCCGCCCAGGGTGCACCGCGTGCTCCCACCACGGCCAGGGCTCGGACTGCGGCATGCCGGCGCGCAGCGCCTGCCAGGCGGCCCGAAAGGCGTGCCGGCGCGCCGCACTCAGCGCCTGCAGCCGCCACCAAAGCTGCTCCATCGCCTCTTGCATATCGTCCAGCAACGGGCCGCTGACCTGCAGCGCGTAGTCGAGCCTGGGGGCGCTCAGGCGCCCGAGCACCACGTCGTCGCGGTCGTCGATCAGGTTGATGCCGCCGCAAAATCCCAGCACGCCATCGACGATGCACAGCTTGCGGTGCAGGCGGCGCCAGTTGCGCGGCAGCAGCAGCCCGATGGGCCCCAAGGGCCGATAAACGCGCCACTGCACCCCGGCCGCTTCGAGCCGGGCGCGCCACTCAGGCGGCGGTTTGGGCGTGCCGAAGGCGTCGGTCACCAGCCGCACCGTGACCCCGCGCTGCGCCGCGCGCTCGAGCGCCTGCGCCACCTGCAGCGCATCGTGCGCGAACTCGAAAATGTAGGTTTCCACGTGCACCAGGTGCTGCGCACGGTCGATGGCCAGCGCCATGGCCGCAAACAGCGCTGCACCGCCTTCGAGCAGGCGCAACCGGTGACCGCTGCGCATGGGGTGCTTCATGGCCAACCCAGTTCGGCAATCAGCGGCAGGTGGTCCGACATGCTGCGCCAGGCCTTGCCGTGCGGCACCTGCGCGTGCAGCAGGCGCAGGCCGCGCACATACACCCGGTCCAGGTACAGCAGCGGCAGCCGGGCCGGGAAGGTGGGCAGGCGAATGTCCTCGAAGGTGTGCAGGCCCAACAGCGCCATGGGCTTGTGCAGGCGCTGGTCCCAGTCGTTGAAATCGCCCGCCACCACCAGCGCCTCATGGTCCGGCACGTGCTGCTGCACGAAGCGCCCCAGCGCCTGCACCTGGCGCGCGCGGCTGGCCGGAATCAGGCTCAGGTGCACCACCACCACATGCACCGGGCGCTGCTGCACCTGCAGCGTGGCGTGCAGCATGCCGCGGCGCTCGAAGCGCAGGTCGGTCACGTCGTGGTGGCCGTGGCCCAGCACCGGCCAGCGGCTCAGCAGCGCGTTGCCGTGCTCGCCGTGGCGCGTGACCACGTTGCTGCGGTAAATGGCCTCGTAGCCTTCGGGCGCCAAAAAATTGGCTTGGTCGCCGGCGGGCCAGTGGGCAAAGGCGCGCTGCATCTTGCGGTTGAGGCCGCGCACCTCCTGCAGGCAGACCAGATCGGCGTCGAACTGCTCGACCGCGTGCACCAGGTTGTGGATTTCGAGCCGGCGCGCCGGGCCCAGCCCTTGTACGCCCTTGTGGATGTTGTAGGTGGCAACGCGCAGCGAGTTCATGTGCCTATCATGCCAGCAAACTCATGCCAGCAAGCCCTGCTGCAGCGCGGGGGCAGGCTGCGGCCCTTGGGCTGGGCGCCCTGCGGGGTCGGGCGTTGGCGGGTTCAAGTTCTGGATGCAAGCCGCGCCGGGCGCAAGAATATTTGCGACTGCGCACTCAAGTTTGCGCGCCCGCACCCGAAAACCCACATAACGGACTTGCACAGGGGTTCGTCGTCAAGCCAGCATGGGGTTGGTTTTGACCCTCCGGCCCAGCCGGAGTGATTCGTCACTGCTTCCAAGGAGCTGCATCATGGTCATGTCCATCAACACCAACGTCAACTCGCTCACCGCGCAACGCAACGCCATGGCCACGCAAAACTCGCTGGCCGTCTCGATGCAACGGCTCTCGTCGGGCTTGCGCGTCAACAGCGCCAAGGACGACGCCGCCGGCTTGGCCATTGCCGAGCGCATGAACGTCCAGGTGCGCGGCATGAACGTCGCCATTCGCAACGCCAACGACGGCATCTCGCTGGCGCAAACCGCCGAGGGCGGCTTGGCCACCATGGCCGACATGCTGCAGCGCATGCGCGAGCTGGCGGTGCAGTCGATCAACTCCACCAACACCTCGGCCGACATCAATGCGCTGAACCAGGAATTCACCCAGTTGCGCGACGAAGTCAACCGCACCATGAGCGCCGTGCAGTTCAACGGCACCAGCCTCTTTACCACCACCGCCAGCTTCGACTTCCAGGTGGGCGCCAATTCGGGCCAGACCATCACCATTGCGGGTACCGCAATCAACCTCGCTGCCACAGGTGGCGGCATGTCGGGTGTGACGCAAGGGACCGGCGCTGCCTCTGGCCTCAATACCACCGCCAACTCGGCCAACGCAGCCGTGCTGACCACGCTCGATACCGCGATTGCCACCATCAACACCACCCGCGCCACCCTGGGTGCCGTGCAAAGCCGGTTCGAAAACACCATCAGCTACCTGCGTGGCGCGGTCGAGAACCAAGCTGCAGCCCGTGGCCGCATCATGGACGCCGACTTTGCCGCCGAAACCGCGAACCTGAGCCGCACGCAAATTCTGCAGCAGGCTGGCACCGCCATGATCGCGCAGGCCAACCAGTTGCCGCAAGGCGTGCTGGCCCTGCTGCGCTGAAGGGGCGCGGGCGCATCAGCTCAAGGCTTGATCGGGGCCGGCTGGCAACAGCCGGCCTTGGCGCTTGTTGCGCGCCAGCGCCAAGCTGGCCGGCTGGCCTTGGACGCCAGTCGGCAAAACTGAGCTTGGAGCCAGCCCCTTTTTCGACTTGGCCACGGCGGCAGGAACTGCTATAAACAAGCGTTGGCGCCCCCTTCGCCTCAACCTCCCTGCAGGAGTGCACCATGGCCCTCTCATCTCCCGGCATCGGCAGCGGCCTCGATGTCAACGCCATCGTCAACCAGTTGGTGGCGCTGGAGCGGCGCCCGATCCAGCAACTGCAAACCCTGGCCAGCGGCCTGCAGACGCGCATTTCGGCCTACGCCAGCGTGCGTTCCGACCTTGCCGCCCTGCAAGACGCCGCCAACCGCCTGCTCGACCCGGGCCTGTGGGGCACGCGCAGCTTCAGCTCCAGCAACGCCCAGGCCGTCGGCGGCAGCGCGGCGGCTTCGGCCCTGGTGGGCAACTTCTCGGTGCAGGTGGCAAGGTTGGCGCAAACCCAGGGCGCGGTCAGCAGCGCGCGCGCCATCGACACGCCCCTGGGAGCCGACGGCACGCTCGACATCCGCGTCGGCACCTGGAGCGGCAACGCCTTTGCCGGCGGCGCAGCGGTGTCGGTGGCGGTGCAGGCCGCTGACACCTTGACCACGCTGGCGCAGCGCATCAACAGCACCCCGAACGTGGGCGTGAGCGCCTTGGTGGTGCGCAGCGGCGGGCAGGAACAGCTCTTGTTGCGCAGCAGCAACACCGGAGCCGCAGCGGGTTTTGAGGTGCGCGCGCGCGACGCCGGCGGCGCTCCCGTGACCGACGGCACCAGCGCCCTGGGCGCCCTGAACCACTTCCACAGCGGCACAACACTGGTGGGCATGAGCCGCACCCAAGACGCGCTCGACGCCCAGTTCAGTCTCGACGGCATTGCGCTCAATTCGCCCACCAACACCGTGCGCGACCCGGTGCCCGGCATCACGCTCAACCTGCTCGCCCCCACCACGCCCAGTCTGCCCGGCAGCCCAGCCACGGCGGCGCAGGTATCGGTGCAAGAAAACAACACCGTGGTGCGCGAAGCGATTGAAGCTTTTCGCAGCGCCTTCAACCGCATCCAGTCCACCCTGGCCAACCTGACCCGGGTGGACCCTGCCGGGCGCAACAATGGCCCGCTGCAAGGCGACGCCACCGCCATCGGGCTGCAGAACATGCTGCGCCAGATGGTCGGCAGCCCGGGCGGGCCGGCAGGCGCGGCCTTGGGCCGACTGAGCGACATGGGACTGCAACTGCAGCGCGACGGCAGCCTGAGCGTCAACAGCGCCCGGCTCGACGCCGCACTGCAAAACCCCAGCGGCCTGCGCAGCTTGCTCGCCGATGTGGCCAGCGGCTCCAACCCGCCTGGCGTGGCGCGGCGCATTCGCGACTTTGCGCTCGCCGCCAACGGCATCGACGGCGCCGTCACCGGGCGCAACAACGCCTTGCAAGCTGCGGTCGAGCGCAAGCAGGACCGCATCGAACAGATGGAAGAACGCGTGGCGCGCACCCGCGCCAACCTGCTGGCGCAGTACAGCCGACTCGACACCTCGCTGGGCGCCATCAACGGCCTGGGTGCCTTCGTCAACCAGCAACTGGCGCAGTGGAACCGCAGCAGCGGCTGATGGCATAGCGGCGCGCACAAGCGCACAAATACCCCGCGAGTGCCCCGTTTATCGGGGCTTTGTGTTGCTTGCGGCTGGCCACAATTGCTCCAACACCCGGTGAGTCTGGTTGCAGCGGCAACCGCTTCCAGCCGAGTGGATTGAACCCTCAAGCCTCAATCGCAATTCCACCGGAGCATCCCCATGGCCATGACCATCAACACCAACGTCATGTCGCTCAATGCGCAGCGCAACACCGTCAATACCCAGAACCAGATGGCGACGACGATGCAGCGCCTCTCATCGGGCCTGCGCGTCAACAGCGCCAAGGACGACGCTGCTGGCCTAGCCATTGCCGAACGCATGAACACCCAGGTGCGCGGCATGAATGTCGCCATCCGCAACGCCAACGACGGCATCTCGCTCGCGCAGGTAGCGGAAGGCGGCTTGGCCACCATGGCCGAAATGCTGCAACGCATGCGCGAGCTCGCCGTGCAAGCCATCAACTCCACCAACACCACCGGCACCGACGGCGACCTGGGGGCGCTGAACCAGGAGTTCACGCAGTTGCGCGAAGAAGTCAACCGCACCATCAACGCGGTGCAGTTCAACGGCACCAACCTCTTTACCACCACCGCCAGCTTCGACTTCCAGGTGGGGGCCAATTCGGGCCAGACGATCACCATTGCCGGCACGGCGCTCAACATCAACGCCAGCACCGGCGGCATGTCGGGTGTGACGCAAACCACCGGGGTGGCATCGAGCCTGAACACCTCTGCCAACTCGGCCAACGCCGCCGTCCTGACGGCGCTGGATTCGGCCATCGGCACCATCAACGCCACCCGCGCCACGCTGGGTGCGGTGCAAAGCCGGTTCGAAAACACCATCAGCTACCTGCGCACTGCAGTGGAAAACCAGGCCGCCGCGCGTGGGCGCATCATGGATGCCGACTTTGCCGCCGAAACCGCCAACCTGAGCCGCACACAAATCCTGCAACAGGCCGGAACCGCTATGATCGCGCAAGCCAACCAGATTCCGCAGGGTGTGCTGCGGCTGTTGCAAGGCTGAAGATGGTCAATCTGCACTAATCTCATGCCGGTGCGGGGCGCTGGCCGATCATCTGGATGCACGAACCCATGAAAAAAACGCTGGCTCGCTTGCTCGATCTTCCCACCAGTGCGTCCAGCTACCGTGTATCAGCCCATCCCTATTACATCGTCGCGCCCGACTACGCCGAAAGCTCGGCGGGCGTGCGCTTGCTGCACGAGTTGTGCAGCCTGCTCAACCAGATCGGCTATCCGGCTTACATTGCTGCGGCGCGCACCGACGGCACGCTGTGGACGCCGCAACTGACACCGGCCATCAAGCTGGCACACTGGCAGGCGCACAAGGTGCCGATCGTGGTCTATCCCGAGGTATCGGCCAGCCACGCCATGGAACTGGGTCTGCCGGTTCGATTTTTGCTCTACTATCCCGGCGTACACGGCGGCCCCAAATCCTTCGACGCCGACACGCTGGTGTTCAAACTCGGTGCCGACGTGCTCTACCCCGGCGGGCACGGCCTGGAACTGCCAACCATCAAGACCGAGCTGTTTTGCCCCCCCCAGGAGCCCAAGCCACGCGACCGGGTGCTCTACTACTACAACCGCTACAGCGGCAAAGTGCGCGATTTCGGCCCCAACGCAACCGAAATATCACCTAAAAAACCCAAAACCCTGGCCGAAACGGCGGCACTCTACCAAAGCGCCAGCGTGCTCTACTGCTACGAATACTCCACCGCGGCGCAGGAGGCGCGGCTGTGCGGCTGCCCAGTGGTGTACCTGCCCAACCCAGAGTCCTTGCCCAAGCTTGACCCGATCATCGGCTTCTGGGGCATGAATGGCGTCGCTTGGGGCGACGAACCGGAAGCCGTGCTGCAAGCGCGTGCCAGCGTGCATCTGTTTGCCAGCGATTACGCCCAGCGCCTGGCCCACTGGCACCAAGACGTGCTGCACTTCGTAGAAAGCACCCAATCCGCCGCCGCCGCCCTGCCCTTCGAGCGCGCCTGGCCCCAAGCCACCCTCGACCGCCTGCCCGGCGTTTACACCACCGCCACCGACCTGGCGGCGCGCGCCGACCGCCTGCACTGGCAGACCCTGCACAAGCAGTACGCCCAGTGGTGCCAGCGCAGCTCGCTGCGTGAGATCGACGCCGACATTTACGCCGAGCACCTGGCCGCAGGCCGGGTGCAGCCGCTGAGCGTGGTCATCGACCAGCGCGGTGCCGGCACCGACGCGCTGGCCGACACGCTCGACAGCCTGAGCCAATGCCTGGGCCAGCCTGCGGCGCTGCACATCGTGGCGCACGAACCGGCGCCAGCGGCCCTGACCGACGCCCCCGGCGTTGCCTGGCACCAGCTGGCGGCTGGCGGGTCTTTGGCGGCACTGGAGCTGCACAGCGCCTGGACGCTGCTGCTGCGCAGCGGCACCCGCTTGAGCCCGCGCGCTCTGATCGAATGGGGTCTGGCACCGGCGCAGTTCCCCCAAGCCGTGCTCATCTACGCCGACGAAGACCTGCAACACCCCGACGAGCAGCAGCGCTACCCGTTTTTCAAACCCGACGCCAACGTCGAGCTGCTGCGCTGCATCAATTACCTTGGCCCGGCCGTGGCGCTGCACACCGAGGTCTGGCAGCAACTCGGCGCACCCCTGCCCGGTGCCGAGCTGTACGCTGCCGCGCTGGCGCTGCTGCAGCAGCACGGCCGCGCGGCGCTGGGCCACATCAGCACCGTGCTGGCGCACGCCGCACCGGACGCAGCTTGCGCCGCCCAGGAAGCGCGCGAGTTCGACGCCGTGCAGGCGCTGCTCGTGCCCAGCGTGGCTTCGCGCCTGCAACCCCTGCCGCGCCTGGGCACCTGGCTGCCCGAGCACGCGCTGCACGGCCAGCCACAGGTCTCGCTGGTGGTGCCCAGCGGCTTGCAGACCGGTTATCTGCGCAGCCTGCTGCAAGCCACGGCCAAACTCGACGACCTGCCACTGCATGAAGTGATCGTGGTCTGCCAGCAGGCACAGGCCGACGAAGTGGCGCTCGCTTGCGCGGGCAGCGTGCGCGTGCCCCTGCACTGCGTCACCCTGCCCGATGGCGAATACCAACACGCCGCCGCACTCAACGCCGGCGTGGCGCGTGCCAGCGGCGAGTTCGTACTGATCTGCGACGACGACACCGAGGCGCTGCACGCCGGCTGGCTGGCGCGGCTGGTGGCGATCGCGCAGCAAAGCGACGTCGGTCTGGTGGCTCCGCGCCTGCTATCGTCCAAAGACCGCGACCCCAAGGTGGTGGGCGGGCCGGTGCTGCTGGGCATCCAGGGGCTGGCGGCGAGCTACTGTGGCCAGGAGCAGTGGCTAGACGAAGCCGGCGTCTATTCGCGCCTGCAACTGACGCAGGACTGCAGCGCCGTGGCCGGCCACTGCTTCGTGCTGCGCAAAGCGCACTGGGAGCGCGTGGGCGGCCTGCGCGCCGAGCGCTATCCGCTCTACTTGCCGGTGCTCGACCTGTGCCTGCGCCTGAGCGCGCTCGGGCTGCGCCACGTCTGGACGCCCTTGAGCAACTGGGTACACCACGGCGGCAAGACGCTCGAGCAGCGCCGCCACGACATCCACGACAAGGTGCGCCTGATCGATCAGGAACTGGCCGAACGCCAGCAGTTGCTCGCCGACTGGGCCGCCGAGCTGGCGCACGACCCCCACTACAACCGGCAGCTGTCGCTGCTCAAACCCTTTGACATCGAAGCCGACATCGTGATCGACTGGAACCCGCAGCGGCGCGACCGGCCGCGGGTGCTGGCGCTGCCGCTGCGCAGCGGGGCCGGCCAGTACCGGGTGGTCGAACCGCTCAACGCGCTCCAGGACGCCGGACTGGTGCAAAGCTGCGTCGTCATGCCCTTGCCCGGCGGCGCCAGCCGGGTGCTGCAGCCGCTCGAACTGCGCCGTGCCGAACCCGATCTGCTGGTGCTGCAGCACTCGGTGGACGACGCGCAGCTCAACCAGGTGCGCCACTACAAAAGCACCGCCCCAAGCATACCCATCGTGCAGATGGTCGATGACCTGTTGGGCGAAGTGCCCGAGAAACACCCCAACCGCGTGTTCCAGAGTCGCGAAGGGCACCAACGCATGGTGCACGCCTTGCGCGCCAGCGACCGCCTGATCGTCACCACGGCAGCGCTGCAGCAGCACTACGGCCAGTACCTGAGCGATGTGCGGCTGGTGCCCAACAGCCTCGACACCCAGTGGTTTGGGCTCGAACCCAAGCGCAACCCGCCCGGGGCGCGGCTGCGCATCGGCTGGGTCGGGGCCGGCCAGCACCAGGGCGATCTGGAACTGATCGAGCCCGTCGTAGCCGAGTTTGCATCCGAGGTTGACTGGGTGTTTATGGGCATGTGCACCGACGGCATCCGGCCCCACCTCAAAGAGTTTCATGGCTTCGTCTCGATCGCCGACTACCCGGCCAAAATGGCCAGCCTGGGGCTGGACATCGCCATCGCGCCGCTCGAAGACAACCTGTTCAACCGCTGCAAGAGCAACCTGCGCCTGCTCGAATACGGCGCCATGGGCTGGGCGGTGGCGTGCTCCGATGTCGCCACTTACCGCACCGATGAGCCTCCGGTGCTGCGCTGCGCCAGCCTCGACGACTGGCGTGCCGCGCTGCGCCGGCTCATCGACCAGCCCGACGAACGCGCCCGCCTGGGCGCTGCCTTGCACCTCTGGGTGCAGCGCAACTACGCCTTGCGCGGCTTGCAGCAGCGCTGGTTCGAAGCCTTGTTTGCCCCCACTCCTGAGGCCCCACAGCCATGAAAGTCTGCCAATGCGACCGCCAGTATTTTTACCAGATCTTGGGCGTGGCATTTACGGCACTGAAACAACTGCCACGCGTTGCCGAACTGGGTGTGTTGCGCGGTGAAAACGCGGCCCGGCTCTACGAGGCGCTCAAACCTCAGAGCCTGTTGCTGGTGGATCCCTGGAGCAGCGCCGCCACCGCGCTGGCCACGCAAAGCTTTGACGACGCGGTGCCTTGGATCGATCCACCCCAAGCCTACTCCTCGTACTACGGCGGCGATCTGGCAGACCAGGCCACTTTTGATCGACTCCACGAGGAATGCCGGGTGCGTTTCGCCGCCCACCCCAATGTCGAAATCATGCGCTTGAGCACTGCCGCCGCCATCAAGGCCTTGAAGCAGCGCGCCGAGCCGCCGCTGGACCTGATCTATATCGACGCCAACCACCAATACGAGTGGATTTTGCGCGATCTGCTGGAGTGGAGCGAGCTGTGCGCGCCCGACGGCGTGCTCATGCTCAACGACTGCTGCCACAGCCCGGCCGGGGTGCGACAGAACCTGGGCGTGCTCGAGGCCGTGAGCGCCTTTGTCAAGCGCAGCCCATTCATCCCGGTGCTGCTGACCCACACCGATTGGTCCGACCTGGTCCTGTGCCGCAGTGCCGGCGTCATGGAGCTTTTGCTCGACCAAGTGGTGCGCAGCATCGACTTGCGCTACGTCGAGGTGCCGCACCAGCTCCTGCCGGCGGCGCGTGTGGTTCAATCGGCCCATGGCATCAACATCAGCTTCAAGTGAGCCCATACCCTGGGCACGCCCCACCCCTTGGGACGCTTTGATTCTGGGCTGCCCGACTTTTGAGCTCTGCGATGCAAATGCCGCCACCTTGCTGCGCGCCTCGCAGCAGCCGGGCCACTACACGGTGCGCGTCGATCCGCTGGCCTGCACCCAAGCGCTGCACAACCACGGCTTCTACTACTGCGACACGCTGATCGAGCCCTACTGCCGGCCCGATTGGCTGCGCGAGCATCCCCACCCAGAGGTCGGTTTGCTGCCCCACCCCCCCCTGAACGAACTGTTGGCCATCGCCAGCGGGGCTTTTGTCCATGGCCGCTTTCACCGCGACCCCCGCATCGGCCGCGCACAGGCCGAGGCACGCTACGCTCGGTGGCTCGAGCAACTGCACGCCAGCGGCAAAGTCTGGGGTCTGACCTGGCAGCAGGACTTGCAGGCCTTTGTTGCAGTTGAGGGCAACCAATTGGTGCTGCATGCCACGGCCAGCCATGCACGTGGCCAAGGCAAATCGAAATTCCTTTGGTCAGCTTTGTGTCGCCTGCTCTTCGAGCGTGGCCACGCTGAAGTGCGCAGCTCGATTTCGGCCAGCAACCTGGCCGTGCTCAATCTCTACGCCTCCCTCGGGTTCAAGTTCCGCCATGCACTAGACATCTACCACCGTCTGACGCCATGAACATTCCGTTCAACAAACCCTACATGACGGGCAAGGAGCTGTACTACATTGCCGAGGCCCATTTCAACGGCAAACTCGCCGGCGACGGCCCCTTTACCCGGCGCTGCCACGAGTGGCTCGAACAGCGCACCGGCACGCGCAAGGCGCTGCTGACGCATTCATGCACCGCGGCACTGGAGATGGCGGCGCTGCTGCTCGATCTGGCCCCGGGCGATGAAGTCATCATGCCGTCCTACACCTTTGTTTCGACCGCCAATGCCTTTGTGCTGCGCGGCGCAACGCCGGTATTCGTTGACATTCGGCCCGATACCCTCAATATCGACGAGACGCTGATCGAAGCGGCCATTACACCGCGCACCCGGGCCATTGTCGTCGTGCATTACGCGGGTGTGGGTTGCGAGATGGACGCCGTCATGGCCATAGCCCAGCGCCACGGTTTGTTCGTGGTAGAAGACGCCGCACAGGGGCTGATGGCCAGCTACCGCGGACGCGCCCTGGGCTCGATCGGGCATCTGGGCTGCCTGAGCTTTCACGAAACCAAGAACATCATCTCGGGCGAAGGCGGGGCCTTGCTGGTGAACGACCCGCGCTGGCTGGAGCGGGCCGAAATCTTGCGCGAAAAAGGCACCAACCGCAGCCAGTTCTTTCGCGGCGAAGTCGACAAATACACTTGGTGCGACGTCGGGTCGAGCTTTTTGCCGGGCGAGTTGGTAGCGGCTTTTCTGTGGGCACAGATGCAGGAAGCCGACCGCATCACGGCGCAGAGGCTGGAACTCTGGCAGCGCTACGACCGTTTTTTTTCGGCCGCCAGCCGCTCGCTGCGCTTCGATCGCCCCTATGTGGCACCGCACTGCCAGCACAACGCCCACATGTACGCCATCCGCCTGCGCGACCTGGAGCAGCGCAGCGCTTTCATCGGGCAGCTCAAGCAGCAAGGCATACACAGCGTGTTTCACTATGTGCCGCTGCATTCAGCCCCGCTCGGCCAGCGCCTGGGGCGGTGTGTGGGCACGCTGGAAACCACGCAGCGCGAGTCCGAGCGCCTGGTGCGTTTGCCACTGTGGCTGGGGCTGGAGGCGCAACTCGAGCATGTGCTGGCTGCGATCGATGGCTTCGTTGCCGAATGAGGCTGCCGCCCTTGGACGCCAAGCGCGCGCCTTCACCAGCTCAGGCACCGGCCGGAACTGGCCTGGGCTCAAGTTGCACCAGCTCGCGGCCGATATAAGGGCATCACCACTGCTTGCCCCAGGTCAGCTCCATGAACCCAGCCGCCCACCGCTCTGCCCGTGCCTATGCCAGCGTCGGATTCGAGAGCCGCGCCGACGGCAGCGGCCCGCACGAGGTCGTCACCCTGCTGTTCGAGGGCCTGCTCGAGCGCATCCAGCTGAGCAAGCTGGCGCTGGAGCAGCGCGATGTGGACAACAAAATCCGCCACATCAACAAGGCCCTGCAGATTCTGGGCGAGGGCCTGCGCACGCACCTCGACACCAAGGCCGGCGGTGAGCTGGCACAGCAGCTCGACAGCCTCTACGCCTACTGCTCGGTGCGCCTGCTGGATGCCAACGCGCACAACGACGCCGCCGCGCTCGACGAAGTGCACGGCTTGCTCAAACCGGTGGCCGACGCCTGGCGCGAATGCCGGCCGCCATCCGGGGCACCAGGAGCCCATGCGTTTGCCGCAGCGGCAGCGCCAGCCAGCGCCAGCCCTGCCAAGAATGAGACGGCCACCTACCCACCCAACCCTGCACCCAGCTATGGTTCCGGGCGCAGTGGCGGCTCGAGCTTGGGTGGGGCGCTGCTGCGCTACGCTGCGTAAGCGACAGGCAGGCAAAGCCGCCAGAAGCGAAGGTTTCTGGCGGCTTTTCTGTATTTTGGTAGGTCGTGCAGGATTCGAACCTGCGACCAACGGATTAAAAGTCCGCTGCTCTACCAACTGAGCTAACGACCCACTCTGCTTGACAACGCCGATAACCAACGCCGCCAAGCCTCGCATTATATCCTGTTTTTTAGCCTTTGCGGCCTGTTTTTGTGTAGCGGGCTGCGCTTATCGGGTTCGGGCTTGCTTGCGCCCAGGGTCTTTCGCCCCAGACGTCCGCACTTCCCCCGCCAAACGCTCCAGCACCCATGAGGCCGCCGCCATGCCAAAGCCCGCCGTCACCGCCACGCTGGAGCCGTAACCGTGGCAGTTGAGGCTGCCGTCGCCTGCACCCTGCACACCGCAGGCAGGGTCGGGTGGGGCCACGGGTTCGCGGCTGAACACGCAGGCCAGCCCCATCGGCCCGCGCGCGGCTGCGGCACGGACACGGCGCAGACTGGAGCGCAGCCGGGCCAGCAGCGGGTCGTGGGTGACGGCGGACAAATCGGCGATCTCGATGCGCTGCGCCTGCCGCTTGCCACCGGCGGCGCCGCAGGTGATGAAGTGCGGCCGGGCTTGCAAGGCCCAAGCCGCCAGCGCTTCCTTGGCGCTGCGCTGGTCGCAGGCGTCGATCAGGGCCTGTGGCAAGCCGTTGCGGTCCTCGATCTGCTGCCGCAGCGCGCCCCAGTTGGCGGGCGTGACGAACTCGTCCAGCGCGTGCACCTGCGCGGCCGGGTTGATCTGGGCGATGCGCTGCTGCATGGCCTGCACCTTGGACTGCCCCAGGGTGCCGTTGAGGGCGTGCAGCTGGCGGTTGACGTTGGACTCGGCCACGTGGTCGAGGTCGATCAGCGTCAGACGCCCGACGCCGCTGCGCGCCAGCGCCTCGGCCGCCCACGAACCCACGCCCCCGATGCCGACCACCACCACATGGGCATCAAAAATGCGCTGCGCCCCAGCGGCACCGTAGAGGCGGCGCAAGGCGCCAAAACGGCGCTCGAAGCCCTCGAAAGGCTCAGCCACAGCAGGCCTCTGTTCGGGGGTCGAAGGCTGGGCAACTGCGGGCTCGAGGAGCGCGGGCTCGATGGCCAGCGGCGCGGTTTCAGCCACGCTCGAGCAGCCAGATCTGGAAACGCAGCCCGCCCACCGCCCCCAGGCCAATGCCCGCCACAGCGATCAGGCTGCCCAGGCTCAGGGTCGAGAGGCCCGAGAGGCCCTGCCCGATGGTGCAGCCCATCGCCGTCACGCCGCCCACCCCCATGCACACGGCGCCGACCAGGTGCAAGGCGGTGTCCTGGGTGCTGCGAAAGCCCTCCCAGTAAAAGCCGCGGCTCAGCAACGCATAAGCCAAGGAACCCAGCACCACCCCCAGCACCGACACCACCCCGAGGGTGAGGACCCTGGAGGCGTCGCTGAAAAAAATCAGCCACTGGAGCGCGTAGGCCATGGGCGCAGTGAAGGTGAGCGACTCCATGACGCCGGTGTTGGTGGCCAGAAACACTGGATCCAGCGTCTCGGGGTGCTCGGGGACGAAGGCCAGCACGCCCGTGACCCACCACAGCGCCACCACCGTGGCACCGATGCCGATTCCGGCCAGGCAGTTGTCGGGCGAGGAACGAAAATCACGGCTGGCCAGCGCCCAGACGATCAGGGCCACGCCGACCAGCCCGGCCAGCCCCAGCGCCGCACCCGGCGCGCCCCACAGCCCCGCCAGCCACAGGGGCAAGGCGCTGCTGCCATCCAGATCCAGCGCCACCTGATCGATGGTCTGGTGGCGCAGCACCGCCGTCACGCCACTCAGGGTGGCGTAGGCTGCAAAACCCATGACGAAGAAAACCACCAGCGATTTGAGGTTGCCGGCGCCGATGCGCACCAGCGTCTTGCTGCCGCAACCCGATGCCAGCACCATGCCAAAGCCAAACATGGCCCCACCGACGAGGGCCGACAGCCACAGCACCCGGCTGCCGCCGTAGATGGTTTGCGTCGGATCGATCCAGCCCAGCGCCGCCATGCCATAAAAGCCGAGCATGGCGACACCGGCCGCCATGCCCCACATGCGCAGGCGCGTCCAGTCGCCCATGTTGACGACATCGCTGATGGCGCCCATGGTGCAAAAATGGGTGCGCTGGGCCAGGGCGCCAAACACGAAAGCGACCGCAAAGGCGGCCCACAGCACAAGGCTGGCTTGCGCTTGGAGATCAGACATTTCCATGGCCAGCGATTGTAGTGGCCCCAGCATTTGCCTGCCTATTTGCGGCCCCCGACCGGGCCCAGGCTGCGACGCAGGCCGTGAACCCTACACGGCAGGCGCGCAAGGCCAATCCGCTCAGCGCAGCCGCGCCAGCCGCTCGCGCGCCACGGCGGCGGCTTCGGTGTTGGGGTGCGCCTGGATCAGCTCTTGCAGGGCAGCTCGGGCGGCCCGGTTGTCGCGCTGCGCGATGTGCGCATTGGCGATGCCGAGCAAGGCGTCGGGCACCCGCGGGTGGCGCGGCGAAGCAGCGATCATGCGCCTGAAGGTTTCGACGGCTGCGGCGTGCTGGCGCGCCGCATACTGCGCGTTGCCCTGCCAATACAGGGCCGGCACCACGTAGCCGCTGCGCGGAAACTGCGCCACCACCTCGCCAAACAGGCGTGCTGCGCGCTCAAACTCGGAGGCGCGCAGCACCACCATGGCGGCGTCGAAAGCCTGCACCTCTTCGGGCCGCGCCTGAAACTCCACCCCCTCGACGGTGACGGTGAGCGGCTCCAGCGGACGCAGGCGCTGGTCGAGCTGTCCCTGCCAGTCGCGCTGCAAATCGCGCTGCTGGCGCTGCAGCTCGGCCACCAGGTGCGCCAGGCGCTCGTTGTGCCCGCGCAGTTCGGCCAATTCGCGGCGCAGGGCGTCGTTTTGCGCCCCGATCTCGACCAGATTGCGGCGCAGACCCAGCAGTTCTTCGTCGAAGCGCTGGATGAGCTCGGTTTGCTGCTGCCGCAACTGCTGTTGCTGCTGCTGCTGGGCTTGGGTGGCTTGCTCGGCCGTCACCCGGTTGGCCTCGACGCGCTCGCGCAGATCGATGATCGCACGTCGGGCCTGGTCGTCGCCGCCAAACAGCTGCGCCTGCGCCGGCAAGGCCGCAGCCAGCAGCGCCAGCAGCAGACCCCATGCGCCCAGACGGGCGCCAGCAAAGGTGGAACGTGCAGGCATGTCAGCGATAAACCAGTTCGACGCGGCGGTTTTGGCTGTGTGCGGCTTCGTCGGTGCCGGCGTTGGCCGGTTTTTCTTCGCCAAAACTGACCGCCTCCATCTGCGCGTCCTGCACCCCCATCAGGGCGAGCGAGCGGCGCACCGCTTCGGCGCGCTTTTGGCCCAGCGCGAGGTTGTATTCGCGGCCGCCGCGCTCGTCGGTGTGGCCCTCGAGCGCCACGCGGCGCTGGCGGTCGGCCGCCAGAAAGCGCGCGTGCCCTTCGAGCAAGGGAACGAATTCGGCGCGCACGGTGTATTGGTCGAAATCAAAAAACACCAAGCGCGCCAAGTGTGCCGGCTGCTGCCCAATGGCGGTGGTGCCAGCCTGCGCCGGGGCCACGGCGCGCTGATCCACCGCTGCCGCTCCAGCCGGCGCGGCCGGTGCAACCCCGATTTGCTGCACCGGCACGGCGGTGCGGTCTTGCACCGGCACGTCTTCGGCCAAATTGACGTTGGAACCGCAGGCGGCCAAAAGCAGGGCCGCACACAGCACGGCGGCGGCTTGGAGCGGGCGCGTGAGCGGCCGGGGGCGCAAGCTGGCGCGCTTGCCACCGGTGTCAAAAAGATTGCCGAAATGGGTACCAAAGAGTGATTGCATGATGGTCATGAACATGAAAATGAATGGATCCGAAGCCTTCAGAGGCTGAGAGGCAATTGGGCGTGACCGAAAGGGCGCACCAAAGCGCCGCCGGCAAGACGCAAAGCACAGCCGTAGCCCGAGCTACGGCGCGCATTTGCAACGCCGCAGGCGGTATTTTGGAGCGTCAAGGCGGGCATGACTGATTGCCTTTCAGCCTCTTAGCGCTGAAACGGCCCCCAATCGGGCTCGCGGACGCCGCCCGGCGCGCTGGCCAGCCGGGTTTTGATGCGGCCATCGAGCGAGGTGGTCATCAACACTTCACGGCCTTGCGCTTGGGTGGCGTACATGATCAGGCGGCTGTTGGGTGCAAAACTGGGGCTTTCGTCGGCGCTGGTGTCGGTCAAGGGGGTGATGCGGCCATTGGCCAGTTCCATCACGCAGACCCGAAACGCGCCCCCGATGCGCGAGATGTAAGCCAACCAACGGCCGTCGGGGCTGACGGCCGGCGAGATGTTGTAGTTGCCTTCAAACGTGACGCGGGCCACGTCGGCACCCGCCGGCGTCATGCGGTAGATCTGCGGCGAGCCACCGCGGTCGCTCACAAAATACACCGTGCGCCCATCGGGGGTGAAGGCCGGTTCGGTTTCGATGCCGCTGGTTTGGGTGATGCGCTGCGGCTGCCCGCCACCGGCGGCGTCGATGGCAAAAATCTGCGACGAGCCACCAAAGGTGAGCGTGGCCAGCAGCCGCCGGCCATCGGGTGACCACGCCGGGGCGCTGTTGGAGCCGCGAAAGCCGGCCAGCAAGCGGCGGCGCCCAGTGGCCACTTCGTGGGTGTAAATGACCGGCCGACGCGCCTCGAACGACACGTAAGCCAGCTGTTGCCCATTGGGCGACCAAGCCGGCGAGATGATCGGCTCGGCGCTGGCCAGAGCGGTTTGGGCGTTTTCGCCGTCGGCATCGGCCACCCACAGGTTGTGGCGCTCGCCGTGGCGCGAGATGTAGGCGATGCGGGTGGCAAAAACACCCGGGTCGCCGGTCAGGCGCTCATAGACATAATCCGACAGGCGGTGCGCCGCCAGCCGCAGGTCGCTGGCGGGCACGGGGAAGCTCAAGCCCCCGAGGTCTTGCGCCCGCACCACGTCCCAGAGCCTGAAGCGCACATCGAAGCGCCCATCGGCCAAGCGGTTCACGCTGCCGGTGATGAGCGCATCGACACCAGCGGCGCGCCAAGGGGCTAGGTCGGGCCGGGCGGTTTCGTCGAGGATGGCGCTGCCCCCGGGGAGGGCACGCAGCTGGCCGCTGCGCTCGAGGTTGGCGCGCACGATCGCCGGCACATCTTGCGGCAGCCCGGTGGCCAGCCGAAACGGGGCGATGGCAAAGGGGATCTGCTGCAAGCCGACCCCGGTGACCTCGACCCGAAACTGCGCCTGCGCCGGCCCCCACGCGCCCAAGGCCAAGCCCGAGCCGCCCAGCGCCGCCAAGGCGTGAAAACGGCGCCGGGTGAGGCCAGATAGCGGAGGAACGGGCATTTGCAAGGGTGTCTGGTGCATGAATCGAGAAGCAAAAACAGTGGAAAGCGGCCGGGCTTGGCTGGCAAGCTGCCAGCGCCCCAGCCACCGGCGCATCAGACCGATAATAGCGGAAGTGCTGCGCTTCGTACCTGCTGGGTGAGGCCGTAAGCCCCTAAAGTTCCCCTGCTCGCCCCGCAGCCGGCGCGCCGCAGGCCACACCACGGCAGCGCTTGCTGCCCGCAGTTTTTACACGCTCCGATCTTGCACGACCGCCCTGCCCCTGCCCACGAGGCCGCCCACACCGCCCCGACCGATGCCCGCTCCCTAGGCCAACGCCTGCTGCGGGTCTGGCCCTATTTTCGTTTGCACAAGGGTGCGCTGGGGCTGGCTTTTCTGGGCGCGCTCATCGCCGCGCTCACCGAGCCCGCGATCCCGGCGCTGCTGCAAATCCTGCTCGACGAAGGCTTTGTGGCCGGCAGCTTTCCGCTCTGGTTGGTGCCGGTGGCGCTGATGGGGCTGTTTGCCGTGCGCGGCTTGGCCACCTTTGCCGCCAAGTACGCGCTCAGCTACGTGGCGGCGGGGGCCATGGTGCAGTTGCGCCGCGCCATGTTCGAGCGCCTCAACGACGCCGAACTGACGCTGTTTGGCGAGCAAAGCGCCAGCAAGCTCTCCAACACCCTGGTCTATGAGGTGCAGACCGGGGCCCACATGCTGGTCAACAGCGTGCTGACGCTGGTGCGCGATGTGCTCACCGTGATCGCGCTGCTGGCCTATCTGCTGTTTTTGAACTGGCAGCTGACCCTGATCGTGCTGGCGCTGTTTCCGCCGCTGGCTTGGGTGATGCGGGTGCTCTCCAAGCGCCTGTACCGCCTGACGCGCAGCAGCCAACTGGCCACCGACGAGCTGGCCTATGTGGTGGAAGAAAACGCGCTGGCGCACCGCGTGGTGCGGCTGCACGGGGCCCAGGCGCAGCAGACGCAGCGCTTTGACCGACTCAACCTGGTGCTGCGCCGGCTGGCGCTCAAGGCCACCGTGGCCGGGGCCGCCGTGGCCCCGCTGACGCAGATGCTGGCCGCCGCCGCGCTGTCCACGGTGATCATGATTGCGCTCTGGCAAAGTGCGACCAGCGGCGTGACGGTGGGCAGCTTCGTCGGCTTTGTCACCGCCATGCTCATGCTCATCAGCCCGATCCGCCAACTGGCCGACCTCGTGACCCCGATCACGCGCGGGCTGGCAGCACTCGAGCGCGCGCTGGAGCTGATCGAGCACACCCCGGTGCAGCGCGGCGGCACGCACCGCACCGACCGCGCCGTCGGGCGCTTGAGCCTGGAGCAGGTCTGGGTGCAGTACGGCAGCAAAGACGACGCGGCGTTGCGCGGCATCAACCTCGAGGTGGCGGCTGGCGAGGTGGTGGCGCTGGTGGGCCCCTCGGGCTCGGGCAAAACCACCTTGGCCAACTTGCTGCCGCGTTTTGTCGAGGCCAGCGCCGGCACGCTGCGGCTCGATGCCGTGGCCCTGCCCGACTGGGATCTGGCCAGCCTGCGGCGCCAGTACGCCATGGTCAGCCAAGACGTGGTGATGTTCAACGACACCCTGGCGGCCAACGTGGCCCTGGGCGCCGAGTTCGACGAGGAACGGGTGCGCCAGGCGCTGGAATCGGCCAACTTGGGCGAGCTGCTGCAGACCCTGCCGCAGGGCATGCACACCGCGGTGGGGCACAACGCCACCGAGCTCTCGGGCGGCCAGCGCCAGCGGCTGGCGATTGCGCGCGCGATCTACAAAGACGCACCGATCCTGATCTTGGACGAAGCCACTTCGGCGCTGGACAACGAATCCGAGCGCCTGGTGCAAGAGGCGCTGCAGCGGCTGATGCGCGGGCGCACGACGCTGGTGATCGCGCACCGGCTCTCGACCATCGAACACGCCGACCGCGTGCTGGTGCTGGCGCAAGGCCAGATCGTCGAGCAGGGCCGCCACGAGGCGCTGCTGGCCGCCAACGGCGTGTATGCGCGGCTCCACGCGCTCAGCTTGGGGGGCAAATGGTCGGAATGAAATGGTTGGAATGAAGCCCGGCCGGGCGCCACCCAAAGGCGCTACAACAGCACGATATCGTACTGGTCGGGGCGCAGCGCGGCCTCGCTTTGCAGCGAAATCGGCTTGCCGATGAACTCGCTCAAGCCCGCTAGGTGTGCGCTTTCTTCGTCGAGCAAGAGCTCGATCACCGGCGCCGCCGCGACGATGCGAAACTCGCGCGGACTGAAGGCGCGCGCCTCGCGCAAAATTTCGCGCAGGATGTCGTAGCAGACGCTGCGTGCGGTTTTGACGCGCCCGCTGCCGCCGCAAGTCGGGCAGCTTTCGCTCAGCATCTGCGCCAGCGACTCGCGGTTGCGCTTGCGCGTCATCTCGAGCAGCCCGAGCTGCGAAAACGCGCCGGTGCTGGTCTTGACGCGGTCGCGCGCCAGTTGCTTGCGCAGCTCGGCCAACACCGCCTCGCGGTGCGCCTCGCGCAGCATGTCGATGAAATCGACGATCACGATCCCGCCTAGGTTGCGCAGCCGCAACTGGCGCGCAATCGCTTGCGTGGCCTCGAGGTTGGTGCGAAAAACGGTGTCGTCGAAGTT
The DNA here is from genome assembly GCA_041694945.1 of Pseudomonadota bacterium. Lineage (GTDB taxonomy): Bacteria > Pseudomonadota > Gammaproteobacteria > Burkholderiales > Burkholderiaceae_C > Serpentinimonas. Next base: position 56,181 of record JBGFRU010000044.1, read on the forward strand.
GCGCGCCCCGACAAAACCGCCGGTGTTGACGTCGATCGTGGTCAGCGCCTCGGTCTGGTCGATCACCAGGTAGCCGCCCGATTTGAGCTCGACCCGGCGCCCGAGCGCGCGCGCGATTTCTTCGTCGATCTGGTACAGATCAAAAATCGGGCGCTCGCCGCGGTAGTGGCCGATGCGCTCGAGCATGGCGGGCATGTAGGCGCGGGCAAACTGCTGCAACTGGGCAAACTGCTCCAACGAATCGACTTGGATCGATTGCGTCTCGGCGCTGGCGAGGTCGCGCAGCACGCGCTGCAACAGGCTCAAATCCTGCTGCAACAGGCTGGGGGCGGGCAAGCGCGCCGCCGCCGCCTTGATGTGGGCCCAGATTTTGCGCAGGTAGGCCACGTCTTCGGCCAGCTCCTCGTCGCTGGCGTCTTCGGCGTTGGTGCGCAGAATGAAGCCGCCGCCCTCGCCCGCCGTGAGCGCTTGCAGGCGCTGGCGCAGAGCCTCGCGCTGCGCGGGCGGGATTTTTTGCGACACACCCAGATGCTGATCCTGCGGCAAAAACACCAGCTGGCGGCCGGCGATGCTGATCTGCGCCGTCAGGCGCGCGCCCTTGGAGCCGATCGGGTCTTTGAGCACCTGCACCAGCAGCGCCTGGCCCTCGAACAGCTGGCGCTCGATGGGCAAGGCGCCGCTGGCCTCGGTGGGCGCTGCGGCTTGCTCTGCGGCCTCTGGTGTGCCTAGCGTGGCTGGTGTGGCCTCCGCGGTTGGCACCGCTGGCGCGGCAGCAGCAGCTGGCGCGGCCGGGCGCTCTTTGCCCAGATGGCGGGCGCTGATGTTGGGCAGCAGGTCGGCCACGTGCAAAAAAGCGGCGCGCTCAAGCCCGATGTCGATGAAGGCCGACTGCATGCCTGGCAGCACGCGCGCCACCTTGCCCAGATAGACGTTGCCCACCAGGCCGCGTTCGAGGGCGCGCTCGATGTGCACCTCTTGCACCGCGCCGTGCTCGACCACCGCCACCCGCGTCTCTTGCGGCGACCAGTTGATGAGGATGTCTTGGGTCATGGGGGGATTTTTGGTTGGGGGGCTGGGGGGCTGGCGGCGGCCTAGGGCAGCGCCAGACCGGCGGCGCGCAGCAGCTGCGCCGTTTCATAGGCCGGCAGCCCGACGATGCCGCTGTGGCTGCCGCTGATGCGCCGAATCCACTGGCTGGCGCGGCCCTGGATGGCGTAGGCCCCGGCCTTGCCCAGCGGCTCGCCGCTGGCCACGTAGCGCCCGATCTCGGCAGCGCTCCAGGGCGCGAACTCGACCGTGGAGCGGCTCAAGGCCTGCCAGACCTGGCCTTGGTGCGCCAGCGCCACGGCAGTGAGCACCCAGTGGCGCTGCCCGGCCAGGCGCTGCAGCATCTGCGCGGCCGCGGCGGCGTCGGCGGGTTTGCCGAAGATCTCGCGCCCGAGGGCGACCGTGGTGTCGGCGCACAACACCGGCCCCGGCGGCCAGCCCCGGCGCTCGAGCCGCTGCAGCGCCGCCTGCAGCTTGAGCCGGGTCACGCGCTGCACGTAGCGCGCCGGCGCCTCGTGCGGCCGCACGGCTTCCAGGGCCTCGAGGGCGTGCAAATCTGGCTCGGTCTCGGGCAGCAGCGGCTCGGCACGCCAGCCCCACTGCGCCAGCAGCTCGCGCCGGCGCGGGCTTTGCGAAGCCAGGTACAGCCAAGGGGCGGCAGCGTGGTCGGGCATCGGCGTTTACTCGCGGTGGTAGGGGTGCCCGGCGTTGAGCGACCAGGCGCGGTAGAGTTGCTCGATCAGCAGCAGGCGCGCCAGCGCGTGCGGCAAGGTGAAGTCGGACAGGCGCAGGCTCTGCTGCGCAGCGGCCTTCAAGGCCGGGTCGATGCCGTCTGGGCCACCCATGAGCAGCGCCACGTCGACGCCCTGCTGCTGCCACTGCTGCCACTGGCGCGCCAGCGCGACCGTGGTGCAGGCGCTGCCGCGCTCGTCGAGCAGCACCAGCCGCGCCCCTTTGGGCAGCGCCGCTTCGATGCGCGCGCGCTCGGCCGCCAGCAGCTGCTCGACCGCCTTGTGGCCGCGCGGCTCGGCCTTGACCGTGCGCAACTCGAAGCGCGCCTCGGGCGGCAGCCGCTTGGCGAAATCGTCGCAGGCGGCTTGCGCCCAATCGGGCAGGCGCTGCCCTACGGCGACGAGCACCAGCTTCATGTCTTGGGCGGGGCGGGCTGGCGCGGCCTGGTCGCCTTGGCGGGCTTGGCCTTGGGCGCATCCTCAGCGGCTTTGGCCTTGGCGGGCTTGGCTTTGGCGGGTTTGGCCTTGGGCGCATCCTCAGCGGCTTTGGCCTTGGCGGGCTTGGCTTTGGCGGGCTTGGCCTTGGGCGCATCCTCAGCGGCTTTGGCCTTGGCGGGCTTGGCTTTGGGCTGGTCGGCGACGGGTTTGTCCTTGGCGGCGGCGGGTCGGGCCGCCGGGGCCGGCGCGCCAACCTTCAAGCGCACCGGCTTGCTGCCCCAGATTTCTTCCAGCCGGTAGTACTGGCGGATGCTGGGCTGCATCACGTGCACCACCACCGCACCGCAGTCCACGACGATCCACTCGCCGTTTTCTTCGCCCTCCACCCGCGGCTTGTCAAAGCCGGCCTCGCGCACCGCGTCGCACACGCTGGCCGCCAGCGCCTTGGTCTGCCGGTTGGAGGTGCCGCTGGCCACGATCACGCGCTCGAACAGCGCCGACAGCGCCTCGGTGTTGAAAACCCGGATGTCTTGCGCCTTCACGTCCTCCAGGCCATCGACGGCGGCGCGCTGCAGCTTTTGGGTATTGCGCTTGGCGGTGCTCTCGCTCTGCGGGCTGGCGGCTGGGGCGCCCAAGCTGGCCAGGACGGCTGAAGCCGCCGCGGTGCCGCGGCTGTTGGGGCCAGCGGTCTGGCGGCTGGGTGCGCTGCGGGTTGGGCTGCTCATTCTGGCTGTAGGTAAAGGTGATGATCGGAAATATACCGCGCCACGGCGGCCGGCACCAGCAGCTCGAGCGCGGGTGCCGCCTGGTGAGGCAGGTGCAATCGGCCGGGGTTGGCCTGGTCTGCAGGGCGGGTGCAATCCCCTTGGCCGCCTGGGGCGGCGCCCACGCCGCTCGAGCCACCCGAGCGCTGCACGCGCGCGCGCACCGCCGTGGCGCTGATCGGGTGCAGCGGCATGTGCAGGCGCGCGAAAGGCAGATCGACGCCGCTCAGATCGGGCTCGGCCACCGGCCCGTCGGCCACCCTGCCGTCGGCGTGCAGGGGCCGATTGGCCACCGCCAGCGTGGCATGGCGCAGCACCTCCTGCCAGCGCTGCCAGCTCTGGAAAGCGAGCAGCTGGTCGGCCCCCAACACCAGAAAAAGCTGCGCCCCCGGGTGTTCGGCGGCCAGTTCTTGCAAGGTGTCGGCGGTGTAGCTGGGGCCGGGGCGGTGGGTTTCGCGCGCGTCGATGTGCACGCGCTCGAGCCCATCAAAGGCCAGCCTGCACATCGCCAACCGGTGCGGCGCGGGCGTGAGCGGGCGGCTTTTGTGCCAGGCGTGGCCGGTTGGCAAAATGAGCAGCGCGTCGAGCGCCAGCTGGGCCAGCGCCGTTTCGGCCAGCGCCCGGTGCGCCCAGTGCGGCGGATCGAAGGCGCCACCAAACACGCCGATGCGCTGCGCGGCCGCTGGGGTGGCGCTCACAACCAGTCTCGCCGCAGCAAAAACTCGCTCGTCAGCCGGTGCTCGGGCGTGCCCACCGCCGGTTGTTCCTGGTAAGCCCAGCGCACCAGCGGCGGCATCGAAAGCAGAATGGATTCGCTGCGCCCGCCCGATTGCAGGCCAAAGTGGGTGCCCCGGTCCCACACCAGGTTGAATTCGACGTAGCGGCCGCGCCGGTAGAGCTGAAACTGGCGCTCGCGCTCGCCGTAGGGCGTGTCGCGGCGCCGCTGCACCAGCGGCAGGTAGGCGTGCAAGAAGGCGTCGCCCACCGCTTGGGTGAGCGCCAGCCCACCCTCGAAGCCGAGTTCGGACAGGTCGTCGTAGAAGATGCCGCCGATGCCACGCGCTTCGTTGCGGTGTTTGAGGAAAAAATAATCGTCGCACCAGGCTTTGAAGCGCGGGTATTTGTCGGCGCCAAAGGGGGACAGGGCGGCGGCGCAGGTGCGGTGAAAGTGCTGCGCGTCTTCCTCGAAACCGTAATAGGGCGTGAGGTCCATGCCGCCGCCAAACCAGCTCACCGGCGCGCCGCCACCCGACGGCAACGCCGTGATCTGGCGCACGTTCATGTGCACCGTGGGCACGTAGGGGTTGCGCGGATGAAACACCAGCGAAACGCCCAGCGCCTCGAACGGGGCCCCAGCCAGTTCGGGCCGGTGCTGCGTGGCCGAGGGCGGCAGGCGCTGGCCTTGCACATGCGAAAAGCCGCAACCGGCGCGCTCGAACACCGCGCCGCCTTCCAGAATCTGCGTCACGCCGTTGCCTTGCAAGGGCTCGCCGGGGGCCTTTTCCCAAGCGTCGGAGACAAAGCTCTGGCCGTCGATCTCGGTGATGGCCGAGGTGATGCGCTGCTGCAAGCCCAGCAGGTAGTCGCGCATGGCGGCCGTGGGCGCGCCGCTCATGCGGGCAAGGCCCTAAAGCCGATGTCGTGTCGGTATTGCATGCCGGGGTAGTGTACGCCCTGCACCAGTTGGTAGGCGCGGCGTTGCGCTTGCGCCACGTCGGCCCCGAGCGCGGTGGCGCAGAGCACGCGCCCGCCGGCGGTGCACAGCCGCCCCTGCTGCAAGGCCGTGCCGGCGTGGAACAGCACGGCATCTGGGCTATCAGGGGCGGTGAGTGCGATGGCGTCGCCCGTGCGTGGCTGCTGGGGGTAGCCGTGCGCGGCCAGCACCACGCCCAGCGCCACGCGCTCATCCCATTGCAGCTCGATCTCGTGCAGGCGCTGCTCGGTGGCCGCCAGCAACACCGCGGCCAGATCGCTTTGCAGGCGCAGCAGGATCGGTTGCGTTTCGGGGTCGCCCAAGCGGCAGTTGAACTCGAGCGTGCGCACGCTGCCGTCGGGGCCGATCATCAGCCCGGCGTAGAGGAAGCCGGTGTAGGGGATGCCGTCGGCGGCCATGCCGCGCAGCGTCGGCAAAATCACCTCGTCGAGCGCGCGCTGGTGCACCTCGGGCGTGACCACCGGGGCCGGCGAGTAGGCCCCCATGCCGCCGGTGTTGGGGCCCTGGTCGGCGTCGAGCAGGCGCTTGTGGTCTTGGCTGCTGGCCAGCGCCAGCGCTTGCACGCCGTCGCAGAGCACGATGAAGCTGGCTTCTTCGCCCTGCAAAAAGGCTTCGATCACCACCCGCGCGCCGCCGGCGTTGTGGGCCAGCCCCGGCGCTTGGCCTTGCAGCATGAAATCGATGGCGGCGTGCGCCTCGGCCAGCGTCTGCGCCACCACCACGCCCTTGCCAGCGGCCAAGCCATCGGCCTTGACCACGATCGGCGCGCCCATTTGCTCCACGTAGGCGTGGGCGGCGGGTGCTTCGGCAAAGACTTGGTAGGCCGCTGTCGGGATGCCGTGGCGCTGCATGAAGGCCTTGGAAAAGGCCTTGGAGCTCTCGAGCTGCGCCGCCGCCTGCGTGGGGCCAAAGATGCGCAAGCCCTGGGCGCGAAAGACATCGACGATGCCCGCCGCCAGCGGCCCCTCGGGGCCGACCACGGTCAGGGCGATGCCCTGCTGCTGCGCCCAGCGCGCGAGCTCGGTCGGGTCGCTGATCGGCACGTTTTGCAGCGCCGGGTCGAGCGCGGTGCCGCCGTTGCCCGGCGCCACATAAACCTGCGCCACGCGCGGCGACTGCTTGAGCTTCCAGGCCAGCGCGTGTTCGCGCCCGCCACCGCCGACCACCAGCACCTTGAGTTCTGCGTTCATGGGTTGAGTTCTGCGTTGTGATAGACGTTTTGCACGTCGTCGAGGTCTTCTAGGGCGTCGAGCAGTTTTTGCATGCGCAGCGCCTCGTCGCCGCTCAAGGCCACCGGGTTGTCGGCGCGCAGCGTCACTTCGGCCAGTTCGGGGCGCAGGCCCGCGCCTTGCAGCGCCTGCTGCACGGCCTCGAAATCGGTCACCGCCGTGAGCACCTCGAAAGCGCCGTCGTCGCTGCCGAGCACGTCTTCGGCCCCGGCTTCCAGCGCCACCTCGAACAGCCGCTCTTCGGGCACGCCGGGGGCGAAGATGAACTGACCGCAGTGCTTGAACTGGAACGCCACCGAGCCCTCGGTGCCCAGGTTGCCGCCGTGCTTGCTGAAGGCGTGGCGCACTTCGGCCACCGTGCGCACGCGGTTGTCGGTCATGGTTTCGACGATCACGGCCGCACCGGCGATGCCGTAGCCCTCGTAACGGATCTCCTCGTACTGCACGCCTTCGAGGTTGCCCGTGGCCTTGTCTATGTTGCGCTTGATGGTGTCGGCCGGCATATTGGCCGCCTTGGCCTTGTCGATCGCCAGCCGCAGGCGCGGGTTGGCCGCCGCGTCGCCGCCGCCGCCTTGACGCGCCGCCACCATGATTTCGCGGATCACGCGGGTCCAGACCCGGCCGCGTTTTTCATCCTGGCGCCCCTTGCGGTGCTGGATGTTGGCCCATTTGGAATGCCCTGCCATGGCTCAAGCCTCGAATGGATAAAAAATTGGGGCTGCCGCCCGAAGCGGTGGCAGCAAACCCTCCATTGTAAGGGGCTGGAGGGTGGGGGCTAGGTCAGGGCCTCGGCCAGGGTCTGAGAGTAGTCGTGCAATTCGCCCAGAATGGCTTCGGCGCGTTCGTCGCCGCGCTCGCCGGCCTGCTCGGCCAGCTCGTCGATGCGCGCCATCTGGCGCTCCAGCGTCAGCGCCCCGCCTTGGCCATGCAGCAGCCGCGCCTGGCAGTGCGCGCGCCAGCGCGCCTGTTCGTCGGCACTGAGCAGCTCGGGGAAATTGCGCGCCCGATAGCGCCACACCAGCTCGGCCAGGCGCGGGTCGTCAAATGGCGTGCGCGTCCACGCCGGGCCGTCGGCTGGTTGCTGGCGCAACTCCAGCAGGCGCAGGCGGTCGGCGTCGCCCACGAAGCCACCATACAGATCCTGCTCGGGGTCTGGCTGGGCGGCGGTCTGAGCAGCCGCGTGGGCGGTTTGGGTGCCGCCGTCGCGCTCATAGACCGCGCGCCAGAGCGCGCTCAAATCGGGCAACATCGCGGCGCGCTCGGCGTGGCGCAGCCCCTGCTCCAGATCGATGCCCCAGCGCTGCGCCAGCTCGGGGCGCAGGGTTTTGAGTGTGCCCACCACCATGGGCGATTTGTTCAGGTGCACGCTCTTGAGCGGCAGGCGCTTGACCCCCGCAGGCAGGTCCTCAGGGCGCACAAAGAGCCGCGCGCGCACCTCGGCGGCGTTGAGCGTGGCCAGCTCGGCGGGGTCGTGGGCCAGGTCCCAGGCCAGCAGCTCGTTGCGGTTGCTGGGGTGGCTGGCCAGCGGCCACATCAGCGCCAGGCAGCCGCGCTCGGGCGGGAAAAACCCCGACACGTGCAAAAAAGGCTGGGCCCGCTGCGGCGTGGTCGGCAGCCCCAGCTCGTGCGCCACCTGCTCTTTTTTGTGCAGACCAAAGGCAAAGTCGAACAAACGCGGCTGGCGCTGGCGCAGCAGCCGCGCCAAGCCCAGCGTCGCGTACACATCGGACAGGGCATCGTGCGCCGCCCCGTGCTCGATGCCGTTGGCGCGCGCCAGGTCTTCGAGCCTGAAGCTGGGCCGGCCGTCGGCCTTGAGCGGCCACTGCAAGCCCTCGGGGCGCAGGGCGTAGCACAGGCGCAGCACGTCGAGCAGATCCCAGCGGCCGCAGCCGTTTTTCCACTCGCGCGCGTAGGGGTCGAGCAGGTTGCGCCAGAGCATGAAGCGGGTGAATTCGTCGTCAAAGCGGATTGAGTTGAAACCCACGCCCACGGTGCCGGGCTGCCCCAGCTCGGCCTCGATGCGCTGGGCGAACTCGTGCTCGGGCAGGCCGTGTTGCAGGCACTGCTGCGGCGTGATGCCGGTGATGAGGCAGCTCTCGGGGTCGGGCAGATAGTCGGGCGCCGGGCGGCAGTAGAACATCAGCGGCGCGCCGATGGGGTTGAGCTCGGCGTCGGTGCGCACGGCGCCAAACTGCGCCGGCCGATCCAGCCGCGCCTTGGCGCCAAAGGTTTCGTAGTCGTGCCAAAGAAAGGTGTGTGGCTTCATGAGGTGCTATTAAAGCCCAAGTCGTGCGCGGCCCTGGGTGGCAGCGAAACCGCCAGCTCATCCCCAGCTGGCACAGCGCCCCCTCGACCGCGGGCCGGTTGCGCCCGCCCGATGCGTTATGCTGGCAGACTCCTGCCGCACCCCGCCCCGTTGCTTCGCTCTTGCTGCCCGCCTTGCTGCCGATGACTGTCTCGCTCTCTGCCCCGATTTGCGCCACGCCATGAACCCCTCATTGCCCCCTGCTGCCCCGGAGCAGCCCCCGGTTTGGCACCCCAACCGCAGGCTGGTGCTGCGCGGCGCATTGGCCAGTCTGGGCGCCTTGGGCAGCCTGGGGCTGAGCGGCTGCGCCGAAGCGCCGCACCAAACCGTGGCGCTGGGCTACGGCGGCGTGCTGTCGATGCGCCTGAGCGCCGACGGCGAGCAGGTGCTGGTCGGCTCGGTGCAGCAAGGCGCCGGGCTGTGGCACTGGCGCACCCAGCAGCGCCTGGCCACCCTGAGCCACGCCGAGCAAGAGCTGGCGCAGGTGTTTGCCAGCGCCTTTGCCCCAGACGGCACGCGCGGTGTGACGGCCGAGCGCCACAACCTGGTGCATTGGGATTTGGGCACTGGCCGCGTGCTTGGCCACTGGAGCGCACAGGCCAGCGTACGCAGCGTGGCGGTGGCCAACCGGGGCCGACGCATTCTGGCCGGCCTGAACTCGCGCGAAGCCTGGCTGCTCGACGGCCACAACGTGCGCCTGCCGGTGGTCATCCCGCACGCCGAGGCGGTGCGCGCGGTGGACATCAGCGCCGACGCGGCCTTGGGCGCGACCGGCGCCGACGACGGCCTGCTGCGCGCTTGGGACCTGGAGCGGGGCGCGGCCTTCATCACTTGGAAATTCGAGGCCCCGGTGACCACCGCCGTGTTCTCGCCCGACCGGCGGCTCCTGTTTGCCGGCCCGGCGCACGGCCAAGGGCGGATCTGGGACCTGGCCCAGGGCACCGTGCTGCACCCGACCTTGGGCGGAGTGCGCGGCGGCTTCAGCCAGGCGCGGTTTTCGGCCGATGGCGCGCTGCTGCTCACCGCCGCCGCCAACGGCCAGATCAACCTGTGGACGGTGCAAAGCGGGCAGCTGCGGCAAAGCTGGCAACTGCCGCGCTCGCCCTTGGACCGCACCGAGCGCCCGGGCGTGCTCGATATCGGCTTCGATGCGCAAACCCGTCAGGTGCTGGTCGCCGCGACCAGCGGCCAAGTGCTGGTCTGGCGGCTGGGTTGAGCCCCAGCCCCAGCCCCCAGCCCCCAGCCCAGCATCGGTCTTCAGTCGGCCGTGGCCTCTTCGGGTTCGGCCGGTTCGGCGCGGGCTTGGCGCTCTTTTTTGCTCAGCGGCTGAATGTCGAGCTTGACTTCGGGCTTTTCTGGGTTGCTGGTGTCGATGTCCACCTCGAGCCGCCCGCCTTCGGTCAGGCGGCCAAACAGCAGCTCGTCGGCCAGCGAGCGCCGGATGGTGTCCTGGATCAGGCGCTGCATCGGGCGCGCGCCCATCAGCGGGTCGAAGCCCTTGGCGGCCAGGTGCTTGCGCAAGGCGTCGCTGAAGCTGACCTCGACCTTTTTCTCGGCCAGTTGCTGCTCGAGCTGCAGCAGGAATTTGTCCACCACGCGCATGATGACCTGCTCATCGAGCGCCTTGAAGCCGACGATGGCGTCGAGCCGGTTGCGAAACTCGGGCGTGAACAGGCGCTTGATGTCGGCCATTTCGTCGCCGGCCTGGCGCACGTTGGTGAAACCGATGGCCGCCTTGTTCATGGTCTCGGCGCCGGCGTTGGTGGTCATGATCAGGATCACGTTGCGAAAATCCGCCTTGCGCCCGTTGTTGTCGGTCAGGGAGCCGTGGTCCATCACCTGCAGCAGCACGTTGAAAATGTCGGGGTGCGCCTTCTCGATCTCGTCGAGCAGCAGCACACAGTGCGGCTTCTTGCTGATGGCCTCGGTGAGCAAGCCACCCTGGTCGAAACCCACATAGCCGGGGGGCGCGCCGATCAGCCGGCTCACGGCGTGGCGCTCCATGTATTCCGACATATCGAAGCGCGTCAGCTCGATGCCCAGGATGAAGGCCAGTTGCTTGGCGGCCTCGGTCTTGCCCACGCCGGTGGGGCCGCTGAACAGAAAGGCGCCGATCGGCTTGTCGGGCTTGCCCAGCCCCGAGCGCGCCATTTTCACGCTGGCCGCCAGCAGTTCCAGCGCCTTGTCTTGCCCGAACACCACCGCCTTGAGGTCGCGCTCCAGGGTTTGCAGCTTGCCGCGGTCGTCGCTGCTCACGCTGGCGGGCGGAATGCGCGCGATCTTGGCGACGATTTCCTCCACCTCGGCCTTGCCGATGGTTTTCTTGCGCTTGGACGGGGTGAGGATGCGCTGCGCCGCGCCGGCCTCGTCGATCACGTCGATGGCCTTGTCGGGCAGATGGCGGTCGTTGATGTACTTGGCCGACAGCTCGGCCGCCGCCTGCAGCGCCGCCGCCGCGTACTTGACGCTGTGGTGCTCTTCGAAACGGCTTTTCAGGCCCTTGAGAATGTCGATGGTCTGCGCCACCGTGGGCTCGACCACATCGATTTTCTGGAAGCGGCGGCTGAGCGCGGCGTCTTTCTCGAAAATGCCCCGGTACTCGGTGAAGGTGGTGGCGCCGATGCACTTGAGCACGCCGCTCGAGAGCGCCGGCTTGAGCAGGTTGGAGGCATCGAGCGTGCCGCCCGAGGCCGCACCGGCGCCGATCAGGGTGTGGATCTCGTCGATGAACAAAATCGCGTTGGGCTTGTCTTTGAGCGACTTGAGCACGCCCTTGAGGCGCTGCTCGAAATCGCCGCGGTACTTGGTGCCCGCCAGCAGCGAACCCATGTCGAGCGCATAGACGGTGGCCTCGGCCAGCACCTCGGGCACTTCTTTTTGCACGATGCGCCAGGCCAGGCCCTCGGCGATCGCCGTCTTGCCCACCCCGGCCTCGCCCACCAGCAGCGGGTTGTTCTTGCGCCGGCGGCACAGAATCTGGATCACGCGCTCGACCTCGTAGTCGCGGCCGATGAGAGGGTCGATCTTGCCGTCGCGCGCCAGCACGTTGAGGTTTTGCGTGAACTGCTCGAGCGGCGAGGCCTTCTCGGGGGCTTTGCTCTCGCCACTGGCTTCCTCGTTGTCGGCGGCGCCGCCGCCCTCGGAGGGCTTGGCGGGCTCGGGCGGGTCGCTCTTCTTGATGCCGTGGGCGATGTAGTTGACCACGTCGAGCCGGCTCACGCCCTGCTGGTGCAGGTAGTAAACGGCGTGCGAGTCTTTCTCGCCAAAGATCGCCACCAGCACATTGGCGCCGGTGACTTCCTTCTTGCCGTTGCCGGTGCTCTGCACGTGCATGATGGCGCGCTGGATCACGCGCTGGAAGCCCAGCGTGGGCTGGGTGTCGACCTCGTCGGCCCCGGCGACCTGAGGCGTGTTGTCCTTGATGAAGTGCGACAAGGACTTGCGCAACTCGTCAAGTTTGGCCGAACAGGCGCGCAACACATCGGCGGCGCTGGGGTTGTCGAGCAGGGCCAACAGCAGGTGCTCGACGGTGATGAATTCGTGGCGCTGCTGGCGCGCTTCCACGAAGGCCATGTGCAAGCTGACTTCGAGTTCCTGGGCGATCATGGTGCGTTTCCTTCAGTCTAGCCTGTAATTTACTGCGATTTGCGGCATCTGTGCGCAGCAATTGGGGCAAATCCGCCCTTATTCAATGGGTTCAGACACGCACTGCAGCGGGTGGCCGTGGTGCGCCGCGGCTTGCAGCACCTGATCGACCTTGGTCTGGGCCACGTCGCGCGTGAACACGCCACACACCCCTCGCCCTTCGAGGTGGATTTTGAGCATGATCTGGGTCGCGTGCTCGCGGTCTTTGTTGAAAAACTCCTGCAGCACCTGCACCACGAACTCCATCGGGGTGAAGTCGTCGTTGAGCAGCAGCACCTGGTGCAGCTTGGGTGGGCGCACGCGCTGGCGGCGGCGCTCGAGCACCGTGGCACCGTCGTCTGCAGGCAACCGTGGTTTGAGGTCGGGCTGAATAGGCATAGCGGAATTTTACGCAGCTATACGTTCGCCTGCAGGCTGTCTGAACTGACTTAGGGGCAGGCTGGGGCAGGAAAACACCACCGCAGCCGTCTTTCCACGCGTACGCGCACGGGTCACGCAGGTTGCGCCAGAGCAGGAAGCGCGTGAACTCGTGGTAAAACCCGATGCAGTTGCAGCCCACCACCCGTGCTGCCGTGCGGCAGTGGAGCTCGATCGGCGCGCCTATGGGCCGCAACTCGGCACCGGCTTACGGCACCGGCATCAGGAAGTTCTGGCTGATGCGCTGCCCGAGCAGGCTGACGCGGTCGAGGAACTGCGTCAGAAAGGCGTGCAAGCCGTTGGCCAGGATCTCTTCCACACGGCCAAATTGCAATTCGGCGCGCAACTTGCCGGCGTGGCGCTCGGTTTCGGCCGACGACTCGTTGCGCACGGCGCGCAGGTTGTTCACCACCTCGTTCATGCACGCCAGCAGGCTGCGTGGCATATCGGGGCGCAGAATCAGCAGTTCAGCCACACGTTCGGGCGTGATCAGGGTGCGGTAGACCTTGCGGTAGACGTCAAAGGCGCTGACGCTGCGCAGAATCGCGCTCCAATGGTAAAAATCCAGTTCTTGCTCGGGCCGCCCCATGCTGCCGTAGAGCTCGTTGTGGGCACTCTGAAACTTGACGTCGATCAGCCGCGCGGTGTTGTCGGCGCGCTCCAGGAAGGTGCCCAGGCGGTAAAAGTGAAACGCCTCGTCTTGCAGCATGGTGCCTACCGCCACCCCGCGCGAGAGGTGCGAGCGGTACTTGACCCATTCAAAAAACTCCGACGGGTCCTTGGCTATGCTGGCATTGCGCAATCGGCGCTGCAGCTCAAGCCAGGTCTGGTTTTGCGTCTCCCACAGCTCGGTGGTCAGGACGCCGCGCACGGCGCGGGCGTTTTCGCGCGCGGCACGCAGGCAACTGACGATGCTCGACGGGCTGTCTTCGTTGCACACCATGAAGTGCAGCACCTTGGCCGGGGTGACTTCGCCGTACTGCTGCTGGTAGGCCGGCATCAGCTCGCAAATGCGCAACAGCCCGGCCCAACCAGCCTCGGCCATGGCGCTGGGTTGCGGCAACAAGGCGCTTTGGTGGTTGACGTCGAGGATGCGCGCGGTGTTTTCGGCGCGTTCGGTGTAGCGCGCCATCCAGAACAGGTGGTCGGCAGTGCGTGACAACATGGCTCGCGTCTCCGTCAGGTTTCCAGTATCCAGGTGTCTTTGGTGCCGCCGCCCTGGGACGAGTTGACCACCAGCGAGCCGGCCTTGAGCGCAACCCGCGTCAGGCCGCCGGGCACGATTTGCACTTTCTTGCCGCTCAGCACAAAGGGCCGCAGGTCGATGTGGCGTGGCGCAATGCCTTCCTCGACGTAGGTTGGGCAGGTCGACAGGCTCAGGGTAGGCTGGGCGATGTAGCCTTGCGGGTTGGCCAGCAGCGCGGCGCGGAAGGCCTCGATTTCTGCACCGCTGGCCGCCGGGCCCACCAACATGCCGTAGCCGCCAGCCCCGTGCACCTCCTTGACCACGAGCTCCTTCAGGTGCGCCAGCATGTAGGCCAAATCCTCGCTGTTGCGGCCCTGAAAGGTCGGTACGTTTTGCAGGATCGGGCGCTCGCCGAGGTAAAACTCGATCATCTGCGGCACGTAGGGGTAGATCGACTTGTCGTCGGCCACGCCGGTGCCGATGGCATTGCAAAGCGTCACGCGGCCTTTGCGGTAGGCCTGCAGCAAGCCCGGGCAGCCGAGGGTGGAGTCGCTCCGAAAGGCGTTCGGGTCCAGGAAGTCGTCGTCGACGCGGCGGTAAATCACGTCGATGCGGCGCGGGCCGCGCGTAGTGCGCATGTAGACGAAGTCGTCCTTGACGAACAAGTCCTGGCCTTCCACCAGCTCGACGCCCATTTGTTGCGCCAGGAAGGCGTGCTCGAAATAGGCGCTGTTGTACATGCCGGGCGTGAGCAAGACCACAGTCGGCTCGGTGGTATGGGCCGGGCTGACGGCGCGCAGGGTGTCGAGCAACCAGTCCGGGTAGTGGTCGACCGGCGCGACGCGGTTTTCGCTGAACAGTGCGGCAAACAGGCGCATCATCATCTTGCGGTCTTCGAGCATGTAGCTCACGCCGCTGGGCACGCGCAGGTTGTCTTCGAGCACGTAGTACTCGGCCCCCTCGGCGCTGCCGGGGCGCGGCGCGCGCACGATGTCGATGCCCGCAATGTGCGCGTAGACGCCGCCACGCACGGCCACGCCGCGCATTTCGGGCCGCAACTGCGCGTTGCCGGCGATCTGTTCCTGCGGCACGATGCCCGCGCGCACAATTTCCTGGCCGTGGTAGATGTCGTGGATGAAGCGGTTCAGGGCATTGACGCGCTGGATCAGCCCTTGCTCGATGCTGCGCCACTCGTGCGCCGGGATCACGCGCGGAATCAGGTCAAAGGGGATCAGGCGTTCGGTACCAGCACCGTTTTCGTCCTTCTCGCCATAGACCGCAAAGGTGATGCCGACGCGGCGAAAAATCATCTCGGCTTGCTCGCGCATGTCGGCCATGGCCGCGGCGGGCTGCTCGGCCAGCCAGCGTGCATAGGCCTGGTAGTGCGCCCGTACCTGCCCGCAGGCGTCGTACATTTCGTCGTATGGAAGGGGGCTGCTCATGGTGACAGGGGGAGGCAAACGGTGCGCTCCTGCAAGCCTGCCAAGCAAAATCCAGGCCAGCCCTGCCGGCAGCGGCCCTGGTTTGTTGCTTGGCCCCATCGCCCTCCCTCTCCCCCTGCCCTTGCCCCAGGCACGCAGCCCAACGCACCGCGCTGGGGCAAACGCCGCACAAGCTGCACCATCTTGGGCCTGCGCCGGGTTGCCATGCCCGGTGCCGGGGCGCAGCGGCTGCAATGAGCCCTGGCGCAATCCTTGCTTGCATGCACAGTGCCCGCTTGCCAGCAAGCGCTTGCCCCGCGCGGGTGGCGCTGCCGGCCCGCCCTTTACCGGTGCAACCCAAATCAGCGAAAGTCTGCCATGCCGATCCATGTTGCCCTCAACCACGTCACCCACTACCGCTACGACCGCTGGGTGAAACTGGCCCCGCAGGTGCTGCGGCTGCGCCCGGCACCGCACACGCGCTCGCAGGTGCTGTCGTACGCGCAACGCATCGAGCCTGCCGAGCATTTCATCAACTGGCAGCAAGACCCGTTCGCCAATTACCTGGCCCGGGTGGTGTTCCCGCAGCCCATGCGCAGCTTTCAGGTCACCATCGATCTGGTGCTGGAAATGGCGGTGCACAACCCGTTCGACTTCTTTCTGGAGCCCTACGCCGAAACCTTCCCCTTTGCCTACCCGAGCGACTTGCAGACCGAACTGGCACCTTACCTGGAAGCCGCCCCAGCCGGGCCGCACTTGCAGGCATATCTGGCCCCCACGCGCGCCCAGTTGGCGGGCGCAGCGGCGCGCACGGTGGACTTTCTGGTCGCGCTCAACCAGCAACTGCAACGCGATATTGCCTACACCATACGGCTCGAACCTGGTGTGCAAACGCCGGAACAAACCTTGGGCCGCGCCACCGGCTCGTGCCGCGACAGCGCCTGGCTGCTGGTGCAGATGCTGCGCCAGTTGGGGCTGGCGGCGCGCTTCGTCTCGGGCTACCTGATTCAACTCAAGCCCGACGTCAAGCCCACCGACGGCCCGGCTGGCGCGGCGCAGGACTTTTGCGACCTGCACGCCTGGTGCGAGGTCTATTTGCCCGGCGCGGGCTGGATCGGGCTCGACCCGACCTCGGGCCTGCTGGCTGGCGAGGGCCATATTCCCCTGGCCTGCACGCCACAGCCTTCGAGCGCGGCCCCGATCAGCGGTGCGCTGGACGAATGCGAAGTCGCGTTCGAGCACCAGATGCGGCTCGAGCGCGTACACGAAAGCGCGCGCGTGACCAAGCCCTACAGCGAGGCGCAGTGGCAGGCAATTCATGCTTTGGGGCAGCAAGTCGACGCCGAGCTCGAGCGCGGCGACGTGCGCCTGACCATGGGCGGCGAGCCCACGTTCGTCAGCAGCAGCGAGCGCGACGCGCCGCAGTGGAACACCACTGCGCTGGGCCCGAGCAAGCGCCGCTACGCGCTGGAGCTGCTGCAGCGCTTGCGCGAACGCTACGGCGCCGGCGGCATCGTCCATTTGGGCCAGGGCAAGTGGTACCCGGGCGAGCCCCTGCCGCGCTGGGCGCTGTCGCTCTACTGGCGCACCGACGCCGAGCCGATCTGGCACAACCCGGCGCTGCTGGACGGCGAACACGCGCCCCAGCGCTGCGACAGCGCCGACGCACAGCGCTTCATCGCTGCCTTGGCGCAGCGCCTCGGCCTGGGTTTGGAGACCGTCCAGCCGGCTTACGAAGACAGTTGGTACCACCTCTGGCGCGAAGGCCGACTGCCGCTCAACGTGGACCCGCTCGAAGCCCGGCTCGACGACGAACTCGAACGCGCCCGCCTGCGCCGCGTCTTTCGCCAGGGGCTGGACGCCGTGGTCGGCTACGCCCTGCCCTTGCAGGCACAGCCCGCTGCGCCGGGCTCGTGTGCCGCCAGCAGCCGTTGGCGCAGCGGGCCTTGGTTCCTGCGCGAGCAGCGCCTGTACCTGATTCCTGGCGATTCACCCATGGGCTACCGCCTGCCGCTGGACGCGCTGCCCTGGGTGGCAGCGAGCGACTGCCCCTTGCCCACCGAGCCCGACCCGGCTCAGCCACGCCCCGACTTACCCGCCGCCAGCGCCCTGCGCCTACGCTATGCGCAGCCTCCCCTGGGCAGCGCCGCAGCGCCGGCTGTGGCGGCGCGCATGCCGCAGCGCGGTGAATCTGCCGCCTGGCTGGTGCGCACCGCCCTGTGCGTGGAAGCGCGCGACCCGCAACGCGGCAACGGCTGCGAACCCGACCCCAAGGAGGGCAGTGCGCCGCAGTCGTGCCTGTACGTCTTCATGCCACCGCTGCCCGAGCTGGAAGACTACCTCGACCTGCTCGCCGCCGTCGAGGCCACGGCCGCGCAGTTGGGGCTGCCGATCGTGCTGGAGGGCTACCCACCGCCACGCGATGCGCGCTTGCAGATGCTGCAAGTCACACCCGACCCAGGCGTGATCGAGGTCAACATCCACCCGGCCCGGCATTGGGGTGAACTGGTCGAACGCACCGAGTTTTTGTACGAGGCGGCGCAGCAAGTGGGCTTGTGCGCCGAGAAGTTCCTCATCGACGGGCGCCACACCGGCACCGGGGGCGGCAACCATTTCGTGCTCGGTGCAGCCACGCCGCTCGACAGCCCCTTTTTGCGCCGCCCCGAATTGTTGGCCAGCCTGCTGGCCTACTGGCACAACCACCCCAGCCTGAGCTACCTGTTCAGCGGCCTGTTCATCGGCCCGACCAGCCAGGCCCCGCGCGTGGACGAAGCGCGCAACGACCAGGTGTACGAGCTCGAGATCGCACTCAGCCAGATCGAACGCAGCCGCGAACTTTACGGGCAGCAGATGCCGCCCTGGCAAGTGGACCGCTGCTTGCGCAACATCCTGGTCGATGTCAGCGGCAACACGCACCGCAGCGCGTTCAGCATCGACAAGCTGTACAGCCCCGACGGGCCGAGTGGACGCTTGGGGCTGCTCGAACTGCGCGCTTTCGAGATGCCACCGCACGCGCGCATGAGCCTGGTGCAGCAACTGCTGTTGCGCGCACTCGTGGCCCGGTTCTGGCAGCAACCTGGGCGCGCTCGCCTCACGCGCTGGGGCACCCAACTGCACGACCGCTTCCTGCTGCCGACTTTTGTGCGCCTGGACTTTGAGGACGTACTCGACGACCTGGCGCAACACGGCTTTGGTTTTGAACGCGCCTGGTTCGAGCCGCACTTCGAGTTTCGCTTTCCACTCATCGGCCAACTGGCGGCGCGCGGCATGGTGCTGACGCTGCGCCACGCGCTCGAACCCTGGCATGTGCTGGGCGAGGAAGGCTCGACCCACGGCACCGTGCGCTACGTCGATTCTTCCGTCGAGCGGCTGGAGGTCAAGCTCAGCGGCTACAACGACAGCCGCTATGCTCTGGGCGTCAACGGGCGCGCGCTGCCGCTGCACCCCAGTGGCCTGGCGGGCGAATACGTGGCTGGCGTGCGCTTCAAGGCCTGGAACCCGGCTTCCAGCCTGCACCCGGGCGTGGGCGTGCACGCACCCCTGACCTTCGACATTTTCGACACCTGGCTGGGGCGCTCGGTGGGCGGCTGCCAATACCACGTCATGCACCCGGGCGGGCGCAACCACGAACGCCTGCCAGTCAACGCCTTCGAAGCCGAGAGCCGGCGCCTGGAACGCTTCTTCCGCATGGGGCACACCCCGGGCACGCTGGCGCTGCAAGCCACGCAGCCGAGCCGGTAGGCCTGTTCGAATTGTTTGCGACGCGTGATCACATTGCGTGCGACGGAACTGGGTTTTGTTCGGATTGCGTGCGACATTCGGCGGCGTTTTGCTCGGATTGCGTGTGACATTGGGCGGCGTTTTGCTCGGATTGCGTGCGACATTGGGCGGCAGTTTTACGGGCGAGGATGAGGTCGCCCAGGGCGGATTCGACACTGCGGCGGGCGCTGCAGTGTTTGGCGTAGGCAAGGAAGGACTTGACGCGCTGGCGCACGTAGTCGAGGTCGATGTGGCCGTCGTGGTAGTCGGCGGCCATGTGCTTGAAGGCCAGGCGCGCGCGCTTGATGTTGCGCTTGCGCGGCAGGATGTGGGTGGGCCAGATGCGGTAGCCGCAAAAGTCGATGCCGCGCTGCCAGGGATGGATGCCGGTCTTGGGGTTGAGCGTCAGGGCCAGGCCATTGACGGCTGCACCGAGATCGCGCAGGGCGCGCTGTGCGCTGGCTTTGTCGGGCAGGATGGCGACAAAGTCGTCCATGTAGCGGGCGTAGAAGCGCAGACCGAGTTCGTCTTTGGCGATGTGGTCGAGCCGGTTGAGCACGATGTTGGCGGCGAGCTGACTGGTGAGCGCACCGACGGGCAGGCCGACTC
This sequence comes from Pseudomonadota bacterium, assembly GCA_041694945.1. Classification (GTDB taxonomy): domain Bacteria; phylum Pseudomonadota; class Gammaproteobacteria; order Burkholderiales; family Burkholderiaceae_C; genus Serpentinimonas. Next base: position 75,446 of record JBGFRU010000044.1, read on the forward strand.
CGCCTTCGTGGCCGTAGCCGCCGATGACGGCGCGCCAGAGCCAGAGCACGTCGCGGTCGGCGATGGTGCGCTCGATTTCTGCCATAAGGACGTCGTGCCGGATGCTGGCGAAGTATTTGCTGATATCGGCCTTGAGGACGTAGGCGCGCTCGCCCCAGGCGCGCTTGGCAACGCGCATGAAGTGTTGCACACGCGCCACAGCCGCTTGCGTGCCTTTGCCGCTGCGGCAGGCGTAGGTGTCGGCGATGAAGCCGGCCTCGAACAGGGGTTCGACGCGGCGCACCAGGGCGTGGTGCAGCACGCGGTCGGCAAAGGGCGGGGCTTGAATCTGGCGCCGCTTGGGCTCGAAGACGACGAAGGCGCGCGCGGCGCCGGGCTGCCAACTGCGCCAAACGAGGTGGTTGTGCAGGTTGATGAGGTTTTCTTCGAGGTTGAGGGCGTAGCGCATGACGTCGGGGCTGTAGCGCTTGCCCATGCGCGCAGCGCGGTAGGCGGCGTGCAGGTTTTCGAAGGCGATGAGATCAGGCCAAAGGCCGTTGTGGGTGCGGGGCATGGGTCAGGCGTCGAATAGGTGCGGCACCGCTTTCTTCAGCAGTCGCTCGCGGCATTCTTGTTCCACCTCGTCCTTGAGCAGCCGGGTCATGTGCTGCAGACCCTTGTGCAGCACCTCGGTCTGCACCGAAACCGGCACGGGCGGGTCAGAGTCCATGTCTACAGCCAACGTGCACCGACCGTCCAGCATGTCGGCTGTATCGCGCAGCCACTGGCCCAGACCGGCAAGGGTCGGGAGCAAGGCCCCAAAGGATGCGCGCTGGACGCGCGCCCGGTGGGCGACGCGCCTGCTGGCGTGGGTCGTTTGCGAGGCGGCCGCCGATGTTCGTGTTCGCATTCGACGCGGCGTTGTTGAGGTTGAGATAGAACAGACCGGCGTTCGCGCCGTTGCCCCAATTGCCGCCGTTATAAGCCTTGCCCCTTTGTTTGATTGCAACAAGGTCTAATTCATGCGCTTGCCCCTTCGTGCTTTATCCAGGCACCGACCATGGCGCCGATTTCGTTGATGTGGCGCATCCAGACGCCCAACCGATGGCTGTTGATGTAAGCGGCGCGGTGCGCCTTGCGCACCAGGCCGCGCAGCAATTCGATTTCCACGTCAAGGTCAAACAGGGCAGCCGCTTTCTGGCGCCGTTTCCAGGCGACGATGGTCAGGCGCAGCAGCCGGTTCATTGCGGCGCGCAGGTCGGCGCAAAGCAGATGGCGCTCCAGGCGTGGAAATTGGTGCAGCACGGTATGGGTGTAGGCATCGAGCTCTTCGAGCTTGGTCAGCAAGGCCAAATACGGGGCGGGCTGCGCCACACTCAAGCCGCCTGCTCGATGGCGCGCAGATCGGCCGCGTCGGGCGCGCTCGAGTTGGCCCAGTCGCGCACGGCGTTGATGTAGGTGGCCATGGCCTTGCGCTCGGCGGCGGGGCCGTCGCGCAGCAGATTGAGCTGGCGGTGGATTGGATAGCGCGCCTGGATGGCGGCGGCAGCCAGGCGGTTGACCTCGGCCAGGCGCTCGGCGGCAGCAGCGGCCTCGACGGCGGTGGCATCGGGCTCGAGATCGAGTTCGCCGAGCAGGGTGCAGGCGGCAAGGTCGCAGGCCGGGATGTCTTGCGCCACGCCGGGGATGCGCGCCGAAATGAACAGCCCGTCGGCGCGGTAGTCGGCGGGCACGGCCCAGACGCAGACGGTGGATGCGACTGCGAGTGTGGGCAGGGCGATGGCGTGCTCTGCGCCCTGGTGGCTCAAGTGCAGGGTGCGGTTTTCAATGTGCATGGAAAGGCTCCTGGGGGTTGGGGTTGATGATGGGGTGCGGCACGCGCATCAAGCCGCGCGGCTGCATGCGCGCCGGGGCCGCCCCGCTCGGCGGGGCAGCCCAACAGCCACATGACGCAGGCCACATGACGCCTTACACCTTTGCGAGGCGGCCGCCGACGGTCGTGCTCGCAGTCGACGCGGCGTCGTTGAGGTAGAGATAGAACAGACCGGCGTGCGCGCCGTCGCCCCAACCGCCGCCGTGATACGCGACGCAGTTGGGCGCTTGCCAATAGTGGTCGCCAAAGCTGCCCTGGCCGGATGCAGCCACGGCGTCGGGCACAAAGACTGCGCCCAGGTTGACTAGCCCGGCGCTGTCGCTGGCCATAGTGAGCGGTGCGCCGCTGGCCGGGGCGGTGCGGCTGCTGGTCTGGTAGCTGCGCTGGCCGTCGGTGCCCCAGATGCGGTAGCGCGAGCTGGCATCGGTCTGCAAGCCGTCGAGCATCTGCCAGACGTTGCCCCAGAGGCCAACGATGCCGCGCCAGGTGGCCTGCGCCACGGTGGCGTGGTCGACGTTGAGTGCGCTTGAGCCCGCCACATGGCCTTGACCGATGAGAGCCTGGCTGTCGGAGCCGCCCAGCTCGATCAGGGCCAGCATCTGGATGGCGCCGAGCTGGTACACGTCCCAGAGCGCAAAGCCGGTCACGCCGCCGGTGTTGCGCGCGTTGGCGCGCGCCTGCATGGTCGGGAAGTCGATCGACACCAGCGGCGCAACACCACCCACCGAGCCCAGGCGTGTTCCGCCGTCGTTGGTGCCCTGGAACTTGCCGACCCAGAATTGCGCAATCTGCGCCCCGGCGTGCATGAAGGCCGGGTGGACGGCAAAGTTGGCCGCCGGCTGGTCGGAGATGAGCCAAAAACGCCGCCCGGCGTGCGGCCCGCTGGGCACGGTGCCGGTGCGAAAGAAAAAGCGCGGCACGCGCACCATGGCCTGGCCGTCGATGGTCTGGTCGACGATGCCGGCATAGACCGGGTGGTTGGCGAAGGTGGCGGTGGTGGTGCTGAGGTTGTTGAAGTGCTCGTCGACGCGCTGCCAGGCCCCGGCCCCGCCGCCGGTGGCGGTTTGCACGATGCCAATGATGTGCGCGAACTGCTGGCGCGTGGTGAAGGCCACATCCGCCGACCATTCGGATGCCCCCAGGCTGGTGCCGGTGTGGCGCACGCGCAACACGTACTGCGTTTGCCCGGCCAGCAGCACACCGGCGGGCAGGGTGAGGCTGGTGCGAGCGGCTGCGCTGGCGCCCGAATCCCACAGCGGCGCGGCCCAGGTGCCGCTGCTCAAGCGCAATTGCCATTGGCTGGAGGCATGGGCGTCGGCGCCGCCGGTGGTGGCGAAGGCGGCGGTCTGGAAGGTGGGCTGCTCGGGCACATCCGTCTGCCCCGGCGTGGGCGCAATGACAGCCGGGGTGTTGACAAAGGCGTAGCTGGCGCGGGTGGTGAAGCTGCTGCTGGCCGACCAGTCAGAGACCAGGCCGGCGGCGTCGGTGACGCGCGCACGCACGTGGAAGGTGGTATTGACCGGCAGCACCCCGGCTGGCACCGAGAAGGTGAGCGCGGCGCGCGGCCCGCTGTCGTGCAGCACGGTGGCGAAGGTGGCGTTGGTGCTGATCTGGAACTGGGTCGAGGCAAAGGCGTTGCCCGCCGGGCTGGCAAAGCCCGCCACCGACAGGGTGGGCGTCTCCACCACGTTGGTGGCACCGTTGGCGGGCGCGTTGATGACAGGCGCAGCCGGGCGCATGGCGGGGTTGACGAAGCCGGCCTGCCCGGTGGCGCTGCCCAGGGCCACGAGGTGGCGGATGGTCATGGCTTCGCCCGCGACTTCCAGGCGCAAAAAGCCGTCGCCGCGCATGGGCACGAGGTACTCGAAGTCGGCAAAGCCTTCGGGGATGCCGGTGGTGCCGCCGCCCGAGCGGCGCACCGACCACGGGCGCTCACTCCAGGCGGGGGTGTGCTCATCGCGGAAGAACAGCCGCACTTCGCCGGCATTGAGGCTGCGCCGGATGACGACGGCGCGCGGGGTGTGGTCGTCGCCCAGGTTGAGGGCGCGCGAGACCCATTGGTCGCCCACGACGGCGTTGACGCCGCCTTCGGCGCGCGCCACCAGCGTCGAGCCGCTGAGGGTGGCGCCTGCGCCCCAATGGCGCGCCAAGTTGGCCGACAGGCGCAGCCGGGTGGCGGAGTGGATGGCGGTGACGCGCACCAGGGCGGTGGCGCCGGCGTCGGACAGCAGATAGTCTTCGCCCACGCGCACGTCGGCGGTGCTGGCAACGTCGAGCGAGTCGTCGCCCATGATGCCGCCGGTGACGGCGACACCCGGGTGGTTTTGCAACTGGTAGCCAGCGGCAAAAAGCTCGAAGGCGATGCGCCGGTTGCGGTACAGCCAGTCCAGGTTCACGGCTTGCTGCACCGAGGCGGGTGAGGCCAAGCCCGAGAGTGTGCCCGAGATGCCGCCGATCTGGGTGATGATGGCGTTGATGGTCTGACCCAGGTCTGGCCGACCGGCGCGCGCGGCGGCCAGTTCGGCGGCGCTGGCGGCTGAGCGCTGGTCGAGGGCGCTGAAGTTGGCGTCGATCTCGGCGTAGCGCACGTTCCACAGGGCCGGGATGGCCTCGGGCTCGTTGTTCGGGATCGGGGTGATGGGGTGGTGCGGCAGGGTGCTCATGGGTGGGACTCCTTAAAAGCGGGGCATGATGCGGACTTCGTAGACTTCGCCGGCGTCGACGACCTTGGGTGCCATGGTGCGCCAGGCGACCAGGCCGCCGTCGGCGTCGATCAGGCCAGCCTCAGAAAACGCCATGCCCGGCGGGGCGCTGGCGGCGTTGAGTTCGGCAATGGACAGCGCCTCGGTGGGCGCGGGGCGCGACTGGCTGACGATGGGCACACGCACACGCTCGGCGTAGAGCGCGCTGCGGTTGGCTGGGGCGGGCCGGGCGCTGGAGCCGACATGGCCGCCGTCGCCGAAGGCCATGTGGGTGATGCGCGGCAGCGCGCGGCCACCGGCGCAGTGTTCGGCCAGGCGCTCGCGCCAGTAGTCGGTGACCACGGCTTCGGCGCGCAACAGAGTGGGTGGGCTGGGTGTACTCATGGCTGGATGCGGGTGATGCTGAGGGTGGGGGTGCGCGCGCCGCCGACGCGCCAGTGCGGCGACAGGCGCAGGTGTACGGGTGCGGCCGGGTGGGTGACGGCACCGAGCGGCCAGCGGCCATCGAGGCGCGGGCACTCGTGCAGGGTTTGCGCCGCCAGGCGCAGGCCGCCGGGGCGCAGGCGTTGCCCGGCGCGCAGGCGCGCGCTGCTCAAGCGCCAGCGGCCATCGAGGCGGCGCGGGCGCTTGAACAGCGTGGTGGGCGGGGTGACGGCGGGGGCAAGCTGCAGCGGCAGGCGTTCGGGCCGCCAGGCGCTGGCTTGCGCCAGCGGCAGTTGCGCGCGCACGCCGTGGCCGACGCGGGTGCCGTGCAAGCGGGCGCCGGGGCGTGCGCCGTGCAAGCGCCCGAGCGCAAAGCCGAAGGGCTGCGGCAGGCGCAGGGCGGCACCGTCAGTGCCCAAGCGCCAGAGCGCATCGGGGTAGGTCGACAGGCTGCGGTTGCCCCAAGGGTGCAGGCGGCTGCTGTGCAGCGTGGCGCGCACGGCGGCGCTGGCCGCCAGCAGGTGCGGCGCGTGCAGCGCCAGCCAGAGCTGCCAGATCGGGTGGCGCGACAGCGGCGTCCACTCGCGCACCAGGGCTTGCATGAGCGGCAGTTGGCCGGACTCGAGCGCGTCGGCCAGGTTGATGCGGGCCACGAACTGCGCCCAGTGCTCGATCTGCGGGATGTAGGTCTGGCGGTCGAGCGCGCGCAGGCGCACCGCGCTGGATAAGCGCCAGCGCGCATCGAGCCGCTGCGGCAGCAAGGCGGCGTAGATGCGGCGCTGGTCGGCTTGCTCGATGATCTCGACCGCCAGCCCGTGCTGGCGCAGCACCTCGCGCAGCGCCCAGGGTGTGCCTTTTTTTTGCTGCCAGGGGATGGCGCGCTTGATGAGCGCACGCTGCGCGGCGGCGTCGCGCGCCAGCGCCCAGCCCTCGAGTGCGCCCAGGTGGAACTGCTGCGCCAACGCGGGCAGCCAGCGCGCGTCGACCTGGTCGACGAGGTAGACCAGCAGTTGGTCGACCGGCAGCGCCGACAGGCGCGGCACCAGACTGGTCAGCGGCCCCAGGCGCGCGTCGAGCGCGAGCACGTCGGGGGCGGCGGGGTCGGGCAGCCAGTCAGCCATCGCTCACTCCGGCCATGCGCAGGCTGCGCTGCGTCACGTGCGCCCAGGCGTGCGCGGGGGTGGCTGTGTCCGCATTCGGCGCGACAAGCTCCACGCGGTACACGCCGGGCACCGAGAGCGCGGCGATGATCTGCGAGCGCACCACGTCGCGCCCAAGTGCGCTGGCCAGCTCGGTGCAGTAGCGCTCCAGCGCCGCCTGCGCCAGCGCCAAGGTGGCGGCGGCGTCGGCTCTGCGCCACAGCGTCAGCTCGGCCTCGATGCGCTGCGGCATATCGAGCGGCGCGCGCACTTCGACCTGGTCGCACAGCGGGCGCACGTCTTCGGCGCTGGCGGCGGCGAGCACGGCATCGAGCAGCTCGGCGCTGGGCAGGCCGGTGTCGGCCAGCGGATGGATGCGCACCCAGCCAGGCGCGGGCGAATCGACAGCAGCGTCGATGATGTGTACCGACGCCGACAGCGCGGCGTGGCGGTAGCCCAGACGCGGCCCGGCGGTGCTGAAGGCTTCGGGTGCCAGGCGGATGCGCTCGCGCAGGCGCTCGTCGCCCTCGCCCTCCAGCCGCGCGACGCCGACCAGCTCGCCCAGGTAGTCGAGCATGGGCGCGCGCGCGTAGGCCACGAGGTTTTGCCGCGCCACGTCGTTGATCAGGCCGCGCAGCAGGGTTTCGCGGTAGGCGATGAGGTCGACGAACAGGCGCTCGACCTGCGCCGGGTAGAGCGTCTTGCCGCTGGCGGCCTCGAAGGCGCGCACCAGCTCGGCGCTGATGGCCTGCGGGTCGTCCTCGAGCAGACGCAGCGGCGCGGCTGCGCTCATGGCAGCACCTCGGCGCTGGCTTCGATGCCGTCGGCGGTGCGGAAGATGACTTCGATGCGCAGTTGCGCCTCGGCCGCGAGCGTGACCAGCACGCGCACCACGCTCACGCGCGGCTCCCAGCGCCGGATGGCCTCCACGGTTTCGCGCACCAGGTGTGGGCGCGCGCGGTTGATCGGGTGGTCGAGGTAGCGCGCCACGTCGCTGCCGAACTCGGGCCGCAGCGGCACGCTGCCGCGCGGGGTGCGCAGGATGGTGGCGATGGCCTGGCGCAGATCGTCCAGGCCGGTGGCATAGCCGTCGCCGCCGAGGGCGACTTGCCAGTGGTGTTGACGCGGCCAGGTGCTCATGGCGGCCCATTCTGGGCCGTGGCGGCGCGGCTGTGAATTAAAGGCGTTTAGCCCGTGGCATCGTCTGCGAACACGTCGGCGCTGCCGCTGGCGCAGGCGCTGCCGCAAGCCACCGCGTCGCCCACGCGCGCCAGCGCCTGGCCGTTGACGTAGACCGTGGGCGAGCCACCTGCTTGCACCGATCCGTGGCACTCGGGTATGGCTGGGCAGCAGTGTACCTCCCAGGCGTCGCCGACGCGGTGCGCACCGCGCCCGTTGATGCGCACATCGGTGCTGGCCTGGGCGTTGGGGCGCGGCGGCCAGCAGCCGTGGCCGCTGCAGAGGTCGCGGTGGCGGTGCGCGGCTGGCATGGGCTAGTTGAGGTCGATGCGTGCGCCTTGCAGGCGCAGGCGGCCGGCGGCGCGGATGGTGACGTCGCCGACGCAGTCCACCTCCAGGTGCGCGCGCGTGCGGTCGTAGCGGATGCGGGTGCCGTCGGCAAAGCGCAGCTCGGTCTGATCCGGCCCCTGCACGCGCGCCGCGTCGCGCGCGCTGTAGAGCGCGCCCAGCACCACGCCGTCTTCCAGGCGCGCATCGAGCAGGCAGGCGACGTGCTCGCCCAGGTCGGGCAGGTGGTGGTACTGGTCGCGGTGCGTCTTGGCTTGCAGCACCGGCAGCCAGTGGCTCTCCAGGCCGTCGAGGTCGGGGAAGCGCACGCGCACACGGCAGCGCTGCAGGTCGAGCGCGACCACAAAGCCCAGGCGCAGCGCTGCGCCCTCGGTCGGCTGGCGGGGCAAGCTCAGGCTCATGGCGTGCCGCTGGCGCGCCAGCGCGCCAGGGTCAGGTGGGTCTGGTAGCCGCCAGCGTCGAGCGTGTGCCGCGCTTGGGTGGCCACGTAGCGCCCGTCCAGGCGCGCCAGGCCGGCCAGGTCGAAGGCGGCACCGGCGCACAGGCGCGCGTCGCCCATGAGGCTTAGCTCGAGCTGGGCGCGTTCGGCCTCGTGGCGCTCTTGCATGGCCTGGGCGCGCGCCTGCGCCTGGGCGGCGCTGCGCGCGCGCAGCACGGCGCGGTCGCGGTCGGCGGCGCGCGGCGCGGCGGCGTCGTGTACCTGGGCGCCGTCGCTGCGCTGCGTCAGCAGCTCGGCGCTGGCCGGGTCGTGGTAGCTGACCTCGCTGGCCTGCGGCACGTCGGCGGCGCGCTCGCTCCAGCTCCACGCCGTCAGGTCGGATGGGCGCAGCAGGCGCAGCGGCTCGGCCTGGGCCAGTGTGCGCAGGCGCGCCACCGCCAGCACGCGGTTGTTGTCGGTGAGCTTGAGGGTGTAGCCGTAGTCGTGCAGCAGGCGCGCCAGGAAGCTCCAGTCGCTCTCCTGGTGCTGGGTGACGCGGTCGAGCGCCAGCGCCGCCACATCGCCACGGCGCTGCAGCCCCAAGCGCTGCGCTACCTGGTCGACGATGGCGGCCAGCGTCAGGCCCTCGTAGGCATGGTTGGCGCGCGTGCGCAGCGCCTTGCTCAGGCCCACCGCCAGCGCGCGGATGCGCAGGCGCAGCGGCGGCGCGTCGGCTTGCACGCTGTCGACCTCGAAGCGCCCGAGCGTGTGCCAGGGCGTGTGGGTGTAGCCCAGCGCGGCTTCGATTTCCAGCCCGTGCTCGGGGTACCAGTGCGCCAGCCAGCGCGAGGCGCTGCCGTCGTGCTCGGCCAGCTCGAGGTCGAGGCTGTCGGATTCGGCGTCCAACCGGTCGATGTACTCCAGCCGCGCCAGGTAGGGCGCGAGATCGGCGCTGATGTCGCGCCCGTGGTAGACGATGCGCACGCGCGCCGCCAAGGCGCTGGGGCGGTTCATGCGCGCCTCCAGGGCGGCAGCGCGGCCGGGTTGGGCGCGGCGGCGGGCGCGGCCTCGATCAGCGGCACGCGCAGCACCTGGCCCGAGGGCAGCAGCGCGCTGGCGGCCAGGTGCGGGTTGGCGTCGAGCAGGCGCGCGATCTGGCGCACGTCGCGGTAGTAGTGCCAGGCGATGCTGTCCCAGCGCTCGCCAGCGCGCGTGATGTGCTCCAGATGCTGGCCGCTCATGCTGTGCTCCCGGCGTCGTCCAGGCGCGCGCTGGCTTGCGCGGCCAGCAGCGCCAGCGGCGCGGCGGCGGCTTCGGTGTGCGCCTGCGCCCCTTGCGCCAGCGCCAGCGCCTGCCGCAGGCGCGCGCCCAGGTCGGCGGCTTGCGC
>JBGFRU010000048.1:0-82365 GCA_041694945.1 Pseudomonadota bacterium
TGTGATGCCGTTTGCTCAAAAAGTGAGCGGGCAGACGCGCTGCGCTGGGCTCAGGGGGAGGCAGGATCATGCTGCTTGGCCTGGAAGGAGGGGGTGGCTGGGTGGGGGCACGGATTCAGGACTACATGAACCCACTCCCAGACCTCACCCAACACCCCATCGCCATCATCGGCCTGGGCTACGTCGGCCTGCCGCTGGCGGTGGAGTTTGGCAAGCAATTCAGCGTGCTGGGCTTTGACATCAGCGCGGCGCGTGTGGCCGAGCTGCAGCAGGGGCGCGACAGCACGCTCGAAGTGTCGTCGGCAGAGCTGGCCGCTGCCGTGCATCTGCGCTGCAGCACCGACGCCGCCGAGCTGCGCGCCTGCCGCGTGTTCATCGTCACCGTGCCCACGCCGGTCGATCACGTGAACCGCCCCGACATGGGCCCGCTGGTGGCCGCCAGCCAGACCGTGGGGCAGGCGCTCAAGCCGGGCGATGTGGTGATTTACGAATCCACCGTCTACCCCGGCGCGACCGAGGAGGTGTGCGTGCCGGTGCTGGAGCGCAGCAGCGGCCTGCGCTACAACCACGATTTTTACTGCGGCTACAGCCCGGAGCGCATCAACCCCGGCGACCAGGCGCACCGCCTGCCGAGCATCAAAAAAGTCACCAGCGGCAGCACGCCCGAGGTGGCGGCGGCGGTGGACGCGCTTTACGCGCGCATCATCACGGCAGGTACGCACAAGGCCAGCAGCATCCGCGTGGCCGAGGCCGCCAAGGTGATCGAAAACACCCAGCGCGACGTCAACATCGCCCTCATCAACGAGCTGGCGATTTTGTTCAACCGCCTCGGGCTGGACACCGAGGAGGTGCTGCAAGCCGCTGGCAGCAAATGGAACTTTCTGCCCTTTCGGCCCGGCCTGGTGGGTGGGCACTGCATCGGCGTGGACCCTTACTACCTCACGCACAAGGCGCAGCAGGTGGGCTACCACCCAGAGGTGATTCTGGCCGGGCGGCGCATCAACGACGGCATGGGTGCCTACGTGGCCGATCAGCTCATCCGCCTGATGCTGCGCCGCGCCCTCAACCCCGTGGGCGCGCGCGTGCTGGTGCTGGGCTTGAGCTTCAAGGAAGACTGCCCCGACCTGCGCAACACCAAGGTGATCGATGTGGTGCGCACCCTGCAGGGCTACCAGGTGCAGGTGGATGTGTACGACCCCTGGGTCAGCGCCACCGAGGCGCAACACGAATACGGCCTAGCGCTGCTGCCCGCGCCCGCGCCTGCGCCTGGGGCGCCGCTGTACGATGCCCTGATCATCGCTGTGGCGCACCGCCAGTTCCGCGCCCTGGGCGCAGCAGCCCTGCGCGCCTGGCTCAAGCCGCAGGGCCTGATTTACGACGTCAAGCACATACTGCCGCGCGCTGAATCCGACGCCCGGCTTTGATAGCGCCCACCACCCCCGCTCCATGAACATCTTCCTCACCGGCAGCGCCGGCTTCATCGGTTTTCACCTCGCGCGCCTGCTGTTGCAACAGGGGCACCGCGTACACGGCTACGACGGCCTGACCGATTACTACGACGTTGCGCTCAAGCGCGCGCGCCACGAGCTGCTGCACCAGCACGCCCAATTCAGCGCCACCGTGGCCATGCTCGAAGAAGCGCCCGCGCTCGAGCAGGCCGCGCGCGCCGCGCAGCCCGATGTGATCGTGCACCTGGCGGCGCAAGCCGGCGTGCGCTACAGCCTGGAAAACCCACGCGCCTACGTCGACGCCAACCTCATCGGCAGCTTCAACGTGCTGCAGGTGGCGCAGGCGCTGCGCCCGCAACACCTGCTCATGGCCTCCACCAGCAGTGTGTATGGGGCCAACAGCACACTGCCGTTTGCCGAAACCCAAGCCGCCGACACCCCGCTCACCCTCTACGCCGCCACCAAGAAGGCCAACGAAGCCATGGCGCACGCCTACGCGCACCTGCACGGCCTGCCGACCACGCTGTTTCGCTTCTTCACCGTCTACGGCCCCTGGGGGCGGCCCGACATGGCGCTGTTCAAGTTCACGCGCGCCATGCTCGCCGGGCAGCCGATCGAGGTCTACAACCACGGCGACATGTGGCGCGACTTCACCTATGTCGATGACCTGGTGCGCGCCATCGCGCTGCTCATTGCCACCCCGCCCGCCGCACCGGCGCAGCGCTCGGGCTCTGCGCCGATTGCGGGCGACACCCTCAGCCCGGTGGCACCGTGGCGCGTGGTCAACATCGGCAACTCGAACCAGGTGCGGCTGCTCGATTTCGTCGAAGCCATCGAAGCCGAGCTGGGCCTGCGCGCCAATCGCCACTACCTGCCGCTGCAAACCGGCGACGTACCCGCCACCTGGGCCGACTGCGGCTTGCTGGAGCGCCTCACCGGTTACCGCCCGCAAACCCCGATCCGGCACGGGGTGGCGGAGTTTGTGAGCTGGTATCGGGGGTACTATGCCGTCTAGGCCAAACGTTGACCTGCATGAAGAATGATCGGTCTCTAGCTCAAAGCACCGTCTGGAATCTGGCTGGCCAGATTCTGCCCCTGCTGGCGGCGGTGTTTGCGATTCCGATCCTTATTGAAGGCATGGGCGTGGAGCGCTTCGGCGTGTTCATGCTGGCTTGGGTGGTGCTGGGCTATTTCAGCCTGTTCGATCTGGGGCTGGGGCGCGCGCTGACCAAGCTGGTGGCCGAAAAACTCGGGCTGGGCCAACATGAGCACGTGGCTCCGCTGACCTGGACTGCCTTGTGGCTGATGGCTGGCTTGGGTGTGCTCGGCGCGTTGGTCGTACTGGCTACGTCGGGCTGGATGCTTCAGTTCGGGTTGCGCAGCGCCCTGCCGTCCTTGCAGGCCGAGGCGGCCGACGCGCTGCTGCTGGTGGCGCTGTCGATACCGGTGGTGCTGTTCACCACCGGGCTGCGCGGCCTGCTGGAAGCGCACCACCGTTTCGATCTGGTCAATCTGGTGCGCATCCCCTTGGGGGTGCTCAATTTTGTCGCGCCGGTGGCGTTATTGCCCTTTACCAACCAACTCGATGTGATGGTGGCGCTGCTGCTCGGGTTGCGCCTGGTCATGGGGCTGGCGTTTGCGCTGCTGTGCCTGCGGATCGTACCGGCGCTGCGGCGTCCGGCAGGCATCTCAGGCGCCTACGCGCGCCCGATGCTGCACTTCGGCGGCTGGATGACGGTCACCAACGTAGTCGGGCCGCTGATGGTGTTTGGAGATCGTTTTGCCATTGGCGCCTTGCTGGGTGCGGCAGCGGTGGCGTATTACGCCACGCCACATGAGGTCATCACCAAGCTACTTTTCATTCCGGCTGCATTGGTGGCAACGCTGTTTCCGGCCTTTGCGGCGGCGCTGGCGAGTGAGCGCTGCCGTGCCGCTGAACTGTTTCACCGTGGTACGCGCTGGGTGTTGTTGTCGATTTTTCCGCTGGTTTTGCTGGCGGCGGTGTTTGCCGAGGACGTTCTGCGTCTGTGGATTTCTGCCGAATTTGCACAGGAAGGTGCGCTGGTGCTCAAATGGTTGGCCGCAGGGGTATTTCTGAACAGCGTCGCGCAAATTCCATTCGCTTTTGTGCAAGCCGCCGGCAAGCCAGACTGGACTGCCAAGCTGCACCTGGCCGAGTTGCCGTTTTTTTTCCTTTGTCTGTGGCTCTTCATGCAGCATTGGGGATTGGCCGGTGCCGCTGCGGCCTGGGCTTTGCGCGCTGCGGTCGATACCGTGGCGCTGACCCTTATGTCGCTGCACATTGAACCGAGTATGCTCGTCGCCGTCCGGCGCGATGCGCTGATCGTCGCCGCCTGTCTGCTGTTGCTGCTGCCGGGGGCTGCATTGGAAGATGCCACGGATGAAATGCTGTTCGTCGGCAGCATCCTGCTGGTGTTCGTGGGCTTTGCGTGGCGCGGCCTGCTGACGCAACAGGAGCGTGCCTACCTGCGCCGCAAACTCGTGCGGCCCGTCTGAGCGCCGTGGATAATGCGAAGATGACGAACATATCCGGCCCAGCGCCCAACCCGACGGCTGCCACCGATTGGCCGGCGCAAGACCTCGAAGCCGTGCCCCACTGCCCGTTTTGTGGCGCAGCAGAGCGCAGCCTGCGCTTTGCCGACGCGCAGGACTGGACCTTTGGCTGCGCCCCCGGCCGCTGGCAATACTGGCAGTGTGGTGCATGCGCCGCGCTTTACCTGGACCCGCGCCCGACCCCGGCCTCCATCGGTCGCGCTTACGCGGCTTACTACACACACGCGCCGGCACGCAGCAGCGCCTGGGTCGAGCGCGCCAAGACCCTGCTGCGCCACGCCTGCTATCTGGCCTGGTACGACCTGCCGCTGGAGCCACGCCTACCGCTGCCGCGTTTCATGTTTCCGGTGCTCAAGCCGCTGCGCGCTCATATCGCTGAGCCATCGTTCGTGTTGGACGCACTCAACCGACTGCCGCGCGGGCGCATGGTTGATGTCGGTTGCGGCAACGGCGGCTATCTGGTGGCGGCGCGGCAATTGGGTTGGCAGGCGCTGGGCATCGAGATCGACGCCCAGGCGGTTGCTGCGGCGCGCGCGGCGGGCCTGGCCGTCGAACAGGGCGACTACCGTCGGCTGGACGATCATGAAGGCGCATTCGACTGCCTGATATGCTCGCATGTCATCGAACATGTCCACCAGCCGCTGGTGCTGCTGCGCGCCCTGGCACGTGCGTTGAAGCCGGGCGGCACCGCCCTGATCAGCCTGCCCAATGCCGGCAGCGCGGTACTGCAAGCCTGCGGCGTCAACTGGCGCGGTCTGGAGGCTCCACGCCATTTGGCGATACCCACCGCGGCGGCCTTGAATCGACGCTTGCTCGAACTGGGCTTAGAGTTACGTGCTTCCACGCAGTCACCAGCAGTTACGTTGCGGCAATCGCTGGACATTGCCCGGCAGCGCGGGATATCCCGGCAGCAGGTCGAGGCGATGCGCCGAGCTTGTAAGGAGGTGAAAATGAGTGCCGAAAACTCCGATTTCATCAATCTGGAGCTGCAAAAAGTTGCCGTCGACGCACCTACCATTATCCAATGACTCGCCTGCGTATCGTCATCGTGAACTGGAACGCAGGCGACCAACTGGCGCAGTGTCTACAGTCTATTGTCCTTGCTGAATGCAGTGGCTTTGATCTGGAGCGGGTTGTGGTGGTGGATAACGCCTCCAGCGATGATTCGCTGGAGGGCATCGAGAATTTCCCTTTGCCTCTGCATATTATCCGTAACGACCGGAATCGTGGTTTTGCCGCAGCCTGCAATCAGGGAGCCGCAGAGTGCAGTGCGGATTACCTGCTGTTCCTTAACCCGGATACACGCCTGCACGCCGATTCGCTGCGCCTTCCGCTGCAGTTCATGGCCGCCGGGGCAAACGCGAAGGTGGGCATTTGTGGCATCGCGCTGCTGGATGAAACCGCTACGGTAGCGCGCAGTTGTGCGCGCTTCCCGGCACCATCCATGTTCTACGCCGCCATGCTCGGGCTCGATCGTATCTGGCCGCGCCTGGGGCACTTTATGCGCGAATGGGATCACGCCGATACGCGCGCTGTCGATCATGTGATTGGGGCTTTTTTTCTGCTGCGGCACTCCTTGTTCACGCAATTGGGCGGGTTTGACGAGCGTTTTTTTGTCTATCTGGAAGACCTGGATTTCTCCTTGCGCGCGCGCCGCGCTGGCTGGTCCAGTGCTTTTCTGGCCGAAGCGAGCGCCTATCACAAGGGTGGTGGCACTTCAGAGCAGGTCAAGGCCACACGCCTGTTCTATGCCTTGCGCAGCCGACTTCTGTATGTGCACAAGCATTATTCGACCGTGCAGGCACTCGGGCTAAGCGCTGCCACGCTGACTATCGAGCTGCCGGCGCGGCTGGCCCTGGCCCTGCTGCGTGCAGACGGGCCGGCGCTGGGCGAAACGCTGGCCGCCTACCGCATGTTGTGGCGTGATGTACCGCAAATCTGGTCTGCGGCACGGCGATGAGGGTGCTCTACCTCCCCCGCTATGGCCCCTTGGGTGCCAGCAGCCGTGTGCGCGGTTATCAGTATCTGCCCTGGCTGTGTGCTGCAGGCCTTGAGGTGACGGTATCGCCCCTGTTGCCCGATACCTACCTGCAGCGTCTCTACGCCGGGCAAGGCACGCTGTTAAGCGAGATGGCCGCAGCCTATGTGCGCCGTGTTGCAGCCCTGCTGCAGCGCGCGCGCCACGACCTGGTGTGGCTCGAATACGAGGCACTGCCCTGGCTGCCGGCTGGGTTTGAGCGCTTGGCGCTGGGTGGTGCTAGGCCTTATGTGGTGGATTACGACGATGCGATTTTTCACCGCTACGACTTGCACCGCATGGGCTGGGTGCGGCGCATGCTCGGCAGCAAGATCGACCGCATCATGCAGCACGCGGCGCTGGTGCTGTGCGGCAACGATTATCTGGGGGCGCGGGCGCGGCAGGCCGGGGCGCAGCGTGTCGAGCACTTGCCCACCGTGATCGACCTGGCGCGCTACCCTCGGCCCAAGCCTGCCGCAGCGCCAGAGCCGAACCCGGTGCCCGTGATCGGCTGGATCGGCTCGCCCGCCACCACGCACTACCTTGAGCACGTGCGCACGGCACTGGCGCAGGTGTGCGCCAGCGGCCAGGCACGGCTGCGTTTGGTGGGCGCGCGCGACCCGCATTGGCGCGATGTAGCGTATGAAGTCGTGCCCTGGGTGCTGAACAGCGAAGCTGCACTGCTGGCCGGGTTCGACATCGGCATCATGCCGCTGCCCGATACGCCCTGGGAGCGCGGCAAGTGCGGCTACAAGCTGATCCAGTACATGGCTTGCGGCAAGGCGGTGCTGGCCTCTCCGGTGGGCGTCAACCGGCAAATCGTGGTGCCTGAGCACAATGGCTTGCTGGCCGAATCGATGCCGCAATGGGTGCAAGCCTTGCAGCGGCTGCTGCGCGATGCTGCGCTGCGCCAGCGCATGGGGGCTGCCGGGCGCTCTCTGGTCGAGCAGCACTATTGCCTGCAAGTGACGGCCCCTCGCTTGATCGAGTTGTTGCGTTCGGTAGCGCGGCGTTGAAGTATGTGCGGCCTGACCGGCTTTCTCGCCCCCGGCGGCTTTGACGCGCCCAGCGCCGAGCTGAGCGTGCGCCGCATGGCCGACGCGCTCGTGCACCGCGGCCCGGACGATGCCGGCGTGTGGGTGGACGGTGCCGCTGGCGTGGCGCTGGGGCACCGTCGCTTGGCGATTTTGGACCTGTCGCCCGCCGGGCATCAGCCCATGGCCTCGGCCTGCGCTCGCTTTGTGCTGGCCTTCAACGGCGAGATTTACAACCACCTGGAACTGCGCGCCGAGTTGGAGAAAGCGCGCGCTGCGCCGGCCTGGCGCGGCCATTCGGACACCGAAACCCTGCTCGCCGCCGTCGCGGCCTGGGGGCTGGAGGGCGCGCTCACGCGCTGCGTGGGCATGTTTGCGCTGGCGCTGTGGGACCGGCAGGCGCGCAGCCTCAGCCTGGCGCGCGACCGCCTGGGCGAAAAGCCGCTCTACTACGGCTGGCAGGGCGGGGGGCTGCTGTTTGGCTCGGAGCTCAAAGCCCTGCGCGCACACCCGGCCTTCGGTGCAGCGGTAGACCGCGACGTACTGGCACTCTACCTGCGCCACGGCTATGTGCCCGCGCCGTATTCCATCTACCGGGGCGTGTACAAGCTGCCGCCGGGGGCGGTTCTGACGCTGGCCGCCGATACCCTTGCCGACACCCCTGCCGTCCCGCCAGCGCCGACTTTCTACTGGCTCGCCCGGGATGCCGCCACCGCCCCGCGGCACGCCGAACTGGACGACGCCAGCGCGCTGGCCGAGCTGGAGCGGCTGCTCAACCAGTCCATCGCCGGGCAGCGTGTGGCCGATGTGCCGCTGGGCGCGTTTTTGTCCGGCGGCATCGATTCCTCCACCGTGGTGGCGCTGATGCAGGCGCAAAGCAGTCGGCGCGTCCAAACCTTCACCATCGGCTTTCATGAGGCGGGCTACAACGAGGCCGAGCACGCCGGGGCGGTGGCGCGGCACTTGGGCACCGAACACACCGAGCTCTACGTCAGCCCCGAGCAGGCCATGGCGGTGATCCCGCGCCTGCCCGCGCTCTACGACGAGCCGTTTGCCGATTCGTCGCAGGTGCCCACCTTTCTGGTGGCGCAGCTCGCGCGCCAGCATGTCACGGTGAGCCTGTCGGGCGACGGCGGCGACGAGCTGTTCGGCGGCTACCACCGCTATTTCTGGGCCACGCGCATCTGGCGTACGCTGGGGCCGCTGCCGCACGGCGTGCGTTCGCTCGCCGCGCGCGCGCTCACGGGCATTCCCCCTGCGGCCTGGAACCGCGCCTTCGCCCTGGCCGCCCCGGTGCTGCCCGCGCGTTTACGCTACGCCAACCCAGGCGACCGGCTGCACAAGCTCGCCCTGATGCTGGGTGCGCGCACGCCCGAGGAGGTGTATCGCTACCTGGTGTCGCAGGTCAAAAACCCGGTCGAGTGGGTGCCGGGCGCGACCGAGCCGCCCACCGTGCTCACCGATGCCGCACGTTGTCCGGTGTTGCCGGACTTCGAGTCGCGCATGATGTACCTGGACCAGATGAGCTATCTGCCCGACGACATCCTGGTGAAGGTGGATCGCGCCGCGATGGGCGTGAGCCTGGAGACGCGCGTGCCGCTGCTCGATCACCGTCTGGTGGAGTTTGCCTGGCGGCTGCCGCTGCACCTGAAAATTCGTGACAAGCAAGGCAAATGGCTGCTGCGCCAACTGCTCTACCGCCATGTGCCGCGTGAATTGATCGAGCGCCCCAAGATGGGCTTCGGTATCCCCATCGATGCCTGGCTGCGCGGCCCGCTGCGCGACTGGGCCGAGGACTTGCTAAGCGAGCAGCGGCTGACGCGCGAGGGGTATTTCGATCCGCGCCCGATCCGCGCCCAGTGGCAGGAACACCTGAGCGGGCGGCGCAACTGGGCTTACAGCCTGTGGACGGTGTTGATGTTTCAGGCGTGGCTATGAACAGGGAAGGCGTGAGCGCGAAAACCGCGCGATGGGTTGCCCTGGCCAGCGCGGCCTATGTGCTGCTGGCCGGTGCCGTGTTGCAGGGGTGGATCATTCCCGCGACCCCGTGGCATGGCGGACATGGCCTGCTGGCCGGGGGCGACTGGCTGTATTTTCATGACCTGGCGCTGGGCCTGGCACAGCAGATCGACCAACAGGGCTGGTCGGCCTGGATACTGCGGCCCGAGGACCAAGCGCCTGCGGGGGTGGCGGCTGCGCTCTATGCGCTCACGGGGGTGCATCGGCCCTGGGTGCTGCTGCCTTTGCACGCCATGCTGTATGCGTTGATCGCACTGTGCCTGTGGCGCATGGTGGCGGATGTCTCTGGCAACAACCGCGTCGGACTGTGGGCGCTGGTGCCGTTGTTTGTGTTTCCGTCGCTGGCCATGGTCTATGGCCATATCCACAAAGATATTTACGCCCTACCGGTTGTGCTGACATTGCTGCTGGCTTGGGTGTGGATGCTGCTGCGTGGGCGTTCGCACCTGTGGTGGATCGTGCTGTTGCTGCTGCTGGGCAATGCCCTGGTCTGGCTGGTGCGGCCCTATGGCCTCAAGCTGCTGCTGCTGGGGCAGGCAGGCATGTGGCTGGTGTTTCTGCTGGGGTGGTATTGGCATCGCAAAACCGCCGCGCTGCTGCTGGGCGGGGTGGCGGTGGTGATCGGGGCGATATTCCTTGATTTATCAAGACCGGAGGCAGCCCCAACCGCCGACACGGCGGCAGTGATCCCCGCGCCGGCGGCAGTGATCCCCGCGCCGGCGGCAGTGATCCCCGCGCAGGCGGCAGCGATCCCCGCGCCGCCAACCTGTCCAGGTTGGGTATATATCTTGCCCTCTTTGTTGCAGACCGTGGATGGATGGAAGGCGAATGTGGCTTGTGTACGGCAGGGTTTTGCCGGTGGCTACATGCAGGCTGGCTCGAATATCGATATCCATGTGCGCTTCACGCAGGCAAGTGATGTGGTTCTGTACCTGCCGCGCGCCTTGCAGATCGGGTGGCTGGCACCGTTTCCTTCCATGTGGCTTGGGGATGCAGCTTCCCCAGGTGGTCAGGTTTTCCGCGCCGTGGCGGCGCTGGAAATGCTGGTTTTGTATGCGGCGCTGGCGGGCCTGCTGGTCTTTGCAATGCTGGCCGGTTTTCGGGCGACCGGGTTTGCGCCCGCACAAGTCTGGGCTGCGTGCGCGGTGCTGGGCTTTGCGCTGCTGTGGGTGCTGGCCTACACATTGGTCGTCACCAACGTGGGCACGCTCTACCGCATGCGCTTGCCCGCCGTGCTGGTCGTCATGGGGTTGGGCTGGGTTGCGTGGCATGCGGTGTGGCGGCAGTGGCACCCCGGCAGGGTGAAGCCGCGCCCCTGAACGTTGGCGTAGATTATCTGCCACAATACACATCAGGAGGTGTATGGAGATGCGTACCAATATCGTGCTCGACGACCGTCTGGTCGAGGAAGCGATGGCTCTGGCAGGTCTGCGTACCAAGCGCGAGCTGGTCGATCATGCCTTGCGCGAGTTCGTGGCACTGCGAAAGCGCCTGGATGTGCGGGTGCTGCGGGGGGCGGACCTGATAGCAGATGACTATGATCACCGGCGGCTGCGCGAGGGCAGGGTGGCCGACTGATGTATCTGGTGGATACCTCGGTGTGGATCGATATGCTGCGCGGGCGCTCAGGCGCGCATGTGGATTTTTTCTGCCGTTTGCTCGATGACCCGCTGGATGTCGGTCTGTGCGATGCGATCTACCTTGAAATACTACAGGGCGCGCGCGATGCAGCGGCGTTCGAGCGTTTGCAGCGCTACCTCTGCACGCAACGCTTCTATGCGTTTGCCGATGCCCGCCAGTCCCACGAGGCTGCGGCCAGGATGTATTTGAACGGACGGAGCCAGGGGGTTACCGTGCGCTCGACGCTGGATTGCCTGATAGCCCAGTGCGCCATCGAGCACGATTTGACTCTGTTGCACAACGACCGTGATTTCGTGGCACTGGGGCAGGCCGTTCCAGCCCTGCGGCAAAGGCATTTTTTGGCATGAGTACCAGTCCGGGTATTGCCCCCAGTCCCAAACTGCTGATCGTGGTCTCGGAAGACTGGTATTTCGTCTCGCACCGGCTGGCGCTGGGCGTGGCGGCGCGCGCGGCTGGCTACGAGGTGGCGGTGGTGACGCGCCCCGGCGCGCAGCGCGCACGCATCGAAGCCGCAGGCTTGCGCGTGCTCGGTTTTGCGCTGCAGCGCCGTGGCCTCAGCCCCTTGGGGCTGCTGCGCGAGGCCTGGGCGCTGGCGCGCATCTACTGGCGCGAGCGGCCCGACCTGGTCCACCACGTGGCGCTGCGCCCGGTGGTGGTGGGGGCACTGGCGGCGCGGCTGGCCGGGGTACGGGGGGTGGTGTCGGCAGTGACGGGCATGGGTTTTTTGTTTACCGACGGCACCCGCCTGCCCTGGGTGCGGCGCGCCGTGCAACGTGCCCTGCCCTGGTTGCTGGAGCGCGGGCTGACCATCGTGCAGAACGACGACGATGCGCGCGCCTTGCAGTCGTTCGGCTTGCCGCCCGAGCGGCTGCGCCTGGTCGCCGGCGCCGGGGTGGATACGCAACGCTACGCGCCCGGACTGCCGCCGCACGGCGCGCCGGTGGTGATGCTGGCCGCGCGCCTGCTGCGCGACAAGGGCGTGACCGAGTTCGTGGCCGCCGCGCGCGCCTTGCAGGGCTCGGGGGCGCGCTTCGTGCTGGTGGGTGATCCCGACCCGGATAACCCCGCCACCATCACGCAGGCCGAACTCGACGCTTGGGTGGCCGAAGGCGTGGTAGAGTGGTGGGGGCCGAGCGACAACATGCCCGCCACGCTCAGGCAAGCGCATGTGTTTTGCCTGCCTTCGTACCGCGAGGGGCTGCCCAAGGTGGTGCTCGAAGCCATGGCCTGCGGTTTGCCCTGCATCAGCACCGATGCGCCCGGCTGCCGCGACGCTGTGCGCCACGGCGACAATGGCTTGCTGGTGCCGGTGAAAGACGCGCCTGCCTTGGCGGCAGCCATTCAGCGGCTGTTGGGCGACGCGGCCCTGCGCCAGCGCATGGGCGCACGCGGCAGTGAAAGGGCCGAGTCCGAGTTCAGCCAGCAGCGGGTGATCGAGGCAAGCTTGGCGGTGTATGCCGAGGTGCGGCCCCGAACGGCTGCCTGATGCTTGCATGACCCGCCCACGCCAAGCGCCACCGGAGCCTGCCCTCATGACACACCCAACGACGGCGTTTATGCAGCCAGCCACGCCCGCTGCCACTTACCACCACGCCATTCGCTGGCCAGGGCTGCAAGTGGGTCTTGTGCGCGGTGTACGGTCATGATTTTGGTGACCGGAAGCAGCGGTTTTGTCGGTGCGGCGGCGGTTCAGGCGTTGTTGGCCGCCGGGCAACCGGTGCGGGCCGCTGTTCGGCAGCGGCCTGGCAGCGAACAGGCTCAAGCCGAGCGCCTGGAATGGTTGGCCATGGGCGCCATGACCGGCCAGACCAACTGGCTGCCAGCCTTGCAAGGGGTGCAAACCGTCGTGCATTGTGCCGCTCGGGCGCATGTGCTGCGCGAGCAACTGGCTGACCCCTTGGCGGCCTACCGCGCAGTCAATGTACACGCCACCCTGCGTTTGGCCGAGCACGCGGCTGCTGCCGGGGTCAGGCGCTTCGTGTTCATCAGCTCCGTCAAGGTCAATGGCGAGTCCACCCAGCCGGGGCAGCCCTTCGCCCCTGCTGATGCGCCGGCGCCACAGGATGCCTATGGCCTGTCCAAGTTTGAGGCCGAGCAGGCCCTGTGGCAAGTGGCCCGCGACACGGGGATGGAGGTGGTGATCATTCGCCCGCCGCTGGTCTATGGCCCTGGCGTGAAGGGCAACTTTGCGCGCATGGTGCAGTGGGTGCGCCAGGGCGTGCCGCTGCCCTTGGGTGCGGTACACAACCGCCGCTCGCTGGTGGCGCTCGACAATCTGGTCGACTTCATTGCCCTATGCGCCAGCCCCGAGCGCTCGCCGCAGGCGGCCAACCAGACCTTTCTGGTATCTGACGGCGACGACGTATCCACCACCGAGCTGCTGCGCCGTGTGGCCCATGCCTACGGCGTGCCGGCGCGCTTGCTGCCGGTGCCGGTGGGCCTGATGCGCGGTGCCGCCCGTCTGCTGGGCAAAGACGCCGTGGCCGACCGTTTATTCGGTTCGCTCCAGGTGGACGCCTCCAAAGCCAGCGACCTGCTGGGCTGGGTGCCCCCCGTGACCATGCAGGCGCAGTTGTGCCAGATGGCGCTATTCCAAAATGACCGGCAGGATGTGTAAGCCGTGATGCGTGGGTTCGACGTTGTGTTGTCCCTGGTCGGCCTGGTGCTGGGTGCGCCGCTGCTGCTGCTGATTGCCGCACTGGGCTGGCTGGACACACGCTCGCCGTTGCTGCGCCAGCAGCGGGTGGGCCGCCGCCAGCAGCCGTTTGTGCTGGTGAAGTTTCGCACCATGCGCCCAGACGCCGCACACGTGGCCTCGCACTTGGCCGACGCATCCGCCATCACGCCCTTGGGCGCCTTTTTGCGCCGCACCAAGCTCGACGAGTTGCCGCAACTGTGGAACGTGCTCAAGGGCGAGATGAGCCTGGTTGGGCCGCGCCCCTGCTTGCCGAGCCAGACCGAGCTGATCGATGCGCGTGAGCGCTTGGGCGTGTACGCGGTACGCCCAGGCATCACGGGCTTGGCGCAGGTGAGCGGCATAGACATGTCCACCCCCGAGCTGCTGGCCCAGACCGACGCGCAGATGATCCGCACCCTGTCGCTGCGCCACTACCTGCGCTACCTGGTGCAGACCGTGGCTGGCGGGGGGCGTGGCGACGCCATACGGAATTGAATATGCCATCCGACAGCGCGCACGCGCAACGCCTGAAAGCCGCCCTGCTGGCCATGCCGCGCCCGGGCAAGCGGGCTCTGGCGCTGGGCGTGGACGTGGCCCTGTGCGTGCTCACCGTTTGGCTGGCCTTCTACCTGCGGCTGGACGAATGGGTGCGCTTGAGCGGCGAGGGCCTTTTCCAGCCACTATGGGCCGTGCTGGCCTCGGTGGCGCTGGCCTTGCCGATTTTCATCACGCACGGGTTTTACCGCGTCATCTTCCGCTACTCGGGCTCGGCGGCCATGCGCATGGTGTTGCGCGCCTTTGCGCTCTACGGCTTGCTCTACGCCACGGTGGTCACGGCCATCGGTCTGCCCGGGGTGCCGCGCAGCGTGGGGCTGATCCAGCCCATGTTGCTGCTGCTGGCGGTGGGGGCCTCGCGCGCCTTGGCGCGCTATTGGTTGGGCGGGCTGTATCAGTCGATATTTGCCCGCCTGAGCCTGCCCAAGGCGCTCATCTACGGCGCTGGAAGCACCGGCCGCCAGCTCGCCGCCGCCATGGCCAACAACCACGAGCTGCAGGTGGTGGGCTTCCTCGACGACGACGACCGCCTGCACGGCCATGTGCTCAACGGCCTGCCCATCCACAGCCCGCACGACCTGGCAGGCCTGGTGCAGGCGCACGGCGTGCGCACCGTGTTGCTGGCCATGCCGTCGCTGCCGCGCCAGCGCCGCAACGCCATTCTGGCCAGCCTGCGCCCGATCCGCGTGGCGGTGCGCACCCTGCCCAGCGTGAGCGACCTGGCCCAAGGCAGGCTGGGTGTGTCGGATCTGCACGAGCTCGACATCGACGACCTGCTCGGGCGCGAGCCGGTGTTGCCCAACCACATCCTGCTGGCGCGCAACATCAGCGCCAAGGTGGTGTTGGTCACCGGGGCGGGCGGCTCGATCGGCAGCGAACTGTGCCGCCAGATTCTGGCCCTGGGCCCGAGCAAGCTGCTGCTGGTCGAGCAAAGCGAATTCGCGCTCTACGCCATCCACCAGGAACTGCAAGAAAAGCTGGCCAGCCCAACAGGCACCGCACCAACCGTGCTGCTGCCTCTGCTGGCGTCGGTGCAAGACGGCGAGCGCCTGCACGAGATTTTGTCCACCTGGCACCCGCACACGCTCTACCACGCCGCCGCCTACAAGCACGTGCCGCTGGTGGAGCACAACCCGGTCGAAGGCATCAAGAACAACCTGTTCGGCACCTTGCGCACGGCCCAGGCCGCCGCGGCAAACGGCGTAGCCGACTTTGTGCTGGTGAGCACCGACAAGGCCGTGCGCCCGACCAACGTCATGGGTGCCAGCAAGCGGCTGGCCGAAATGGCGCTGCAGGCGCTGGCGCAAGCACAGACACGCACCCGTTTTTGCATGGTGCGCTTTGGCAATGTGCTGGGTTCCTCGGGTTCGGTGGTGCCCAGGTTTCGCCAGCAAATCCGCGACGGCGGGCCGATCACGCTCACGCACCCAGACGTCACGCGCTATTTCATGACCATCCCCGAGGCGGCGCAGCTCGTCATTCAGGCCGGCGCCATGGCCAAGGGCGGCGACGTGTTTGTGCTCGACATGGGCCAGCCGGTGCGCATCATGGACCTGGCGCAGCGCATGGTCGAACTCTCGGGCCTGACGGTCAAGGACGACAGCCACCCCGAAGGCGAGATCGAGATCGCCATCAGCGGTCTGCGCCCGGGCGAGAAGCTGTACGAGGAGCTGCTGATCGGCGCCAACCCCAAGCCCACCCTGCACCCGCGCATCATGAAGGCGCACGAAGACTGCATCCCCTGGCCCGAGTTCGAAGCCGCGCTCCAGACCCTGGAGCTGGCCCTGAGCGCAAACGACGTGGCCGTGACGCGCCGGCTGATGCAGCAACTGGTGGCCGGCTACACCCCCAGCGACGCCATTGTCGACTGGGTGCACCTGGAGCAGGAAGCTGGCGCAGCTGCGGCGCAGGCGCGCGCCGTGTAGCAACCAAGCCCAGGGCGCTGGCTTTGCTTAACCCGGAGGGGTACTCGAGCTGAAGCGACTTTTTACTTGCACCCTGGGGCGGGCAGCCGCTCATATGAACAACCATTGCTTTATTGTCTGTTTGTGAATATAAACGGGGCATGGGTGCACTTGACCACTATCTTGACGACCGGCTCGCGCAGGGTCGGGCCTACTTCAGCCGCGAAGAAGGCGTGGCTGCTCTTGGCCTCAGCCAGCAGGCGTTCATGGCTGCCACCGCCAGGTTGGCCAGAAAGCAGCGGCTCGTCAGTCCCCGGCGGGGTTTTTACCTGATCCTGCGGCCGGAAGACCGGGCTGCCGGCGCACCCGACCCGGTGCGCTGGATCGACCCGTTGATGCGCTATCTGGAGATCGACTATCGGATTTCACTGCTGCGCGCGGCGGCCTTTCACGGCGCGTCGCACCAGGCGGCGATGGTGTTCCAGGTGGTCGCTGCGCGCCAGCTCCGCAAGCTGGAGATCGGCCGCCATCGAATCCAGTTCATCTATCAGGCCCCCGCTTCGTTTGCCCACGTGAACCGCCCCGACTGGCTCGACCAGATCAAGAGCGAAGCAGGCTTTGCCAAGGTAGCGGGCGTGGAGCTTACCCTGCTCGATGCCGCGCGCTATTTCCACGCAGCGGCGGGCATCCATGGCGTGGCCCAAATGGTGAAGGATTTGGGCGGGCAGGCCGATCCGCGCAAGCTGACCAAGGCCGCCGCGCATTACGAGAACGCCTCGGTGCGGCGGCTCGGCTATCTGCTCGATCTGGCCGGCCATGTCCGGCAGGCCGATGCCCTGGCGGCATTTGCCCGACAGGCCAAGTCGATGAAACCGCTCGACCCTTCGGTCAGGCCGCTGCTGCCGGAACTGGCCGTGCCACATGAAAAGAACACGCGCTGGAAGCTCGTCGTCGATGAAGCGATAGAGGTCGACTTTTGATTCCCAACGCCTACATCCAAGGCTGGAGTGCCATCATTCCGAAGACATCGATCTGGTGCAGACCCGCGCTGAACCCATTGGGGCCACGGTCGATGCGATCCGTGACGCCTTGTCTTGGTTGGGCAAGTGCAATCGCGAACAAGCCGGACACTCGATGCACCTGATCTACAAATACGCGCCAGAGGCCGATGCGCAAGCGACTTTGAAGCTCAAGATCGAGATCAACACCCGCGAACACGACAACCTGCTGGGCCTCAAGCCTTACCCTTTCGCCGTGGATAACGACTGGTATCGCGGCGCTACGGAGACAATGTCCTTCGCACCGGAGGAATTGTTCGGCACGAAGTTGCGCGCCCTGCTGCAGCGGCGCAAGAACCGCGACCTGTTCGACCTGCATCGCGGGCTCGAGCAACTTGCGCTGGACACGGATAAGCTCATCGCCTGTTTCGAGCACTACCTTGCCCTCGAAGGCAAGCCCATCAGCCGCGCGGTCGCCGAGCAGCGCATGCTGGAAAAGCTTACGCGCAGCCTCACCGAAGACGTTGAACCCTTGCTTCCAGCCGGCGCGCGCTTCAACGATGAGGACGCGATACGCGCCTTCGGGCGCGTCTGGCGGGAGCTGATCGTTCGTCTCAAGGGGGATGCCTGGAAACTGACTGGCCAAGTGCTCGCGGGCTTGAGGGCCGCAAGCTATCCAGGCTTGCTTGAAGGGATGAACCCATGTGCGGCCTGACCGGCTGGCGTGGCACCGAGGGCTGGCGGGCGCGCTTGCGCGCATGGGCCTTCAGAACAGCCGCTTGGCCGAAGAATGTGTTGCACAATCCGGAACACAGCTCCACGCCAATGACAGCCGCGCCGCGCTCGAGCTGGGCTGGCGCGCCCTACGCGGCCTGCCCGAGATGATGCGCGACACCTGGCGCTGGCTTCGCTCAACCCGGAGGGGTACGCAGCTTGATGCAAGGATAGATTTGTGTCACTGCGAAAACGCCTGGATGTGCGCGTGCTGGGGGGCGTTGGTACGCACCCAGTTGAGGTATATTCGAGCGGTATATTGAGCAAGGATCCACCAGTGGTATCTGTCATCAAACGCAAAACATCTCTCACGCTGGACGCAGAAGTGCTTGACTACGCCAAAGCGCTGGAGATCAACGTTTCGGCGGTGGCCGAAGCAGCGCTCAGGAAGGCGGTGGCCGAGGCGCGCCGCGAGCAGTGGTTGCGCGAGAATGCAGCCAGTTTTGCTGCGCAAGCGGCATGGCATGAACGCCATGGGCACCCGCTGGCCGAAATCATCTGATGTCTGGCGTTTAGTGCTGTTACCAGTCCCATCCCGGGACTTGCGGCACCAAGGATTGTTCATGGCACGCGCCGTGTTGCGTGAACTGGCGCAGACCGTGGTGGGGCTGGGTTGGCGCGCCCAACGCGGCCTGCCCAAGATGGTGCACGACACCTGGCGCTGGCTTCGCTCAACCCGGAGGGGTACGCTTACGCTGCTCTACCAGCATCCACTTGTCTTCATGAGAGAGACGTTTATGTTCTAAAATGTCCTCCATGGAAAGCCTATTTCGCGATGCCGTGCGCCAAAAGATTGCCGACAGTCTGGCTGCGCCCTTGCCGGTGCTGACGCATCGGGACGTGCGTCTGCCCCGCATACCGAACAAGGCGGTGGCGGTGATCGGGATGCGGCGCAGTGGCAAGACCAGCTTCCTGTGGCAGGAGCTGGCGCGCCGACATGCAGCAACCGGCGAGCGCGACGGGCTGCTGTATTTCAGCTTCGAGGACGAGCGCCTGGCCGGCATGACGGCGAGCGATCTGGGGCTGGTGGTGGAGGAATACTACCGTCTGGCACCAGAGTGGCGCGATCGCCGCCGCGCTACCCTGTTCCTGGACGAGATTCAGACCGTCCCCGGCTGGGAGCTGTTTGCGCGCCGTCTGCTCGACGGCGAAAACATCGACCTCTTTCTGTCCGGTTCTTCGGCCAAACTGCTCTCGCGTGAAGTGGCGACCAGCATGCGCGGGCGCGCGGTCGAGGTGGTCGTGACCCCGTTCAGCTTTCGTGAGTATCTGCGCCACCACGGCTGCGAGCCTTCCAAGTCCGTCGCCCGGCTCACCAAGGCGGAACGCTCGGCACTCGACCGCCGCCTGCAGGACTATCTGCGCGTAGGGGGCTTCCCGGAAGCGCAGGGGCTTGGTGCGCGAGACCGGCAGCAATTGCTGCAAGCCTATGTCGATGTCGTTTTGCTGCGCGACATCATCGAGCGGCACGCGGTCTCGCACCCCCTGGCGCTGCGCTGGCTGGTGCGGCAGTTGCTCGGCAACCCGGCCGGTGCGTTCAGCGTACACAAGTTCTACGGCGACCTGAAGTCGCAGGGCATTGCAGTCGCCAAGGGCACCCTGCACGCCTACCTGGGGCACCTGGAAGACGCGTTTCTGGTGCGCGTGCTGGCGCTGGCCACCGATTCGGTGCGCCGAAAGATGGTCAACCCGCGCAAGGTCTATCCGGTCGATGTGGGCCTGATCCCGCTGTTCGACCGTTCCGGCAAGGCCAATCTGGGCCATGCCCTCGAAACCTGCGTGCTGCACGAGCTGGATCGACGCGGTGCAGAGGTCGGCTACGTGCACACCCAGGCAGGGCACGAGATCGACTTTGCGGCGCGCTACCCCGATGGACGCACGGAGTTGATTCAGGTGTGCGCCAGCCTGGATGATGCGGCCACGCGCGAGCGCGAGCTGCGCGCACTGCTGGGGGATTGCGCCGAGTTTGCGCAGGCCAAGCGCAGCCTGATTGCGCTGGACATACCGCCAGTGCTGGAACTTCCGGCCGGCATTGCCTTGCACCGTGCCGTGGATTGGTTTTTGGGGGGCGAAGACGGATGTGTGGCCTGCGGTGGCTGAAAATCGTCCACGTAGCGGATGATTTTCATGCTATAAACGAGCCATGTTCAGGCGCCACATCGAACCCTTGCTCAGCGCAGCGCTGGCCGATACGCCGGTGGTGTTGCTCAACGGCGCGCGCCAGACGGGCAAGAGCACCCTGGTTCAAGCGCTGGCCAAGTCGAGCGGCCGGCGCTACCTGACGCTGGACGACCGGGTTGTGCTGGCGGCGGCCAAGGGTGACCCTGCAGGCTTCGTCGCTGGCCTGGCCGGGCCGGTGGTGCTGGACGAAATCCAGCGCGCGCCAGAACTCTTTCTCGACATCAAGGCGGCGGTCGACCGTGAGCGCTCCCCAGGGCGTTTTTTGCTCACCGGTTCAGCCAACGTCTTGCTGCTGCCGCAGTTGGCCGATTCGCTGGCCGGGCGCATGGAAATCCTGACCCTCTGGCCGCTTTCGGCTGCCGAGTTGGCGGGGCAGGCGGGCACCAACCGGTTGGACGCGCTGCTGTGCGACGATTGGGCCGCGTTGGCCCTGCCGCCCGTCGACCGGGGGCTTTGGATCGACAAGCTGCTCAGCGGCGGCTTTCCCGAAGCCGTGGCGCGCACCAGCGCTCGGCGCCGCAGCGCCTGGTTCGAAAGCTACCTGCACACTCTGCTGCAGCGCGATGTGCGCGAGCTGGCGAACCTGGAGCAGCTCACCGAGGTTCCGCATCTGCTGCAACTGCTCGCTACGCGCAGCGCCAGCCTGCTCAACCAAGCCGAGCTGTCGCGTTCCTGCTGTCTGCCGCAGACGACCCTGAAGCGTTACCTGGGCTTGCTCGAGACGCTGTTTCTGCTGCAGCGGGTGCCGGCTTGGGCGCGCAATCCGGGCAAGCGTTTGGTCAAGGCACCCAAGGTCTTTTTGCCCGACAGCGGGCTGTTTGCCGCGCTGCTGGACTACAGCGCCGGCAAGTTGCTGGCGCTGCCTGGCTTGCCTGGCCCTTGGGTCGAAACCTGGGTGGCTGGCGAGCTGCTCAAGCACCTGGCTTTTTCGGCCAAGGGGGTGCGCCTGTGGCATTACCGCACCCAAAGCGGCCTAGAAGTCGACTTCGTGCTGGAAGACCGCCTTGGTCAGCTGACCGGCATCGAAGTCAAGGCCAGCGCGAGCGTAGACGCCAGCGATTTTCGCGGCCTGCGCCACCTGCAAGAAACCGAAGGGGCGGCCTTCCGGCGTGGTGTGGTTTTCTACGCTGGCCGCGAAACGGTCGCCTTCTCGGAGCGTCTGGTGGCGCTACCGCACAGCTTCTGGTGGGCCTAGGTGACCCATCCCGAACGATGCCGTGGCATAGCTCGGCTCCTTTGGTTTCGTGTATATTGGCCTTTTACTCCAATCTGCACGAATTAAATGTACCGCCGCACCCTTGCCCGCACCCTGCACGCCATCAGTGCCAGTTTTCCGGTCCTGATGCTCACAGGCCCACGTCAAGTAGGCAAGACCACCTTGCTGGGCATGTGTGCACAGGGCGCGCCGCGCCGGTATGTGACGCTGGACGATCTGGACGCGCGCGCACTGGCGCAGTCCGACCCGGCGCTGTTCCTGCAAACCTGGCCTGCGCCGGTGATCATCGACGAGGTGCAGTATGCCCCGCAGTTGTTCTCGGCCATCAAGATGCAGGTGGATCGGGCGCAAGGCAACGGCCAGTTCTGGCTCACCGGCTCGCAAAAGTTCCAGTTGATGCGCGGCCTGACCGAAAGCCTGGCCGGGCGCGTGGCCATCGTCGATCTGTTGGGCCTGTCGCAAGCCGAACTCGACGGGCGCGCCGACGCATCAAAACCCTTTGTGCCGAGCGCCGAGTGGGTCGCCCAGGCACGCCAGCACGCGCAGCCCAAGCCCCACTCAAGAAACTCGCCGGGCCGCCCCAAGAGTTTCTTGCCCCTTGAGGGGGGAACCGAGCGTAGCGAAGGTTTTCGGGGTGGGCTGATGGCGGTGTTCGAGCGCATCTGGCTCGGTGCCTACCCGCGGCTGCACACGCAGGGCGAGCAGGCGCCCCTGGTGCGCGACGTGTTTTATCGTTCCTACATCCAGACCTACATCCAGCGCGACGTGCAGGATGTGCTGCGGGTCTCGGATCAGACCGCCTTCAACCGCTTTTTGATTGCAGTAGCCGCCCACACCGGGCAGTTGCTGAATGTCGCCAGCCTGGCGCGCGCAGCCGATATCGACCACAAAACCGCCAAGGCCTGGCTTTCGGTGCTGGAGACTTCGGGGCTGGTGTACCTGCTCCAGCCTTACCACTCCAACCTGAGCAAGCGCCTGGTGAAAGCGCCCAAGCTGTATTTTCTCGATACCGGCCTGGCGGCTTACCTCACCCGTTGGCCAGATGCCGCTTCGCTGGAAGCGGGTGCCATGTCTGGTGCGCTGCTGGAAACCTGGGCGCTGAGCGAAGTCCTGAAAAGCTACTGGCACAACGGGCGCGAGGCGCCGCTGAGCTTCTACCGCGACGCCGACCAGCAGGAGGTGGACCTGATCGTCGAAGCAGCCGACACCCTGTACCCGGTCGAGATCAAGAAAACCGCATCCCCCTCGCACCACGCCAAGCGGCACTTTACGGTGCTCGACAAGTTGAACAAACCCGTGGGCCCCGGTGCGGTGCTGTGCTTCGTCGAGCGCGACGTTCCGCTTTCCAAAGAGGTGACGGCGATTCCGTTCGCGTATTTGTGAACGAATCGGGTACCACATCTTGCGCCGCTTGCCCGAGTTGATGGGCGCCACCACACCAGGTTCCTTCTGCTTCGATAGCCTGCTCTCAGCCCCCCAAGCGCACCAGCTCCGCGCCGCCTGCGCCCTGCGCCAGCAAGCCGGCCTGGGTATAGACGCCGAGCTTGGCGCGGGTGTCGCTGATGTCGAGGTTGCGCAGCGTGAGCTGGCCGATGCGGTCGGCGGGGGAGAAGGGCGCGTCTTCGACCTTTTCCATGCTCAGGCGCTCGGGCGCGTAGCTCAGGTTGGGCGACTCGGTGTCGAGGATCGAGTAGTCGTTGCCGCGGCGCAGCTCGAGCGTGACTTCGCCGCTGATGGCGCGCGCCACCCAGCGCTGCGCCGCCTCGCGCAGCATGAGGGCTTGCGGGTCGAACCAGCGCCCCTGGTAGAGCAGGCGGCCGAGCTTGCGGCCGTTGTCGCGGTATTGCTCGATCGTGTCTTCGTTGTGGATGCCGCTGACCAGCCGCTCGTAGGCGATGTGCAGCAGCGCCATGCCCGGGGCTTCGTAAATGCCGCGGCTCTTGGCTTCGATGATGCGGTTTTCGATCTGGTCGCTCATGCCCAGCCCGTGCCGGCCGCCGATGGCGTTGGCCTGCAGGAACAGCTCGACCGGTGTGGCGAAGGTCTGGCCGTTGAGGGCCACCGGCTGGCCTTCCTCGAAGCGCACGCGCACTTCTTCGGCCTTGACTTCGACTTCGGGCTGCCAGAACGCCACGCCCATGATCGGGTTGACGATGCGGATGCTGCTGTTGAGGCGCTCCAGGTCCTTGGCCTCGTGCGTGGCACCGAGCAGGTTGCTGTCGGTGCTGTAGGCTTTTTCGACGCTCATTTTGTAGTCGAAGCCGTGCGCGATCAGGAACTCGCTCATCTCCTTGCGCCCGCCGAGCTCGTCGATGAAGCGCTGATCGAGCCAGGGCTTGTAGATTTTCAGCGCCGGATTCGTGAGCAGGCCGTAGCGGTAGAAGCGCTCGATGTCGTTGCCCTTGAAGGTGCTGCCGTCGCCCCAGATGTGGACCTCGTCGGCCTGCATGGCCGCCACCAGCAGGGTGCCGGTGACGGCGCGCCCCAGCGGCGTGGTGTTGAAGTAGGTGTTGCCGCCGGTGCTGATGTGAAAGGCGCAGCTTTGAATGGCGGCGATGCCCTCGGCCACCAGTTGCGCGCGGCAGTCGATCAGGCGCGCCTGCTCGGCGCCAAAGGCGAGCGCCTTGCGCGGGATGTCGTCGTAGTCGCTCTCGTCGGGCTGGCCGAGGTTGGCGGTGTAGGCGTAGGGCAGGGCGCCCTTGCGCTGCATCCACAGCAGCGCGGCCGAGGTGTCGAGCCCGCCAGAAAAAGCGATGCCGACCTTCTGGCCGACGGGGAGGTTTTGCAGGATGGTGGGCATGGCGGCGGCGCTGGGTTCAGGCAGGTTCAGGCGAAGTGGCAGATGTAGTGATAGGGCTGATCGCTGACGCGAATCTGAAAACTTGAATTGGCGGGCACGGCGAACGACTCGCCCGCAGCGCAATGCCGCCAGGCGCTGCTGCCGGCAAGCAGGTAGTCGCAGGCGCCGGCCACGCATTCCATCACTTCGGCGGCGCCGGTGTGGAAGGTGAGGGTGGCGGGCAAGATCACGCCGACCGACTTGCGCGTGCCGTCGGCCAGCGTCAGGCTGTGGCTGATGCATTTGCCCTCAAAATACACGTTGGCCAGGGTTTGGACGGTCACGCCATCGAATTGGGTGGTGCTCATGAAAGATGCGCAGGGTTAAAAGATACGAACGATGCGGGGGCTGTGCGGACTCGCGGGCGGAACCCGGCGCTTGCCCCCGATTCTAATTCCTGCGCAGCAGCGGGCCATGCACGACAATCCCGCCTGGGGCTTGCCTTGCCCTTGGCCGTGTTCCCCCAGCCTGCCCACACTCTCAGCCTCCCGTACACCATGACCGACCCCCGCCCCCCCGCCCCCGCAGCCCCGCCGCAAAGCCTCGAGCAATGGTTGGCCCACTGCGAGCGCCTGCACCCCAAGAGCATCGAAATGGGTTTGGATCGTGTGCGCACGGTGATGCTGCGCATGAACGGCGGCCGTGGCATCGTGCCGCCGTGCCCGCTGATCACGGTGGCGGGCACCAACGGCAAGGGCTCGACCTGCGCCATGCTCGAATCGATCTACCGCCACGCCGGTTACCGCACCGCGCTCTACACTTCGCCGCACCTGGTGCGCTTCGAGGAACGCGCCCAGGTGCGCGGCGAGCCGGTGGTGGCGGCGGCGCTGGCGGCGGCTTTTGCCGAAGTCGAGCGCGCACGCCTGGGCGAGGGCGGGCAGCCCGAGGTTTCCTTGAGCTACTTCGAGTTCAGCACACTGGCCATCGTGCAGACGCTGGTGGCGGCACAGCCCGAGGTGCTGGTGCTCGAAATCGGCATGGGCGGACGGCTCGATGCGGTCAACCTGTGGGATGCCGACTGCGCCATCATCACCAGCATCGACCTCGATCACATGGAGTTTCTGGGCCCCGACCGCGAAACCATCGGGCTCGAAAAAGCCGGCGTCATGCGCAGTGGCCGCCCGGTGGTGGTGAGCGACCCGCTGCCGCCCCAGAGTGTGCTGGAGCGCGCGCGCGTGCTGGGGGCCGAGGTGCAGCGCATCGGGGCCGATTTCCAGTTCAGCGGCGACCGCCAGCAGTGGAACTGGAGCGGGCGCAGCAAGCGCTACAGCGGCTTGGCCTACCCGGCCTTGCGCGGGGCCAACCAGTTGCAAAACGCGGCCGGAGCGCTGGCGGCCATCGAGGCGCTGCACCCGCGCCTGCCAGTCACGGCGCAGGCGGTGCGCAACGGGCTGGCGCTGGTGCAGTGGCCGGGGCGCTTTCAGATCGTGCCCGGACAGCCGGTGCTGGTGCTCGACGTGGCGCACAACCCGCACTCGGTGGCGGCGCTGGTGCAAAACCTCGACGCCCAAGGCTACTTTCCGCGCACGCACGCGGTGTTTGGCGCCATGGCCGACAAAGACCTGGGGCCGATGCTCGAGCGCGCCGGTGCGCTGGTGGATCGCTGGTACTTCACCGATCTGCCCGGTGCGCGCGCCGCCAGGGCGGCCGATCTGCTGGCGCGCTGGCAGGCGCTGGCGCAGCGCCCGGGCAGCAGCGCCAGCACCCACGCCGATGCGCTGGCGGCGCTGGCCGCGGCCCGCGCCGCTGCCGACCCGGCTGATAGAATCGTGGTCTTTGGGTCTTTCCTTACGGTGGGGGCCGTGCTGGAGCAGGGGGTGCCGCGTTTGGCGGCCCCACACTTGCCCACTTGACGCCTTGCCACAGCCTGAAGGCTGCCGTGCGCTGGCCCTTGGGGTGCAGGGACAGGCCCGATTTTTTGCAACCCACGGTGTCACAGCGGCTCATGTTCAAACTGCGTTCAGGCGGCAGCGGTGCCAACGCCCCAGCCCCGCCGCCCACCATCGAATCCTTGCGCCGGCGTGCGCGCCAGCGCCTGATCGGGGCCGGCATATTGGTGTTGGCGGGGGTGATCGGCCTGCCGCTGCTCTTTGACACCCAGCCGCGCCCGGTGCCGGTTGACATCGCCATCGAAATCCCAGACCGCCAGCCTGCCCAACCCTTGCCCGTGCAGCCGCCCGCGCCTGCAACCGAGGCGGCACCGGCAGCGCCTGCAACCGAGGTGGCACCGGCAGCGCCCCTTCCGGCACCGGCCGCTCCCGCTCCTGTGCCTGTGCCTGCCGCGCCAGCCACCGCACCCACACCCGCCGCCCCGGCCCGCCCGGCAACTCCCCCCGTACCCGCTCCTGCCCCTGCTCCTGTGCCCGCTCCTGTGCC
The DNA here is from genome assembly GCA_041694945.1 of Pseudomonadota bacterium. Classification (GTDB taxonomy): domain Bacteria; phylum Pseudomonadota; class Gammaproteobacteria; order Burkholderiales; family Burkholderiaceae_C; genus Serpentinimonas. The sequence goes on from JBGFRU010000048.1 coordinate 26,254, forward strand.
CGCCGAGGCCAACCGCGCCCAAGCCATCCTCGAAGGGCGCACGCCCGCCGCCGCGCCAACGGCGCCGGCCACCCCTCAGCGCCTGGTGGTGCAAGTGGGCGCCTTCGAGAGCGCCGAGCGTGTGCGCGAGGTGCGCCAGCGCCTCGAGCGCGCCGGCTTGGCCACCTACACCCACGTGGCGCAAACCCCCGACGGCCCGCGCACCCGCGTGCGCCTGGGGCCCTTTGCCAGCCGCGCCGAAGCCGAGCGCGCCGCCGAGCGCGTGCGCCAGCTCGGCTTGCCTGCTGCCATCCTCACGCTATGAGCCGTGGCCGCTGTCGATGTCTTTCTGCTGCTGCTGTTGCTGGCCTCGTTGCTGATCGGGGCCTGGCGCGGGCTGGTGTACGAGGTCTTGTCGCTCAGCGCCTGGGTGGCGGCGTTTTTTCTGGCGCAGTGGTGGGCTGCCGACGCCGCCGCATGGCTGCCGCTGGCCGAGCTCGACCCGCCCTTGCCCTTTGCCATCGGCTTTGCGCTGGTGTTCGTGGCCTGCGTGTTTGCCGGCGGTTTTCTGGCCTGGCTGTGCAAAAAAGGCATGGATCAGGTGGGCTTGCGCCCGGTCGACCGCACCTTGGGCGCGGCCTTCGGCGTGCTGCGCGGCGTCGTGGTTTTGCTGGCGCTCACCGTGCTGCTGCACCTCACGCCGCTGCACCAGCACCCGGCCTGGCAGCAGTCGCTCGGGTCCGGCTGGCTCTACAACGGTCTGTCCGCCCTAGAAGGCCTGATGCCGGTTTGGCTGGCGGCCCATTTCCCTTGATAACAACAGGATTCTTCTTATGTGTGGAATCGTAGGCGTGGCCAGCACGGCGCCGGTCAACCAGCTGCTCTATGACGCCTTGCTGCTGCTGCAGCACCGCGGCCAGGACGCCGCCGGCATCGTCACCGAACAAGAGCGCAAGTTCTTCATGCACAAGGCCAAAGGCATGGTGCGCGACGTCTTTCGCACGCGCAACATGCGCGCGCTGCCCGGCAACCGCGGTCTGGGGCAGGTGCGCTACCCCACCGCCGGCAACGCCTACAGCGAGGAAGAGGCCCAGCCTTTCTACGTCAACGCGCCCTTTGGCATCGTCATGGCGCACAACGGCAACCTCACCAACGCCAGCGCGCTGCGCCACGACATGGTGCAGCTCGACCACCGCCACATCAACACCGAGAGCGACTCCGAGGTGCTGCTCAACGTGCTCGCGCACGAAATCGGCCGCGCCGGTGCCCACGGCGCTTGGAGCACCGAGGCGCTGTTTGCCGCCGTGGCCGCCACGCAACTGCGCTTGCAAGGCTCGTATGCGGTGGTGGCCCTGATCGCCGGCCACGGCCTGCTGGCCTTTCGCGACCCCTACGGCATCCGGCCGCTGTGCATCGGGCGCGGCAAAGACGGCACCGTCATGGTGGCCAGCGAATCGGTGGCGCTCGAGGGCACCGGGCACGATTTTTTGCGCGACATCGCGCCTGGCGAGGCGGTGTTCGTCGGTTTCGACGGCCACATCCAGTCGCGCCAGTGCGCCGCCCAGCCGCGCCGCTTCCCGTGCGTGTTCGAGTACGTCTATCTGGCCCGGCCCGACTCCACGCTCGACGGCATCTCGGTCTATCAGGCCCGGCTCAACATGGGGCACACGCTGGCCGAGCGCCTGCGCCTGCAGGTGCCACTGGATGAGATCGACGTCGTCATCCCGATCCCGGAATCCAGCCGCCCAGCCGCCACCCAACTGGCGCAGTTGCTGGGCAAGCCCTACCGCGAAGGCTTCGTGAAAAACCGCTATGTGGGGCGCACCTTCATCATGCCGGGGCAGGCGGTGCGCAAGAAATCGGTGCGCCAAAAGCTCAATGTCATCGGCAGCGAATTCAAGGGCCGGCGCGTGCTGCTGGTCGATGATTCGATCGTGCGCGGCACCACCAGCCGCGAAATCGTGCAGATGGCGCGCGAAGCCGGCGCCGTCAAGGTCTATATGGCCAGCGCCGCGCCGCCGGTGATGTACCCCAATGTCTATGGCATCGACATGCCCACGCGCGACGAACTGGTGGCGCACGGGCGCACGCTCGAAGAAGTGCGCCAGATCATCGGCTGCGACGCCCTGATCTACCAAAGCGTGGACGACATGAAGCGGGCCGTGGGCTCGATCAACCCGGCGCTCGACGGCTTCGAGGCCTCGTGTTTCGACGGCGTGTACATCACCGGCGACATCAGCGACGACGACGTGAACCGCCTGCACACGCAGCGCAGCGGCAGCGAAGAAGACGACGCCGACAGCTCGCGCTTGGCGCTGCCCAACTCCCGAGAGCAGTAAGCCACCATGGCCACCCCTTTGCATCGCGACACCCTGGCGCTGCGCGTGGCCGTGGAGCGCAGCCTGCATGGCGAACACTCCGAGGCGCTGTATCTGAGCAGCGGCTTCGTGCAGCCCAACGCCGCCGCCGCCGCGCGCCGGTTTGCCGGCGACGAAGACGGCTACACCTACGGCCGCAGCGGCAACCCGACCGTGAGCAGCTTCGAGCAGCGCTTGGCCGCGCTCGAGGGCAGCGCGGCCGCGCTGGCCACGGCTTCGGGCATGGCCGCCATCACGCTGGTCTGCTTTGGCCTGCTCAAGGCGGGCGACCACGTGCTCTATTCGCAGTCCATGTTTGGCTCCACGCTCAAGCTGGTGGGCACCGAGTTTGCGCGCTTTGGCGTCGAATCCACCTCGGTGCCGCAGACCGACCTGGGTGCCTGGGCGCGCGCCGTGCGCCCCAACACCCGGCTGCTGCTGGCCGAAACCCCCACCAACCCACTGACCGAAGTCTGCGACATCGCCGCGCTGGCCGATCTGGCGCACGCCGCCGGCGCCTGGCTGGCGGTGGACAACTGCTTTGCCACCCCGGCGCTGCAGCGCCCGCTCGAGTTCGGCGCCGACATCGTGCTGCACTCGGGCACCAAATACCTCGACGGCCAAGGCCGCGTCATGGCCGGCGCGGTCTGCGCCAGCGCCGAACTGATTCACCAGCGCCTGCTGCCGGTGCAAAAAAACACCGGCATGGTGCTCTCGCCCTTCAATGCCTGGGTGGTGCTCAAGGGCCTCGAAACCCTGAGCCTGCGCCTGCAGGCGCAAAGCGCACAGGCGCTGGCGCTGGCGCAGTGGCTGCAAGCGCACCCGGCGGTGGCGCGGGTGCATTACCCGGGCCTGGCCAGCCACCCGCAGCACGCGCTGGCCATGCGCCAGATGGCTGGCTGCGGCGGCGCCGTGCTGGCCTTTGAGGTGGCGGCCAGCAGCCCCGAGCAGGCGCGCGCGCGCGCCTTTGGTGTGCTCGATGCGCTCCAGGTGCTGTCGCTGTGCACCAACCTGGGCGACACCAAAACCCTGTGCGCGCACCCGGCCAGCACCTCGCACGGCAAGCTCAGCGAGGCGCAGCGCCAGGCCGCCGGCATCGTCCAGGGGCTGGTGCGCGTGGCCGTCGGGCTCGAGCACCTGCCCGACATCCAGGCCGACCTCTTGCGCGGCCTCGACCGCATCGACACCTTCCACCCATGAGCACACCGCGCATCCGCACCCGTTTTGCCCCTTCGCCCACCGGCTTCATCCACCTGGGCAACATCCGCTCGGCGCTCTACCCCTGGGCCTTTGCCCGCGCCCAGGGCGGCGACTTCATTCTGCGCATCGAAGACACCGACCAGGAGCGCTCCAGCCAGGCCGCCGTCGATGTGATTCTGCAAGGCATGGCCTGGCTCGGGCTCGACTTCGACGAAGGCCCCTACTACCAGATGCAGCGCATGGCGCGCTACCAAGAGGTGCTGGCCGACATGCTCGCGCGCGGTCTGGCCTACCCCTGCTACATGAGCGTGGCCGAGCTCGACGTGCTGCGCGAGCGCCAACTGGCGCGCAAGGAAAAGCCGCGCTACGACGGCACCTGGCGGCCCGAACCCGGCAAGGTCCTGCCCCCCATCCCGGCTGGCGTGCTGCCAGTGCTGCGCTTCAAAAACCCGATCGGCGGCGTGGTGGCGTGGGACGACAAGGTCAAGGGCCGCATCGAGATCGCCAACGCCGAGCTCGACGACCTGGTGATCGCCCGCCCGGCCCCGACTGCAGCACCAGGCAGCGAACCCGGCAGCGAACCCGGCAGCGAACCCGAAGCCGCACCGAGCAGCGCGGAGTCTGCGCGCATCGGCGTGCCGACCTACAACTTCTGCGTCGTCGTCGATGACATCGACATGCGCATCACGCACGTCATCCGTGGCGACGACCACATCAACAACACCCCGCGCCAGATCAACATCCTGCGCGCCCTCGGGCACGAGCCGCCGGTGTACGCGCACCTGCCCACCGTGCTCAACGAGCAGGGCGAGAAGATGAGCAAGCGCAACGGCGCCAAGCCCGTCACCCAATACCGCGACGAAGGCTACCTGCCCGACGCCATGCTCAACTACCTGGCGCGGCTGGGCTGGAGCCACGGCGACGATGAAATCTTCAGCCGCCAGCAGTTTTTGCAGTGGTTCGACCTCGAACACCTCGGGCGCAGCGCGGCCCAGTTCGACGAAGCCAAGCTGCGCTGGGTCAACGCCCAGCACCTCAAGGCCCTGCCCGAGGCCGAGCTGGCGCCCCTGGTGGCCGAGCAACTGGCGCGCCGCGGCTTGAGCGCCGACGAGCGCCTGCCCGCCATCTGCGCCCTGTTCAAAGACCGCTGCGACACCACCGTGGCGTTGGCCGACTGGGCCGCCTGCTTTTACCGCGAGCCCCAGGTGGCGCCCGAGGCGCTGGCCGAACACGGCGGGGCGGCGCTGCGCCCGGCGCTGGCGGCGCTGGCCGCCGAACTGCAAACCTGCGAGTGGAGCCGAGCCGGCATCGCGGCGGCGCTGAAACGCGTGCTGGCCGCGCACGGCCTCAAAATGCCGCAGCTCGCCATGCCGGTGCGCGTGCTCGTCATGGGCACCCCCAACACGCCGGCGCTCGACGCCGTGCTGGCGCTGCAGCCGCGCGAAAAAGTTTTGCGCGCCTTGCAAAAGGCCTGAAAACCTGTCTATAATTCGAGTCTTGCTGATGCACGAAGCGCAGAGCCATGGCTCTGAACCGAGTGCAAAGGTTGCAGCTCTCCAAAAGGGGGTATAGCTCAGCTGGGAGAGCGCTTGCATGGCATGCAAGAGGTCAGCGGTTCGATCCCGCTTACCTCCACCAAGGCGGGCTGCAACAGGTTTCACGGTAACAGTTTTCTAGGTTTGACCCTATCGTCTAGAGGCCTAGGACATCACCCTTTCACGGTGAGTACCGGGGTTCGAATCCCCGTAGGGTCGCCAACCGCACGGAGCGGTAGTTCAGTTGGTTAGAATACCGGCCTGTCACGCCGGGGGTCGCGGGTTCGAGCCCCGTCCGCTCCGCCAAATAGCACGCATATCGAGCCGCAGCGCCTTTGGCCTGCGGCTTTTTTGCGCGCCCAGGTGCGCAGAGATGGGTGGCTTTCAGACTTCGCGCCGGCGTGCCAAGGGCGGGTTGCGCTCAAAGTAAGCGACGATGCCGCGCAGCATGGCGTCGGCCATCTGGTTTTGAAAGCGCGGGTCGCGCAGGCGGCGTTCTTCGTCGGGGTTGCTGATGAACGTGGTTTCGATCAGCAGGCTGGGAATGTCGGGCGCGCGCAGCACGGCAAAGCCGGCTTGTTCGACGCGCGGTTTGTGCAGGCGCCCGACGCGGCCCAATTCGCGCAACATCACATCGCCCACGCGCAGGCTGTCGTTGATCTGCGCCGTGGTGCTCATGTCGAGCATGATGCGCTGCAACACCGTTTCTTGCTCGCGCAAATTGACGCCGCCCACCTTGTCGGCGGCGTTTTCGCGGTTGGCCATCCATTGGGCGGCGGCGCTGGTGGCGCCGCGCTCGCTGAGCGCAAACACGCTCGAGCCGCGCGGCCGCGGCGTAAAAAACGCATCGGCGTGCACGCTCACCAACAGATCGGCCTGCACCCGGCGCGCCTTTTGCACCCGCACCCGCAGCGGCACGAAGTAGTCGCCGTCGCGCGTCATGAAGGCGCGCAAGGTGTGGCCGTTGACCTGGGTGCGGTTGACGCGTTCGCGCAGCTTGCGGGCGATGGCCAGCACCACGTCTTTTTCGTGCGTGCCGCCGGGGCCGATGGCCCCTGGGTCTTCGCCGCCGTGTCCGGGGTCGATGGCGACGACGATCAGGCGGTCGGCGCGGCCACCGGTGCTGCCACTGGGTGCAGGGCGTGGCCGGCTGGCACCCGAGGCGGTGGTGGTCGGCGGCGGGGGCAGCCTGATGGTCCCCAGACTGGGGGCGGCAGCGCGCTGGTCGGCGGGCAAACGGGCAATCAGCTCGCCCAGCGGGTCGGGGGGGGTGGGCGCATCGGGTGCAGCAGCTGGCGACGGTGCGCGGTCGCTGGGGGCTGCAGCGGGTGGCGGGGCGGGGTCGTTGAGCTCGCGCAGCCGCTGCGCGATCAGTTCATCCAGCGGGTCGCGCGCCTGTACGGGGTACAGATCGAGCACGAGGCGGTGCTGGAACGCGGCCACCGGGCTGAGCTGGAACACCTGCGGGTTGATCGGGCGCTTCAGGTCCACCACCAGCCGCACCACCCGGGGCGCGTGCTGCCCGACCCGAATCGCGGCCACGTTGGGGTCGTCGGGGCGCACCTTGCCGGTGAGCTGCTGCGCCATCGGGGCCAGTTCGATGCCCTCGAGGTCCAACGCCACCCGGGGCGGGTCGGGCATGAAGTGCGGCGTGGCTTGCAGCGCGGCGTCGGACTCGATGGTCAGGCGGGTGTAGTCGGGGGCTGGCCACAGGCGCACGGCCACGATGGTGGCGCCCCAAGCCAGCTGCGGCGCGCCCAGCGTGAGCACCAGGCTCGAGCCCAGCCACTGCAGGGCGCTGCGGCGCCTCATGCCTGCAACGCCTCCAACAGGCGCACACCCAGCGCAGTGCGCGCACCCAACTGCAGCCGGCGGCTGTCGTCGGCCAAGGTTTCGAGGTGCAGTTCGAGGTCGGGCATGGGCAGCATTCCAGTGGCTTTTTGGGGCCACTCTACCAGCTTGAGTCCGGGTTGTGTAAAAAGTTCACGCAGTCCCGCATCTTCCCACTCTTGAGGGTTGATTAGTCGATAAAAATCCGCATGCACGACTTCCATTCCTGGGCCCCAGCGTGGGCCTGCTTCGAGGCGGTAAGTCTCGACGATGGCGTAGCTGGGGCTTTTGATGCGGCCCTGCACGCCCAAAGCGCGCAGCAGATGGCGCACAAAAGTGGTTTTGCCGCTGCCCAGATCGCCGTAACAATGCAGGTGCGCCTGCCCGATCTGGGCGCAGGCGGCCAGCCGGGCGGCGAGCGCGGCGGTGGCGCTCTCATCCGCCAGCAGCAGGGTCGTGCAGGCCAGCGGCTGCGCCTCTGGGGCCGGGCTTTCTACAATCGCTGGGTTATGTTCGATGCGGCTCAATTCGTCACACAAATACAAGGCTGGGGCCGGGAGTTGGGATTTTCGCAAATCGGCGTGGCCAATGTCGATCTGTCCGGCGCCGAAGACGGGCTGCGGCGCTGGCTCGAGGCCGGCTTTCACGGCGAGATGGGCTACATGGCCGCGCACGGCCTCAAGCGCGCCCGCCCGGCCGCGCTGGTGCCTGGCACCCTGAGCGTGATCAGCGCACGCATGGATTATCTGCCCAGCAGCCACGGGCCCGATTGGCGCGCGCAGGAATGGCATGGTTTGCACCAACCTTTACAGGGCTGCGTGGCCTTGTATGCCCGGGGGCGCGACTACCACAAGGTGCTGCGCCAGCGGCTGCAGCGGCTGGCCCAGCGCATCGAGCAGGGCTTGCAAGAGCAGGGCGCTGCAGCTGCGGCGGCGCCCAGCGGCAGCGGTGCGGGGGCGCCCACTGGCGGCAGCGCAGCGGCGCAGCAAGCCCCCAGTTGGCGCGTGTTTACCGACTCGGCGCCGGTGCTCGAGGTCGAGCTGGCGCAGCGCAGTGGCCTGGGCTGGCGCGGCAAACACACGCTGGCCCTGAGCCGCGACGCCGGTTCGATGTTTTTTTTGGGCGAGATTTTCCTCGATGTCGCACTGCCGCCCAGCGCCGCAGTCAGCAGCCACTGCGGCCACTGCCGCGCCTGCCTCGATGTGTGCCCGACGCAGGCCATCGTGGCCCCGTACCGGCTCGATGCGCGCCGCTGCATCGCCTATCTCACGATCGAACACGCCGGGCCGATCGCGCCCGAGCTGCGGCCCCTGATCGGCAACCGCATCTACGGCTGTGACGACTGTCAGTTGGTGTGCCCGTGGAACAAGTACGCCCAGCGCGCCCGTGTGCCCGATTTCGAGCCACGGGTGCCGCTGCAAGCGCCCGAGCTGCTGCGCGTCTGGCGCTGGAGCCGCGCCGATTTCGAGCACCACACCGAAGGCACCCCGATCCGGCGCATCGGCCACGAGCGCTGGCTGCGCAACGTGGCGGTGGCGCTGGGCAATGCGCTGGCCAGCGGCCGGCTGGAACCCGCGCAAGCAGCAGCCGTGCAGGCGGCGCTGGCCAGCCGCCTCGAAGACCCCAGCGCCTTGGTGCGCGAGCATGTGCGCTGGGCTTTGGCGCCCCAGGAGAGGAATCGAACCCCCTGACCACCCGCACCCGGAAAACCTGGCGCGCAAGCTGGGCTAAAACACCCGGTCGTGGTTTGACCCAAGCGCGGCTGCGCTGGATCAGCGTTGCTGTGCTACCATGCAGTTCTCTTGTAACACATGAGGACAAAGCCATGAGCGAGGCCACCTTTACTTTTCGGGTCGATCAAGCGCTGAAATCCGAGTTCTCTGCTGCAGCCAGACTTCGCGACCGCAACGCCGCTCAGCTTCTGCGCGACTTCATGCGCGACTTCGTTCGGCAGCAGCAGGAAGCTGTCGAGCATGACGCTTGGTTTCGTCGCCAGGTGCAAATTGGCCTGGACTCAGCCCATGCGGGCCATCTGATCCCGGCAGCCGAAGTCGAGGCAAAGTTTGCGGCCAGGCGGGAGGCTACGCGCCGTCGACTTGAAACCCGCGCCGAATGATGGAGTTGTTCTGGACGCCAGAGGCGACACAAGACCGCGACGAAATCTATAAAGCGATCTGAGCTTGCGGCACCATAGGTTTCCTTGCACGAAACCCAATCAGCGCCGGTAATGCGTCCGGCTGCACACCAGGCCAGTCTTTCTTTACGCGCTTTTCGTAGAGCTTGAGCGTCAAGCGCTCGATGCCATTGCCCGCCGCCTCTTGCGCAAAAACAAAATCACCGACCTCGGAGCTAAAGCATCCGGGGTTGTGCAGGTAGCCCCGCTTAAAAACGCTGAACGGTCGCCAGCGGCAAGAACAGCGTGAGCGGCGAGTCAAGCAAGGCGATGAAGCCGTGATACCGGTAGAAGGCCGCTGCAGCCTCATCCTTGGCATCCACCATCAGTGCGAAAGCGGCAATCTCCGAACGCGCCGAGCGGTCGAGTGCATCGGCCAGCAGCGCAGCGCCCAGCCCTTGGCCTTGGAACGCCCGATCGACAGCCAAGCGGCCCATACGAACGGCAGGCACGGTCGGGTAGCGAGGCAGCTTCTTGCCCGTGCTGGCTGGAAGGTCGGACAGCAGCAGGCTTGCGGATGCCAGGGTGTAGTAGCCAGCGATGCGCTTCCCGTCCGCCACGGCCACAAAACAGGCCGCCACGCGGCGGCGCATGTCCTGGGTAGCTTGCTCGCGCAGGTAGCGGTTCAGCGGCTCCGAACCGCAGTGGAACGCGGCGCGGTCATGCCCGGCAGCAAGCGGCGCGAGCCGCAACGGTGCGCCGCTCATTCAGCGCGCAAGAGCCGGCTGCGATGGGCAAAAGCACGCTCCAGCGCCGCTGCCGGTTGCGGCGGCGACAGCAGCGCTTGCGCAAAGCACTCCTGATCGGCCAGCGAGAGCCGGATCACTTCCGACTGCTCGATGGCGCGTTGCGCCGCGTCCTGCACGGCGGACACCACAAAATCGGTCATGGTGCGCCCCTGAAGCTCAGCGGCGCGCTTGAGCATCGAATGCAGATCGGTGCTGATGCGGGCTTCGAGGCGAGCGGTAGAGACGGCAGTGGGCATGGTTTTTCTCCAGGCTCAATCTTACGGCAAATTGCCGTACTTTGCAAGAGAAGTATCGGGGCCAGGCTCGTTATTGATCCGTCCCGGCTCGTTTCTGGCGGCAAGCGCCCAAGTCAGGGCAAGCCCCGACACCCCCGGTGAACGCGAAAGCCACCGCAGCAACAAAATGGCGTATGATGTTGCATGTAACACTGGAGTATCGATCATGGTTGTGGCTGCGAGTGTGAGTGAGCGGGTGCAAAAGCACCGCGCCGCTTTGCGTCGGTCGGGCTTGCGCCCGGTGCAGATTTGGGTGCCCGACACGCGCCGCCCGGGTTTTGCGCAGGAGTGCGAGCGCCAATGCCTGCTTGCGGCTCAGGCTGATAGGGGCGACCCGATGGCGCAGGCGTTTTTGGACGATGCCTCGAGGGACGTGGACGGCTGGACTGCATGAGGCGCGGCGACCTTGTAGCGGTCGCCATGCAGGGTGATTTTGGCAAGCCGCGCCCGGCTCTGGTGGTCCAGGCCGACCTGTTCGGCGCACACAGCAGCGTTACCGTGCTGCCGATAACCAGCACGCTGATCGATGCGCCGCTGCTGCGCGTAACCCTTGAGCCGAGTACCCGAAACGGCCTGCAGCAAGCTTCCCAGGTCATGGTGGACAAGGCACAGACGTACCGGCGCGAAAAGGTCGGGGCGCCGTTTGGCCGCATCGATCCCGACGCACTGATCCAGGTCGAACGCTGCCTGGCCGTGTTTTTTGGGATCGCAGACTGAAAAACCACTTGCGTGCGCTGCCCTGATGGACTTGCCTTGCCTCCCGCCGAAGGCGTATCGCCCCCACGGCGGCAAGCAGGGCAGGCGTGCAGCAGCTCCCGCCGTCACCGACCCAGCCCCTCACCGGCCCCGCCGCAGCCCCGGCAGACCGCGCGTGTACGCCAACGCAGCCGAACGCCAGCGCGCCTAACGCGTCCGGCTTGCAGCTAAGGGCCTGCGCATCGTGCGACGCATCGAGCGTGTAGCGCCGCCGCCGCTCCAGAGCAGCATCATCGACCTGTCTGAGTGCCGCGAAGCGTGGGCCAGACGCAAGTGAACGGCGCTTCGGGGACACCTCAGGGACAAACGGCCTGTGTATGGCGCCAGGGATTTTCTGGTGCCGGAAAGAGGAATCGAACCCCCGACCTTCTCATTACGAATGAGCTGCTCTACCGACTGAGCTATTCCGGCTTGTGGGGGCGGCGCGCCGGCGTCAGCCACCCAGCCTTTGATTATATTGCCTCGGGCAATCTGGGTTCAATGCACCCGCATCCCCGGTTCGGCGCCCGGCCAGGCTTGCAGCAGGTACAGGCCGGGGCGGGCTTCGGGGTCGGCGTGCGCGGCCGAGAGCACCATGCCTTCGCTGACGCCAAACTTCATCTTGCGCGGCGCCAGGTTGGCCACCAGCACGGTGAGCTGGCCCACCAGCTGTTCGGGCTGGTAGGCGCTGGCGATGCCCGAAAAGACGTTGCGCAAGCGCCCCTCGCCGGCGTCGAGGGTCAGGCGCAGCAGCTTGGTCGAGCCGCTCACGGCCTCGCAGGCGACGATGCGCGCGATGCGCAGATCGACTTTGGCAAAGTCATCGATGCCGATCGCCGGGGCGACGGACTCGCCGCCGGGCAGGGGGGTGTGGGGGTCGCGCTCGGAGGTGTGAGCGGGGGGCGTGGCGGCGTGGCTGGCCTTGGCCGCCGCCGCCGCTGGCGTGCTGGGCTCGAACAATTCCTGCAGCCGCTTGGCGTCCACGCGCTGCATCAGGTGCTGGTAGGCGCCGATGGAGTGGCCAGGGCCCAGCGCCGTGGCGGCGTTGGCCCAGTCGAGCGGCGGGCAGCGCAAAAAGGCTTCCACCTGGGCAGCCAGCACCGGCAGCACCGGCTTGAGCAGCGCCGTCAGCACGCGGAAGCACTCGATGCAGGTGCTGCACACGTCTTGCAGCCGCGGCGCGCAGTCGGGCTGGCGGGCCAGTTCCCAGGGCTTGTTTTGATCGACGTATTCGTTCACGCGGTCGGCCAGCGCCATGGTCTCGCGGATGGCCTTGCCGTACTCGCGCTCGGCAAGCAGCTCGGCGATCGCCGGTACGGCGCGCTGCAGGCCGTCGAGCAGGGCTTCGCCATCGGGGGCCAAGGGCCCCAGGCGGCCGTCGAAGCGCTGGGCCAGAAAACCGGCGGCGCGCGAGGCGATGTTGATGTACTTGCCGACCAGGTCGGAGTTGACGCGCGCGACGAAATCCTGCGGGTTGAAGTCCACGTCCTCGTTGCGGCTGCTCAGCTTGGCCGCGAGGTAGTAGCGCAGCCATTCGGGGTTGAGGCCGAGTTGCAGGTATTTGAGCGGATCGAGCCCGGTGCCGCGGCTCTTGCTCATCTTTTCGCCGCTGTTGAGGGTCAGAAAGCCGTGCACGTAAATGGCGCTGGGCACTTTGCGGCCCGAAAAATGCAGCATCGCCGGCCAGAACAGGCTGTGGAAGGTGATGATGTCCTTGCCGATGAAGTGCACCTGCTCGACCGCCGGGTCGGCCAGAAACTGCTCGAAGCTTTGCGCCGTGCGCGAGGCCGGGTGCCAGTGCGCGGCCGCTTGGCCGCGATCGAAATGGTGCTTGAGGCTGGCCAGGTAGCCCACCGGGGCGTCGAGCCAGACGTAGAAGTACTTGCCCGGCGCGTCCGGGATCTGGATGCCGAAGTAGGGCGCGTCGCGGCTGATGTCCCAGTCGCCCATTTTGGCTTGGCCGTCGTCGCCGGGGGCGAGCCATTCGCTGATTTTGTTGAGCACCTCGGGCTGCAGGCGCCCGGGGGTGTTGGTCCACTGGTCGAGGAATTCGAGGCAGCGCGGATCGGAGAGTTTGAAAAAGAAATGCTCCGACTGGCGCAGCAGCGGCGTGGCCCCCGACAGCGCCGAGTAGGGCTGGCGCAGCTCGGTCGGGGCATAGACGGCGCCGCAGGCCTCGCAGTTGTCGCCGTACTGGTCGGGCGCGCCGCACTTGGGGCAGATGCCCTTGATGTAGCGGTCGGGCAGGAACATGTTTTTCTCGGGGTCGAAAAACTGTTCGATCGTGCGGCTCTCGATCAGCCCGGCGGCCTTGAGGTCGAGGTAGATGCGCTGCGCAAGGGCGTGGTTTTCGGGTGCGTCGGTGCTGTGCCAGTGGTCGAAGCGGATGTGAAAGCCCTCGAGGTAGGGGGCGCGCCCGGCGGCGATGGCGGCGACGAACTGCGGCGGCGTCTGGCCGGCTTTTTCGGCAGCGATCATGATCGGCGCGCCGTGGGCGTCGTCGGCGCAGACGAAATGCACCTCGTGCCCGTGCAGGCGCTGCGAGCGCACCCAGATGTCGGCCTGGATGTATTCCATGATGTGGCCGATGTGGAAGGCGCCGTTGGCGTAGGGCAAGGCGGTGGTGACAAAGAAGCGGCGCTGGGTCATGGGGCAGGGCAGTGGGCAGGCAAGCGTTTGATTTTAACGGTCGCCATCTGCCTTGGGTTTTTGCCTTTGCGGGCCGGTGTCGTGCGCCCGCGTCACGTCGAGGCGCCGGATGTCGCGCGACAGCAGCCCCAGCAGCACCAGGCAGCCGCCCGTCACGCCCATGAAGATGAACAGGCCGCGGATGCCCAGCAGCTCGCCCACCGGCGCGGCCAGCGCCAGCCCGATCGGCGCCGCCAGCGCCACCACCGTGGTCATGAGCGACAGCGCCCGGCCCTGCAGGTGATTCGGGATCGTGGTCAAGAGCAGCGTCGACAGCGGTGCGTTGCCGATGATGTAGAAAAACCCGCTCAGCGTCCAGGCCACGACGGCGAGCACGAACCAGTCGGGGTCGGGCAAGGCCGTGGCGGCCAGCATGAAGCACGACAGGGCAAAACCGGCGATCACCCAGCGGATGTGGCGCTTGGGCGCAATGGCGGCCACCACCAGCCCGGCCACGATCATCGCCACCCCGGCCAGGCCTTCCATCAGCGCCACCTCGGCCGGGCCGCCGCCAAAGTGGTTGCGGATCAGCAGCATCACCAGCGTGAACGAGGGCATCACCACCATCACCACCAGCGCCAGCAGGGCGTACAGTTTGCGCAGCCCCGGCACCGACCACACGGCCTTGAAGCCCTCGACGAAATCGCGTCGCAGGGTGTCAAAAAAACCGTGTACGCGCTGTTTGGGCCGCTGCGGCTGCGGGATGGTGAACAGCAGCAGCGGGATGATGCCCAGAAAGGCGGTGAACACGTCGATGCTCAAGGCCCAGCCGATGGGCAGGATGCTGATGGCAAAGGCACCCAAGGGCGCCGCAGCCACGGTCATGATGCCGGTCAGGCTTTGGTTCAGGCCGACGGCGCGCGGCAGAAAATGCGCGGGCACCAGATTGGCCAGGCTGGCCACTGCCGCCGGGTACTGGATCGCCTGCAGCGAACCGCGGATGAAGACCATGACGAACACGTGCCAGATTTCGATGCGCCCGGTCAGGAACAGCACGATCAGCAGCACCATGCACAGCGCGCCCAGGGTGTCGGCGGCGATCATCAGCAGGCGCCGGTTGTAGCGGTCCGCCAGCACGCCGCCGATGGGGCTGAGCAGCGCGTAGGGCAGCAGGGCCAGGATGCCGGCGATGGCCAGCATCGAGACGCTGCCGGTGGTGTCGGTGATCCACCACAGCAGCACGAACTGCGTCATGGCCGAGCCGATCAGCGACACCGCCTGACCCAGAAAAATCGACCAGTAGCGCAGCTTCCAGTGCGGGCCGGGGTCGTGGCCGGTGGGTGCGGCCGCAGCGTCTGGAAGCGGGCTGGGTGTCATGCTCAAGCGCTCGAACCGGGGTGCCGCAGCTGTGCAGGCCGCCCCGGCCGTGGCCGACCCGCAGCGGGCCGGGTGGAGGACGAAGGATGGGGCGCGGGCTTAACGCAGGTCGGCGGCCAGCACTTGCACGATGCGCTGCGCCACCGCCGCCGGGGCGGGCTGGCCGGCGGCGTCGAGCACCGACACCGTGCTGCGGTTGTCGGTGCTGCGCACCACGATGCGGTAGCGCTCCGGCGCCGCCGCCGCCTGCGCCCGCGCGCCACCAAAAATGCGGCCCAGGAAGCCCGGTTCGGCGCGCGCGGGGGTGGCATCGGGGGCCACGAAGCGCACGAAGTACAGGCCCTGGGCGCGGTCGCGGTCTTCGACCGTGAAGCCGGTGCGGTCGAGCGCCAGCCCGACGCGGCGCCAGGCGCGATCGAAGCCTTCGTCGATTTGCAGCACCGGCAGGTTGTTGACCGTTTCGATGCGCGACAGCGGCTGCGCCGGGGTGGCGGCGGCCTCCAGGGCCTGCGCCTGCTCCTGCGTCACGCCCAGTTGCACCATGAGCCGGCGCAGAAATTCGGCTTCGAGTTCGTGGTTGGTGGGGCGCGGCTGCCACAGGGTGCTGTCGCGGCGCTCGTTGAAGACTTCGATCATGCCGCGGTGGCTGATGAAGATTTCGGTGCCGCCATCGGCGCGGCGCTCGAGCCGGGTGCGAAAGCGGTCGCGCTCGCCGGTGGAGTACAGGGTGTCGAACAGGCGCCCGAGGGTGGCGCGGATGATGTCTTGTGGAATCTGGGCGCGGTTTTCGGCCCAGTCGGTCTCCATCAGACCCAGTTGCTGCTGATCGAGGGTGAGGAAAAAGCCGTTGGCCTGCCAAAAGTCGCGGATCGGGCTCCAGAGCTGCTCGGGGGGGCGGTTGACCACCAGCCAGCGTTGGTCGCCGGCGCGCTCGATGCGCACGTCGCCCATTTGCACGGCGGCCGTGGGCGTGGCTGCGGCACCGGGTTGCGGGAGCTGAAAACCGGCCGCAGTGACGGCGGCGCCGGGCGCCACGAAGCGGCTGTCGCGCTGCAACTGGGTCAGGTCGGGCGGCACCTCGAGGGTGGCGGCCGGGCGGGCGCTGCGGTAGTCGATGCGGTCTTCCTGCAGCACCGAGCAGCCGCTGGCCAGCAGCGCCGTGATGACCAGGGCGCTGCCGGTCAGGGCCGTGGTGGCAGGGGCGGGGCGGCGGTGCGGGGTCTGGGTGATCGGGTTCATGGCGGGTGTCTGGTGCGTGCGGTCGGGTTCGAGCGGTCGGGTTCGGGGCAGAGCGGGGGGCTTGGAGGGCCTGAGCTTACAGCAAGCCGGCTTCCTGCAGGGCTTGTTCGACCACGCTCTGGCTGCTGGGGGTGAGGGGGGTGAGGGGCAGGCGCAGGGTGGCGCCACAGCGCCCGAGCCGCTCCAGCGCCCACTTGACCGGGATCGGGTTCGGTTCGATGAACAGCTGTTTGTGCAGGGGCAGCAGCTGCATCTGCAATGCCATGGCGCGGGCTACGTCACCGGCGCAGGCGGCGGCGCAGAGATCATGCATCAGGCGCGGGGCCACGTTGGCGGTCACGCTCACGTTGCCGTGGCCGCCGCACAGCATCAGGGCCACGGCGGTGGCGTCGTCGCCCGAATAGATGCCAAAGCCCACCGGCGCCTGGCGGATCAACCACTGGGCGCGCTCGATGTTGCCGCTGGCCTCCTTGATGCCAAAAATACCCGGCAGTTCAGCCAGCCGCAGCGCGGTTTCGGGCTGCAGGTCGGCCACCGTGCGCCCGGGCACGTTGTAGAGCATGATGGGCAGCTCGCCGCAGGCTTCGGCGATGGCCTTGAAGTGCTGGTACTGGCCTTCCTGGGTCGGTTTGTTGTAGTAGGGCACGACTTGCAGCTGGAAGTCGGCCCCGACCTGGTGCGCGTAGCGCGCCAGCGCAATCGCTTCGGTGGTGGAGTTGGCGCCGCAGCCGGCCAGCACCGGGCGCCGGCCAGCGGCCTGTTCGACCGCCACGCGGATGATCTCGCAGTGCTCTTGCACGCTCACGGTGGGCGACTCGCCGGTGGTGCCGACCACGCCGATGCAGTCGGTGCCTTCGGCGATGTGCCAGTCGATCAGGCGGCGCAGGGCCGGGTAGTCCACGCTGCCATCGGGTTGCATGGGGGTGACCAGGGCCACGATGCTGCCAGTGATCGGTGTCGTCATATGTGGTGGGGGGTGCAAAAGCGGTGGGTCAAGCGCGCATTCTACCCAGCCGCGCGCCCTGCCGGTGCAGGCCCGTTGTGGCGCGCCCCAAACTCAGAAACTGCCGAACACCGTGCCCAGCGTGATCAGCACCCCCAGCGCCACCAGGGGCACGGCCATGGCAGTCATGGCCAGATCGGGGTAGGCCTGCCGGTGCGTGAGGCCGCAGATGGCCAGCAGGGTGATCACGGCGCCGTTGTGCGGCAAGGAATCGAGCCCGCCGGTGGCCACGGCAGTGACGCGGTGCAGCAGCTCGGGGCTGATGCCGTGCGCTTGCGCCATGGCCAGGTAGGTGTCGCCCAAGGTGGACAAGGCAATGCTCATGCCGCCCGAGGCCGAGCCGGTCATCCCTGCCAAAATGTTGACGGCGATGGCCAGCGAGATCAAGGGGTTGTCGCCGCCCAGCACCACCACCGAGTCGCGGATCAGGACAAAGGCGGCGAGCGAGGCGATCACGGCGCCAAAACCGACCAGGCTGGCGGTGTTGAAGATCGGCAGCAGCGCAGCGTTGGCGCCACAGTCCATGCTGAGCGTGAGCTTGGGCAGGCGGCGCCAGTTGATGGCGATGAGCACGCTGATCGACAGCGTCAGGGCGGCGATGATCGACCAGATGCCGCGCACTTGGTCGATGTGGGTCTCGCCGTAGAGCGGCAGCGCCAGAAAACCGGTGTCCATGCGCGGGATCAGGACAAAAGTGAACAGCAGGTTGATGGCGATCACCAGCACCAGCGGCAACACCGCCACCCAGGTCGGGGGCGCGCCGACAGAGGAGCGTTCGGGGCTGAGCTCCATGACGTCGAAACCCTCGCCGGCGGCGCGTTCGCGCATGGCCTTGTCGGGCGTGGCGGGTTCGTCGGAGTGCTGGCCGTAGCCCTCGGCGGCGAGCTGGCGCGCGCGGTACTCGAGCCACAGCATGCCGAGGCCAAACATCACCAGCGCGGTGATCAGGCCCAGCCCCGGCGCCGCGAAGGGCGTGGTGCCAAAGAACGGCATCGGAATCGCGTTCTGGATCGCGGGCGTGCCCGGCAGCGCCGTCATGGTGAAGGTGAAGGCCCCCAGTGCAATCGTGGCCGGCATCAGGCGCTTGGGCAGGTTGGCCTGGCGAAACAGCGCCGCCGCGATCGGATAAACCGCAAAAGCCACCACGAACAGCGACACGCCGCCATAGGTCATGATCGCGCACGACAGCACCACGGCCAGGATGGCGCGTTGGCTGCCGAGCAAGCCGATGATGGCGTTGGCCATGACCTTGGCGCTGCCCGAGTCTTCCATCAACTTGCCAAAAATGGCGCCAAGCAGAAACACCGGAAAGTAAAGCGCGATGAAACCGGCCGCCGAACCCATGAAAACCTGGCTGTAGCTGGCCAGCACCGGGCCGTCGAGCGTGGCGATGACGGCAAAGGTGGCCAGCGCCGGCGCCAGGATCAGCAGGCTGATGCCCCGGTAGGCCAGGTAAATCAGCAGGCCCAGGGTGATGAGGATGACCAGAATATCAAACATCGGCAGGTTTCACTGAAGGGGGGCAGTTGAGGGTGTGGCAACAGGCAGACGCGCTCGGTTCCAAACCGCGCCGTGGCCGGATACTAAACCGAAGCGGGTGACGCGGGTGTGACAAGGCAGTGGCGCCAAACCCGCGAGCGCAGCAAACCGCCGCAGCGCGGGCCGGGATGGCAGCGACGGCGGCCTCAGAAGCACAGCCAGACCTGATTGGCCAGCTTGAGCATGAAGTCGGGGTGGGTATAGAGGTTGAAGGTGAGCAGCAGCAGCGCGCAGGCGGCCAACCCGATGAGCGCGCGCAGCAACCGCGTTTTCATGTGGCTGCTCCTTGCAGGCGCTGCGGGCCGCGCCGGATCGGCTGCTCGTTGATCGGCCAGTTGACCGCCGCCGCCAGCACACCCAGCCCGATGGCCAGCAGCCAGACCACATCGTAGCTGCCGCTCAGGTCGTAGAGCAAGCCGCCGAGCCAGACGCCCAAGAAGCTGCCGATCTGGTGGCTGAAAAACACGAAGCCGCCCAGCATCGACAGGTGCGCGACGCCGAAAATCTGCGCCACCAGCGCGTTGGTGGGCGGCACGGTCGAGAGCCACAGCAGGCCCATGACGGCGGCAAACAGATAAACGCTGGTGGGCGTGAGCGGCGCCAGCAAAAACAGCGTGATGGCCACCGAGCGCGTCAGGTAGATGAAGGCCAGAATCTTGCGCTTGGCCAGCCGCTGCCCGAGCGCGCCGGCGATGTAGGTGCCAAAGACGTTGAAGAGCCCGATCAGCGCCAGCGCGTAGCTGGCCACATGGGGCGCGAGGCCAAAATCCTTGAGGTAGCTGGGCAGGTGCACGCCGATGAACACGACCTGAAAGCCGCACACGAAGTAGCCCGCCATCAGCAGTTGAAAGCTGCGATAGCGCGCCGCTTCGTGCAGCGCCTGCATGATGCTTTGTTCGCGCACCACCGGTGCGCCACCGGCGCCCAGCACCGGTTCGCGCAAGCCCCAGGCCAGCGGCGCGATCAACAGCACCACGGCGGCCAGGATCAGCAGCGCCTCTTGCCAGCCAAAGCTCAAGATCAGCCAGCCCTCGACCGGCACCAGCAGGAACTGGCCAAACGAGCCCGCCGCCGCCGCCACGCCCATGGCCCAGGAGCGGCGCTCGGCCGGCACTTGGCGCCCGATCACGCCGTAGATCACGGCAAAGGTGGTTCCGGCCTGCGCCGCCCCGATCAGCAGCCCGGTGGTGAGCACAAACAGGAATGAAGTCTGCGACAGCGCCATGCCCACCAGCCCGAGCGCGTAGAGCACGGCCCCGGCCACCAGCACCTTGAAGGCGCCAAAGCGGTCGGCCAGCATGCCGGCAAAAATGCCAAACACGCCCCAAGCGAGGTTTTGAATGGCGATGGCAAAGGCAAAGGTCTCGCGCGACCAGCCCTGCTCGGCGGTGATCGGCAGCAGCCACAGCCCAAAGCCGTGCCGGATGCCCATCGACAGCATGACGATGGCCGCGCCACAGAGCAGCACTTGCCACATCGACAAACGCGGGGCCATGGCGGGTGCGGGTTCAGTCATACGGGCAAATGTAACCAATTATTGCGTGGCTTGCAGGGTGGGTGGGCAAGGGCGGGTGGGCAATGGGCCAGCGCGCCGGCCAGCCTCTCTACAATCCGCCCCCATGCCTGCCCCCACTGCCCCACGCGCGCCGGCTTCGGCCGGCGCCTATGCCGAAAGCTCGATTCGTGTCCTCAAGGGTCTGGAGCCGGTGCGCCAGCGCCCCGGCATGTACACCCGCACCGACCACCCGCTGCACATCATCCAGGAGGTGCTCGACAACGCCGCCGACGAGGCCTTGGCCGGCTTTGGCCAGCGCATCGACGTCACGCTGCACGCCGACGGCTCGGTCAGCGTCGAAGACGACGGGCGCGGCATTCCGCATGGCCTGCACCCGGAGGAAAACGCGCCGGTGCTGGAGCTGGTGTTCACGCGCCTGCACGCCGGCGGCAAGTTCGACAAGGGCCAGGGCGGGGCTTACAGTTTTTCGGGCGGGCTGCACGGCGTGGGCGTGAGCGTGACGAATGCGCTGGCGCGTCGGCTCGAAGTCAGCAGCCGGCGCGAGGGCCAGGTGGCGCGGCTGGTGTTTGCCGACGGTGCCGTGCTCGAGCCGCTGCAACTGCGGCCAGCGGCGAACGGCGAACGCAAGCCGGGCACCACGGTGCGCGTCTGGCCCGATGCGCGCTACTTCGACAGCCCGGAGCTGCCGCGCGCCGAGCTGCTGCACCTGCTGCGCAGCAAGGCGGTGCTGCTGCCGGGCCTGCGCGTGCAACTGCACGACGAAGCCACCGGGCAGAGCCAGAGCTGGCACTACCAGGGCGGCTTGCGCGACTACCTGCTGCAAAGCCTGCCCGGCGAGCCCCTGATCCCGCTGTTCGAGGGCGCAGCCTACGCCGACGCCAGCAGCGAAGCCTTTGCCGCTGGCGAGGGCGCGGCCTGGGCGCTGGCCTTTACCGAAGACGGGGCGCTGCTGCGCGAGAGCTACGTCAACCTGATTCCGACCAGCGCCGGCGGCACGCACGACAGCGGCCTGCGCGACGGTCTGTTTCAGGCCGTGCGCGGCTTCATCGAACTGCACGCGCTGCTGCCCAAGGGCGTGCGCCTGCTGCCCGAAGACGTGTTTGCGCGCGCCAGCTACGTGCTGTCGGCGCGCGTGCTGGACCCGCAGTTTCAGGGCCAGATCAAGGAGCGCCTGAACTCGCGCGACGCGCTGCGGCTGGTGAGCACGCTGGTGCGGCCGGCGTTCGAGTTGTGGCTGAGCGAGCACGTCGAGCACGGGCGGCGCCTGGCCGAACTGGTGATCCGCGCCGCGCAAACGCGCCAGCGCGCCGGGCAGAAGGTGGAAAAGCGCAAGGGTTCGGGCGTGGCCGTGCTGCCAGGCAAGCTGACCGACTGCGAAAGCCGCGACCTGGCGCGCAACGAGCTGTTTCTGGTCGAGGGCGACAGCGCCGGCGGCAGCGCCAAAATGGGGCGCGACAAGGAATGCCAGGCCGTGCTGCCCTTGCGCGGCAAGGTGCTCAACACCTGGGAAGTCGAGCGCGAACGCCTGTTTGCCAACACCGAAATCCACGACATCGCGGTCGCCATTGGGGTCGATCCGCACGCCAGCGCTGCCAGCGCCGACCTGAGCGGCCTGCGCTACGGCAAGATCTGCATCCTGGCCGATGCCGACGTCGATGGCTCGCACATCCAGGTGCTGTTGCTGACGCTGTTTTTGCGTCACTTCCCAGCCCTGATCGCGGCCGGCCATGTCTATGTGGCGCGCCCGCCGCTGTACCGCGTCGATGTGCCGGCGCGTGGCAAAAAACCGGCCAGCAAGGCCTACGCGCTCGACGAGGGCGAGCTCGAGGCGATTTTGGACAAGTGCGCCAAAGACGGCGTGGCGCGCGCGCGCTGCTCCATCAGCCGCTTCAAGGGCCTGGGCGAAATGAACGCCGAGCAGTTGTGGGACACGACCCTGAACCCGGACACGCGCCGCCTGCTGCCGGTGCACTGGGGTGCCTGCGACGCCGCCGCCACCGAAGCGCGCATGACGCAACTGATGGGCAAGGGCGAAGCGGCGGCGCGCCGCGCCCTGCTCGAGCGCTGGGGCGACGCGGTGGCGGTGGACGTGTAGCACCCTCAGAAAGCGGGCAGTTCGTCGGGGGCGGTCAGTCCGTTGTCGCTGCAGGCAAGCATGGCGTCGGCCTTGACCCATTGCTGCAACAAGCGGCGCAGGTGGCTGAGGTCGTCGAGCAAGGTGTCGGCGCTGGCGGCGTCGAGCTCGTGCCGCACCACCGCCGCCAGCAGGCAGGCCTTGCCGTCCTGGTAGCCGCGCTCGAAGGCGGCCAGTGCGGCGGCGTTCTGGTTGCAGGGCGCTTGCAGGCAGGCCAGCGCCTGCGCCAGCAGCGGCGGCAGGGCGGCGGGCGGGGCGGGCTGCGCCGCCGTTTCGGCCAGGCGCAGCGCGCTGGGCACCATGCGCCCGGCTTCGTCGAAGTAGCGCGTGGCGCGCAGGCACAGCGTGAGCTCGTTCGAGACCGAGCGCGGCATGCGTTCGGCGCGCAGGCTGGCTATGTAGTCGGTGATGGCGTTGGCAAGCTGGCGCGCGCCCTCGGCAGCGCTGCTGGCTTGGCTCTGGTTTTGCAACGCCGCCGTGGCCACGCTGGCCAGGGCGGCGCGCAGGCGCGGCAGCTCGGCGCGCACCGCACCCAGCGCCAGTTCGGGCGAGCTGGCCAAGGTGTGGTCCAGGTGCTGCGGGCGCGCCAGCTCGTCGTCGTGGCGGCGGAAAAAACGCTCCAGCCAGTCGGCCAGTCGGCCCACGAAGGGCAGCAGCAGCAGCACGCCCATGGCGTTGAACACGGTGTGAAACAGCGCCAGGAACACGGCCGGGCTGTCTTCCATGCTCAGCGCGCTGGCCAGCCAGTCGATCAGCCACAACATGAGCGGCAAAAGCAGCAGCGCCACCACGCCGGTAATCACGTTGAAGGCAATGTGCCCCAGCGCCAGGCGCCGCGCCGCCGCCGTGGCCTTGAGCGCTGCCAGCGCCGCCGTGGCCGTAGTGCCGACGTTGGCCCCGATCACCGCCGCCGCTGCGGTGGGCAGGTCGATCAGGCCGCCCGTGGCCGCGGTCAAGATCAAAGCCACCGCCGCGCTGGAAGACTGCACCAGCGCCGTCACCACAAAGCCCAGCAGCAGCGCCGTGGCCCAGTGCGCGCCCATGCCGCCGGCGAGCGCGCCCTCGCCATAGCCCGTCGCCACGCCGCCCAGGGCCTGTTGCAGCAAGTCCAGCCCCATGAAGAAGAGGCCAAAGCCGATCAGTGCATCGCCCAGGCCTTGGCGCCTTAGTTCGGCGCTGAGCAGGCGCAAGGCGACGCCGACGACGATGATGGGCAGGGCAAAGGCGTCGATGTCAAAGCCAAAGCCCACCAGGCTCACCAGCCAGGCGGTCATGGTGGTGCCGACGTTGGTGCCAAAAATCACGCCCAAGGCTTGGCGCAGGTTCATCAGCCCGGCGTTGACGAAGCCGATCGCCGCCACCGTGACGGCGCTCGACGACTGCACCAGCGCCGTGACCACGAAGCCGGCCGCGACCCCGCGCACCGGCGTCGAAGTCCAGCGCCCGAGCAAGCGCTTGAGCCCGGCGCCGCCAAAGGCCTTCAGGCCCTCGGTCATGAGCAGCATGGCAAACAGAAACAGCGCCAGGCCACCGGCGGCCAAAGTGAGGTTTTCCCAGTTCATGGCTCGGATTATCCTGCACTGTCATCAAAATGACGCATGACCATGCTAAGCGCACATGCGCGCTTCCACCGCCGCCAGCGCTTGCGCCGGACCAAACAACACCACCACGTCGTCGGCCTGCAACTCGAAATCGGGCGCTGGCTGCAGCAGGCGCTGGCCGCCGCGCTGGATGGCGTTGACTTCCACCCCCGCTGCCGCCAGCTCGAGCGCGCCTATGCGCTGGCCCACGGCCCAGCAACCCGGTGCCAGCTTCACCGAGTGCAGATGCGCCAGCGTCGGGTCTTCGCCGGCCAGGGTAGGGTCGCCCTGGAACAGCTCGCGCAGCAGGCGGTAGCGGTCGCTGCGCGCTTCGCGCAGGCGGCGCAGCACGCGCGCCATGGGCACATCGAGCAGGGTCAGGGCGTGCGCCACCATCATCATGCCGGCTTCGAGCGTTTCGGGCACCACTTCGGTCGCACCCGCCGCGCGCAGCGCCTCGACGTGGCTTTCGTCGCGCGTGCGCACCATCACCGGCAGCTCGGGGCGCAGGTTGCGCACCTGTTGCAGCAGCTTGAGCGCCGCCGCCGGGTGGTCGTAGCTGATGATGAGCAAGCGCGCCCGCGCCAGCCCCACGGCTTCGAGCACCGTCGGGTCGGCGGCGTCGCCGTAGTAGACCGGCTCGCCGGCGGCGTGGGCTTCGCGCACCAGTTCCGCGTCCAGGTCCAGCGCCACGTGTGCGATGCCCTCGCGCTCCAGGAAGTTGGCCACACTCTGGCCAATGCGGCCATAGCCGCACAAAATCACGTGCTGCTGCAGCGCCGCGCCCGGCTGGTTCGGGGCCGTCAGGGCCGTGTGGCTGCAGGCGCCCGCCGCAACTGCGCCGCTGTCATCGGGTCCGAGCACGAGCGCGGCCAGCTCGGCGCTGTAGCGGATCAGGAACGGGCCGGCAATCAGGCTCAGCAAGACCGAGGCGAGCGCAATCTGCGCCGTGGCGCCGTCGATGCCGCCGCTGCCCAGGCCCAGCGCCAGCAGGGCAAAACCAAACTCGCCCCCCAGCGCCAGCGTCAACGCCGTGCGCAAGGCGGTGCGGCGGCTGTAGCGGCCCAGGCGCACCAGCGCAAACACCAGCGCCACCTTGCTGGCCAGCAGCGCCAGCGCGCCCAGCAGCGCCCAGGGCCAGACCGCCCACAGCGCGACCGGGTTGATGAGCATGCCGATCGAGACGAAAAACAGCCCCAGCAGCACGTCGCGAAAGGGGCGGATGGTGGACTCGATCTGGTGCCGAAACTCGGTCTCGCCCAGCATCATCCCGGCCAGAAAGGCGCCAAAGGCGAGCGACAGCCCGAGGCTGTCGGTGATCGCGGCCGAGGCCAGCGACACCAGCAGCACGGTGAGGGTGAACAGCTCGGCCGAACGGCGCACCGCCACGGCGTGAAACAGCGGCCGCAGCAGCCAGCGCCCGGCCAGATAGACCAGGGCGAAGGCCAGCAGGGCCTTGACCAGCGCCAGCGCCAGCGGCTGCGCCACGCCGCCAGCCGCCGCCAGGCCCAGCACCGGAATCACGACCACGAACGGCACCGCGGTCACGTCCTGGAACACCGACAGCGCCAGCCCGAGCCGGCCATGGCGCGTGTGCTCCTCGCCTTGCTCGGCCAGTTGGCGCGCGATGATCACGGTCGAAGACTGGGCGAACACGGCACCGAGGATGAACGCCGCCACCGGGTCCAGCCCCAGCGCCCAGCCGCCCAGCCCCACCAGCGCCGTGGTCAGTGCCACCTGCCCGGTGCCGAGCCAGAGCACGCTGTGGCGCAGGGCGTAGATTTGCGGCAGCGAAAAATTGAGCCCGATCGTGAACAGCAGGAACACGATGCCGAACTCGGCCACCAGGCGGATGGTCTCGGTGTCGCTGATCAGGCCGGCGACGTAGGGCCCCAGCAGGGCACCGACGGCCAGATAGCCCAGGCTGGCCGGGATGCCGGTGCGCTGAAACAGCGCCACCGCCGCCACGGCGGCAGCGAGCAAGGCCAACAATTCAAACAGCGGCGGCAGGTTCATGGCACGCGATTGTGCCCGCTGCGACCGCTCATGCGGCTGGGATTGCGGCCGCGTTCAGGCGCGTGCCTGGGGTTGCTGCCAGCGAAACACGCGCATCGGCGGCACGTTGCGCCATTCCCACTCGAAGCTGGGTTCGCCCATCACCGGCGTGGTGTAACTGGCCACGTGGGCGCGGAACTGGTAGGCCACAAATCGTCCACCGGGGGCCAGGTGGGCCTTGATGGCGGCGACGATGCCCTGGGCCACCGGCACCGGCAGGGTGGAAAACGGAATCCCCGAGACCACCACATCGGGCGCGGGCAGGCCCCAGCGCTCCAGGTGCTGGCCCAGGTCGGCGGCGCTGCCCTCTTGAATCAGCAGGCGCTGGTCCTGGTTGCGCTGGCGCAGCCGGTTGGAGAATTCGGGGTTGAGCTCGATCGCCAGCAGCCGTGCCTGCGGCGACATGGCGCGCAGCAGCGCGCGCGTGCTGCCGCCGGTGCCGGGGCCGAGCTCGACCACGCAGCGCGCACGCGCCAGGTCGCAGGCGCGCACCACGCCTTGCTCCAAATAGGCCGAACTGGGCACCACCGAGGCCACCGACATCGGTTGCGCCACGAATCCGCGCAGAAAAGCCAGCGCGTCGGCCAAACGCGAGTCTTGCTTTAGGCGGCTTGGGGTCTGGTGCTCGAACGGGTGGTTGGCGGCGATGCTGCGGGGCTCGGCACTGCGGTCCTTGTGATTGGTCGGCACTGGTGCTCCTGGGGGTAATCGATGTAAAAACCCGGCCACCAAAGGGCGGCTGGGCGGCAATGGCGCTACTGTAACCCAGTCGAACGGGGATTTCACGCGTTTGTCATCTGTGAAAGATCAGGGGAAACCGCTAGCAAGGGGCGATTTGTGACACTTCGTGGCCAAAAATTCAAGAAGTTGTCACAAAACTGCCACAATTCCTGCATAGGATCATGGACGCCCCTTAACCCTTCCTCCAAAGGAACCCGATGAAACGCACTTTCCTGAAAACCGTGGCCGCCACCGCTGCACTGGCTATGACCGGCGGCTTTACCAAGCTGGCCACCGCTTCGACCATCATCACCGGCGCCGGCGCTTCGCTGCCGTTCCCGATTTACTCGCGTTGGGCCGAAGCCTACCGCGCCGCGACCGGCGTGCAGTTGAACTACCAGTCGATCGGCTCATCGGCCGGCGTCCGCCAGATTCGCGCCCGCACCGTCGCCTTTGGTGCCACCGACGCTCCCGTTCCGGGCGCCGATCTCGAGCGCGACGGCATGGTGCAGTTTCCGGCCATCGTCGCCGGCGTCGTGCCCATGTTCAACCTCGAAGGTTTTCGCCCTGGCGAGCTGCGGTTGACCGGTCAGCTGTTGGCCGACATGTTCAGCGGCCGCATCGTCAACTGGAACGACCCGCGCATTGCCGCCGTCAACCCCGGTCGCACCTTCCCGAACCAGGGCATCACCGTGGTGCACCGCGCCGACGGCTCGGGCACCACCTTCGTCTTCACCGACTACCTCTCGGCCGTGAGCCCGGAGTGGGCCAACAGCATTGGCCGCGGTGCCACCGTGCGCTGGCCGGCGGCTTCGTCCATCGGTGGCCGCGGCAGCGAAGGCCTGTCGGCGATCGTGGCGCGCACCCGCGGGGCGATCGGCTACGTCGAGTTCTCGTACGCACGCCGCAACAACATTCCGCACATGGCGATGCAGAACGCCGCCGGCAACTTCGTCCAGCCCGATGACCGCACCTTCTCGGCCGCCGCCGCCGGCATCGACTGGTTCAGCGTGCCGGGCATGGGGGTGTCGATGGTCAACGCCCCTGGGGCTAACTCGTGGCCCATGGCCACGGCTTCGTTCATCCTGATGTACAAGCAGCCGGCCAACGTGGCCGAAAGCAACGCCGTGCTGGCCTACTTTGACTGGGCGTTCCGCAACGGCGACGCCTTGGCTCTGGAAATGGACTTCGTGCCGATCCCAGACACCTTGGCCGAAGCCATTCGGACCCGGGTCTGGAACCAGATTCGCCGCGCTTGAACCACTGCCGCCGCTGCCGTGCGTCTGTCGTGCCGCAGCTGTGTTGCACCCGCCGTGCCGTCCTCTGGGCGGTCGGCGGTTTGCTCTTTTTAAGTCTGGACTGATTATGATAAGCGCCAGTTCCGCTACGACGCTCGACCTCCCTATGTCCACCCCTATGCAAGCGCACGACTTGGGGCACCCCCACGTGCTCGCCATCGCCAAGCGCCAGCGCTTGCACGATGCCCTTTTCTACCGTGTCTCGCAAGCCTTTGCCGTGTTGGTGCTGATGGCGCTCATCGGCATCATCGTCACCTTGTTCATCAACGCCTGGCCGGCGTTTCGCGAGTTCGGCTTTGCCTTCATCTGGACCGCCGAGTGGGACGTGGTCAACGAGCAGTTCGGCGCCCTCATGGCCATCATCGGCACCTTGGCCACTTCGGCCATTGCCATGATCATCGGCGTGCCGCTGGCCTTTGGCATCGCGCTGTTCCTGACCGAAACCTGCCCGGCCTGGCTGCGCCGGCCGCTGGGCACGGCGGTCGAGCTGCTGGCCGCCATCCCGTCCATCATCTACGGCATGTTCGGGCTGTTCGTGTTTGCGCCGCTGTTTGCCGACTATTTCCAGATTCCTCTGCAAGAGCTGATGGCCGGCATGCCCATCGTCGGCGCGGTTTTTGGCGGCGTGCCCAACGGGCTGGGGATTTTGGCCGCCGGCATCATCCTGTCGTTCATGGTGCTGCCCTACATGGCCGCGGTCACGCGCGACGTGTTCGAGGTGGTGCCGCAAATCCTGCGCGAATCGGCCTATGGCCTGGGTGCCACCACCACCGAAGTGGTGCGGCATGTGGTCATGCCCTACGCCTTCAAGGGCGTGGTCGGGGCCGTGATGCTGGGCCTGGGGCGCGCGCTGGGCGAGACCATGGCCGTGACCTTCGTCATCGGCAACGCACACCGCATCCCCGAGACCATCAACGCGCCGGGGGTGTCGATCACCTCGGCGCTGGCCAACGAGTTTGCCGAGTCCTTTGGCATGCACATGCACACCCTGTTTGCGCTCGGTTTCCTGCTCTTCATCCTGACCTTCGTGGTGCTGGCGCTGGCGCGGCTGCTGATTTTGCACGTCGAAGAAGGCAAGGGCAGCAAAGGATATTGACATGCAAATCAACCAATCGCTCTACAACCAGCGCCGGCGCAAGAACGCCGCCATCATGGCTTTTTCCGGGGTCGCCTCGGTCATCGGGCTGGCGGTGCTGGTCTGGATTCTGTACGTGCTGTTTTCCAATGGCTTTTACGCCCTCGACTGGGAGGTCTTCACCCAGGACACACCGGCACCCGGCACCCCGGGCGGGGGTTTGCGCAACGCGATCGTGGGCAGCTTGATCATGGTCGGCAGCGCGGTGCTGATCTCGACCCCGATCGGCGTCTTGGCCGGCATTTATCTGGCCGAGTTTGGCGACGCCAACAAAACCGCCAGCGTCACGCGCTTCGTCAACGAGGTCATGCTCTCGGCGCCCTCGGTGGTGCTGGGCCTGTTCGTGTTCGCGGTCGTGGTCATGGCCATGGGCAATTTTTCGGGCTATGCCGGCATGATCGCGCTGTCGCTGATTGCCATTCCGGTGGTGATCAAAACCACCGAAAACATGATGCGCATGATCCCCGGCAGCTTGCGCGAGGCCGCGTTCGCGCTCGGCGCGCCGCACTGGAAGGTGGCGACCATGGTGGTGCTGCGCGGCGCCCGCGCCGGCGTCATCACCGGCGTGCTGCTGGCGCTGGCGCGCATCAGCGGCGAGACCGCGCCGCTGCTCTTTACCGCGCTCAACAACCAGTTCTTCACCCTCGACATGGACGGCCCCATGGCCAACCTGCCGGTCTGGATCTACCACATGGCCATGAGCCCCTTCGACAATTGGAACGAGCTCGCCTGGGCGGGCGCTTTGCTCATCACCTTGACGGTGCTGGCGATCAACATCACGGCACGCATTTTGTTCCGTGAGCGCGTCAAAGTCTGAATCAAGCCCCCCTATTGCAATCAGGAAATCCTAGTATGTCTGAAGCCTCAGTCGAACCACGCAACGCCATCGAGGTGCGCAACCTCAACTTCTACTACGGCGGCTTTCACGCCCTGAAAACCGTCAACCTCGACATCATCGAGCGCAAGGTCACGGCCTTTATCGGCCCCTCGGGTTGCGGCAAATCAACGCTGCTGCGCACCCTCAACCGCATGTACAGCCTGTACCCAGGCCAGCGTGCCGAGGGCTTGATCAGCTTTTATGGCCAAAACATCCTCGACGACAAGCAGGACTTGAACCTGCTGCGCGCGCGCATCGGCATGTTGTTCCAAAAACCGACGCCATTTCCGATGTCGATCTACGACAACATCGCTTTTGGCGTCAAGCTCTACGAAAAACTCGGCCGCGCCGACATGGACGAGCGCGTGCAGTGGGCCCTCAGCAAGGCCGCGCTCTGGAACGAAGTCAAGGACAAGCTCAAGCAAAGCGGCCTGAGCCTGTCGGGCGGGCAGCAGCAGCGCCTGTGCATCGCGCGCAGCGTGGCGGTCAAGCCCTCGGTGCTGCTGCTCGACGAACCCACGGCGTCGCTGGACCCGATTTCGACCGGCAAGGTCGAGGAACTGGTGCACGAGCTCAAGAAGGACTACACCATCGCCATCGTCACCCACAACATGCAACAGGCGGCGCGTTGCAGCGACTACACCGCCTACATGTACCTGGGCGAGCTGATGGAGTACGGCGCTACCGAGCAGATTTTTTTCAAACCCAAGCGCACGGAAACCGAAGACTACATCACAGGAAGGTTTGGTTGATCATGAGTGAAAAACTGCTCTCCAGTCAGTTCGAATCGGAACTGGCCCACGCCACCGCCCGCATGCTCGAAATGGGCGGCCTGGTCGAATCCCAGCTGCGCCAGTGCATATACGCCTTGCACCACCTCAGCCTCGAGACCGTGCAGCAAGTGCTGCAGCAAGAGGCGCTGGTGAACAATTTTGAAGTCGAAATCGATTACGAAATCACCAGCACCATGAGCCGGCGCCAGCCCACCGCGCGCGACTTGCGCCTGCTGGTGGCCTTGTCGCGTGTGGTCATGAACCTCGAGCGGGTGGGCGACAAGGCGGCGCGCATTGCCAAGCTCATTCGGGCCCACATTCAGGCCGGGGCGCCGCGCGCCTTGCCCTGTGGGGATCTCGAGGCGAGTTTGACATTTGCGATCGAGCAGTTGCATCAAACCCTCGATGCCTTTGCCCGGCTCGATGCCAACGCGGCCAATGCAGTCATCAATCTGGACGACCGGCTCGATGAAGATTATGCCGGCTACACGCGCAAGCTCATCACCTACATGATGGAAGATCCGCGCACCATCGGCGCCAGCCTCAACCTGTTGTTCTTGGCCAAGGCCATCGAACGCGTGGGCGATCACGCCAAGAACATCGCCGAAGCCACAATCTACGTCGTCAAAGGCGCCGACGTGCGCCACACCAGCGAAGAGGAAAGGAAGTCGGCCCTGCAATGAGAAAGCTCCCACGGGTGCTGGTGGTCGAAGACGAGCCGGCCATCGCCGAACTGATTGCCGTCAACCTGCGCCACAATGGCTTTGCACCCACGGTGGCCTTTGATGGCGAGTCGGCGCAGCGCGAAGTCGATGCGGTGCTGCCCGACGTGATTTTGCTCGACTGGATGCTGCCCGGCGAGAGCGGGGTGGCGTTGGCCAAGCGCTGGCGCTTGCAAGAGCGCATCAAAACGGTGCCGATCATTTTGCTCACCGCGCGCACCGAAGAGTCCGACAAGGTGCAGGGGCTCGATGCCGGGGCCGACGATTACGTCACCAAACCGTTTTCCACGCAGGAGTTGCTGGCGCGCATACGCGCGGTGCTCAGGCGCCGTGCACCCGAGATCGTCAACGATGCGGTGCAATTGGGCGATTTGACGCTGGATGCCTCGACCTACCGCGTGATGTGGAGCGGCAGCGAGCTCAAGATCGGCCCGACCGAATTCAAGCTGCTGCACTACCTGATGAAGCACCCCGAGCGGGTGCACACACGCGGCTTTTTGTTGGATCGCATCTGGGGCGACCATGTGTTCATCGAAGAGCGCACCGTCGATGTGCATGTGAAGCGCCTGCGCGAGTCGCTCGGCGCTGCCGGCGCCATGATCGAGACGGTGCGTGGCGCCGGGTACCGCATCACGGCCAACCCCATCAAGGCCAAGCCCAAACCCGACATTGCCGAGGCATGATGCGACGCCTGCTCGAGCTGCTGGCGTTTACGCTGGTTGCGGGCGCGTTGGCAGCGGCGTTTGGGCTTGCCAGTTGGCTGCCGATATTGGGCAGCGCCTGCGGGGCGCTGCTGTGGTTCGTGTTCGATGCGCTGCGGGCGCGGCGCGTGCTCGATTGGTTGCGTCATGGCAGCGCTGCCGCGCCACCGCCTGCCGTGGGCGTCTGGGCCGAGGTTGTCGAGCGTGCGCGCAAGTCCTTCAAGGCCTTGAACCGCAAGGCGCGCAAGAGCGAGGCGCGGTTGCAGGAATTTTTGGCCGCCATTCAGGCCTCACCCATCGGCGTGGTGTTGCTCGATAAATCTGCGGCCATCGAGTGGAGCAATTTCACGGCCGCCCAGCACTTGGGTTTTGACCCCAAGCGCGATCTCAAGCAACCCATACGGCACTTGGTGCGCGTACCCGAATTCATCGATTATCTGGTGCAGGGCGATTACGCCCAAGCGGTCGAAATCGATGGCCGCGACGCCACCCCGGGCCACCCGCAGCGCATTTCCATCAACCTCTACCTCTACGGCAAGGGGCGGCGTCTGATGCTGACGCGCGAAATCACGGCGGTTGAGTTGGCCGAAGCCATGCGGCGCGATTTCGTGGCCAATGTGTCGCACGAAATACGCACCCCTCTGACCGTGGTCAGCGGTTTTATCGAGACCTTGCAAACGCTGGATCTGTCGGCCAGCGAGCGGCGCGAGTACCTCGAATTGATGAGCACCCAAGCGCAGCGCATGCAAAGCCTGGTCAGCGATCTGCTCACCTTATCAAGGCTCGAAGGCAGCCCGGTGCCCGGTGTGGGCGAGTGGATCGACGCTCAAGCCATGCTGCAGCAGGTGGTCAGCGAGGCGCAGGCGCTGTCGGAGGTGCTGGGCAGCGGTCCCCATCAGGTGCTGGCCCAAAGCGGCCCGTCTTTTCTGATTGCGGGCGCGCGCCCCGAGTTGCACAGCGCCATGTCGAACCTGCTCAACAACGCCGTGCGCCATACCCCGGCGGGCGCGCAGGTGCGCGCCGGCTGGACCCTGAACAGCGACGGCGGCGCCGGTTTTTATGTCAGCGACGACGGACCGGGCATCGAGGCCGAGCACCTGCCGCGCCTGACCGAGCGCTTTTACCGTGTCGATCGCAGCCGCTCGCGCGAAACCGGTGGCACGGGGCTGGGCTTGGCGATCGTCAAGCACGTGGCGCAGCGCCATGGCGGCCAGGTGCAGATCGAGAGCGCGTCGGGCCAAGGTTCGACTTTTCGCATCATCTTGCCGCCCAGCCGGGTGCTGAACCACGGCGATTAGCCTGGCCGCGCTCGCGGCATGGTGTGCTCGGGCCTACTGCTGGGGCTACTGCTGCGCTGCATCGCCCAAGCGGCGCTCGAACACCAGCCAGACGTCGCGGTTTGGGCGCAGGCGCGGCTCCTCGCGCAGCAGTTGCCACTGGCGCAGGTCGATCCGCTGGTGCAGGGTCACAAAGGCTTCGGAACTGACCACCAAACGCGGGCATTGCGCATCGGCCGCGCCGCCGCTGATGCGCTGCACGCGCAGGCCGCCGTGGTACTGCAAGGCGGCGATCTGCTCGTGCGCCAGCCCGTGCACCAGCACGCACTGCTGCGCCGGTGTCAGGGCGGCCACGCGCTGGCTGATGGGCGCCAGCCCCATTCCGTGGTTGAGCACTGGCAACCAGAGCGTGAGCAGCAACGACCAGCACAGCGTGATCCCGCTGGCCGACAACACCAGGCTTTTCCAGAGCGCGGGTTGGTGGCGGCCGGTGCGCCAGGCGATCACACCCAGCCACGCCAAGGTGAGGATGGCCGCTGGTGCAAACAGATGGGCTTCGAATTGCGGCACAAAATTAGGCAGCAGCTTGGCCACGTTTTCGGCCGGTTCGGCGGGCACGCCCGTCATCATGGCCACCCAGATGATCCAGATGATGATCGCCGAGGCGCTAAAGAGCAGCATCGCCAGCCAGTCGATCAAAGCGGCGGCGCTGCGCGACAGGGTGGGCAAGGCAAAGGCCGCCAGCAGCGCCAAGGCCGGCAGCGCCAGCAGCAAGATGCGGTCGCTGCCGCGGTGGACAAAGGTTGCCAGCAGCAGCCCAAGCAGCCACAACAGAGGCAGCAGCAAGTGTGGGCTGCGCCATTGCCGGCGCCACTTCCACAGCGTCCAAGCGGCCAGCAGGGCGCAGGGCCAAGTGAACCAGAGCAACAGCCGGGCCAAGCTCTCCCACGAAGCCCCAAGCTGCCAGTGCGGCAGGATGCCGGGCCAGTCCAGCCAGCCAGCGGGCCAGCCGATCGCGTACACCAGAGCGGCGGGCACCAGCGCCAAGCCGGCCATAGAGCCGCGCAGCGCTTGCGAGGGTTTGGCTGGGTTGGAAATGCCGCACCAGCGCGCGCACTCGCCGCCGAGCAGCAGCAACAGGGCGATGCCCGGCGCGCCGCTCAAAGCCAAGCCAGCCATGGCCAGCCCCCAGAGCGCTAGGGTGGTGCTTAAGCGCAGTTCCGAATGAAAGCTGCGCGCGTAGGCCCACAGACCCAGCGCCACAAAGGCCAGTCGCGCCGCATCCACGCTGGATTGGTGCGCCAGCAGGGCCAAGCCGAGGCAGGCCATCAAAGCCAACAAGGCGGCGTCGGCCAAGGCGCGGGCGTAGTGGGTGGGGTGCGCTTGGCCGCCAAAGGCAAAAACCACCGGCTGGGCACCGGGCTGGCGCGCAAAGTGGTAGGCGGCGTACCAAGTCGAGATCAGGGTCAGGGCCAGCAAGGCCATGAAGGGCAGCTGGGCCGCTTGGTGGGCGGGCAGCCACGGCAAGGCGTAGATGGCCAACGCGCCGAGCCAGTAGGGCAGCCAGCCGATGCCCAGCGCCGTTTCGCCCAGCAGCTGCGGGTGCAGCCATTGGCCGGGGTGGGCGGCGAGCTCGCGCATCACACCCAACGAGGCCAGGTCGGCGTTGCGCCACGGGTCGCGGCCGATGAAGCCAGGCAAAACGTAGAGCAGCCCCAGCGTCCACAACACCCAGCGCGGCAAGCGCCGGGCGGCGTGCTGGCTCACGAGGGCGGGGCTGGGGTGGTTCACGGGTGGCTAAAACTGGCTTAGGTGGCGGTTGCCGAAGCCAAGAAAAAAGCAGCCTTGCGGCTGCTCATCGGTGGCACGCAGGCGGCCGACCAGTTTACTTGGCCGTGCGGGCGAAGCGGTTGCGGAATTTTTCCACGCGACCGCCCATGTTGTCCACGCTCTTTTGCGTGCCGGTGTAAAAAGGGTGCGATTCGCTCGAGGTGTCGAGCTTGTAGAGCGGTAGCTCGCGCCCGTCGTCGAGCTTGATGGTCTCGCGGGCGTTGACGCAGGAGCGGATCACGAACTGCTGGTTGTTCGACAAATCGACGAAGCAGACTTCGCGGTAGTTGGGGTGGATGCCGGATTTCATGGCTTTACCTATCAAATGGGGCGCAAAGGACAACGCAGCAGCCACTACCGGCCCATCCGGCAGCACTTTCCGCAAAACTCGAATTATAACCGCTGGCTGTGGTGTTGGGCACAAACATGGTGTTGAGCACAGACCTGATCAACCGCCCGAACCTCAGCCGCCGCGGCGCATGAGGTCGAAGAACTCGTGGTTGTTCTTGGTCTGCTTCATGTTTTTGAGCACCATTTCCATGGACTCGATCTCGTCCATGTTGTACATGAACTGGCGCAGGATGCGGGTTTTTTGCAAAATTTCGGGTGCCAGCAGCAGCTCTTCGCGCCGCGTGCCGCTGCGGTTGAGCTGCACGGCGGGAAAGACGCGTTTCTCGTACAGGCGCCGGTCCAGGTGCAGCTCGGAGTTGCCGGTGCCCTTGAATTCCTCGAAGATCACCTCGTCCATGCGGCTGCCGGTGTCGATCAGGGCGGTGGCGATGATGGTCAGCGAGCCGCCTTCTTCGACGTTGCGCGCGGCACCAAAGAAACGCTTCGGGCGCTGCAGTGCATTGGCATCGACGCCGCCCGAGAGCACCTTGCCCGAGCTCGGCAGCACGTTGTTGTAGGCGCGCGCCAGCCGGGTGATCGAGTCGAGCAGGATCACCACGTCTTTTTTGAGCTCGACCAGGCGCTTGGCGCGCTCGATCACCATTTCGGCCACGTGCACGTGGCGCGTGGCCGGCTCGTCGAAGGTGGAGGAGATCACCTCGCCCTTGACGGTGCGTTGCATCTCGGTCACTTCTTCGGGGCGCTCATCGACCAGCAGCACCATCAGCGTGACTTCGGGGTAATTGGCGGCCAAGGCGTGGGCGATGGTCTGCATCATCACCGTTTTGCCGCTCTTGGGTGGGGCCACGATCAGGCCGCGCTGGCCCTTGCCGATGGGCGCGATCAGGTCGATCACGCGGCCGGTGATGTTTTCCTCGGTCTTGATCTCGCGCTCGAGCCGCAGCTGCTGCTGCGGAAACAGCGGCGTCAGGTTCTCGAACATCACCTTGTGCTTGTTGTGCTCGGGCGACAGGCCGTTGATCTTGTCGAGCTTGTTGAGGGCGAAGTAGCGCTCGCCGTCCTTGGGCGTGCGCACCTCGCCTTCGATCATGTCGCCGGTGTGCAGGTTGAAGCGCCGGATCTGGCTGGGCGAGATGTAGATGTCGTCGGTGGAGGCGGTGAAGCTGGTGTCCATGTTGCGCAGGAAACCAAAACCGTCTGGCAGCACCTCGAGCACGCCGTCGGCAAACACCTGCTCGCCGGTTTTGGCGCGCTTTTTGATGATCGCAAACATCAGCTCCTGTTTGCGCATGCGGCCGGTGTTTTCGATTTCCAGCGCATCGGCCTGCTTGAGCACTTCCGAGACGTGCAAGGCCTTGAGTTCGTTGAGATGCATGGGGTGCGCTCCTGCGAGGAGTCGGGGAAAGGGGTACGGGAGAATCAGGGGCCGTTCTGCAAGACAGGGCCAGCCGGGAAGCGGCAGCCCAGGGCAGTTCAGGGGGCGGGCAGTTTGGAGCGGGCCTGCAGGGGCGCCATGCTCGGTGAGCCAGCCGGATTATGACAGGAAAAACCCCCCTGCACATGTGCCCAACACACAGGAGGGGCGCCAGGGGCCGCGCTGCCTGGGCACCAAAGCCGACTTGCACCCAGCAGGCGAACGAAATCAACCTGCTCGCCAGCCAGCCACCGGCACCGCACGCAGAGCGCGCAGCGCACGGGGTCTGGGTGGGCTGCGCGAGGCTCCGATCAGGTCAGGTTGGAGTCGATGAAGGCGCTGAGTTGCGCCTTGTTGAGGGCACCCACCTTGGTGGCGGCGACCTTGCCGCCTTTGAACAGTATCAGCGTGGGGATGCCCCGAATGCCGAACTGCGCCGGCACCTGGCGGCTTTCATCGACATTCATCTTGGCGATCTGCAGCTTGCCGTTGTAGTGGGTGGCCAGCTCGTCCAGGATGGGGGCGACGGTGCGGCAGGGGCCACACCACTCGGCCCAAAAATCGACCAATACCGGCAGGGAGGACTTGATTACGTCGGCATCGAAGCTGGCGTCGGTGACTTGCTTGATCAGGGGGTTGGCCATGTGGGTTTGCCTCGTCGTTGCGTCGCTGCAGTTGAAAGTGGGTCGGGATCGGGAAAGAATAGGGGGTGACGAGCCTCGACCCCGGCACTGGATTCACAGTTAGGGCTGCTTGGTTCCCCACCTGACCCGGTTGGCCGCTTCACCATGCGGGAAGGCCCGTCGGGTCCGATTGTAAGCCAGAGAATAGAATGGGCGCATGTCGTACCTCGTTTTGGCCCGCAAGTACCGGCCGCAGAACTTTGCCCAGATGGTGGGCCAAGAGCACGTGGTGCAGGCGCTGGGCAATGCGTTGCGCAGCCAGCGCCTGCACCACGCCTACCTGTTTACCGGCACGCGCGGGGTGGGCAAGACCACGGTGTCGCGCATACTGGCCAAGTCGCTCAACTGCACCGGGCCCGATGGCACCGGGGGTATCACGGCCGAACCCTGCGGCCAGTGCCCGGCCTGCCGCGAGATCGACGCCGGGCGCTTCGTCGATTACACCGAGCTCGACGCCGCCTCCAACCGCGGTGTCGATGAGGTGCAGGCGCTGCTGGAGCAAGCGGTCTACAAGCCGGTGCAGGGGCGTTTCAAGGTGTTCATGATCGACGAAGTGCACATGCTCACCGGGCACGCCTTCAACGCCATGCTCAAGACGCTGGAGGAGCCGCCGGACTACCTCAAGTTCGTGCTTGCCACCACCGACCCGCAAAAGGTGCCGGTGACGGTGCTCAGCCGCTGCCTGCAGTTCAACCTGCGCCCCATGCCGCCCGCGACCGTGCAGCAGCACCTGGAGCAGGTGCTGCAGGCCGAGCAGGTGCCGTTTGAGGCCGGTGCGCTGCGCTTGCTGGCCCGCGGCGCGCGCGGCTCGATGCGCGATGCCTTGAGCCTCACCGACCAGGCGATCGCCTTTGGCGCCGGGCAACTGCAAGAGGCGGCGGTGCGCCAGATGCTGGGCGCGGTGGAGCGCGGCCATGCGCTGCGCCTGGTCGAGGCCTTGGCCGCCGGAGACGGCGCCAGCGTGGTGCAGACGGTGCAGGCCTTGCGCCTGCAGGGCTATGGCGCCGCATCGGCGCTCGAAGAGATGGTGGGCCTGCTGCAGCGCATGGCGGTGCTGCAGGCGGTGCCGGCGCAGTTGCAGCCCCACGACCCCGAAGACGCCGACTGCGCCCGCCTGGCGGCCTTGCTGCCCCCCGACCAAACGCAGTTGCTCTACAGTCTGTGTCTGCACGGCCGCGCCGAGCTCGGGCTGGCCCCGGACGAATACGCGGCGCTGAACATGGTGCTGCTGCGGCTGCTGGCCTTCTGGCCCGAGGGAGTGGAAAAAAAAAGCCTGAAAAACGCTGAGCCGGTGTGGACCAGCCCGGCCGGCCCCAAGCCGGCCGGCCTGCCCGCCCCTCCATCCACAGCCCCTTTGCCCGATTTTTGGCAGAGCGTGGTCAGCGACTTGGTGCAGCGCGAGGCGGTGACGGCGCTCACGCGCGAGCTGGCCTTGCAAGCCGAATTGGTGCGGCGCGAACCCGGCTGCTGGACGCTGCGCGTGGCGCAGGCGGCGCTGGCCAATGGCAGCGCACGCGAGCGGCTGCAAGCGGCGCTGGCGCAGGCCGGGCACGCAGTGCGGTTGGAGCTGGAAATCGCCCCTGTACAAGACACCCCAGCCCAGCGCGCAGCCACGGCAGCGCAGGCGCGTTTGCAGGCGGCGCACGACAGCCTGTTGCAAGACCCCTTCGTGCAGTCCATGCTGCGCGACTTTGGCGGCAAAATCGTGCCCGGCAGCGTGCAGGCGCTCTAAGCTCGCACGCTTTGCGACAATCCCCTCGAAACCCTTCCCAATCCCCCTCCAAACCAAGGAAACCCATGTTCAACAAAGGACAACTGGCCGGCTTGATGAAGCAGGCGCAGGCCATGCAAGACAGCATGAAAAAGGCCCAAGACGAGCTGGCCACGCTCGAAGTGACAGGCGAATCCGGGGCCGGGCTGGTCAAGGTGGTGATGAACGGCAAGCACGCCGTCAAGCGCGTCAGCATCGACCCCAGCCTGCTGGCCGAGGACAAAGACATGCTCGAAGACCTGGTCGCCGCCGCCTTCAACGCCGCTGTGCGCCGGGTCGAGGAAAATTCGCAGGAAAAACTGGGCAAACTCAGCGCCGGCATGCCCAGCTTGCCCGGCGGCCTCAAGCTGCCTTTCTGAGCCGGCCAAGCGAGACCGGCAGAGCATGGCCAAGGCGCTCGAGTCGCTGTTGCGCGCGCTGCAAGGCCTGCCCGGGGTGGGGGCCAAGTCGGCTTCGCGCATGGCTTTTCACCTGCTGCAACACGACCGCGACGGCGCGCTGGAGCTGGCGCGAGCGCTCACCCGCGGCGTGGCCGAGCTGCGCCATTGCACGCGCTGCTACACCTTCACCGATGCCGAGGTGTGCCCCACCTGCACCGACCCAGAGCGCGACGACTCTCTGCTGTGCGTGGTCGAGACCCCGGCCGACCAAGCGGCGTTGGAGCGCACCGGCGTGTACAAAGGGCGCTACTTCGTGCTGATGGGCAAACTCGGCCCATTGGTGGCGCTGGGGCCGCAAGAAAACGGTGTGTTGCGCCTGCTCGAGCGCCTGCAAGGCGCCCAGGGGGATGCGGTGCGCGAACTGGTGCTGGCCACCAGTTTCACCGCCGAAGGCGAAGCCACCGCGCACCTGATCACCCAGGCGCTCAAGGGGCGCGACATCAAACTGACCCGTCTGGCGCGCGGCGTGCCGCTGGGCAGTGAGCTCGAGTACGTGGATTTGGGCACCATCGCCCACGCGCTGGCGGATCGGCGCTGAACGGTGCCGTTGACTGCCCTGATCCGACCCTTTGCCATGGCCCGCTTGTCGAACACCTAGGCAGGGGTGACGCACTTGGGGCTGCCGTGCAGCCCCAAGTTTGTGGCACCCAGTGGTGGGCACCTGCGGCTCAGCGCCGACCCAGCGAACGTGTCAAGCCTTCTTGAGCCAGGTCAGACCGGGCCAAGTGGCGACCATGACCACCACGCCTATGGCAAGCGCCGTGCCAATCAGGAACATCCAGTCGATGAACTTGTACAGATCGGCAAAACCGGCATGCGTGAGGATTGGGACGAACACAAAGGTCAGCGCTGCAGCGACCAAGCCGAACAAGGCGGTGATCGGCAGG
The DNA here is from genome assembly GCA_041694945.1 of Pseudomonadota bacterium. Classification (GTDB taxonomy): domain Bacteria; phylum Pseudomonadota; class Gammaproteobacteria; order Burkholderiales; family Burkholderiaceae_C; genus Serpentinimonas. The sequence goes on from JBGFRU010000048.1 coordinate 67,037, forward strand.
CTGCGCCGCCATTGGGTCTTGGGCGCATGCTTGAGCGCCAGCACCAGCGTCAGCCCCCAAGCCAGTGCCAGCAACACCACCAGCCACAGCAGCGGCAGCAGCATCTCGTACACGATGTTGATTCCCATCCAGATGTTGTACAGCATGATTGTTTACTCCTTAGGAAAGCTTAGATGCGGCCGCGCAGAAGGGCGACGTACGCGGGCTTGAGCAAGCGGTCTTTCATGACCCAGGCAAAGAAGCTGTCTGCCAGCGGGTCGACGAAAGGGATGGAGGGAATCAGGTTGCCGTCGTAGTCGATTTCCAGCAACTGCGCCGATCCGACGCGCGTCACCAGCGGGCAAGAAGAGTAGCCGTTGAATTGCTGGTCGGGGAGCTGGTCCTGGATGACACGAATCAGGTTATGGGCCACGATCGGTGCGCTGCCTTTGATGGTGGCAGCCGATTTGCCGCGTGGCGTGCCGTTGATGTCGCCAATGCCAAACACATTGGGGAAGCGCCGGTGCTGCAAGGTCTCCCGGTTCACCTCCAGCCAGCCGCCGCCGGCAAAGGGGCCTTCTTTCCACGCCAGGTCGCTGTTGCGCACCGAGTCGTTGGCGCTCATCGGCGGCACCACATGGATGAAGTCGTAATCGACCGTGGTGGTTTGTGCGCCAGCTGCAGCAGCCGGGGTGCCAGCCGCAGCAGCCGGGGTGCCAGCCGCAGCAGCCGGGGTGCCAGCCGCAGCAGCCGGGGTGCCAGCTGCAGCAGCCGGGGTGCCAGCTGCAGCAGGCCGAGCGCCGCCGCCCTCTGGGACCGCAGTGAAGGTGGCGCGCCGGGCCCCGATGTCGATGCCGGTCAGGCGCTGGCGGAAGCTGAATCCGATGTCGCGCTCACCGAAACGGCGTTGTATGTCTCGGTTGAAGTCCGGCTGCCCGAGCAGCGTCCCGAGAGCGGTGTAGAAATGGATATCGACTCGATCGCGCGTGCCCGCCGAGCGCGCCTGATCCTCAAACAGATAGGCCATGATCACCGGCGCCCCACCGCAGCGTATCGGTGTCTGAGGCACGCTCGTCACGAGCCGTCCGCCGGTACGGCGCAAGGTGTCCATGAGTTTCCACGTGTCGGCGGAGGCCTGCGCGCCTGCATAGACCGAGGTCAGTCCGTTTTGGCCAAGGGCAGCCACATCCATCCCTTGAATGGCCCCCCAGTTCATCTGCAAGCCGGTGGCCACGACGAGGAAGTCGTAGCGGATGCGCTGCCCGCCGCGGGTGACGACGGTGTTGGCCGTGGGATCGAATTCGGCCACGTAGTCCTTCACCCAGTTGATACCGCGTGGGAGATAGTGTGATGTGGGTTCCATCAGGACGCGGTCAACCGACCACACGCCGCCGCCCACCATCGGAAAGCCAGGCTTGTAGTCATGGCGCTCGCTGGCGTCGATGAGGGTGATGCGCGCGCCTCTTAGCCCGCGTGCGAGCCGGTTGGACATGGCGATGCCCCCCGTGCCGCCACCAACGATCACGATGTGGGCTTGGGTGTTGACTTGGGCTTGAGCGGGCTCGGCTGCACTGGCAAGCGCAGCGGCCAAGGGCGCAGCAGCAAGCCCTGCGAGAATGGTTCGCCGACCGATGGGTGAATGTGACATGGCTTTTCTCCGGTTGAATTGATACCCCCATGGGCACCTTGTTTGATACCGACTATACCAGCCAGAGTACACAAACCCCGATTGCTGTAGCGGGGCCGTAGGGTATTGTCAACGGAGGTTTGGAAGCCAAAGAACGCGCTCAGGCGCTGCCATGACGCGCGCCTGTGGCGCGCGGGCGCAGAGAATCCGGTGCGTGGGGACGCAGAGTCAGGCCAAGCAGGGGGTGTGCTGAACCAGCGCGGTGCTTGGGCCCGGGTGGCGGCTGTCACCTGATCACAGTTGCATCAAGCGGCTTTTTTGAAGTAGCTCAGGCTGGGCCAGGTGACGACCAAAAACGCCACGCCGACACCCACCGCGACACCGATCGCGAACAGCCAGTCGGCGAATTGATTCAGATCAGCAAAGCTCGATCCGACCAAGGTGGGGAACAAAACAAAAGTCAGCACCATACCGGCCAAGCCGATCAGGCCGCTGGTGGGCAAGGCTTGGCGCCATTGGGCCTTGGGGGCGCGCACCAGCGCCAGCACCAGCGTGGCGCTCCAGGCCACCACCAGCACGGCGAGCAGCCACAGCAGCGGGAGCAGGATTTCGTAAGCGATGTTCAGGCCAAGCCAGAGGTTGTACAGCATGGTGGGTCACTCTCTTTGTGGTTCGGGGGGTCAGGCGCGGCCGTCGAGCACGGCAACGTAGGCGGGCTTGAGCAGGTGCACTTTCATCACCCAGGCAAAGAAGCTGTCTTGCAGCGGATCGATCAGGGGCAGTGTGGGCACCAGGTTGCCATCGTGGTCGAACTCGACCAACAGCGCCGAACCCACGCGGGTGATCAGCGGGCAGGAGGTGTAGCCGTTGAACTTCTGATCTGGGGCCTGGTTCTGGATGGCCCGAATCAGGTGGCCGGCCACGATCGGCGCCCCGCCCTTGACGGTGGCGGCGGTTTTGCCACGCGGCGTGCCATTGATGTCACCGATGCCAAACACATTGGGGAAGCGCCGGTGCTGCAGCGTTTCGCGGTTCACCTCGAGCCAGCCGCCGCTGGCAAAGGGGCCTTCCTTCCAGGACAGGTCGCTGTTGCGCACCGCGTCTGGGGCGCTCATGGGGGGCACCACGTGGATGAAGTCGTAATCGACCGTGTTGACTTCGCCGGTGGCTTGGCCGGCGTTGTAGGTGCTGAAGGTGGCGCGCCGGGCGCCGATGTCGATTCCAGTCAGGCGCTGTTGCAGATGGTGCGCAATGCCGAGGCGCTCGAAGCGGCGACCGATGTCCTGGTGATAGACATCGACACCGAACAGCGCCGCGCCGCCGGTGTGGTAGCTGATTTCGGCGCGCTCGCGCGTCCCCACTTCGCGCATCCGGTCGTCGAGCAGGAAAGTGACCTTGACCGGTGCCCCGGCACATTTCATGGGGGTATGGGGTGCGGTCATGACGGCACGCCCGCCGGTGCGGCGAAACGCGTCCATGAGCTTCCAGGTGCTGGCGGCGGCTTGCGGGCTGGCATAGACCGAAGCCAGGCCGTTTTGCCCCAGCGCCGCTTCATCCATGCCGGCGATGGCCTTGTAGTTGAGCTGCAAGCCCGTGGCCACGACCAGAAAGTCGTAGCGGATGCGCTGGCCGCCGCGGGTGACGACGGTGTTGGCCGTGGGGTCGAATTCGGCCACGTAGTCCTTCACCCACTCGATGCCGCGCGGGTGGTAGCGGCTGTTGTGCTGCAAGACCGCGCGCTCCACGGGCCAGATGCCCCCGGCCACCAGAGTCCAGCCGGGCTGGTAGAGGTGTTGCTCGCGGCCGTCGATGATGGTGATGCGCGCGCCCTCGAGTCCGCGCGCGAGCCGGTTGGCGATGGCGATGCCGCCGGCGCCGCTGCCGGCGATCACGATGTGGGCCTGGGTGCGCACCCGGGCCTGGGCGCTGGCGCTGGCGCCTGCCAAGGCGGCAGCCAGCGGGGTGGCGGCGAACCCGGCCAGAAGGCGGCGCCGGCCGATGGGGGATGGTTGCATGAACGCGTCTCCGATTGAAACTGATGGACCTGATACCCTGTCGTGTATATTGGTACAGGCAAGTGTAACGGCTCAGACCGGATTCGAGCAGCCAGCGTTCGCGGATTTATATCAGTAAAAACCCTGATGCATCCAGGGCGCCGCGCCAATCAGCCGTAGCGCCCAGTGATGTAGTCTTCGGTGCGCTTTTGCTTGGGTGTGGTAAAGATCATGTCGGTCGGTCCGAACTCGACCAGTTCGCCCATGTGCATGAAGGCGGTGTAGTTCGATACCCGCGCCGCCTGGTGCATGTTGTGGGTCACGATCAGGATCGTGACCTTGTTCTTGAGCTGGCCGATCAGGTTTTCGATCGAGTCGGTGGCGATCGGGTCCAGCGCCGAGGTCGGTTCGTCGAAGAGCAGGATTTCGGGGTCGGTGGCCAGCGCGCGCGCGATGCACAGGCGCTGCTGCTGCCCGCCCGAGAGGTTGTAGGCCAGGCTGTGCAGCCGGTCCTTGGCCTCGTCCCAGAGCGCGGCGCCGCGCAGCGCTTCCTCGACCTTGTCGTCGATCAGCGCGCGCTGGCGCACCCCGCGCACGCGCAAGCCGTAGGCCACGTTTTCGTAGATGGATTTGGGGAACGGATTTGGTTTTTGAAACACCATCGAGTTGCGCATGCGCACCTCGATCGGGTCGATTTCCGGGCTGAGGATGTTGATGTGGTCGGGGTTGATGAGGATCTGGCCCTCGTAGCGGTTGCCCGGATACAGGTCGTGCATGCGGTTGAAGCAGCGCAAAAAGGTGCTTTTGCCGCAGCCCGAAGGGCCGATGAGCGCGGTCACGCTGTTCATGGCCAGCGTCAGATTGATCGACTTGAGCGCCTGGGCCCCGTTGCCGTAATAAAAACTGAGGTTTTGGGCCACGGCTTTGGCTTCTGTCGGTGCAGTGGGTTTCAAGGCTAAGGGCTTTCGTGGTGGGGTGGGGCAGCGGCCTAGGGGGCATGGGCGCTTGCGTACAGGGCAGGGTTCTTGGCAGCGCGCCAAACGCGGGTCACCAGCGGATGCGCTTGCGGTAGCGGTAGCGCAGCCAGATCGCCAGGGCGTTCATGGTCAGGGTAATCAGCATCAAGACCACGCCGGCCGCAGCGGCGAGCTCATGAAAAGCGGGGGACGGGCGCGAAACCCAGTTGAACATCTGGATCGGCACCGTGGTGAACGGGTCCAAAAGCCAGGCGAAGGAAATGAAGGGGAATGCGTCGGTGATCGGGGCCGGCGGCAGGAAGGCGATGAAGGTGAGTGCGCCGATGGTGATCAGCGGCGCGGTTTCGCCGATGGCGGTGGCGGTGCCGATGATGACGCCGGTCAGAATGCCGCCCTTGGAGTAGGGCAGCAAGTGGTCGCGCGTTGCCTGGCCTTTGGTGGCGCCCAAGGCGTAGGCGGCTTCGTGGATGTGCTGCGGAATCGAGCGGATCGCTTCGCGCGTGTTCATGATGATCACCGGCAGGATCATCAGCGCCATGGTCAGGCCGGCGGTCAGGATGCTTTGGCCCAAACCCAATATGTGGACGAACAAACCCAGCGCCAACAAACCGTAGATGATGGGCGGCACGCCAGCGAGGTTGGTGATGTTGATTTCGATCAAGTCCATCATCCAATTGCGCTTGGCGTAGATTTCCAGGTAGATGCCAGCGGCCACGCCCACCGGCACCGCCGTCAGCACGGTGACGGTAATGACCAGAAAACTGCCGACCCAGGCCGACAGAATGCCGGATCGGTCGGCAAAGCGCGACGGGAAGTGGGTGAAAAACTCGGGCGTCAGGCGGTGATAGCCGTCGACCAGCATGGACAAAATCAGCGCCAGCAGCACCAGCACGCAAAACATCATGGCCAGCAAGGCGCCGATGGCAAAGACGTGGTCCCAGCGTTTGTGGGCCGCGATCAGGCCGCGCACGGCCTGAATTTCATTCGGGGCAATGCTCATCGGGTGTGATCAGTAGTTTTCGCGGAAACGACGGCGCAGGTAATGCCCCAATACGTTGAGCGCCAGCGTCATGAGCAAGAGCACCAGGCCGACGGCGAAAATGCTCTGGTATTCCAGTGTGCCGTGGGCCACGTCGCCGATTGAAACTTGCGCGATGTAGGCCGTCATGGTGGCGGCGGGCTGGGTCGGGTCCAGTGTCAGGTTGGCTTGTTGGCCGGCGGCAATGGCCACGATCATGGTCTGGCCCAAGGCCACCGACATGGCCAGAATGTAGGCGGCAATGATGCCCGACAGCGCGGCCGGAAACACCACCAGCCAGGCGGTTTGAAAGCGCGTGGCACCCATGGCGTAGGAGCCTTCGCGGATGTCCATGGGCACGGCGCGCATGGCGTCTTCGCTCATGGAGCTCACGAACGGTACGATGCTCACACCAATGACCAAGCCGGCCGAGAGCATGTTGAAGCCTTGCAGCCCGGGTATGAACAGCGCCAGCACCGGCGTGACCAGCAACAGCGCGAAATAACCGTACACCACCGAGGGCACGCCGCTGAGCATTTCGAGCGCCGGTTTGGCGGTTTCACGCACCTTGTGCGGAGCGAACTCACCCAGATAAATGGCCACCAGGGTGCCAAGCGGGATGGCGACCAGCAAGCCGATCGAAGTCACCACCATGGTGGCGCTAACCAGGGGCAAAATGCCGTAGCGCGGCTCGTAAAAGAGTGGCGTCCATTGGGTGTCGGTGAGGAAGTCCCAGATCGAGACATGGCGGAAAAACGCCATCGACTCGACCACGAGAATCGTGACCACCGCAACCGTGATGGCGATGGCGGATACCGCCGCCAAGAATAAGATGGATTGAACCACGCGCTCCATGACGTGGCGGCCCTTTTGGGGGTGGAAGCGGGAGCGCGTGGGACTCATCAAGCTGAAAACCTAGGCTTGGATACAGATGGAGGAACGATCAGCGCGGGGCGCGCTGCATCACGTCCTGAATGCGCACGCCGATGGTGGGCTCACCGCCAGCGAAGCGGGTGCCCAGGCGGTTTTCACGCAGATGGCCGGCCGCGATGGTGTAGGCCTCGGCCGGCAGCGGCACGAAGCCGACTTCACGCGAGAGGCGCGCACCGTTGGCCAAGAAGAACTCGGCAAACTGGCGCACTTCGGGGCGAGCCAGCGAACGCTCGGCGATGTAGATGAAGAGCGGGCGCGCCAGCGGCTGGTAGGTGCCGGCAATCACGTTTTCCATGGTCGGGGCCACGGCGGCGCCGCCAGCGGCGGGCACGATGTTGACCGAGCGCAGGCGGTCCTGGTTGGCCAGGTAGTAGGACATGCCGAAGTAGCCCAGGGCACCACGGTTGCGCGACACGCCCATGACGATGACGTTGTCGTCTTCGCTGGCCATGAAGTCGGTGCGGCTCTGGCCGCTGCGGCCCATGATGGCTTCGGTGAAGTAGTCGAAGGTGCCCGAGGCGGTGCCGGGGCCGAACAGGGTCAGGGCCTGATCCGGGAAGGCCGGATCGACTTGACGCCAGTTGGTGATGCGACCGGTGGCTGCCGGCTCCCAGATGGTGCGCAGTTGCGCCACCGTCAGTTGACGCGCCCAGGTGTTGTCGCGGTGTACGGCGACGGTGAGGGCGTCGAAGGCCACCGGCAGTTCGATGAAGCGGATGCCAGCGGCGCGGCAGGCTTCGATCTCGGCCGGGCGTGCCGGGCGCGAAGCGCCGGTCACGTCGAGTTCGCCACGGCAGAAGCTGCGAAAGCCGCCGCCGGTGCCGGAGGTGCCGACGGTCACGCGCACCGCGCCGCGTTGGGCGCGCTGAAACTCTTCGGCCACCGCTTCCGAGATCGGGAACACGGTGCTGGAGCCATCGACCCGCACGGTGGTGGGCGTCTGGGCCCAGGCGGTCGAAATACCCACCACACCAGCCAAGGCGGCGGCTGTGGTGAGCGCAAGGAAGGCACGTTTGCTTTGCATGTGGCGAACTCCGCAAGGATGAATCAAAAAACCAGGACCCCCAAACCGCTGCACGCACACCGGGGCGGCGTCGCAGCACAGGCCCCATGATGCAGAGCCATTGTGAAACTTGTGTGACTTTTCCAAATGCGCTGCAGGGTCTGTGTGAGGCCTGGACTGGGCCCAGCAATGGGACAATCGCCGTTCATGAACGCTCCAGATCCCAACGCCGCCTTGGAAACCGCGCCAGAATTCGCACCTGAGGCCGCTGCGCGCCGCCAGCGCCTGCACACCCTGCGGGAACTGCTGCGCCACCACGCCCACCTGTACCACGTGCTCGACGCGCCCGAAGTGCCCGATGCCCAGTACGACGCCTGGTGGCAGGAGCTGCTCGCGCTCGAGGCCCAGCACCCCGAATGGGTAACGCCCGACTCGCCCAGCCAGCGCGTGGGGGCGCCGCTGCGCGAGGGTTTTGCGCCGGTGGTGCACCGGGTGCCGATGCTGAGCATCCGCACCGAAACCGACACCCAGCCCAGCGGCGCCGAGGCCTTTGATGCGCGCCTGCGCAAAGAGCTCGGCCTCACAGCCACCGACACGGCGCTGGAGTACGTGGCCGAGCCCAAGTTTGACGGCTTGGCCATCAACCTGCGCTACGAGGACGGGCGCCTGGTGCAGGCCGCCACCCGCGGTGACGGCAGCACGGGCGAGGACGTGACGCACAGCGTGCGCACCATTGCTCAGATCCCGTTGCGGCTCGACCAGCGCCTGCGCCCGGCACCGGCGCTGCTGGAAGTGCGCGGCGAGGTCTACATGCGCCGCGCCGACTTTGAGGCGCTCAACCAGCGCCAGCGCGAGCGCATCGCGGCCGGGGCCAAAGGCGAAAAAACCTTTGTCAACCCGCGCAATGCCGCCGCCGGGGCGGTGCGCCAGCTCGACCCAGCGGCGGCGGCCGGGCGGCGCCTGAGCTTTTTTGCCTACGGCTGGGGCGAAGCCCCCCCTTTTGCCAGCCAGTACGAGGGCCTGCTGGCACTGCGCGACTGGGGTGTGCCGGTGTGCGACCTGGTGCAGCGCTGCCGCGGGGCGCAAGAGCTGGTGCAGTATCACCAGCGCATCGGCGCCCTGCGCGACCAGTTGCCCTTCGACATCGATGGCGTGGTCTATAAGGTGGACCGGATCGAGCTGCAGCAGCAGCTGGGTTTCGTGACGCGCGAGCCGCGCTGGGCGCTGGCGCACAAGTACCCGGCGCAAGAGCAGTGCACGCAGGTGCTGGCGATCGAAGTGCAGGTGGGGCGCACCGGCAAGCTGACGCCGGTGGCGCGTCTGGCGCCGGTGTTCGTGGGTGGTGTGACGGTGACCAACGCCACCTTGCACAACGCCGAGGAGGTGCAGCGCAAGGACGTGCGCGTGGGCGACACCGTGATCGTGCGCCGCGCCGGCGATGTGATCCCCGAAGTGGTGGCGGTGCTGAGCGCCGACGCGCCGGATGCGCCGGCGCGTGGCCCGGCGTGGCAGATGCCGCAGGCCTGCCCGGTGTGCGGCGCCGCCGTGCGGCGCGAGCCCGACTCGCCCGAGCAGCGCTGCGGCGCTGGCCTGGCCTGTGCGGCGCAGCGCCAACAGGCCCTGCTGCACGCCGTGGGCCGGCGCGCCCTGAACATCGAGGGCCTGGGCGACAAGCTGGTCGAGCAGCTGGTGCAGTCGCAACAGGTGCGCAGCCTGCCCGATCTGTACCGCCTGAGCGTGGACGATCTGGCCGGGCTCGAGCGCATCGCCGACAAATCGGCGCTCAATCTGGCGCAGGCGATCGAGGCCTCCAAACGCACCACCTTGGCGCGCCTGCTCTACGCGCTGGGCATCCGCCATGTGGGCGAGCGCACGGCCAAAGACCTGGCGCAGCACTTTGGCAGCCTGCAGCGTCTGCAACAGGCCAGTGTGGAGCAGTTGCTGCAAGTGCCCGATGTGGGGCCGGTGGTGGCGCAAAGCGTGTACGAATATTTTCGCCAGCCGCAGCACCTCGAGTGGCTGGAGCAGCTGCGCGCCTTGGGTCTGCAGTGGAGCGAGACAGGGGCTCTGGGCAGCGCTGCCGGCCCAGAGCCGGCAGCGTCTGGCGCAGCGACCGCAGCAGAATCGGCCCCCGCCGCCGCGCTGCCGCTGAGCGGCAAAACGCTGGTGCTCACCGGCACCCTGCCCACGCTCTCGCGCGAGGCGGCGCAGGCCCTGATCGAGGCCGCCGGCGGCCGGGTGAGCGCGTCGGTGAGCAAAAAGACGCACTGCGTGGTGGCGGGTGCCGAAGCCGGAAGCAAACTGGACAAGGCGCTGGCGCTCGGGCTGCCGGTGCTCGACGAAGCGGGGTTGCGCGCGCTGCTGGCGCCGGGGTAGCGGGCGGCTAGTCTTCCGACTCGAGCGCGGCCAGCAGGTCGTGGTTGAGTTGCGCCTGCGCCCGCGCCAGATGCAGCTGTGGGCTGCGGATCAGGAAGGTGTCTTCGACGCGCTCGCCCAGCGTGCTGACCTTGGCCAGTTGCACATCGACCTGGTGCTGCGCCAGCACGCGCGCAATCGCGTACAGCAGCCCGATGCGGTCGCTGGCCGACACGGTGAGCAGCCAGCGCTGGCCTTTCTCGTCGGGTTGCAGGCCCACGCGCGGCACGATCGGAAAACTCTTCACGCGGCGCGACAGCCGCCCTTTGCCGGGCGCAGGCAAGGGGCCGCCTCGTTGCAGCGCCAGGGGCAGGTCGTTTTCCACTTGCGCGATCCACTCCCGATGCTGCTCGGGCAGGCTGGCGGGCAAGACCTGAAAGGTGTCGAGCGCAAAGCCGTCGAGGGTGGTGTGGATTTTGGCGTCCTGGATGCTGAAGCCGCCGCGATCGAAATACGCGCACACGCGCACGAACAGTTCGGCGTGGTCGGCGGTGTACACCAGCACCTGCAAACCCTCGCCGGCGGGCGACTGGCGCGCGCGCACCAAGGGGGCCGGGCCCACGCCCACGCCCACGTCCGCCGCGGGCCGCTCGCTGCCATGGGCCGTGGTGCGCTCGTGCAGGGCCTTGCTGATCTGGCGCGTGTGCCAGGCGATTTCGTCGGCCGAGTGGCGCATGAAGTAGCCCACGTCGAGCCGCTGCCACAGCCGCTGGTGCGCCTGCTGTGGCAAGGCGTGCAGCGCCAGCCGGGCCAGCGCCTCGCGTTTGCGGGCTTCGATTTCGGCCGCTGGGTCGGGGGCGCCGCCGCCGAGCACGCGCAAGGTGGCGTGGTACAGGTCTTCGAGCAGCTTGGCTTTCCAGGCGTTCCAGACCTTGGGGCTGGTGCCACGGATGTCGGCCACGGTGAGCAGGTACAGGGCGCACAGGCGCCGTTCGCTGCCCACGCGGCGCGCGAAGGCGGCGATCACGTCTGGGTCGGACAGATCCTCTTTCTGTGCCACCCGGCTCATGCTCAGGTGTTCGGCCACGAGGAAGCGGATCAGCTCGGCGTCGGCGCGCTCGAGGCCATGCTGGCGCGCAAAGCTGGCGACCTCGCGCGCGCCGACCTCGGAGTGGTCGCCGCCGCGGCCCTTGCCGATGTCGTGAAACAGCGCCGCCAGGTAGAGCAGCCAGGGCTTGTCCCAGCCGGCGGCCAAGCGCGCACAAAACGGGTATTCGTGCGCATGCTCGGGGATGAAGAAGCGGCGCACGTTGCGCAGCACCATCAGGATGTGCTGATCGACGGTGTAAACGTGGAACAGATCGTGCTGCATCTGCCCCACGGTGCGGCGAAAGGCCCACAGGTAGCGCCCCAGCACCGAGGTCTGGTTCATGAGCCTGAAGGCGTGCGTGATGCCGCTGGGCTGCTGCAGGATGCGCATGAAGGTGGTGCGGTTGCGCAGGTCGCGCCTGAAGGCGGCGTTCATCAGCCCGCGGGCGTTGTAGAGCGCGCGCAGGGTGCGCGCCGACAGCCCGGTGATGCCAGGTGCGGTCTGGTGCAGCAGGAAGGTTTCCAGTATCGCTTCGGGCTGCTGCCAGTACAGGTCGTCATGCACCACTTCGAGCATGCCGCCCTTGTCCAGAAAGCGCTCGTTGATGGGGGTCGGGGGCTGCACCGTGCCGCACTCGCCGGCATCGATGCGCTCCTGGATGTTGAGCAGCAGCACTTCGTTGAGCTGCGTCACGGCCTTGGCGGCCCAGTAGTAGCGCCGCATCAGCGCCTCGCTGGCGCGGCGCGCGCGTCGGGCGTGCAGGGTTTTGGGGCTGTGGGCGTCGTCGGTCTCGGGTTCGGCGCGGTAGCCAAAGGCCTGCGCCAGCGCCGATTGCAAGTCGAACACCAGCCGGTCTTCGCAGCGCCCGGCCAGCACGTGCAGGCGGGCCCGGATCAGGCTCAGCAGCGCCTCGTTGGCCTTGAGCTGGCGGCCCTCGAGCGCCGTGGCCAAGCCGCGCTGCACCAGTTCATCCCACGAATGGCCCAGGCCCGCTGCCTTGGCCAGCCACAGGATGGTGTGCAGATCGCGCAGGCCGCCGGGGGATTCCTTGCAGTTGGGCTCGAGCGCGTAGGGGGTGTTTTCGTATTTTTGATGGCGCTGGCGTTGTTCCAGCAGCTTGGCCTGCATGAAGGCGCGCGCGTCCAGGGCGTCGATCAAGGCGCAGACCAGCAACTGAAAGGGCTTGCGCGCCCCGGCCAGCCAGCGGCTCTCGAGCAGGGCGGTCTGCACCGTGACGTCGGCCGCCGCTTCTTGCAGGCACTGCGCTTGCGTGCGCACGCTGGAGCCGATGCTCAAGCCCACATCCCAGCAGGCGCCGATGAAGGCTTCCAGCGCCGCCTTGACGGCCGGCTGAGCCTCGAGCTCGAGCGCCTCGGGCAGCAGCAGCAGCACGTCGATGTCGGAACGCGGAAACAGCTCGCCCCGCCCGTAGCCGCCCACGGCCACCAGCGTGCAGCCCGGTGGCAGCGCCGCCTGGCGCCAGAGCTGGCGCAAGGTGTCGTCGGCCAGCCGCGCCAGCCGCCGCAGGGGGGCGTGGATGCCGCGCGCCGGCCCTTGCCAACTGCCGATCTGCGCCCAGAGCGCCGCCCGGCTCTCGTGGTAGCGCTGGCGCAGCGCAGGCGCTGCAACTGGGGGGCTGGCGGGTGGCATGGCAGGGGTGCGGTTCAAGGGGAGTGTGCCCCGCGCCAGCAGGGGACGGGTGTCAGGCCGGCCGGCCCGCTGGGGCGCGGCCCGGTGGCGGGGGTGAGCCGGCCGAGAGCGTCAGAATCTCGAAACCGGTCTCGGTGCACAGCACCGTGTGTTCCCACTGCGCCGAGAGCGAGCGGTCTTTGGTGACGATGGTCCAGCCGTCGCCCATTTCGCGGATCTCGCGCCGGCCCTGGTTGATCATGGGTTCGATGGTGAAGGTCATGCCGGCCTGCAGCGCCAGCCCGGTGCCGGGCTTGCCGTAGTGCAGCACCTGCGGCTCTTCGTGAAACTGCTGCCCGATGCCGTGGCCGCAAAATTCGCGCACCACCGAGTAGCCGGCGGCTTCGGCGTGCTGCTGGATCGCGTAGCCGATGTCGCCCAGCCGTGTCCCTGGGCGCACGCGCTCGATGCCCTTCCACATTGCCTCGTAGGTGATGGCGCACAGGCGCAGCGCCGCCGGGGCTGCGCCGCCGACCGCAAACATGCGGCTGGTGTCGCCGTGCCAGCCGTCCTTGATCACGGTGACGTCGATGTTGACGATGTCGCCGCGTTTGAGTGGTTTGTCGTTGGGGATGCCGTGGCAGATCACCTGGTTGACCGAGGTGCAGATGCTTTTGGGGTAGGGCGCATAGCCGCCGGGCGCGTAGTTGAGCGGCGCCGGGATGGCCTGCTGCACGCCGACGATGTAGTCGTGCGCCAGCCGGTCGAGCTCGTTGGTGCTGATGCCGGGCTGCACCAGCGGGCCGAGGTAGTCGAGCACTTCGGCGGCGAGCCGGCCAGCGCGGCGCATGCCTTCGATGCCGGCGGCGTCCTTGAGGGTAACGGTCATGGGGGTGTATTTTTGCAGATATTGGCCTGCCCGACAGGGGTCGAACCTGTGACCTACGGCTTAGAAGGCCGTTGCTCTATCCAGCTGAGCTACGGGCAGAAAAGGCCACAATGCCTGCACAATCCCGGCAGCTGGCGGGCGCTTGGGTTGGCCAAAAAACCTGCGTCGATTTTAGCAGCCTGAAGGCCCCAAGGTTGACACGCGATGGGTAGACTGGGTATATACTGCGTCAGTACCTTGGCAAAGGAGCGCACCATGTCGAAAGCAGCCGTTTTCACGATGAAGCTGGAGCCAGAGCTGCGCGCCGACTTCATGGCCGAGGTGGCCGGCGAAGATCGGCCGGCCTCCCAGGTCATGCGCGAGCTGATGCGCGGCTACATCGAGCAGCGCCGTCAGGCCCGCGAATGCGACGAATATCTGCGGCGCAAGGTCGAAGCCGGCCGCGCCTCGATGCGTGCCGGCCGGGGCCGGCCGAATGATGAAGTCGAGGCCGCGTTCGCTGCCAGGCGCAACCAGGTGGCGGCGGGCCAGGCGTGATCGTCGTCTGGACGCCAGAAGCGGAACAAGACCGCGCCGACATTTGGGACTGCATCGCGGCCGACAACCCCGGCGCGGCCGTTCGCATGGATGAGCTTTTCAGCGCTGCCGCCGCCCGGCTGGCGGCGCATCCAAAAATGGGCAAGGCGGGCAAGATCGCAGGCACCCGTGAGCTGATACCGCACGAAAGCTACAGGCTGGTGTATGAGATCGACGGCGGCACGGTTTGGGTGCTGGCCTTGGTGCATACCGCACGCCTGTGGCCGCCGGCGCGATGAAGTGAGGGCATGGCATGGGCAGGAAAAGGCCGGTCTTCGCATTGAAGGCCGACCCGGCCCGCGCCGTCACGCCTGACAGGCAAGGGGCGGGCAGACGCAGCGCTTTGCTGCCGCGCTCACTTGGGAATGGCGTAGTCCGCTTGCGTCAGGTGGTCGATGCCGCAGCTCAGGGTCTCGATCCAGTCGATGAATTCTTGCACCGCCGGGCCGCTCAGCGGCGCACCGTGTTGCGGCACGATCATGCGGATGGGCAGCAGCTGGCGGGCCATGTTGGCCCATAGCCTGAGCACCTTTTGCGAGACCATGTAGCGGCGGTGAAAAGCCTCTATGCGGGGGAGGTTCGGCGCCAGCGAGGTGATGGGTTGGGCGGCGTCGGCCGAGGTGCCCAGCGACACGCCCAGATCGCCCGAGAACAGGATGCGGCTGACGGGATCCCAGAACTGAAAGTTGCCCTCGGCGTGCATGAAATGCGCCGGCAGCGCCACGATCTCGCTGCGGCCCAGCGGAATGCGCATGCCCGCATCCGGGATGCCAACGATGCGCCCGGCGGTCTTGCCCGGCTTGCAGAAATGCGGCGCAAACCGCTCCCACAGGCGCGAAATGTACAGCGTGGCCTGGGTGCTGGTCATCCAGCGATCGAGCGAAGCGATGATGTCCGGATCGGCGTGCGAGGCCAGGATTTCGGTCAGTTTGTGGGGCGGAAAAAAGCGGTTGATGCTGAGGAGCAGCTCGTTGTAAGCCACGTTGCCACCGGGGTCGATGATGGCGCCTTGCTGCTCGTCAACGATCAGAAACTGGTTGGCCTGCACCGCTTCGCCGCCCTCGTCGCTCAGGTGCGCGAACATCAGGCAGACGTGATTTTTGTGGTTGTAGAGTTCAATGGCCATGACCAGGGGATTCTAGTGTGGCGTTGCGCGCTATCTGGAACATAAAACCGCGCCTTTTCGTCCCTGCTGTCGTTGCAAATCCGCGCCATAGTGGCACTATGGCTGTGGTTTGCGCCTAAGCAGGGCCAAAAAT
>JBGFRU010000017.1:0-10243 GCA_041694945.1 Pseudomonadota bacterium
GGGGCTCTTTTCGGGGGGGGGGGGGGGGGGGGGGGGGGGGGGCGGGGGGGGGGGGGGGGGGGGGGGGGGGGGGGGGGGGGTGGGGGGTGGGGGGGGTGGGGGCTGGGGCGCTGGGGGCAGCCGGCCTCATGCCGTCCGCTGCGCGGCCAAAAATCGGCCAACTGCCCCCAGCGCCCCAGCCCATGAGATCTACCAACGGCCCCAAGCGCCCCAGCGCCACGAGCTAAACCTCTATGCAATCATCGGGGATGCGAAACTTGGGCATGCGTCCGCTTGACCGCCCAGTCAGGCGCGTGGTGGAAGAGGAACATAACCTGCTTCGATTGGGGCGACTACGGAAATAAACCGCAGGGGTTCGTGGCTCGTGCATTTGACCCCGTGCACTTGGCCTTGTTTTGCTACTGCGACATCGCCAGACGTGACCTTGACGGTGTGGCCTTGTTCGTCGATTTGATATTCGCCGTGACCGGAGAGAATCGTCCAAGTATCTTGGCCTTCCGGATGCGTATGCGGTGCAATGGTTTGGCCCGGCTCGACATGCCAGGCGACGACGACTGCATGTTCCGACTCTTGGACCACGGAACGAATCGGTTCCCCGTCGCTTACTTGCATGTGGTCACTTGATTTGAATACGCGCTGACTGCTCATGGTCGCTTCGAGAGTTGTGGCAGGAAAACTGGTTTGACCCTCATGGCACTCGGTTAAGCTAAAAACATGGAAATCGATGGCAAGTAACGAGTTACGTAGGGCTGGGGCGCTGGGGGCGTTTGGCCGATTTTTGGCCGCGCAGCGGACGGCATGAGGCCGACTGCCCCCAGTGCCCCAGCCCTTACCCCCACGGAATACTCACCGTGGTCGGAGCACGATTTTCTGGCACCTGGCACGGCTCGGCCTTGCGCGCAACGTACCCATGGTTTCATGCGTTTTGATCTTAACAGAGTGCCATGATGGTTTGACCTTGAATTTTTTGGGTAGGGGCTGGTGGGGCAAAGGGGACATTACTACTTTGGGCTGACACGCCGCTGCGCAAGTATATCACCGGGGCACTGTGGCCGCCAAGGTTGCGCCACGCCAGCCGCACCGCAGCAGCGGCTCATGGACAATCCGGGTTCAACTCGCCCACCGCCCCCACCCCCTCATTGAGCCCATGCACAACCAGCCGATCGTCAGCCGCTTTATTTTGATCGAGCCCAGCCACGCTGGCAATGTGGGGGCGGTGGCGCGCGCGCTCAAGGTGATGGGTTTTGCCGATCTGGTGCTGGTGCGGCCGCGCTGGGCCGATGTGTTGCAGCGCCCCGAGGCGCTGGAGCGCGCCAGCGGCGCCGCCGACGTGCTGGCGGCGGCGCGGGTGTGTGCCACGCTCGACGAGGCCTTGGGCGGCATCACGCATCTGTGCGCCACCGCCATGACGGCGCGCGACTTTGGCCCGCCCACTCTGGCCCCGCGCGAGCATTTGGGCACTTGGGTGCAGGCGCAGCGGGCCGCGCCGGCCGCCGCGCACGGGGTGGCGTTTGTCTTTGGCCCCGAGCGCTATGGCTTGAGCAACGCCGACGTCTATCGCTGCCACGCCAGCCTGCGCATCCCGACCGCGCCCGGCTACGGTTCGCTCAACTTGGCCGCCGCAGTGCAACTGATCGCCTACGAGTGGCGGCTGGCTTTGGGTGGCTTTGAGCTTCACACCAACGACCGCGCCGACGACCGTACCCTCGACCGTACCCACGATCGCGCCGGCCACCATACCGAAGATCGCACCGCAGATCGCACCGAAGACCGCGCCGCTCAGCCTCCCGGCGCTCCCGCACCGCTGCGGCACAACGCCGCCGACACCCCCGCCGACGCCGCCACCGTGGCCGCGGCGCTGGCGCATTGGCAAGAGGCGCTGGTGGCGCTGCAATACCTCGACCCGGCGGCCCCCAAAAAACTGCTGCCGCGTCTGCAGCAGTTGCTCAACCGGGCCCAGCCCACGCTGGCCGAAATCCATATTTTGCGCGGGGTGGCGCGCGCGGTGTTGCGCTTGGCGCAAACCAAAGGTTAGACTGCGCGGCTATGTTTGCCCGACTCAAGTCCGACCTCGATTGCATTTTGGAGCGCGACCCGGCGGCGCGTTCGCGCTGGGAGGTGCTGACCTGCTACCCCGGCTTGCATGCGCTGCTGCTGCACCGCATCGCGCACCGGCTGTGGGGCCGGGGCTGGAAATGGCTGGCGCGCTGGCTGGCGCACTGGAGCCGCTGGCTCACCGGCATCGAAATCCACCCCGGCGCGCAGATCGGTGCGCGCGTGTTCATCGACCACGGCATGGGGGTGGTGATCGGCGAGACAGCCGAAATCGGCGACGGCTGCACCATTTACCACGGCGTCACGTTGGGCGGCGTGGCGCTGCACAAGGGCGCCAAGCGGCACCCGACGCTGGGGCGCGACGTGGTGATCGGGGCCGGCGCCAAGGTGCTGGGCGGCTTTGTGGTGGGCGACGGCGCGCGCGTGGGCAGCAACGCGGTGTTGACCAAGGCCGTGCCACCTGGGGCCACGGCGGTGGGCAACCCGGCGCGCATCATTTTGGCCCAAGCCGATGCCCGGCGCGAGGAGCAGGCCGCGAAACTGGGTTTTTCGGCCTACGGCATCACGCAAAGCGACGACCCGCTCAGTCAGGCGCTGCGCGGCCTGATCGACAGCACCGCCAGCCAGGAACACCAGATCGCTCTGCTGTGGCAGGCATTGGAGCAGTTGTCGGCCCAGCAGGGCCTGAACCCGCCGCTGCCCCCCGACGCCGCCCGGCTCGAGCAGTTCGAGGCCCAAAGGCTCAACGATCTGGTGGGCAAGTAGGGGCTGGCCTGCGGGTAGAGTGGTGTTGCGCGCTTGATGGGACAAATAAAACCGATGGATTTTTGTCCCTGCTTATAGACCAGGCCAATAACCCTTGAAATTCCGATGGCAGTCCCAATGCGTATGGCATGGACAAAGAAGACGGAAGAAGGCTCTCGCGCCAAGCCCAGCACCAAAGGCGCAAACAAGCGGTGCGACTGCACGGGCAGGGCATGCACCAACTGCCCGCCTCAAAGCGGCAGGTGCGGCGCCGCCAGCTCGCGCACCTCGGCTTCGCTGCGGCGGCTATTGCTGGCGACGGCCGGCGCCAACCATCAGGGTGCCAGCAGCAATTGCGCCACGCCGCTCGGGTCGTGGACGCGGTGCGTGTGCACCTGCCAGACCGCGTGTACGAGCTCGGCTTGCAGCACCGCATCGGGCGCACCGTGTTGCACCAGGCACCCGTCTTGCAGCACCCAGCAGCGGTCGGCGTAGCGCAATGCAAGGTTGAGGTCGTGCAGCACCAGCAGCACGCCGGCGCGGTGGCTGCGGCTCCACTGGCGCAAGGTGTGCAGGGTGGCGTGCTGGTGTTGCAGGTCGAGCGCGGCGGTGGGTTCGTCGAGCAGCAGCCAGCAGGCGCGACCGTCGGGGCTGGGGTGCCAGACTTGCGCCAGGGTGCGGGCGAGCTGCACCCGTGCGCGCTCGCCGCCGCTGAGCAGCCGGATGCTGCGCTGCGCCAGATGCGCCACGGCGCAGTGTTCGAGCGCAGCGCGCACGATGCCGGCCTCGTCGGCGCTGGGTTGCAGCCGGTGCGGATAACGCCCGAGTTCCACCACCTCTTGTGCCGTGAAGTCGAAGGCAGGCACCAGCTCTTGCGGCAAAAAGGCGCGTCGGCGTGCCAGGGCCGCGCTGTTGCGCACGCCCACCGGCTCGCCGTCGAGCCAGACGGCACCGCTTTGCGCCTTGCGCAAGCCGCCCAGCACGTGCAACAGGGTCGATTTGCCGGCGCCGTTGGGGCCAAGGATCACGCCCAGCTCGCCCGGCACCAGCGTCAGGTCCACGCCGTCGAGCAGGCTGCGGCCATGGATCTGCACGCCGATCTGGCGCGCCACCAGGCCCGGGCCGGGTGCAGCGTGGGCGGCGTGGGTGAGCGCAGCGTGGGGCAGGCGGGCATTCATGCGGCGACTGCGTGCTGGCTTGAGGGACGGGCGGGCATGGGGTTTGGGCTGCGAATGAGGTAGAGGGCGCCGCCTTCAGAGCGTGCGCGCGTGCGCGCTGCGCAGCAGCAGCAAAAAGAACGGCACGCCGACCAGCGCGGTGATGATGCCCAGCGGCAGCTCGGCGGGTGCGATCACGGTGCGCGCCCAGGCGTCGGCCAGCAGCACCAGTATGGCCCCCAGCAGCGCCGAACCCGGCAGCACCCAGCGGTGATCGGGGCCGGCGAGCAGGCGCACCATGTGCGGCGCCACCAGGCCGATGAAACCGATGATGCCTGCCGTAGCCGTCACGGCTCCCACCGCCAGCGCGGTGAGCAGCACGCAGCCGAGCTTGAGGCGCTCGATCGGCACGCCCAACATGACCGCTTGCGCCTCGCCCAGCGCGAGCGCGTTCAGCGGCCGCGCCAGGCCATGCGCCAGCAAGGCGCACGCGAGCGCGATCAGCCCCACCACCGTGACCGCCTCCCAATGCGCGCCGCCCAGGCTGCCCAGCATCCAGAACTGCAGGTTGCGCAGTTGCTCGTCGGTCGCGATGTAGCTGAGTAAGCCGATGCCGGCCCCAGCCAGGGCGTTGATGGCGATGCCGGCCAGCAGCATGATGCCGACCCTGGTTCCGCCCTCGCCCAGGGCCAAGGCGTAGATCAGCGCCGTGACCACCAGGCCGCCGCCAAAGGCCATCAGAATCAGCGGCCAGGTGCCCAAGGCCAGCGGCACATCGGGCCACCAGACGCTGGCGACGACGATGGCAAACGCCGCCGCCAGCGCCGCGCCGCTGCTGACACCGATCAGCCCTGGGTCGGCCAGCGGGTTGCGAAACAGGCCCTGCATCAGCGCCCCGGCCAGCCCTAAACTGGCACCGGCCGCCACGGCCAACACCAGCCGCGGCAAGCGGATGTTGAAAAACACCAGCTCGGCCGCGCCCCGTTCGGCGCTGCCCCACAAGGCCGCCGCCCAAACCGCAGGCAGCTCGGCCAAGGGCAGGCCAAAAGCGCCCTGTCCGCTGGCCCAGAGCAGGCTCAGCAGCACGCCCAGCAGCAGCGCCCACAACACCCAGGGGCCGCGTGTGCGCGCTTGGCGCGCGCTGCCGGGTGCGGTGGCGGAGGTGGCGGCGGAGATGGCGGCGGAGATGGCGGAGGTGGCGGAGGTGGCGGAGGTGGCGGAGGTGGCTGGGTTGGCTGGGTTGGCTTGCGCGTCCGGTCTGCGCCCGCGCGGCAGCCAGCGTTTCAGGGCCAGGGTGTTCATGCCTGCTGCAAGCCCTGGTGCAAGGCTTCCAGCACTTGCGGCAGGCGCGGCCCAAAGCCCAGCAGCGCCAGCGCGTCGTGGTGCAGCAGGGCAGTGCGCCCGCTTTGCTGGCGTTGCCAGGCGGGGGTCAGGCGCAGCTCGGGGCGCTGCCAAAAGCCGGTCTCGCCGCCTACCGCTTGCAGGCTTTGCGTGGTGGTCACGATGAGCTGCGGCGCGGTAGCCGCCATGGACTCGGCCGTCAGGGGGCGAAAGCCGTTGAAGCCGCTGATCACGTTCTGCGCCCCGGCCAGCGTGAGCATGGCGTGGGCAGCGGTTTGCTGCCCAGCCACCAGCGGGCTGCCGCCGTGCGCCATGATGAACAGCACGCGCGGCACCGGGCCGGTTTGGGCCTGGATGCGCGCGCGCACGCTGTGCCAGCGCTGCTCGAGCTGGGCCAGCAGCGCCTGCGCTTGCGCGCTGCGCCCGGTGGCCTGGCCCGCGGCTTGCAGCGTGCGCACCACATCGCTCCATTCGTGGCGGCGCTCGATCAGCTCCACCTGCACCCGCGCCGAGCGCAACTGCGTCAGCACCCGCGGCGGGCCTGAACCCGCCAGCGCCAGCACCACGTTCGGGCGCAAGGCCAGCAGCCCTTCGGCCGACAGTTGGCGCATGTATCCCACCTTGGGCGTGGCTTGCGCCGCCGCCGGGTACAGGCTGGTGGTGTCGGTTCCCACCAGTTGGTCTTGCGCGCCCAAGGCAAACACCGCTTCGGTGATGCTGCCGCCGACGGTGATCAGGCGCGGGCTGGGCGCACGGGCTGCCGCGGCACCCGAGGCCAGTGCGGCAAGACCCAAGGCGCAGGCGCGCCGCGTCAGGGCCGGGGCGGCATTTGCGCTGGCGTTGGAACCAACGCACGCCGCCGGACGCCGTGCCGGTGCGGCTGCCGCATCCGACGCATCCGCCGCTGCCCTCGGGTGCACGACTGGTTGGCTCATGCCGACGCGCCTTCTTCAGCCCCCGACAGGTGCGCCAGCAAATGGCGCCACTCGCTCAGCTCGGGGTTGCCGGGCTTGCGTGCGCCGAAGAACAAGGCCATCAGATCGCCGTGCGCATCGAACACCTCGAGCGAGCTGATGGTGCCGTCGCTGCTGGGCTTTTCCACCACCCAGACGTCGCCGATGTGGTCTTCGCGCAGGTGCAGGTTGAAGCCGGGGTCGAGCACGTTGAGCCACACCTGGCCGCGCATCTCCAGCGGCTCGACGCGCTTGATGGGCCCGCTGTGGATCTGGATGCAGCCGCTGCTGCCCACGAAAGCCATGATCGGGGTGTCGTCAAAGGCGGCCTCCATCAGCATCTGGCGCACCGAGCCGTGCGCGACGCGGCGCGTGAAGCGGCCCTCGACCAGGCGCAAACCGTGCTGGCGCTCCACGCCAAACTCGCGCAGCAGCGGGAAGAACTGGTGCACGTCGCTCATCTCGGACCAGGCCTGGGCAAAGGCGGCGGCGTCAACGGCAGGGTCGGCCCCCTTGGGCTCGGCCGCAGCGGGTGACTCGAACACCGGCGCTGCGGCCTGTGCGTCCTGCCACTGCGCCAGCACCGCCTGCCAGGCGGCGCGGTCGCTGCCTTCACGCAAGAAAATCTTGTGTACCGCCGCGCCCTGACGGTCGAAGAATTGCAGGCTGCTGCTGGCCGGCTTGTCGGCGTCCGGGTGCAGCTCGGTCACCGCCAGGCCGGCGTGCCACTGCTTGAAAAACAGCCGCAAATCGATCTCTTTGCCCAGTGCCAACCCGACCTGGTTGTGAGCCGACAGCTTTTCATAGACCCCGGTTTTTTCGTGCACCACGCTGCGGTTGCGCGTCAGCGCCAGCAACGGACCGCAGGGCTGCAGCGCTTTGAGCAGCTCCAGCCAGTCGGGGCGCAGCGCCATGGTGCGCGTCGGCTGCTCGTGTGTTCCGAGGTGCGCGGCTAGCGCAGCGCCTTCGGACAGGCCGATGTGTTCGGCGGCGTCGCGCGCGCGCAGGCCCTTGGCGCGTGCCGCTTGGTAGGCTTGGCGGATTTCGGCGGTGTTCATGGTGTGGCTCCGATTAAAAACTGCTGACCAGTGACAAGGAAAGGCTGCGCCCCGGCGAGCTGAAGGCATCGAGCACGGCCGAATTTCCGGCCAGGCCCTGCACGTTGCTCCACTGCCAGTATTTGCGGTCGGTGAGGTTGTTGAGCGCCGCGCTCAGGCGCATGCTGCGGTTGATCTGCCAACTGGCGTTGAGGTCGAGTGTGGTCCAGCTCGGGGGGGCAAACTGCTGCGCGCCGCCGGTGAGGGTGTTCAGGATGTCGGCCCGGTCCTTGGCGGCGGTGTGCGTCAGGCGTGCGCCCAGCGTCCACTGCTGCAGCCGGTGTTCCAGCCCCAGCACCAACCGTTCCGGGTTGACCGAGTTCAGCGGCTGGTTCAGCACTGTGTCGCGGCCTTCGGTCTGGCCATAGCTGGCGCGCAGCGTGGTGGCCGTGCTCAGGGCCCAGCGGCCTTCGAGCTCAAAGCCGTGCATGCGCACGCGGCCGCGGTTGACCGACTGGAAGGTGCGCGGATCGGCCACTGTCCCGGCTCCGCCCACGAACACGCCGTCTTCGATGAAGTCGCGGTAGCGACCGGTGAAAGCCGTGGCCAGCCACTGCAGCGCGCCGTGCTGGCCGCGCGCACCGAGCTCAAAGGTGCGGCTCTTTTCCGGGCGCAGGTTGGGGTTCGGGATCGTGCGGTAAGGTGAAGCCCCCACCAGGTTTTCAAAGAAGTTGTTGAGTTGCAACGGACTGGGAGCGCGGAACCCCGCCGCCAGATTGCTGAAAATCTGCCAGTTTGCCTCTGGCCTGAAAATCAGGCCCAGCTTGGGCGAGAGCGCATCGCCGGACAGGTCGGCCAGTGCGCGCCGGAACAGGGGGCTTTCCTGCGCGTCGATGTCGAAGCGGTCGTAGCGCAGCGCCGGGATGATGCTCCAGCGCTCGCTTAAGAACTCGCTTTGCACGAACAGCGCCTGCGTGGTCTCGCGGGTGGTCGGGAAGCGCTGCAAGGGGAAGGTGTCGCCCGCTGGTGGCGCCACGCCGGTGCTCAGGTTTTCCATGTCGGTGCGTGTGAGCTCGATGCCATAGACCAGCTGCTGCGCCCAGCCGTGGCCCAGGCCGCGGCGGCGTTCGGCTTGCAGCGACGCTTGCCAGATGTCCTCCCAGTAAGTGACGTCGCGCACGCGGAAGGTGGCTGGGTTGGGTGGGCTGGTGCTGGCATTGCGGTGCTCGATCGCCACTTCGCGTTTTTCGGCCTGCTGCAGGCCGACGTGGGCGCGCAGGCTGTCGGCCCAGGCGGCGCGCAGCGAGAACTGGCCATCCCAGCTCAGGCGCGTGCGGCTCGAATCCATTTCGCCGCGCAAGTCGCGCGTGGCACCGGGCGCCAACGGGTTGACACCACGCGCACTCAAGGCATCGACATCGGTGGATTTTTCTACCTGTTCGGCGGTGAAGGTGTGCTGCTGCCCGCCGCCGGGCGCAAATACCAGCTTGCCCAGCAGGGCGTGGTTGCGATCGCGCTGCGGGTTGGGTGCGGTGCGGGTGCTGTTGGCGGCCTGGTTGGTGCCCTGGTTGTCGAGTGCGCCCGCACGTCCGGTTTGCACGCTGCCCAGCCACTGCCACTGTGCGCTGGCCAGGCCGGCCAGCGTCAGGCCGATGCCGCTGCTATCGTCCTCGGTGTCGGCGCGCAGCATCAGGCGGCCACCCAGGGTTTGGCCGGGCTGCAGCAGGCTCTCGGGGCGCAGCGTGAACATCGCCACCATGCCGCCCAGGCCGTCGGAACCGTACAGGGCCGAGGTCGCGCCGCGCACCACTTCCACGCGCTCGATCAGGCCCATATCGTAGTAGTCGCGGCCAAAGGCGGCCGATCCCAGCACGCCGGCGACCAGTTCGCGCGGCATGCGCACGCCATCGACGGTGAGCAGCACCCGGTTGCCCTGCATGCCGCGGATGTTGAAGCCGGCGTTGCCGTCGCGCCCGGTGGCACCCAGCACGGCGCCGAAGCGCTGCGGTGCCCGGCGCACCTCGACGTTGGGCAAGTCGCGCACCAGTTCGCGGATGTCCTGCGCTTGGGTGGGGTCCAGTGCCGCGCCTTCGAGCACGTCGATGCGCTGCGGCACGTCGCCCAGTTCGCGCTCGGCGCGTGCGCCGCTGACCACCACGGCATCCAGTTGCGCCGTCGATGCGCCACTGCCAGCGGTCGGCGCGGCTGCGCTGCTGCCGGTGGTTGGGCTGGCCGCACCGGTGCGTGCGCTGGGCGTGCTCTGCGCCCAAGCCAAGCCGCTGCCCAGCAGGCAGGCCAGCGCGATCGGGTGCAGCAGGAAAGGGGAAGGGGTTCGGGAAAGTTGGGTCACGAGTCGGTCCAGTGGCGAGTGCAAAGAAGGAAACACTGGCTGGCTCGTGGCACCGCAGGCGGTGACTGGCTGGCTGAGGGCGGAGAAGTCAGGCAGGGGCGCGCGTCCGGCGGCGCATCATTTGGTCAGGATGAGTTTGTTTTGCCCCGTCAGGCTGAGGCGATAGACCTGCCCGGCGTGCTCGATCAGCAGCGTGCGCTGGCCGGCGCTGAGCTCGGTAAACGTCCAGGCGCGCTCACTCGAGCTGGGCGCGGGAGCACACCTGTGCGTGGCAGGGTGGGCGAGGGCAGGCGTTTGCATGGCTTGATTATAAACACCAATGCGAACGATTCGCAAGTGCTCTTGATCTGAGTCAAATGCGGCGTGGCCTTGGCGCAACACGCCAAGCTCACAACGCGGGCAAGCCGTCAAGCCGCCCGTGCGTTGCCGCCAGGGCGCTGCCTGGCCGTGCGCCAGCACCAGCCACGGTTCCCAAGCCACAGCTTGCCTCTCAGTTATCCATTCCGCGAACGCGGCACCCGCGACGCATGAAACCGGTGTGTAATTGAGGGGCGGCGTCCGGCACAGAGGTCGGTTCGTACTTGGTGCTTCGAGCTCGTTTCTCAG
>JBGFRU010000049.1:0-80122 GCA_041694945.1 Pseudomonadota bacterium
GAGGCTGCAGCGCGCACTGGCACCCGCTGCGCAAGCGCTGGCCGGCCGCCCGGTGCTGGTGCTGGGCTTGGGCGCATCCGGTCTGGCGCTGGCGCGCTGGTGCGCGCTGGCCGGGGCGCACGTGACGGTGGCCGACAGCCGCCCCAGCGCCCCCCAAGCCGCCACCCTGGCGGCCGAGTTGCCCCAGGTGCAACTGCGCTTGGGCACGCGCTTCGATGCCTCCCTGTACGCCGCGGCCCCCTGGGCCCTGGTCTGCCGCAGCCCCGGCATCTTGCCCAGCGACATGGCCGAACTGAGCGCCGCCGCCCAAAGCGCCGGCACCGCCATCGTGGGTGAGCTGGGCCTGTTTGGCCAAGCGCTGCAAGCGCTGGGCGGCGCCGCAGAAGTGGCTGCCAGCGCCCATGTGGCGCGGGCTGGGCGGGGGCGGGGTGAGGAATCGGAGCCTGCGACTGACGAACCCCGCCCCTGCCCAGCCCGCGCCAACGCCCCAGCCCAAAACAGCGCCACCGCCAGCTACCGCCCCCACGTCCTGGCCATCACCGGCACCAACGGCAAAACCACCACCACCGCGCTCACCGCTCACCTGCTGCAAGCGGCTGGCTGGGACGTGGCCGTGGCAGGCAACATCGGCCCGAATCTGCTCGACGTCCTGCGCCAGCGCCTGCAAGCGCAACACCTGCACGAGCTGCCCCAGGCCTGGGTGCTCGAACTCTCCAGCTTCCAGCTCGACGCCGTCGAGGGCTTCGAAGCCAGCGCCGCCACCGTGCTCAATCTGAGCGAAGACCACCTCGACTGGCACGGCACCATGGCCGCCTACGGCGCCGCCAAAGCACGCATCTTTGGCCAGCGCGCCCTCATGCTGCTCAACCGCGACGACGCCACCGTCATGAGCTGGTGCCCGGCCCCGGTCCACGCAGCCACTGCCCAGGCTGCCCCAGCCAGCCGCCGCCGCGCTCCAGAACCGCCGCCGCGCCCCTACCAAACCTTCGGCACCGACGAGCCACAGCGCCCCGGCGACTGGGGGCTGCAAAGCGTCAACGGCCTCACCTGGCTGGTGCGCGCGCTGGCCGACGACGCACACGCCCTCGCGCCCCGCCGCCGCCCCGGCGCCAACGCAACAGCCGATGCCGCCGCCCACGCCGCCGCCACCCCGCGCCTGCAACTGCTCATGCCCGCCGAAGCCCTGCGCATCCGCGGCCGCCACAACGCCAGCAACGCCTTGGCCGCCTTGGCCTTGGCCAGCGCCGCCGGCGCCGAACTCGCACCGCTGCTGCACGGCCTGCGCGACTACCGGGGCGAACCGCACCGGGTGGAACCGGTCGGGATCGTGGCCGAGGTCGAATACATCGACGACAGCAAGGGCACCAACGTCGGCGCCACCCTGGCGGCCCTGAACGGACTCGGGGTCGAGCGCAAACTGGTGCTCATACTGGGCGGCGACGGCAAAGGCCAGCACTTCGCCCCGCTGGCTCCAGGCGTGGCACGCTACGCCCGCGCTGTGGCGCTGATCGGGCGCGATGCCGCCACCATCGAAGCGGAGCTGGCCGATTGCGGCGTGCCGCTGCAGCGCTGCGCCAGTTTGCCCGAAGCCGTGCGCTGGTGCGCCGCGCAGGCACAGCCCGGCGACGCGGTGCTGCTCTCGCCCGCTTGCGCCAGCCTCGATATGTTTCGCGACTACGCCCACCGCGCCCAAGTGTTCGTGGCCACGGTGCGCGAGTTGCAGCAAGAGGGGGGTACACCCGCATGAGCCGGCCCTCCTCGGCTGCGGCCGCCACTGAGCGCAGCGCCCCCCATGCAGGCTGGCAAGGCTGGCTGGGCTGGTGGCGCGCCGACGGCAGCGCCGGCGAACTGCCGGTGCGCCTGGCCAGCGTCGATCACGCGCGCAGCCGCCACCACACCGCCGTGCGCGAGCTCGGCTTCGACCAGGTGCTGCTGTGGGTCGTGGTGGCGCTGCTGTGCTGGGGTCTGGTGATGGTCTATTCGTCCACCATCGCCATGCCCGACAACCCGCGCTTTCGCAACCTCGAGCACGAGCATTTTCTGCTCCGCCACCTGATCGCCCTCGGGGTCGCCACGGTGGCGGCGCTGCTGGCCTTTCAGGTGCCCATGAAGCGCTGGCAGGAATGGTCGCCTTGGTTGCTGGCGGCTACGGTGGTGCTGTTGATCGCCGTGCTCATCCCCTTCATCGGGCGCGAGGTCAATGGCGCACGGCGCTGGATACCGCTCGGGCTCATGAACTTCCAGCCCTCCGAACTCGCCAAGCTGACCATCGCCATGTACGCCGCCGGCTACATGGTGCGCCGCATGGAGGTCAAGGAGCGCTTTTTCCGCGCCATCTTCCCCATGTGCCTGGCGCTGGGCCTGCTCGGGGTGTTGCTGCTCATGCAGCCCGACATGGGCGCCTTCATGGTGATCGCCGTGATCGCCATGGGCATTTTGTTCCTCGGCGGCGTGAGCGCGCGCATGTTCTTCATCGTCTCGGGTCTGCTGGTGGGCGTGTTTGCGCTGCTGATCGTCAGCTCGCCGTGGCGGCGCGAGCGCGTCTTTGCCTACCTCGACCCCTTCAGCGTCGAACACGCGCTGGGCAAGGGCTACCAGCTCACGCACGCGCTCATCGCCTTTGGCCGCGGCGAGTGGTTTGGCGTCGGGCTGGGGGCGAGCATCGAAAAGCTGCACTGGCTGCCCGAAGCGCACACCGATTTTTTGCTGGCCGTGATCGGCGAGGAGCTGGGCCTGGTTGGGGTACTGCTGCTGATCGCCGTGTTCTGGTGGCTGGTGCGGCGTCTGATGCAGATCGGGCGCCAGTCGATCGCGCTCGAGCAGGTGTTTGCTGGTCTGCTGGTGCAGGGCATCGCGCTGTGGATCGGCTTTCAGGCCTTCATCCACATCGGCGTCAACCTCGGCGCACTGCCCACCAAGGGCCTGACGCTGCCCTTCATGAGCTTTGGCGGCTCGGCCATTGTGCTGAACCTGATCGCCATCGCCATCGTGCTGCGCGCCGACCACGAAAACCGCAAACTCATGCACGGAGGCCGGGTATGACCCAACCCCCCTGCGCACTGATCATGGCCGGCGGCACCGGTGGCCACATCTTCCCCGGCCTGGCCGTGGCCGAAGCGCTGCGCGCCCAGGGCTGGCGCGTGCACTGGCTGGGCGCGCCCGACAGCATGGAGTCGCGGCTGGTGCCCGAGCGCGGCTTTGCCTTCGAGCCGGTGCAGTTTGGCGGCGTGCGCGGCAAAGGGGCGCTCACGCTGGCCTTGCTGCCGCTGCGCCTGCAGCGCGCCTTTTGGCAGAGCTGGCGCGTGATGCGCCGCTTGCACCCCGACGTGGTGCTGGGGCTGGGCGGCTACATCAGCTTTCCCGGCGGCATGATGAGCGTGCTGGCCGGCGCCCCCTTGCTGCTGCACGAGCAAAATTCCGTTGCCGGCATGGCCAACCGCGTGCTGGCGCAGGTGGCCGACCGCGTCTTTACCGCCTACCCCAACGCCTTGCCCAAGGGCGAGTGGATCGGCAACCCGCTGCGCGCCGCCTTTACCGAGCAGCCGGCCCCGGCGCAGCGCTTTGCCGGCCGCAGCGGGCCGCTCAAGTTGCTGGTGGTCGGTGGCAGCCTCGGGGCCAAGGCGCTCAACGAGGTCGTGCCGCAGGCGCTGGCGCGCATCGCGCCCGAGCGCCGGCCGCAGGTCACGCACCAGAGCGGCGCCAAGCAGATCGAGGCCCTGCGCGCCGCCTACGCCAGCGCCGGCGTGCAGGCCACGCTCACGCCCTTCATCGACGACACCGCCAGCGCCTTTGCCGCCGCCGACCTGGTGCTGGCGCGCGCCGGCGCCAGCACGGTGAGCGAACTGGCGGCGGTGGGCGCGGCCTCGATCCTGGTGCCGTTCCCGCACGCCGTCGATGACCACCAGACCCACAACGCGCGCTTTCTGGTCGATGCCGACGCCGCCTGGCTGCTGCCGCAAGCGCAACTGCAGCCCGACGACCTCGCGCAGCGCCTGCAACACCTGAGCCGCACCGAGTTGCAACAGCGCGCCGAGCGCGCCCACGCCCAGGCCCGCACCGGCGCCGTGGCGGCGCTGCTGCAGGCCTGTCAGCGCTACGCCCCCCAGACCCCATGAAACACGCCATCCGTCACATCCACTTCGTCGGCATCGGCGGCTCGGGCATGAGCGGCATCGCCGAGGTGCTGCTCAACCAGGGCTACGCCATCTCGGGCTCCGACCTCGCCGCCAGTGCCAGCACCGAGCGCCTGCAGCGTCTGGGCGCGCGCATCCACATCGGCCACGCCGCCGAGCAGATTGCCGGCGCCGATTGCATCGTCACCTCCACCGCCGTCAAACCCGACAACCCCGAGGTGCAGGCGGCGCACGAGCGTCTGTTGCCAGTGGTGCCGCGTGCGCTCATGCTGGCCGAGCTGATGCGCATGCAAAAAGGCATCGCCATCGCCGGCACCCACGGCAAGACCACCACCACCAGCCTGGTCACGAGCGTGCTCGCCGCCGCCGGGCTGGACCCGACCTTCGTCATCGGCGGGCGCCTCAACAGCGCCGGGGCCAACGCCCGCCTCGGGGCCGGCGAATACATCGTGGTCGAGGCCGACGAGTCCGACGCCTCGTTCCTCAACCTGATGCCGGTGCTGGCGGTGGTCACCAACATCGACGCCGACCACATGGAGACCTACGGCCACGACTTCGGTCGCCTCAAGCAGGCCTTCGTCGACTTTTTGCACCGCATGCCCTTCTACGGCACGGCCACTGTCTGCATCGACGACCCGCACCTGCGCGCCCTGCTGAGCCAGATCCAGCGCCCCATCACCAGCTACGGCCTGAGCCCCGATGCCCAGGTGCGCGCCCTCGATCTGCGCGCCGTCGGCGCCCAGATGCACTTCAGGGTGCAGCGGCGCAACGGCGTCGAGCTGCCCGAGCTCGAGGTGGTGCTGAACCTGCCGGGGCAGCACAACGTGCTCAACGCGCTGGCGGCGATCGCGCTGGCGGCCGAGCTCGACCTGCCCGACGCCGCCTTGCTGCAGGCGCTGGCGCAGTTCAAGGGCGTGGGCCGGCGCTTCCAGCGCCACGGCGAAGCGGCGCTGCCTGGCGGCGGCACGGCGACGCTGATCGACGACTATGGCCACCACCCGGTGGAAATGGCGGCCACGCTGGCGGCGGCACGCGGCGCCTTTCCGGGCCGGCGCCTGCTGCTGGCGTTTCAGCCGCACCGCTACAGCCGCACGCGCGACTGCTTCGAAGACTTTGTGCGCGTCATGGGCGCGGCCGACGCCGTGCTGCTGACCGAGGTCTATGCCGCCGGCGAAGCGCCCATCGTCGCCGCCGACGGCCGCGCGCTGGCGCGGGCGCTGCGGGTGGCGGGCAAGTTCGAGCCGCTGTTCGTGCCCGAAGTCGGGGCGCTGGCGCAAGCCATTCTGGACAACGCCCGCGACGGCGACGTGGTGCTGTGCATGGGCGCGGGCTCCATCGGCGCGGTGGCGGCGCAGGTGCGCGCGCTGGCCGACGCCGCCCCAGCCACCCCCAACCAGACATTGCAGGAGCCCGCATGACGACCCCGAACCCGACCCCGATCGACCCGCACGCACTGGGCAAAGTGGCGGTGCTGCTGGGCGGCTTTTCGGCCGAGCGCGAGGTCTCGCTGATGTCGGGCCAGGGCGTGCTCGCGGCCTTGCGGCGCAGCGGCGTCGACGCCCACGCCTTCGACCTCGCCGGGCACGAGTTGTCCGAGCTCAAGCGCGCCGGCTTTGCGCGCGCCTTCATTGCCCTGCACGGGCGCTTTGGCGAAGACGGCACGGTGCAGGGCGCGCTCGAGCTCATGGGCATCCCCTACACCGGCCCGGGCGTGCTGGCCTCGAGCCTGAGCATGGACAAGCTCATGAGCAAGCGCCTGTGGCGCGCCGAAGGCTTGCCCACGCCCGACTGGCGCCAGGTGCGCAGCGGCGCCCAAACCGCGGCCGCGCTGGCGGCGCTGGGCGCGCCGATGATCGTCAAGCCGGCGCGCGAGGGCTCGACCATCGGCCTGAGCAAGATCAGCCACCCGAGTGAGTGCGCCGCCGCCTACGCGCTGGCCGCGCGGTGCGACCCCGAGGTGCTGTGCGAGCAGTACATTGCCGGCGACGAGGTCACGGTGGCGCTGCTGGGGCAGGGCGAAGCGGTGCAGGCGCTGCCGCTGATCCGCATTGTCGCGCCCGGTGGCAACTACGACTACGAGCACAAATACTTCAGCGACGCAACACAGTACCTGGTGCCCTCGGGTCTGCCCGCAGCCGAAGAAGCCGCGATCCAGCAACTGGCCGTGCAGGCCTACCAGAGCCTCGATTGCCGCGGCTGGTCGCGGGTCGATGTGATGATCGACGCCGCCAGCCGCCGCCCCTACCTGCTGGAGCTCAACTCAGCGCCCGGCATGACCGGGCACTCGCTGGTGCCCATGGCGGCGCAGGCGGTGGGCATCAGCTACGACGCCCTGTGCCTGCAGCTGCTGGCCAGCGCCAGCCTCGACAACCCCTTGCCCGCCGCTCCAGCCCTGCCCGCAGCCGGGCCCGACGCGCCATAAAGCCATGCACCCGACCCCCACCCCGCCGCTCGACGTGCGCCTGATGGACGGCGCCGCGACCGCCCTGTTGCTGCTCGCCGCCGTGCTGGCGCTGGTGGCGCTGGGCGGCTGGTTGCTGCGCCAGCCGTTCTGGAGCCTAAGCACGGTGGTGGTGCAAGGCCAGGTGCAGCACCAGCGCGCCGCCACCTTGCAGGCGCATCTGGCCGGGCGGGTGCAGGGCAACCTGCTGACGCTCGATCTGCAGCAGGTGCAGCAGCAGCTGCAAGGCGCGCCGTGGGTGCGCAGCGCCGTGGTGCAGCGCCAGTTGCCCAACCGGCTGCTCGTGACCATCGAGGAGCATCAGCCCGTGGCCTGGTGGGGGCAGGCCGGGGGTACGCGCTTGCTCAATCAGCACGGCGAGGTGTTCGAGGCCGAGCCGGCGGCGGCCCAGGGCCTTGACTGGAGCGTCTTGTCCGGCCCCGTCGAGCGCGCCCCGCAGGTGCTCGAGTTCTACCGCGCTGTGCAGCCCGTGCTCGCGCGCCAGGGGTGGGGCATCGCGCAGCTGGCGCTCGACGAGCGCGGCAGTTGGCGCGCCGTGCTCGACGACGGCGTGCGCATCGAGATCGGGCGCGGCAGCGCCGCAGAGCTGCTGCAGCGCTTCGAGCAATACGCCCAGACCGTGCCGGCGCTGCTGCAGCACTACGGCGGGCGGCCGCTGGAAAGCGCCGATCTGCGCCACCCCGACGGCTACGCCCTGCGCATCCGGGGCGTGAGCACCTTGGCCGAACTGCAGTTGCCGGCTGTGCAGCACACCCCCGTTGGCACACCACGGGTGCGCCCTGCAGCCCCTACCCCTTGAAGCATAGACCGCCATGCCCAAAGAATACAAAGACATCGTCGTTGGACTCGACATCGGCACCACCAAGATCATGGTCGCGGTGGCCGAGGTGCTGCCCGATGGGGCGCTCAAACTCGCCGGCTTTGGCGTTGCCCCCAGCAACGGCCTCAAGCGCGGCGTGGTGGTCAATATCGACGCCACCGTGCAGAGCATCCAGCAGGCGCTCAAGGAAGCCGAGCTGATGGCCGACTGCCGCATCGCCCGCGTCTACACCGGCATCACCGGCAGCCACATCCGCGGCCTGAATTCCAGCGGCATGGTGGCGATCCGCG
Organism: Pseudomonadota bacterium; assembly: GCA_041694945.1. Classification (GTDB taxonomy): domain Bacteria; phylum Pseudomonadota; class Gammaproteobacteria; order Burkholderiales; family Burkholderiaceae_C; genus Serpentinimonas. The sequence continues at coordinate 7,705 of JBGFRU010000049.1, forward strand.
AGCGCGAAGTCACCCCCGCCGACGTGGCGCGCGTACTCGACACCGCCAAGGCCATCCACATCTCCACCGACCAGCGCCTGCTGCTGGTCGAGCCGCAAGAGTTCGTGATCGACGGCCAGGAGGTCAAGGAGCCGATCGGCATGAGCGGCATCCGGCTCGAGTCGCGCGTGCACATCGTCACCGGCGCCCAGAGCGCGGCCGAAAACATCCTCAAGTGCGTGCGCCGCTGCGGGCTCGAGGTCGAGCAGCTGTTGCTCAATCCGCTCGCCTCCAGCCTGTCGGCGCTCACCACCGACGAAAAAGAGCTCGGCGTGGCGCTGCTCGACATCGGCGCCGGCACCACCGACGTGGCGATCTTTGCCGGCGGCGCGATCCGCCACACCGCCGTGATCCCGATCGCCGGTGACCTGATCACCAACGACATCGCCATGGCCCTGCGCACCCCGACCAAGGACGCCGAGGACATCAAGGTCGAGAGCGGCTGCGCCAAGCAGTTGCTGGCCGACCCCGAGCAGCAAGTCGAGGTGCCGGGTTTGGGCGACCGCGGCCCACGGTTGCTCAGCCGCCAGGCGCTGGCCGGCGTGATCGAGCCCCGGGTGGAAGAGATTTTCGCGCTGGCGCTGCAAGTCATCCGCGAATCGGGGCACGAGGAGTTGCTCTCGAGCGGCATCGTGCTCGTGGGCGGCAGCGCCGCCATGCCGGGCATGGTCGAGCTCGGTGAAGACGTGTTCCTCAAGCCGGTGCGCCGGGGCAGCCCCAGCTACCGCGGGGCCTTGAGCGACATGGTGGCGCAACCGCGCGCCGCCACCGTCATGGGTTTGCTCGAAGAGGCGCGGCTGGCGCGGCTGCGCGGGCACAAGGTGGCGCAAAAAAGCGGCTCCATGGGCAATGCCATGGGCCGCATCAAAGACTGGTTTGTAGGCAATTTCTGATTTTTGGGCGTTTTTTCTGGACAAGCAAGGAGTAAGGCAATGAGCATTGAAATGATCGAAGTCGAAGAGTTCAACCGCGGCACCCAGATCAAGGTGATCGGCGTCGGCGGCGGCGGCAGCAACGCGGTCGAGCACATGATCCGCTGCCGCGTGCAGGGGGTGGAGTTCATCTGCGCCAACACCGACGCGCAGGCGCTGAGCAAAACCGCCGCGCACCGCGTGATCCAGCTCGGCCAGACCGGTCTGGGTGCAGGCAGCAAACCCGACAAGGGACGCACTGCCGCCGAGCAGGCCGAGGCCACGATCCGCGAGGCCATCGAGGGCGCGCACATGCTGTTCATCACCGCCGGCATGGGGGGTGGCACCGGCACCGGCGCGGCGCCGATCATCGCCAAGATCGCCAAAGAGATGGGCGTGCTCACCGTCGGCGTGGTCACCAAGCCCTTTGACTGGGAGGGCGATCGGCGCTCCAAGAACGCCGAAGTCGGGCTGCTCGAACTCGAAGCGCACGTCGATTCGCTGATCGTGGTGCTCAACGACAAGCTGCAAGAAGTGCTGGGCGACGACATCCCCCAGGACGAAGCCTTCGCTGAAGCCAACGACGTGCTCAAGAACGCCGTCGGCGGCATCGCCGAGATCATCAACGTGGAAGCGCTGGTGAACGTGGACTTCGAGGACGTGCGCACCGTCATGGGCGAGCCCGGCAAGGCGATGATGGGCACGGCCGTGGTCAGCGGCCCGGACCGGGCGCGCATCGCCGCCGAGCAGGCCGTGGCCTGTCCGCTGCTCGAAGGGGTGGACATGAAAGGCGCCAAAGGGGTGCTGGTGCTCATCAGCGCCGCCAAGGGCTCGCTCAAGCTCAACGAATCGAAGATGGCCATGAACACCATCCGCGCCTTCGCTGCCGGCGACGCCAACGTGATCTACGGCACCGCCTACGACGAGTCGTTGGGCGACGCCATCCGCGTCACGGTGGTGGCCACGGGCCTGAGCCGCGCCGGCGCCCGCCAGCCGCTGACCGTGGTGCAAACGCCCACCCGCGGCCTGCGCACCGGCACCGACGACGTGCCCTTCATCCCCACCCTGACGACGCCGGTGGGCGGCACCGGCTTTGGCAGCGCGGCGCGCGGCACGGTGCACACGCGCGCCGGCAACGCCGAAGTGCCCAAGGTCTGGCAGCGCCCGCACGACCGCAACTCGGCCGCCGCGCGCGTCGAGGCGCTCTCGCTCGGTGGCATGGAAGACCACGACATCCCGGCCTTCCTGCGCCGCCAGGCCGACTGAGGACGCGGCTTGCGTTTGCTTACTGCGCTTACAAAGGGTTTGTGGCGCCGCAGGCGGCTTGGGCGCGCAATAAAACTACAATGCGCTCAATGATCTTTCAGCGCACCCTCAAAACCCTGACACGCGCCGTGGGCGTCGGACTGCACAGCGGCGAGCGCGTCGAGCTCACGCTGCGCCCGGCTGCGCCCGACACCGGCATCGTGTTCAGGCGCACCGACCTCAACGAACCGGTCACCATCCCGGCGCGCGCGACTGCGGTTTGCGACACACGGCGTGCTTCCACGCTGGCCAGCGGCGGCGTGCGGGTGAGCACGGTCGAGCACCTGATGAGCGCCTGCTGTGGCCTCGGGGTGGACAACCTGATGGTGGACATCACGGCCGAAGAGGTGCCGATCCTCGACGGTTCGGCGGCGTCGTTCGTCTATCTGTTGCAAAGCGCAGGCATCGTGGCGCAGGCTGCGCCGCGGCGCTTTCTGCGCGTGCGCCGCCCGGTCGAGGTGCGCCAGGGCGAAGGCCGGCACCTCAAATGGGCGCGGCTCGAGCCCTACCACGGCTACAAGCTGTGCTTCGAGATCGAGTTCGAGCACCCGGCCGTGAACGCCAGCGCGCAGCAGGTCGAGTTCGAGCTCGGGCGCGACCCCTACGCGCGCGACATCGCCCGCGCCCGCACTTTTGGCTTTGCGCGCGACGTCGAGGCGCTGCGCGGGCAGGGGCTGGCGCTGGGCGGCGGGCTCGACAACGCCATCGTCATGGACGACGTCAAGGTGCTCAATGCCGACGGGCTGCGCTGCGCCGACGAGTTTGCCAAGCACAAGATCCTCGACGCCATGGGCGACCTGTACCTGCTTGGCCAGCCGCTGCTGGCCAGTTACAGCGCTTACCGCAGCGGCCACGAGCTCAACAACCGCCTGCTGCGCGAGCTGCTGGCGCAGCCCGACAGCTACGAGCTGCTGAGCTTCGAGAGCGAGCGCAGCGCGCCGCGCGGCTTTGCGCAACTGGCACCGGCCTGGTAGGGCCTGAACAGCCATGATGGTCGTGCGCATTCTGATCTTCATGCTGCTCGGTGCCAGCGCCCTGAGCTTTGTGCTCTACCTCGTCACCGGCCAGCAAAAATACCGGCGCTGGGGCTTTGCCCTGTTCAAGTGGACGATGCTGGCGATCGTGGTCTTCTTTGGCGTGCTGTTCCTGTCGCAGTTTGATTGGTCGATGTTTGGCGGCTAACGCGCTGCGCCCCCCGAGTGGCCCGGCCAAGCGCATAATGCGCCCATGAAGCGCAAGAAGCTGCCCATCGGCATCCAGACTTTCCGCGAAATCCGCGAAGACGACTGTTACTACGTCGACAAGACCGCCTTCGCCCTGAAGCTGATCCAGGAAGGCAAGTATTACTTCCTCTCGCGCCCGCGCCGCTTCGGCAAGAGCCTGTTCCTCGACACCCTGGGCGAGCTGTTTGCCGGCAACGAGCCCTTGTTCCGCGGCCTGTACTGCCACGGGCGCTGGGACTGGTCGCTGAAGTATCCGGTGATCCGCATCAGCTTTGGCAGCGGGCGGCTGGAGAGCCGGGCGCAGCTCGACCGGCGCATCCGTGCCCTGCTCGAGCAAAACCGCGTGCAATTGGGCCTAGCTGGCCAGGATGCAGACGATATTCCCACCCACTTTGCCGCGCTGATTCAGGCGGCGCAGGCCAAGTTCGGCCAGCGCGTCGTGGTGCTGGTGGACGAGTACGACAAACCCATCCTCGATAACCTGAGCGAGCCCGAAGTCGCCCGGGCCATGCGCGAGGGCTTGCGCAACCTCTACTCGGTGATCAAGGACAGCGACGCCTACATCAAGTTCGCCTTCCTGACTGGGGTGTCCAAGTTCAGCAAGGTCAGCATTTTCTCCGGACTGAACAACCTGCACGACATCACCGTGTCGGCCGACTACTCCGCTTTGTGCGGTTACACCGAGGCCGACGTTGATAGCGTGTTCGCGCCAGAGCTGGAAGGGCTGGACCGGCAACTGATCCGCGACTGGTACAACGGCTACAACTGGCTGGGTGAATCGGTCTACAACCCCTTCGACCTGCTGCTGCTGTTCAAGGAGCGTGAGTTCCGCTCCTTTTGGTTCGAGACCGGCACGCCGACCTTCCTGGTCGAGCTGCTCAAGGCGCGCCGCACTTTTATGCCCGCGCTGGAGAAGCTGCACGCCACCGAGGCCCTGCTGGGCAGCTTCGAGGTCGAGGCGCTCGCCGTCGAGGCGCTGCTGTTCCAGACCGGCTACCTGACCATCGCGGGCCTGCGCCGCGTCGGGGCCATGGGTTACTACACCCTGCGCTACCCGAACCGCGAAGTGCGCAGCGCGCTCAACAGCACCCTGCTGCTGAATCTGTGCCCCGCAGCAAGCGTGGACAGCCTGCGCCTGCACGACCTGATGGCCGCCGCCGACCTGGACGGCCTGCGCGCCTACTTCACCGGCTTTTTTGCCAGCATCCCGCACGACTGGTACCGCAACAACCCGATCACGCAGTACGAGGGCTACTGGGCCAGCGTGTTCTACAGCCATCTGGCGGCCATAGGGCTGGACCTGGTCGCCGAAGACGTGACGAATCAGGGCCGCATCGACCTCACCGTCAAACTCCCCGAGCGCCTCTACCTGTTCGAGTTCAAGGTGGTGGAGATGGAACCCGAAGGCCGGGCGCTGGAACAGTTGCAGGCCAAGGACTACGCCGCCAAATACCGCGCCGACGGCCTGCCCATCCACCTGGTGGGCGTGGAGTTCAGCCGCGAGGCGCGCAACCTGGTCGGCTTTGCCAGCGCCACGCTGGCCTGAGGCTCGGTCGCTAACGCCAGCGCCCGGCGCGGTAGGCGCTGGGGCGGCTGCTGCGCTGGCCGGCGCCGCTGGCTGCACTGGCCGCACTGGCCTTCCCCAGCAAGGCCGGGGGCGGCTGGGTGAGGTGGGCATCAGGGCCATCTGGGCCAGCGCCCGAGCGTGCCAGCGCCGCCTGGGTGCGCGCCACCTGGGCGTGGGTGATGCACAGCCCGAGCGCGTCGGCCGCGTCGGGCCCGGGCAAACCCGGCAGGTGCAGCAGGCGCCGCACCATTTCCTGCACCTGGGCTTTGGCCGCCTTGCCGTGCCCGACCACCGCCTTCTTGAGCTGCAAGGCGGTGTATTCGCTCACCGGCAGGCCGGCGCTCACCAGCGCCGTGAGGCAGCAGCCGCGCGCCTGGCCGAGCAGCAGCGTGGCTTGCGGGTTCACGTTCACAAACACGATCTCGCACACCGCCTGCTCGGGTTGGTAACGCTGCACCACCTCGCGGATGCCGTCGTAGAGCACGCCCAGGCGCGTGCTCAGGCTCAGCACCTGGGTGCCGTCGCGGCGCTGGCTGCAAATGGCACCGCTGGCCACATAGGTGAGCTCAGGGCCGCAGACGTCGATGACGCCAAAGCCGGTGCGTTGCAAGCCGGGGTCGATACCCAGGATGCGCACGCTGCGCGCGGGCGTGCTCATGGCAGTTGCGCGTCGCCCATGCGCGCCAGCACGGTGGCGGCGCGCTGGTCGATGAAGCCGGCGCGAAACTGGCGCTGGAAGCGCTTGGGCGCGGGCAGCAACACCGCCAGCCGTGCCGCCTCGTGCGCCGTCAAGCGCGCCGCCGGTTTGCCAAAGTAGTGCCGCGCCGCCGCTTCGGCGCCAAAAATGCCCTCGCCCCACTCCACGCTGTTGAGGTAGATTTCGAGGATGCGCTCCTTGCTCAGCAGCAGCTCGAGCATTTTGGTCAGCACCAGCTCCTGGCCCTTGCGCAGCAGCGTGCGCTCGCCCGACAGCAGCAGGTTCTTGGCCAGTTGCTGCGTGATGGTGGAGCCGCCCACCAGGCGTGCGTTGCGCCCGCGCGCCTCGGCTGCAGCCTGACGGCGCAGATTGCGCTCCCAGGCCGCTTGCAGCGCTTCCCAGTCGACGCCGAAGTGGGTTGCAAATTCGGCGTCCTCGGAGGCGATCACGGCGCGCTTGAGGTGGGGCGAGATGGCCTCGTAAGGCACCCACTGCTGCGCCCAGCGCAACCCGCCGTCCTGCTGCGCCAGGCGCCAGGCTTCCGAGCGCTGAAAGGTGGTGCTCACCGGGTCGATCAGCGCCATGGTGGCAATGCGCAGCAGAAAAAACACTTGCAGCGCCAGCGCCGCCAGCAGCAGCCACAGCAGCCAGCGCAGCGCAAAACGCATCCAGGTGGGGCGTGTCCTCATCGGCTGCTGACGCGGGTTTGCACGGTCTCGTCGCGGCTGAAGCGAAAGCGCGACACCACCACGATCTGATCCGCCTGGCGGCGCATGGCGCTGGTGAAGGGGCCAAACGAGAGGCTGTGCACGATCGCTTCGGCGCGGCTGTCCAAGGCTGGCTGGCCCGAACCTTGCACCACTTCGGTGCCCAGCACGCGCCCGTCGTGATTCACGGTGATCGCCATGGTCAGTTCGCCAAACAGCTTGCGCCCCTGGATGTGTGGAAAGTTGGCGGTGCCGTGGTCTTCGATGCGGCGGCGCAGCTGGTCGTAATAAATCGCATAGACCGCCTCGCGCGTGGCGGGGCCAAGGTAGCGCTTGCGCGGACGCGCGTTCTGTTCGTTGACGCGCTGCTCGATTTCGGCCAAGGCCTTGAGCAAGGCCAGCCGGCGCTCTTCCTGGGCCAGCGCCTGCGGGTCGGCTTGCGCCAGCGCGGCGTTCAAGGGGGCAAGGGTGGCCACTTGCTGGCGCAACTGGGCCAGCATACGGGTCTGCTGCACTTGCATGTCCTGCAGGCGGCGCTGTTGTTCTTGTAGTGCGTCGCCGCTGCGCTCGATCACGGCCGGCGGCAGCGGGGAGGTGGCGCGGCCGGCGTCGGCCTCGCCGCCACCGGCCAGGTTGGCTTGGGCAATGGCCTGCGCCTGCTCGGGGGCTTGCGGTGCGCGCGCATTGACCAGCACCACATCGAGCGGCGTGTCGTGCCAGACCCGTTGCAGGCCTTGCGGGTGCACGATCTGCACCGTCAGCACGGCCGCGTGCGCCAGCAGCGAAACCGCCAGCGCCAGGTGCAGGGTGCTGATCGAGCCCAGGAAGCGCCACAGCTTCACGGTGCCGGCGCTCCTTGCGCAAACGCGGGCAGCGGCAGCTGGCACAGCTCGCGCAGCAGCGCCATCAAAGAGCGGCCAGCGGCTTGCAGCAGCTCGTGCCCCAAGGCGGCGTCGGCGGCGGCGGCATTGCCCACCGCGCCCTCGGGGTGGTAGTCCTGCATCTGCCAGCCCAGCTTGGCGCTGCGGCCGTTGCCCAGGATGGGCCAGCGCTGCGCCCGCTCCTGCGAACTGGAGGGGAAGTGGCGCGCCTGTTGCATGCGCACCAGCTGCGGGCGCAGCGCCAGCATCATCGAGGTCTCGAGCTGGCCGGCGTGGATGCCAAAGCGGCGCTCGTCGGCGCTCAGGCGCAGCAGCAGGTCTTGCCCCTGGGCGTCGAGCAAGGGCAGGTTGAACCAGCTGGCACCATAGACCAGCAGCCCGCACTGGCCGCGCAGCTCGCGCGCCGCCACCTCGAGCAAGCCGTTGTGGCCCCCGTGACCGTTGAACAGCAGCAGCTTGCGCACGCCGGCGCGGGCCACCGATTGCCCCAGTTCCAGCCACAGGCGCAGCACGGTGTCGGGCTGCAGCGTCAGGGTGCCGGCAAAGCGCTGGTGCTCGCTGCTGTAGCCCACCGCCTGCGTGGGCAGCACATAAACCGGCCAGAGCGGCTCGCAATGCGCCGCCGCCGCCGCCAGCACGCCTTCGACCAGGTCGGCATCGACCGACAGCGGCAGGTGCGGGCCGTGCTGCTCGATCGCCGCCACGGGCAGCAGCGCGACCGTGCGCGCCGGGTCGAGGGCGGCGAAGTCGGTGCTGCACAGATCGGCCCAGCGTGGCAGGTGGGGTGCGGTGCTCATGGGGGCATCTTAACGCGCCTCGGGTCGGGCGAGGGCCAGGCCAGGCCCCCGCGCCCCAAGGTCAGGGGCTTCCGGTGGCCAGCAGCTGCTGCACATGCGCGCGCAAGGGGCGTGGCCGGGCAATGCCAAAGCCCTGCACGAAATCGACCCCGTAAGCGGCGAGCAGGTGTTTTTGCGATTCGCGCTCGACGCACTCGGCGATGGTGAGCAGGTTCATGGATTTGGAGACGCCGCAGATCGAGCGCACGATCTGCTGATCGACCCGGCTGGTTTCGATCTCGCGCACAAAGGAGCCGTCGATCTTCAGGTAGTCGGCCTCCAGCGCCTTGAGGTAGTCAAAGGTGGCCAGGCCGGTGCCAAAATCGTCCAGCGAGGTGCTGGCTCCGTGCCGGCGCAGGCGCTGGAACAGCTCCACCGCCTGCGGGCGCTGGGCGATGCCGGCGGTTTCGGTGAGTTCGAAGCACCACTGGCGCGGGCTCAGGCCGCTGGCGGCAATGACGGCGACGATGTCGTCGAACAAGCCGGGGTCGGAGACCGATGCGCCCGACAGGTTGACCGACAGCTTCCAGTTTTTGTTGCGCTGCTGGGCCAGCGGGCGCACCTGCGCGGCGGCTTCGGCGAGCACCCAGCGATCGAGTGCCGCCGCCAGTCCGTGGCGCTCGGCCATCGGGAAAAACTCGGCTGGCGACATCGGGCTGCCGTCGGGCAGGGTCCAGCGCAGCAGCACCTCGGCCCCCGCTTCTGCTTGCTCGTGCAGGGTGCGCTGGATCGGCTGGCAAGCCAGCCACAGGCCCGTGGTGGCCGCCGCTTGCGGCTGGTGCAGCAGCTCGCGCAGGTGGTCGAGGCACTCGAGCTGCTGGCGGCGCAGGCGCAGCAGGTTTTCGGGCCGGGCCGGGTTGCGGGTGGCGGCGGTGCTGCCGTTCCAGCCCACATGCGTGGCCTGGGCCAGCAAGGCCAGCCGGTGCTCGGGCGGCAAGGGCTGCCCATCGTCCTCGAGCCGGCCAATCGCCAGCCGCAGCCGGGTCGATTCCCCCGCCACCGCGTAGCGCTTGCCGTCCAGGGCCTGCTGTATGCTCTGCACCAGGTCCTCGCTGGCCCAGCCGGGCCGCAGGCACAGCACGAAGAACCCCTCTTTCATGCGGCTGATCTGGCTGCCGCTGGGCGCCAGTTGCCCCAGGGCGATCGAGACGTCGCGCTCGACCGAGCGCGCCAGCGCCAGGTCAAAGCGGTCTTCGATCTGGCTCAGGTTGCAGGCCTCCACGCCCAGCAGGTCGGGGTGCGGGGGGCTGCGGCGCAGGTGTGCGATCAACCCGGCTTCGTTGAGCCGCCCGGTCACCGGGTCGGTGTGCGCCGCGCGCCGCAGGGCGCGTTCGAGCAGGCGCCGCTGCGCCATCACGGCCGAGACCAGAAAGCCCACGGCGGCCAGAAATATCAGCAGCACGGTCTGGTCGATGATCCAGGTGAGGGCGTACGCCTGCGCTGCCGGGTAGTTTGGGGCCAGGGCCACCACGGTCACCGAAACCGCTGCCGTGGCCCAGTGCACCAGCAACGGGCGGGCGGCAAAGGCGGCCCACGCCACCAGCCCCAAAAACAGGTAGCGCAGCGCTTCGGCCGAGCCCAGGCTGGCGCGGTCGGCCACATGGGCCAGCAGCCCAAACACCACGAACAGGCTGCACCACAGCACGGTCTGGCGGTCCATGAGGCGGCGCCAAGGGTAGGCGCGGTGTTTGAGGGCGTTGAGCAACAGCTGGGTGGCGCGCCCAAACATCAGCAGCCCAAACACCTGCGACAGCGCCATCAGGATCATGACCTCGTAATCGGCCCAGGCAGGGGTGTCGAGCAGCAGAAACTGCCAGCTGCCCACCAAGGTGAGCACGGCGCTGGCGGGCAGCACCGTCAGCAGGTGAAAGCTGGCGGTGTGCCGCAGCGGGTTGCTGTGCTGGGCGTGCGGCCAGAGCAGGCGCAACATCCCCCAGGCCAGCAGCAGCGCCAGCACCAAGGCACCGATGCCGATCAGCGATTCCAGCGTGCCGATGCCGTGCCAGCCGTGCCAGGCCGCCACCCCCAGCGCAAGGGCCGGGACCATGGCGGGCCCGTAGGCGAGCACCGCACCCAGCGCCACGCCGTTGGCGGGCCAGATCAGGCTCATGCCGAGCCCTTCGATGGCGAAGTGGAGCGACAGCTCGGCCACCAGAACCCACAGCAGGGCGCACAGCAGGCCGCGCCGCCACACCTTGGTCTGCGCGCCCCAGCGCCCTGTGCCGGGGTGAGCCGGGGCGCTGGGGTGGGAGGAGTCGGCAGGGCGAGAGGGGGTCATTTGCGCGCAGGCGGCATCACTTTTTGCATTTTAGCACAAACTGGCGACAGGGGCATGACAGCCGCGCCGCGTGGTTGCCGGGCATGGGCGCCAGCGGTGTGGGGCGCAAGCGGCACAAACCGATTAGCATAGTCCCCATGAACCGCCCCGCCGCGCCCGTCCGCCCCGCCTGCGCCTCCTCTGCCGCCGCCCTCCCTGCCGCCGCGCCGTCGCTTGCCCGCCCGGTTGCGCCCGCCTTGGCCACGGGTGCGGCCCTGCAGTGGCTCGAGCCGGCCAGCGTGCAGCAGCTGCGCGCCCTGTTGGGGCCGGGGGCGGCGCTGTGCATGCCGCTGCTCGACAGCCGCACGCCGGCTGGCTTCCCCTCGCCAGCGGCCGATGTTCAGCACGAGCGCGTCGATCTGCTCGAGCACCTGGCGCTCGACCGGCCCTACACCTTCATGGCGCGCGTGCGCGGCGTCTCGATGAGCGGCCGGGGCATCGACGACGGCGACCTGATCGTCGTCAACCGCCAGCTCACGCCGAGCCACGGCCACATCGTGGTGGCCCTGGTGGACAACGAACTCACCGTCAAGACGCTGCAGCGCCAGTCTGGCGACACCCGGCTGGTGGCGGCGCACCCGGATTACCCCGACATCGTGCTCAGCGAAGGCCAGACGCTGGAGGTGTGGGGCGTGGTCACGGCCACCATCAAGAAAATGGATTATTGAGCGCAGCGCTCTGAGCGCCGACCGTGCCCATGCCCCCTATGCCCACCCAAGCCGCTGCCCCAGGGGCCACCCCATTGGCCGCCCCGCCGGCGCGCCAGCACCCCGGCGCCTTTGCGCTGGTCGATGGCAACAACTTCTATGCCTCGTGCGAGCGGGTGTTCGAGCCGCGCCTGATCGGCCGCCCGCTGGTGGTGCTGTCCAACAACGACGGCTGCGCCATCGCCCGCTCCGAAGAGGCCAAGGCGCTGGGCATCGCCATGGGCGCGCCGTGGTTTCGCATCCGCCACCTCGAGCAGCAGGCCGGGCTGGTGGCGCTGTCGGCCAATTTTGCGCTCTATGGCGACATGAGCCAGCGCCTGATGGAGGTGGCCGCCGCGCTGGGCGGCGGGCAGGAAATCTATTCGATCGACGAGTGCTTCATCGACCTCGCTGGCGTGCCCGATGCCAGCGCCCGCGCGCGCCAGACGCGCGAGCGCATCCAGCGCTGGCTCGGTTTGCCGAGCTGCATCGGCATCGGCGCCACCAAAACGCTGGCCAAGCTCGCCAACCACATTGCCAAGAGCGCCGAGCGCAAGCCCGGCAGCTACCCGGCGCGGCTGGCCCAGGTCTGCAACCTGCTCGAGCTCAGCGCGCGCCAGCGCGACTGGCTGCTGCAGCGCACGCCGGTGGCCGAGGTCTGGGGCGTGGGGCCGCGCTGGGCGGCGCAGTTGCAGGCCCACGGGGTGCAGACGGCGCTGCAACTGCAGCGGCTCGACCCGGCGCTGGTGCGCCAGCGCTGGTCGGTGGCGCTCGAGCGCACCGTGCGCGAGCTGGGCGGGCTGGCCTGCATCGGGCTCGAGCAAGCGCCGGCGCCCAGGCAGCAGATCGCCTGCACCCGCAGCTTTGGGCAGCCGGTGACCGAGCTCGACGACCTGCGCCAGGCCCTGAGCCACTTCTGCAGCCGCGCCGCCCTCAGGCTGCGCCAGCAAGGCAGCCGCGCCGGCGCGCTGCTGGTGTTCATCCGCACCAGCCCCTTCAGGCCCCAAGACGCACCCTACGCGCGCTCGCTGGTGCTGCCGCTCACCCCGCCCAGCGACGACACCGTGCGCTTGGTCGGTGCCGCTTTGCAGGCGCTGCAGGCGCTGTACCGGCCCGGCTACCGCTACGCCAAGGCGGGGGTGATGCTGCTCGATCTGCAATCGGCGCCGCCACAGGCCGCGCTCGGCTGGGGCGCGCCCAGCGAGAACGGCGGGGATGGCCAGAGCGACGGGGGCAGCGAGCGCAGCCAGCGCCTGATGCAGGCGCTCGATGCCGTCAACGCCCGCTTTGGGGCGCAGGCGCTGCGACTGGGTTCGGCAGGTGGCGCTGTCGGCCCGCCGGCGCCGGGCGGCGCCGAACCCGCCGCGCGCCCCTGGCAGATGCGCCAGCAGCGCCGTTCGCCGCGCTACACCACGCGCTGGGACGAGCTGTGGCAGGTGCGGGCCTGAACTGTCATCGACACGGTGTAGGCTGAGCGCCGTTTGATGCACGCCACGCCGCCCCTGCCCATGACCACCGACACCGCCGCCCCTGCTGCCGACCGCCACCCGTGGGCGGTGTTTCTGGTTTTTTTGCGCTTGGGGCTCACGTCCTTTGGCGGCCCGATCGCGCATCTGGCCTATTTCCGCACCGAGTTCGTGCAGCAGCGGCGCTGGCTCGACGAGCGCGAGTACGCCAGCCTGGTGGCGCTGTGCCAGTTTTTGCCTGGGCCGGCCAGCAGCCAGGTGGGTTTTGCACTCGGTTGGTCGCGCGCGGGGTATCGCGGCGCCTTGGCGTCCTGGTGCGGCTTCACCTTGCCGTCGGCGCTGCTGCTGGTGGCGTTTGCGTTTTTGCTGCGGCACCACGGGCAGGGGCTGCCCGAGGGCCTGTTGCCGGGCCTGGTGGTGGCGGCGCTGGCGGTGGTGGCGCAAGCCGTCTGGGGCATGGGGCGCAGCCTGTGCCCCGATGCGCCCCGGCGCGCATTGGCCCTGCTGGCGGCGCTGGCGGTGCTGCTGTGGCCCAGCGCCTGGACGCTGATGGGCGTCATCATGCTGGGCGCAGCGGCCGGCCGCTGGGTGCTGGCGCCAGACCCTGGCGCGCTGGCCGCAGAGGGCGCACAGGGCTGGCAGAGCGCGCCCAGCCGGCGCACGGCCTGGGTCTGCCTGGCCTGGTTTGGGCTGATTCTGCTGGCCTTGCCCCTTTGGGCCTGGGCCAGCGGCAGCTTTTGGGTGGCGCTGGTCGAGGTGTTTTACCGCAGTGGCGCGCTGGTGTTTGGCGGCGGCCACGTGGTGATGCCGATGCTGCAGGCCGAGGTGGTGCCCAACGGCTGGGTCGATCTGCAAACCTTTTTGGCCGGCTACGCGGCGGCGCAGGCGGTGCCCGGGCCGCTGTTCACCTTTGCCGCCTTCCTGGGTGCGGCGGCAGGCGGCTGGCTGGGTGCCGTGCTGGCGCTGCTGGCGGTGTTTGCGCCGGGCATGCTGGTGCTGCTGGCGGCGCTGCCGCACTGGCAGCGCCTGAGCCAGAGCGCGCAGGCGCAAAGCGCCATCGCCGGCGTCAGCGCCGCCGTGGTCGGGCTGCTGCTGGCGGCGCTGCTGCAGCCGTTGCTGGCCGGGGTGGTGGCCAGCGCCGCACATGCAGCGCTGCTGGCGCTGGCCGCGCTGGCGCTGCTCTGGGGCAAATGGCCGGCGTGGCTGGTGGTGCTGGGCAGCGGCGCGCTCGGGGCGCTGGCGGCGGCGGCGGCCGTGTTCTAGCCCGGCGGCACGCTGTCGGCAAAGCTCGGGCGCTGCATCAGTTTTGCATGCAACCGGGCCAGGTTGGGGTGGGCGCCGCGCCAGTCGATGTGCGCAAAGCGAAAATCCAGGTAGGACAGCGCGCAACCCGTGGCCACATCGGCCAGCGTAAAGTGCTGGCCGTGGCAAAAAGGCTGCTCGCCCAGGCGCGCGCTCATGGCGCGCAGGCCATGCGTGATCTTGCCCAACTGGCGCTCGGTCCAGGCGGGGCTGCGCTGCGCGGCCGTCCGACCCTCCCAGTGCCCCTCCATGCGCGCGGCAAAGGCGGCGTCGCTCACGCCGTCGGCCAGCGCCTCCCATATTTTCACCTCCAGCCGTTCGCGCCCGTTGGCCGGAATCAGCTTGCCCACCGGCGAGAGCGTGTCGAGGTATTCGACGATCACCCGCGAGTCATACACCGCCGTGCCGTCGTCGAGCAGCAGGCACGGCACCTTGCCCAGCGGGTTGTGCTGGTGGATGCGGGTGTCGGCGGACCAGACGTTTTCGTCGGCCCAGGCGCAGTCGAGCTTTTTTTCGGCCAGCACCACGCGCACCTTGCGCACGTAGGGGCTGGTCAGCGATCCGATGAGTTGCATGGGTACTCCTTGAGGGTTCGAGATGGGCACGGGGTGGGCACGGGGCCGGAGCGGTTGCGCCAGCGCCCGTGGTTAGAATGATTATCGGCCCGCTGCCGGGTTTTGCCCTTACAGCCGTGCTTTTTGTCCTCGTCCCACTGGAGTTTGCCCGCCACATGAAAAGCGTGCCTGAAACACCCTGGCACCGCCTGCCGTCCGATGAGGTGCTCGGGCTGCTGGGGGCAAATCCGCAGCAGGGCCTTGAGGCGCCCGAGGTGCAGGTGCGCCAGCGCAGCTACGGCCCCAACGCGCTGCCGCCGCCCAAGGGCCGCGGCCCGCTGCTGCGCTTTTTGCTGCAGTTCCACCAGGTGCTGGTGCACATCCTGCTGGTGGCCACGGTCATCAAGCTGGCCGTGGGCGCGTACACCGACGCCGCCGTGATCTTTGGCGTGATCTTCCTCAACGCCGTGATCGGTTTCGTGCAAGAGGGCAAGGCGCTGGGCGCGCTCGAGGCGCTGGCGCGCGCCCTGACCACCGAGGCCACCGTGCTGCGCGGCGGGCAGCGCCAGCGCATCGACGCGCGCGCGCTGGTGCCCGGCGACATCGTGCTGCTGGCCTCGGGCGACAAGGTGCCGGCCGACCTGCGCTTGCTCGGGGTGCGCGAGCTGCGCGTGGCCGAGGCCGCGCTCACCGGCGAGTCGCTGCCGGTCGAGAAAAGCGCCGCCCCGCTGGCCGCCGACACGGTGCTGGCCGACCGGCGCAACATGGCCTATTCCTCGACCCTGGTGCACTACGGCACGGCCACCGGCGTGGTGGTGGCCACCGGCACCGGCACCGAGATCGGCCGCATCTCGCAGTTGCTGGCGCAGACCGACGTGCTAGCCACGCCACTGACGCAGCGCATCGTGCGCTTCAGCCACTGGCTGATGTGGGCCATCCTGGCGCTGGCGGCGCTCACCTTTGCCGTCGGCACCTTCGTGCATGGCCAGCCGTTGGTCGACATGTTCCTCGCTGCGGTGGCGCTGGCGGTGGCCATGATCCCCGAGGGGCTGGTGGTGGTGCTGACGATCACGCTGGCCATCGGCGTGCACCGCATGGCCCAGCGCCACGCCATCATCCGCCACCTGCCGGCGGTCGAGACACTGGGCAGCACGACCGTGATCTGCTCGGACAAGACCGGCACCCTGACGCGCAACGAGATGACCGTGCAGCGCCTGTGGACCGGCGGCGAGGGCGCCGAGGTGAGCGGCGTGGGCTACGCGCCGCAGGGCACGCTCAGCCGCCACGGCCAGCCGCTGGCCGCGCTGCCGCCGGCGCTGCAGGAGCTGCTGCGCGCCGGCCTGCTGTGCAACGACGCCGTGCTGCGCGACGACGACGGCACCTGGCGCATCGACGGCGACCCGACCGAGGGCGCGCTGGTGGTGGCCGCGCGCAAGGCCGGGTTGCTCGAGGCCGCCGAGGCGGCGGCGCACCCCCGGCTCGACGCGCTGCCCTTCGAGTCGCAGCACCAGTACATGGCGACGCTGCACGGCGGCGCGCGGCCGGTGGTCTACGTCAAGGGCGCGGTCGAGGCCGTGCTGGCGCGCTGCGACCAGGCGCTGGCCGCCGACGGCAGCCGCACCGCGCTCGACGCCGACGCGGTGCACGCCGAGGTCGAGGCCATGGCCCGGCTGGGTCTGCGCGTGCTGGCTTTTGCGCGCCGCAGCGGCGCCGGGCTGGCGCACATCGGCCATGACGATGTGGCCGGCGGGCTGGAATTCATCGGCCTGCAGGGCATGATCGACCCGCCGCGCGCGGAAGCGGTGCGCGCCGTGCAGACCTGCCACGCTGCCGGCATCCGCGTCAAGATGATCACCGGCGACCACGCGGTCACGGCCGCGGCCATCGCCGCCGAGATCGGGCTCGATCCGCGCGCCAGCCGCGAGCACCCACCGCGTGCGCTCAGCGGCCGCGAGCTCGAGGCGCTGGATGCCGACGCGTTCGAGGCCGCAGCCGCCGACACGGCGGTGTTTGCGCGCGTCACCCCGGAGCAGAAGCTGCGCCTGGTGCAGGCGCTGCAGGCGCGCGGCGAGGTCGTGGCCATGACTGGTGACGGCGTCAACGACGCCCCGGCGCTCAAGCGCGCCGACATCGGCGTTGCGATGGGCATCACCGGCACCGAGGTCTCGAAGGAGGCCGCCGCCATGGTGCTCACCGACGACAACTTCGCCAGCATTGAGGCCGCAGTCGAGGAGGGCCGCGGCGTGTTCGACAACATCGTCAAGTTCATCAGCTGGATCCTGCCGACCAACGCCGGGCAGGGGCTGGTGATCATCGCCGCCATTTTGGCCGCGCAGCCGCTGCCGATCCTGCCGGTGCAGGCGCTGTGGATCAACATGACCACCGCCGTGCTGCTGGGCCTGACGCTGTGCTTCGAGCCGCGCGAGGCCGGCATCATGCGGCGCCCGCCGCGGCGGCCCGAGGCGCCGATCCTCAACCTCGAGCTGGTGCTGCGCATCGTGCTCGTCGGCGTGCTGCTGATGATCGGCGCGACCGTGCTGTTCCACCACGCCATCGCGCGCGGGCTGTCCGAATCCGAGGCGCGCACGATCGCGCTGGCGGTGTTCGCGGTCGGGCAGTCGTTCTACCTGCTCAACATGCGCTCGCTGCGCCAGTCGATGTGGCGGCTCGGGCTGATGAGCAACCCGTGGATCTGGGCGGGCATCGCGGCGATGATGGCCTCGCAGCTGCTGCTCACCTACGTGCCGCTGATGAACACGCTGTTTCACACCGCGCCGATCGCGGCAGTGGAATGGCTGCCGGTGCTGGCCGTGGGCTTGACGATCTATGCCGTGATCGGCGCCGAAAAACTGCTGCGCAAGACGCTGGAAGCGCGCGCCGCCAGAGGCTGAGGCGCAGGCGCACCCCAAGCAGCCGCCGCCAGCCCCCAAGCCACCCAGGCCGCGCTTTTACAATCGGCGCCACCATGCAAGCAGCCACATCCCCACTGGAATTTTCCCCCCTCACCGCCCTGTCGCCGCTCGACGGGCGTTACCAGCCCAAGCTCGACGCGCTGCGCCCGATCTTGAGCGAATACGGCTTCATGCGCTGCCGGGTGCAGGTCGAGCTGGTCTGGCTCGAGCAGCTGTGCGACGCCGGCCTCACCGGCGCGCCGCCGCTCACCCCCGAGGCGCGGGCGCACCTGCGCGCCATCGTCGCGCGCTTTGGCCCGGCCGACGCCGCCGCCATCAAGGCGATCGAAAAAACCACCAACCACGACGTCAAGGCGGTCGAATACTGGATCCGCGGCAACCCCGAGCTCGGCGTGGCCGGCGCCTTTGCCGGCTGGCCGCCGTTGCAGGCGCTGGGCGAGTTCGTGCATTTTGCCTGCACCAGCGAAGACATCAACAACACCAGCCACGCCCTGCAGCTGCAAGCGGCGCGCGAGCAGGTGCTGCTGCCGGGGCTCGATGCCATCTGCGCGCAGCTGCGCGACCTGGCGCAGCGCTGGGCGGCGGTGCCCATGCTCAGCCGCACCCACGGCCAGAGCGCCAGCCCCACCACCGTCGGCAAGGAGCTGGCCAACGTGCTGCAGCGCCTGCAAAGCGCGCGCCAGCGCATCGCGGCCGTGCCCCTGCTGGCCAAGCTCAACGGTGCCGTGGGCAACTACAACGCCCACCTGGCGGCCTGGCCCGATTTCGACTGGGAGGCCTTTGCCCGCCGCGTGGTCGAAACCCCCGCTGCCAGCGCCAGCAGCGCGCCTAATGCCACCATCGGCCTGGGCCTGAGCTTTCAGCCCTACAGCACCCAGATCGAGCCGCACGACTACATGGCCGAGCTGTTCGACGCCGTGGCGCGCAGCAACACCATCCTCATCGACCTCGCGCGCGACCTCTGGGGCTACATCAGCCTGGGCTACTTCAAGCAAAGGCTCAAGGCGGGCGAGATCGGCTCCTCCACCATGCCGCACAAGGTGAACCCGATCGACTTCGAAAACGCCGAGGGCAACCTCGGGCTGGCCAATGCGCTGCTGCGCCACTTGAGTGAAAAGCTGCCCATCAGCCGCTGGCAGCGCGATTTGAGCGACTCCACCGTGCTGCGCAACATGGGCGTGGCGCTGGGCCATGCGGTGCTGGCGCAGCAGTCGCTGCGCATCGGGTTGGCCAAGCTCGAGCTCAACCCCGCCGCGCTGGCCGCCGACCTGGACGAGGCCTGGGAGGTGCTGGCCGAGCCGATCCAGACCGTGATGCGCCGCCACGGCATGGCCGGCGCCTACGAAAAGCTCAAGAGCGCCACCCGTGGCCAGGCGGTTACGCGCGCCGCCTTGCACGAGCTGATCGCGTCGCTCGACCTGCCGCCCGCCGACCAGGCGCGCCTGCTGGCCCTCACCCCGGCTGGCTACACCGGCCTGGCCGAGGCGCTGGCGCGGCGGGCGTGATCGGGCGTTGGGCTTGGGGCACCGGCGCAAGAGGCAGGCCCGGCGCTGCTGCGTGCACAGGGGCCGCGGCAGATGGCATGGCTGGCGCAGCCCATGGGTGGCGCGGCTGGCGGGGATCGAACCCACGACCCTCGGCTTCGGAGGCCGATACTCTATCCACTGAGCTACAGCCGCGCAGAGCCTGTCATTCTAGCAGCCTGGCGAAGCCCAAGCGCCCCAGCAAGGGCCCAGGCGGGATCAGGATGGCCAAGGGGCAGGCGCAGCGGGCGCATCTCGGGCGCATCAGAGCCGCTGGGCTGTGCTAGAATGCCGGCTGTGGCCCGGTAGCTCAGTTGGTAGAGCAGCGGACTGAAAATCCGCGTGTCGGCAGTTCGATTCTGCCCCAGGCCACCAGCATGCAGCGCCCAACCGGCTCCGGTTGGGCGTTTTCGCTTCTGGGCCCGCATGACACGTGGGTTGCGCTTCAATACCAGTCGAGCCGTTGAAGTATATTGAAAGCGCAAATATTCGTATATTGAACGAACTATGACGCTGATGGAGATTGACTAAGTACACTGTGAGCGCCATAATTCGCACAATATGAGAGTAAGTGCGCCATGGAAAACGTAAGCCATCACCTGTCTGGTCTAGGCAAGCTTGACCGCGAGCGCTTGTCCGCCGTCATGCGCGGCACAAAGGGAACGATCACCAATGAGCAAGCCGCGAGGGTCATGGGGCTTGACCAGGCTGAGGCCTCGAAGCTACTGGCGCGGTGGTGCCAGAAGGGCTGGTTGTCGCGGGTGGCCAGAGGGCTTTACGTGCCTGTGCCGTTGGAGGCCGAGCGGTCTGATTTGCGACTCGAAGATTCCTGGCTGGTCGCCGTCAGTCTCTACTCGCCGTGCTACATCGGCGGCTGGAGTGCGGCCGAGCATTGGGATCTGACCGAACAGATTTTTCGGACGACGGTGGTAATGACCACGACGCGTCCACGGAACAGAAAGCCCACGCTCAAAGGGGCGGCATTTTGGCTCTCCACCATTGCCCCGGAAAAAATGTTCGGCCTGAAGACGGTTTGGCGTGGCTCGGTGAAAGTCTCCGTTTCCGACCCCAGCAGAACCATGCTGGACATGTTGTCCGATCCCCAGCTTGGCGGTGGCATACGGTCCGTCCAGGACATGTTCAGAAACTACCTCGATTCCGATGCCAAGAACCTCGGCCAATTGATGGAGTATGCCGAGCGTCTGGGCAACGGCGCAGTATTCAAGCGCCTGGGGTTTCTGTTGGAAGCCAACGCTCCGCAGGAGGCCGAGGCAATCGAGCGATGCCAGCGCCATCTGACGATGGGCAACGCGCGCATCGATCCGAAGATGCCTGCCGAGGCGTTGGTGATGCGGTGGCGGCTCTGGGTGCCCCACGACTGGAAGGCGGGTGTGAAGTGATCGAAAAGCAGGAAATCTCGGAACTGGCGCGCGAGCTTTCGCTGGATCTGCACGTCGTCGAAAAGGACTACGTCCTCGGTTGGCTGCTGGCCGGCATTGCCGCGAATCCTCAGCTTTCGGAAAACTGGGTCTTCAAGGGCGGAACGTGCTTGAAGAAATGCTACTTCGAGACGTATCGGTTTTCCGAGGACCTGGATTTCACAGTGACCGAGGAAGCCCAGCTCGACGAGGACTACCTGCTGCAGGCATTCCGTCAAATGGCGGAATGGGTCTATGAGCAGAGCGGCATCGAGATTCCTGGAGAGCAGATTCGCTTCAAGTTGTCAGTGCTCGACGGTGGCAGGTACGCGGAGGGGCGCGTCTATTACGTCGGCCCGCAGATGCAGAAGCGCAACCTGGCGCGAATCAAGTTCGACCTGACCAGCAAGGAAAAACTCGTCCTGCCGCCACAGAAAAGGGCAGTGCATCATCCCTACAGCGACTGTCCGGATGATGGCATCCATGTCTTGAGCTACTGCTTCGAGGAGGTTTTTGCCGAGAAGATGAGGGCCTTGGCAGAACGTGAGCGCCCTCGCGATCTATACGACGTCGTGCATCTGTACCGGCATGACGAGATTCAGCCCGACCGGGGTGTGGTGCTGAAAACGCTGCAGGAAAAATGCGCGTTCAAGGGCATCCCTGTCCCGACCATCGAAAGCCTGCAGCGTGAGGATACCAAGATCAAGCTGGCCGCCGAGTGGGAGGACATGCTCGCCCATCAGTTGCCCGTCTTGCCCGACCTCGAGCAGTTCTGGAACGAGATTCCGAGCGTTTTTCGCTGGCTCTATGGTGAAGCAGAAAAGCCCTCACTGGGATCGGCGCCCATCGTTGGCTCGTTGGACCCTGCGTGGCAACCGCCGGCGATGGTTTATGCATGGCGCACCGCAATCCCGCTGGAGTCCGTGAGATTCGCTGCCACCAACCGCCTGTGCGTCAATTTGCGTTATCAGGACTCTTGGCGGCTGATCGAGCCATACTCGCTGCGCCGCAGCATGGACGGAAATCTGCTGCTTTGTGCCGTCAAGCATGAAACCGGGGAATCCAGAACTTACCGGGTGGATCGGATTCAGGGGGTCGAGGTCAGCAGAACGCCATTCACTCCCCGTTACCAGATCGAGCTGACCCCGACCGGGCCATTGGCGGTACCGCCGCTTCAACGCCTTGCCGCACCACGACAATGACCACCTTGCGACCCAGGGCCTCGGCTGGCAGGGCCACAAAAGCGCAGACCGGGCCGACTGGCTTCACCTGGTCGCCCATTCGATTTATTCTCAACCCATTGATTTTCTTTCCTATTCACCCGGTTTTGCGGTATAATTTCTGCCACCTTGATGCGCGTGTGCGCTGATTTCTGGGGGTTTTCTGATGCTGGCCTGCAGCGCCACCGACGATTTCTTTCGCAGCCGCATCGATCAGATGATCGACCTGCGCCATCCGCTGGCGGTGCTGTCTTCGCGAGCCGCAGGCAACAGATCGAAGCCTCGGTCTCGCACCTGTTCCTGCGCAAGGCCTGCTCGGGCGTGGCCATCCCAAACCGTCAACACCGCCGTCGCGTTGCAACGGATCCAGCCCGAGAATAAATCAGGGGCGACCAACTGGGGGATTGAAAGTCCAAGGGCAGGAGCACAATGAAGGCAGACAAAGCCATCGCCACCTACCGGCGCATGCGGGCGCAGCCGCTGTGGCGTTTGCTTGCCTCGACGACCGGGCCCACCGTCATTGGCCTGCTTCAATCTCACCTGTATGAGAGCGAGCGCAGCCTCCCGGCCTCCATTTTTCACGAACGCATTGCAAGGGATCTGGAAGAGCTGCGCGCCCAAGGCGAAGACTTTCCGCAAACGGCACAGGCGTATGTCGCCAGCTGGCTCGCCGATGGGTACCTGGAGCGACGCTTCCCGGTTGGCGCTTCAGAAGAGGAATATGAACTCTCCACGGCGGCCGTCGAAGCCATTCGGTTTGTCTCTGGACTGGCACAGCCGCATTCCGCCGCGACCGAAAGCCGCCTGACGCTCGTCATCGAGGCCTTGGCCCGACTTGCCGAGGACACCGACGCCGACAAGTTCCGCCGCATCGACCGGCTCATGGCCGAGCAAGCCCGCATCGACAAGGAGATTGACGCCATCCAGAAGGGCCAGATGCGCGTGCTGCCCCCCGCAACGGCGCTCGAGCGCACGCGGGAGATCATCACCCTGGCCGACGATCTGGCCGGTGATTTCCGCCGCGTCCGCGATCAGTTCGATCAGCTCAATCGCGAGCTGCGTGAACGCATCATGGACAACGATGGCAATCGTGGCGAGGTGCTGGATTCGCTGTTCGCCGGAATCGATTTGATTTCAGAGAGCGACGCCGGCAGGACTTTCTCGGCTTTCTGGCGCTTGCTCACGGACCCAGAACAGGCGGCCACGCTTGATCAGGCGCTTGATAGCGTCATGTCGCGCGAGTTCGTGGGGCAGCTCGAGGCCAAGGAGCGACGGTTCCTGCTGCGGCTGACGCGCACCCTGCTCGAGCAGGGCGGCATGGTGCACGAGGTGCTCCAGACCTTCGCGCGCAGCCTGAAGCACTTCGTCCAGAGTCGTGAATACCTCGAGCAACGCCGACTCAATCACCTGCTGAAAGACGCCCAGCGCGCCGCTCTGGCCCTGAAGAACGAGGTCAGGGCCACAGAAACCCTCCAGTACACGCTGGAACTCACGAGCAGTCGGTTGCGCTCCTTGTCTCAATGGGTTCTGCACGACCCATCCCTGCAAGCCTTGCCTGGGCAGATGGCAGAAGGGGACGCGCCGCCCATCGACCTGGAGTCGGTGAGCGAACTGGTCGCACAGTCCGAGATCGACTTCCGAACCCTGAAGGCCAACGTGCTGGCAGTCCTGGAGCAACGCTCCCAGGCCTCGATTGCCGACGTGCTGGAGCAGTTCCCCGCTGCACAGGGGCTGGGCAGCGTCGTTGGCCTGCTGGCGTTGGGTAGTCGGCATGGGTTCAAGGCCGACCACAGTGAAACCGTAGGCTGGGTTGGCGGCGACGACGAGCGTCGCAGCGCCCGAATTCCAAAGATCTTCTTTTTGCGGGAGCGGGCCAATGAACTGGTCTGAGAATGGGTTCATCAGCGACGAATCGGCATTGCCAGCCGAAGCACAGGCACCCGATGCAGCTCAGGCACCCGCCAACACCCTGTTCCTGGGCGACAGCGGCGAGTTGGCACTGGATACCCGGCGCGCCTTGGTGCAGCTGCTGGCAGGGCCGTCGCTCGATGGACGTCGGCATCCCAAACTCTGGGCGATCTTGGCGCGAGACGAAGCGGTGATCCGTCGGCGCCTTGCCGAGCTGTTTCTCGAACTGGTCATCGATCGGGATGTGCAAGTGGCTTTCACGCGCCAGGCAGATACCGGCGACCTCGAAGTGCCCCTGCTGCTGCGTCGCGCCCAACTGACCTTCATCGACTCCATCCTGCTGCTCCACCTGCGCCAGCGATTGACCCAGGCGGATTCGCAGGGCGACCGTGCCGTGGTGTCGACAGACGAGATCACCGAGTTTCTCTCCCTCTATGAGCGCGCCGCCAATACCGACCGTGCAGGGTTCGTGAAACGGGTTCACGCCTCCATCGAGAAGATCAAGAAGCACAGCATCCTGCAGAAAATTCGCTCGAGCGAGGATCGCTTCGAGATTTCGCCGACGCTCAAGCTCCTGTTCTCGGCAGAGGAAATACAGGCGCTGACGCAGCTGTATCAGCGCATGGCGGCCTTCGATGCACCAGAGCAACTGGTTCAGACTGACGCCGATGAGGAGGCCGACCAATGATCTCGGAACCCCAAACCGCCTCTTTGTTTGCCCGCGAGCAGTTCCGAATGACTCGCCTGCAGGTTTACAACTGGGGCACTTTCTCCGGCCTGCACGACGTGCCGATCAGCGAACGCGGATTTTTGTTTGTGGGTCGATCCGGTGCTGGGAAGTCGACGCTGCTCGATGCGTTTTCGGCCTTGCTGACGCCACCGCGCTGGATCGATTTCAACGCGGCGGCGCGCGAGGCAGACCGCAGTGGCCGTGACCGCAACCTCGTCACCTACATACGGGGTGCGTGGGCCGAACAGAAGGATGGGGAGTCGGGCGAGATCGCGACCCGCTACCTGCGCGCGGGGACGACCTGGTCAGCCTTGGCGCTGACCTACCAGAACGCCTTGGGGCACGCTGTGGTGCTGGTTCAGGTGTTCTGGTTGCGGGGCAATGCGAATGGCAGCGCCGACGTCAAACGCCACTACCTCGTCATGGAGCGGGCCTTTGACCTGCGCGAGCTGGAGGATTTTGGCCAATCCAACTTCGACATCCGCAAGCTCAAGCAGTCCTTCCCGGAGGCGTTTGCACGCGACGAATTTCGTCCCTATTGCGAACGGTTCTGTCGCCTGCTCGGCATCGAGAGCGAAATGGCGCTGCGTTTGCTGCACAAAACCCAGTCCGCCAAAAACCTCGGCGACCTCAATACCTTCCTGCGCGACTTCATGCTCGACAAGCCCGAGACCTTCGAGGTGGCGGATCGCTTGGTCAGTGAGTTTGGAGAACTCAATGCGGCCCACCAAGCGGTCGTCACGGCCCGCGAGCAGGTTCAAACGCTCGCGCCAGCGCGGGAGCAGCATCAGCGCCGGGACTCGTTGATGCTGCAGCGCAATGGCTTGGATGAGCTTCGGCTGGGGGTAGATGGCTACCGTGAGACTCGCCGTATTGATCTCCTCAAAGAGCACGTGGCAGCCCTGGAGGTGCAAGCCAACGGTTCAGAAGGTGAGGTGGGGCGGCGTCAAAGCACCCTGGATAACCACGCCGCAATCCTGCGCGATCTGGAGCGACAGCACCGTGAGGCAGGCGGTGATCAGATCGAGCAATGGGAGGCCGAGAAATCGGGGCTGGAGGGCCAGCGCACAGATCGCCTGCGCAAACGCGGTCAGGCCGAAGAGGCATGCAAGAAGCTGGGGTGGAGTCTCCCGGATTCGCCTCAAGCCTTCGCGGAACTGTTGGGCAACGCGCGGCAGGAGGTCGAAAACTGGGAGCAGCACAGCAACGCGAACCGCGAAGACCAGTTTCGCTTGGCCGGTGAAAAACGGGACGCCGAGGCAGCATTTACGCAAACCTTGAAAGAGGTGCAGGCACTCCAGCGCCAGCCATCGAACATTCCAGCCGACATGCTGGAAATGCGCCGAAACATTGCCGCTGCCATCGGGATCTCGGAATCCGCACTGCCCTTTGCAGGCGAACTCATCGAGGTGAAGTCTGACGAGGCCGAATGGCAGGGAGCCATCGAGCGCGTACTGCACGGGTTTGCGCTCTCGCTCCTGGTGGACGAGCGCCAGTATTCGGCGTTGGCCAATCACATCAACACCACCCACCTTGGGCAGCGCCTGGTGTATTACCGGACTGGCCGCCCGGAGACGTGGCAGGCCAAGCCCATCGGGGCCAATACGCTCGTCCTCAAGCTGAACGTCAAGGAGGGGACGTATGCCGATTGGCTCCAGGCCGAGCTGCGGCAACGCTTCGATTACGCGTGCGTCGATGGAATGACGTCGTTCAGGAGCGCAGATCGCGCCATCACCCGTGAAGGCCAGGTCAAGCACAGCAAAACCCGGCATGAGAAAGACGACCGCAGAAGTGTCGGCGACCGACGAAACTGGGTGCTCGGATTCGATAACCGCGAGAAGCTCGGGATCTTTCAAGCGCAGGCGCAGGAGCTGGCTGACACCATTGCGCGCCTCGGCGCGGAGATCGACAAACTCTCCGACCAGGACAAGAATCGTGCTGCCCGAGCGATGCAGTGCCAGACTCTGGTGAATCTCCAGTGGCAGGAAATAGATGTGCTCCCATTGCTGGAACGCATCTCCACCATTGAACGGCAGATCCGCGAAGCGCGCGAGGGCAACACCACCCTGCAGCAAATCAGCGAGCAGATCGAGAAGCAAAAGAAACGCGTCGATGCCGCTGACAAGGATCTTCGGCAGGCCACGCGTGCGCACGACTCGATTCTTGACCAGATCAAGACCAGCACCCAGAAACTGGAATCCCTCCTGCAGGACGCGTCTATCGTTCCATTGACGCCCCATCAGGTGTCGGGTCTAGACGGGCGCTTCGCCAAACAGTCCGATGCCGTGCGGCTCGACAACCTCGACAAGGTGACAACGTCTGTAGAACGTGCACTCAATGCGGAGATCGAAGAGCTCAACCGTGGGATTGGCGCCTGCGAGAAGGAAATAGAAGCGCGCTTTGCCGATTTCAAGCGGCAATGGCCGATGGACGCGGGCGATATGGACACGAGCCTTGCCAGCGCGCCAGATTTCTTCGCCAAACTGGTTCGTCTGGAAACGGATGGTCTGCCCGCCTATGAGCAGCGATTCTTTGAATTGCTGCAAAACCAAAGCCACCAGAATCTGGCAGCGCTTGCCACCTACCTGAACGATGCACGCAAGGCCATCCTGGAACGGATGGATCTGGTCAACGACAGCCTTGGCCAGGTGCCCTTCAACCAAAGCGCCAATCAACGCACCTATCTCCACATCGACGCCAGTGATCGGCAGCTTGTCGACGTCAAGGAATTCAAGCAGGAGATCCAGCAGGCGCTGGGCCATGCATGGACGCAGGATCGCGAGTTTGCCGAGGCACGGTTCGTAGCCCTGCGCCGACTTGTGGATCGACTGGCCAGCCAGGACCCCGAGCAAAAGCGCTGGCGCGAGACGGTGCTCGATGTTCGACAGCATGTTGAGTTCATCGGGCGGGAGATCGATGAAAGCGGCGTCGAGGTCGAGATCTACCGCAGCGGAGCAGGCAAGTCCGGCGGCCAACGGCAGAAACTGGCCACCACGTGCCTGGCCGCAGCCCTGCGGTATCAACTGGGCGGGAACGACCACGGCGTGCCGATGTATGCGCCCGTCGTGCTGGATGAAGCCTTCGACAAGGCGGATAACGAGTTCACCGCTTTGGCGATGAACATCTTTGCCAATTTCGGCTTTCAGATGGTGGTGGCTACGCCGTTGAAGTCCGTCATGACCCTTGAGCCATTCATCGGCGGCGCCTGCTTCGTGGATATCAGCGATCGGCGCGTCTCAGGCGTCCTGCTGATCGAGTACGACGCTGACCGTCAGCGGTTGAAGCTGCCAGAGCACGCACGCGAGGAGGCTGGCGTTGAGGCTTCCTGAAGATGTTCGGCAGTTTCTTGCCCGTCGCTTTCAAAGCAAGCACCGCGAGTGGTTGATTGGTGATGCGGGCGAGGGCCAATGGCCATTGGAAGTTGCGCTCGGCATACCGACGGAACAGGCTGCGCTGAGGCAGGTCGACGGCGTTCGTGCCTGGGTGAATGCATGGCAGCAATGGCAAGGAATCGGCACACTGTCGTGGTGTGAGCGCCGGTGGAAAGCGCTTGGCGTTCAGCGGCTACCGGAGAAGCTGGCGTTGCACGGCCCAGGGGATGTGGCCATGTGGATGGGTGCGTCCGCACGCTGGGAGCGTGCTCGATCGCGCTACCGGACGCTCACCGCTCGCTGGCCGGTACTGGCGCAGCCGTTGCCGCGGTACTTTGATGTCTTGGCGGACTACGGCGATGCCGATTTTCATCGGCTGGCGCAGATGCTGGATTGGATAGCGAACCATCCACAATCCGACCTTTATCCCCGCCAGCTGCCGGTGTCCGGGCTGGACAGCAAATGGCTCGATGGGCGCAAAGGGCTGCTGACGGATCTGGTGGCCGCGATTCAAGAGGATTCATCCAGCGAACTGGATTTCTACCAGCGCTGCGGACTGAAGGCACCGCCACTCCTCGTGCGAATGCGGGTGCTGGATCAGGCGTTGCGAGCCAGGGTCGGTGGCGTGGGTGACATCACAGCACCAGTGGAAGACCTGGTGGGTCTCAATTTGCCCATCTCACATGCGTTCATTGTCGAGAACCTTCAAACCGGATTGGCAATGTCCGACATGCCGGGCGCGGTCGTGTTCATGCGTCTGGGCTATCACGTCGACGTGTTGGCCCGTTTCCCTTGGCTTGTCCGCGCAAAGTGCATCTATTGGGGTGATTTGGACACCCATGGATTTGCCATCCTGCATCGCGCCCGTTCATGCATTCCAGCGTTGCAATCCGTGCTCATGGACGAAGACACCTTGCTTCGACACAAGGCGCTGTGGGTGGATGAACCGGCGCAACATCCGGCAACGGAACTGACACTCCTGACAGAGCCAGAGCAGCAACTCTATCGGGATCTCAAGCAGCAGCGCTGGGGGCAAAACGTTCGTTTGGAGCAGGAGCGGATCGACTGGGCTACCGCATGGGGCGCGTTGCAGCGGACATAGACCTAAAACCACTGGCCCGCAGTGGTTGCCTGCCGATGGCAGAACCGGATCAGCGCAGCGCGTTCAGTACTTTTTCGGCTTCCGGCCAGGGCAGCCGGCGCTTGCCAGACTCAATGCATCAGGTCACCCCCGGCCGGGTGGAGCAGTTTGGGTGGCCATAAGTGGAGCACTTTGGGTGGCCACCGGGGGTGCCCCCTTCTTCGCTGCATATCGCGCGGAGAATGACTTGCCTATGCGGCGAATAAGGTGTTTAATCTCCGCATGGATGGCGGAGAAAAACCCTATATCTGGCAGGCCAACGACTGGCCGAAATGGCGCTACGACCTGTCGGCGCTCACTGGGCCGTTGACCGAGGTCAGCCGCGCCCAAGGCGTGTTGCTGGGCCGTCTGGCCGACGTGGGGTTGGCGCTGCGCGATCAGGCTAACCTTGCCGCGCTGACCGAGGACGTGGTCAAGACCAGTGAAATCGAAGGCGAAGTGCTGAACGCGCAATCCGTGCGCTCGTCCATCGCCCGGCGTCTGGGCGTGGACGTTGGCGCGGTCGCGCCGGTGGATCGGCACGTCGAAGGTGTCGTGGAGATGGTGCTCGACGCCACTTCGCGCAGCGCCGAACCACTGACCGTCGAGCGCCTGTTCGGCTGGCACGCGGCCTTGTTCCCGACCGGGTACTCGGGCATGAACAGGCTCGCAGTGGGCCAGTGGCGCGACGATGCCGCTGGGCCGATGCAGGTGGTTTCCGGCCCGGTGGGGCGGCGCAAGGTTCACTTCCAGGCACCGCCGGCCGAGGTGCTGCCCATTGAGATGGCGCGGTTTTTGGCATGGGCCAACGAGGAAACGGGCGCGCCCGCACTCATCAAGGCTGGGCTGGCGCATCTGTGGTTCGTGACGCTGCATCCCTTCGACGATGGCAACGGACGCATCGCCCGCGCCGTGGGCGATCTGTTCCTGGCCCGCGCCGACGGCAGCCCGCAACGCTTCTACAGCCTGTCGGCGCAAATCCAGCGTGAGCGCCGCGACTACTACGACGTGCTGGAACGCACGCAGAAGGGCACGCTCGACGCCACCGGCTGGCTGTCGTGGTTCCTCGGCACACTCGGGCGCGCCGTCACCAGCGCGCAAATCACGCTGGATGCCGTGCTGGTCAAGGCACGCTTCTGGCAACGCTGGGCGGGTCTGTCGTTGAACGAGCGGCAAGTGAAACTGCTCAACCGCCTGCAGGGCGGCTTCGAGGGCAAGTTCAGCACCAGCAAGTGGGCCGCCATCGCCAAGTGTTCGCCCGACACCGCGCTGCGCGACATCACGCAGTTGCTGGACCTGGGCGTGTTGAAGAAAGCGCCCGGTGGCGGACGCAGCACCGGCTACGAACTGGCGGACTGAAGTGCATCGGCGTCTGCGCCCACATTGTTGCGGCATGGAGGCAGGTAGTGTACCTCCCAGTGGCCTGGCTCAGGCTATAGAGGATGCGCTCCAGCGCGAAGCGCACCAGCACCTGATTGAAATCCGCGTCCTGCGCCTTGGCGACGTTGAGCAGGCGGGCGCGCACGGAAGCCGCGATGTCGTTCATTCGGTGGCTTCCAGGTAGGGGCGCATCACGTTGGCCACGCGGCAGATCGTAGCAAAGCGCCACAGGTCGTCCGCCGTGGCCTTGTGCTTGGCGCGCACGTCCTTCAGCGCCTCCAGCGCCACGTCCAGACCGATCTTGTTGCGGTGCTTGAAGCAGTCCACGACCGTCTTGGCCGCGCCGTAGACCCGCAGCTTCACACCGTCGCGCAGGTGCTCCTCGACGCCCGCCGTGTAGACGTCGCCGGTCATCTGAACCATTTTGACAGGCGGATAGTCGATCCGGGGCACGTGGCTGCCGCGCGGCATGGCGATCCAGATCTGGCGCGGCAGCTGCGTGGTCAGCTCATGGAATTGCAACGCGGTCAACAGGCAGAACACGGCCTGAGGTACCTTGGTGGCAACAGCCGCGAGGCCTTCGTCATCCGAGCCTGGATGATGGGGGCAGGCGGTAGAGACCGCGCCCGACCCTGTTCAGCAGGCCCACGGCGGTCAGGCGCGTCAAGACGACCCGGGGTGCAGCGATGGCGTCCAGATCGCTGGCGCGCAGCAGCCCCTTCTGGCTGGCCAGATCGAGGACGCGCTGGGTGTGGGTGTCGGCGAGCATGACGGAAGTATGTTCCGTTTTTTCTTCCAATGCAATATTTTGACGAAAACCCGGAACAAATTCGTGCCGCCATGACCATCACAGACCCCCAAGGCCTGTTCGATGTCCAGCGTTGGCTGGGGTGGTGCATGCTGCGTTTGCAGCAGTACGAGCGCCTGATGAAGACGCTGCCCAGGCGCAGAGTGGAAGAGGGGACGCTGGCTCCGACACCCGGGCTTTACCTTGCCGAAAACCACGAAACCACGTTCCGCGTAAAGTTTCAGCTTGCCTACGCTGACCAAAAAGACGGGTTGAGCACCTTGGATTTGGCCCTCACCACCGGACTGAGCTACTCAGTCGTGGGGCTACATGGTGCGCTGCAGCGGGTCTTCGATGCCAGCCTCGTGTCAAATTATCAGCTCTTGGCGAGGTCAGAACTCCCCGTCCTTGACGTACGGGTGACTCCATAGGATGGTCTGCAGCAGCACCGACTTGACCCAGGCTGCGTGCATGCGCTCGACATCCTCAGCCGCTGCGCCCTTGCAGGTGAGGAAGGGCTTGAGCGTGGTCGTGATCGGGATGGTCAGCGCCGGCAGGTAGCGCAAGTGGACCAGCGGCGCGCAGTCGACGCCGTCGGTGCGGTTCTTCTTGATGCGGCTGTGGCGCTGGCCGATCTCGTACTGCCAGTCGAGCCATGCCTGGTCGTAGTTCGCGGCGGCGGTGTCGAGGATCCAGAGCGCAAAGCGCTGGCGCACCGCCGCCAGGTACGCGGCGTCGGGCTGGCCGCTGCGGGCATCGCTGAAGTAGACAAGCAGCTCGGGGGTGGCTGCGACGAAGCCGTACCAGACGTCGAGGATGGCCTCGGTCTGATCGGCCAGGATTGGCTGGCTCTGGCGCAACGCCTGCACGTCGTCGTCGCCGAACAGCAGGGTCTTCTGCAGCGAGGCCAGGTCGGCCAGGGTGTAGGGCGCGCGCGCGAGCTGCGCGCCGCCGTAGGCGTAGCCTGCGACGCTGGCGCGGGCGGTCGTGGCGGAGGGGTTCATGGCGGTCTCCCGGTGAGTGGAACGAGACTGGGCGGGTATGCCCGATGCAATAATAGGTGCGATTTCTGTACAATTGGTCACTAAAAGTCCAAAACACTTAACCCAGAATCCATATTCTGTATGTCGCAGCCGGCCGCGCCGACCCTCGAGCCGATCGACCGCCTGTCGCTGTTGCTGCACCGCTTCCGGCTGCGTGCGCGACTCCTGCACAGCGGCGCGCTGAGCGGGCGCATCGGCCACGACCACGAGGCCGGGCAGGCCTACCTGCATGTGTTGCGGCGCGGCGCGCTGGTCGTCCACCACGACAGGCACGCCGGGGTCGCGCCGGTGCTCACGCTGCGCGAGCCCGCCGTGTTGCTCTATGCGCGGCCGCTGGCCCACGAATTCGTGCTGCCCGGCGGCGACTGGGCGAGCCTGACCTGCGCCGTCCTCGAGTTCGACGGCGCGCCGCACAACCCGATCGTGCAGTCGCTGCCGCCGCTGGTGTGCGTACCGCTGGCGCGCATCGAAGGGTTGCAGCCGGCGCTGGGCCTGCTGTTTGCCGAGACCGACCGCATGCGCTGTGGCTCGGCGGTGCTTGTCGAGCGGCTGTTCGAGGTCGTCGTCATCCAGTTGCTGCGCTGGCTGCTCGACCACCCGGCCGAGGCCGGAATCACCGGCGGCATGCTCGCCGGGCTCGCCGACCCCCGCTTGGCGCGCGCCATCGTCGCGATGCACGGCGAGCCGGCGCGCGACTGGTCGCTCGCAGGGCTGGCGGCATCGGCGGGGATGTCGCGCAGCGCGTTTGCGGCGAACTTCAAGCAAGCCACCGGGGTCACGCCGGCACGCTATCTGGGCGACTGGCGGTTGAGTCTGGCCGCCTCGCTGTTGCGCGAAGGCCGTCCCTTAAAGTGCATCGCCGGCGAGGTTGGTTTTTCCGGGTCGGCGTCGCTGTCGCGGGCGTTCAGGCGGCGCCACGGGGTCGGGCCGCGGCAGTGGGGTGCAGCGGTGGCCGAGGCAGGGTTGTCCCCGCCCTGAGCCCCGGGCTGGTCAACCTGCGCCGGAAAATTCTGGTCGGGGTGAGAGGATTCGAACCTCCGGCCTCTACGTCCCGAACGTAGCGCTCTACCAGGCTAAGCTACACCCCGTGTGTGGACTTTGCACCTTGCAACGCACCCCGTGCCTGGGGGCGGTTTGCGCTAGGAGCGGCGCTCCAGCAGTGCAGCCGCCCATTGTACCAAAGCCTCGCGGCCGGGGCTGGGCGGCAGGGTTTGGGCGGCGGCGATGGCGCGCTGGGCCTGCGCCTGGGCGGCCAGGCGCGCGTCGGCCAGGCCGCCGCTGCGGCGCACGATTTGGATGATCTCGGGCAGTTGGGCGCTGTTGCCCTGCTCGATGGCGGCACGGATGAGGGCCGCTTCGTCCGGGCGGCAGCGCTGCAGGGTGCAGATCAGCGGCAGCGTGACCTTGCCTTCGCGCAGGTCGTCGCCCAGGCTTTTGCCCATTTCATCGACTTCGCCTTCGTAGTCCAGCACGTCATCGATGACCTGGAAGGCGGCGCCGAGCGACTGGCCGTAATCGGCGCAGTGGGCTTCGGTGGCGGCGTCGCTGTGGGACAAGATGGCGGCTAGGCGGGCGCTGGCTTCGAACAGTTTGGCGGTTTTGGCGCGGATCACGCGCAGGTAGGCGGCTTCGTCGAGCGCGGCGTCGTGCATCTGCATCAGTTGCAGCACCTCGCCCTCGGCGATCACGTTGGTGGCGTCGGCGAGCACGTCCATGACGCGCATCAGCCCGGCTTGCACCATCATCTGGAAGGCGCGCGAATACAGAAAGTCGCCCACCAGCACGCTGGCCGCGTTGCCAAAAAGGTGGTTGGCGGTGTCGCGGCCGCGGCGCAGGGCCGACTCATCGACCACGTCGTCGTGCAGCAAGGTGGCGGTGTGGATGAACTCGACCACCGCCGCCAAGCTGTGGCGGCGTGCGTCGGTGCAGCCCAGCGCCTGGCACATGAGCAGCAGCAGCGCCGGGCGCACCCGTTTGCCGCCGGCGCCGATGAGGTATTCGGCCACCTGGCCCACCAGCAGCACTTCGCTGCCCAGCTGCTGGCGGATCACGCCATCGACCACTTGCATGTCGTGCGCGACCAGCGCCAAGGCAGGAGCGGGGGAGGCGGTGGCAAGCGGGGCGGTTGCGGAGAAGGGCGCGGCGCTCAATTGATCGGGTGCTCTGTGCGTAGCGAAAAGTATGTGCCGGCATTATAGGGAAGCGCCTGCGTGCCCCGCCGTCCGGGCCGGCCCCATCTGGGCCTGCCTCATCTGTTTGGCCTATAATCCGCGCGTGTTTCGAGGAGCGTTGCAGCACCGAGCCCCAAGCGGCGGCGGTGTGAGGCTCGAAACCGGCCGCAGCACCCGCTGCTGCTGGCCCACCCGCAACGACGCTCACCCACTCCTCGTGCGGTGAGCGCTGCATGGCAGCCGCGAGCGGTGGTCTGAACCCAACCCTGTTGTGCCGGAGCCTAGCCCATGAATGCTGCCTTGAAATCCCCCCTCCTCGCCGATTGCGTGATCGCCGACATCGGCCTGGCCGAATGGGGGCGCAAAGAAATCCGCATCGCCGAAACCGAAATGCCCGGCCTGATGGCGATCCGCGAAGAATACGCCGCGCGCCAGCCGCTCAAGGGCGCGCGCATCACCGGCAGCCTGCACATGACGATCCAGACCGCCGTGCTGATCGAGACCCTGCAGGCGCTGGGCGCGCAGGTGCGCTGGGCTTCGTGCAACATCTTCAGCACCCAGGACCACGCCGCCGCCGCCATTGCCGCCAGCGGCACGCCAGTGTTTGCCTTCAAGGGCGAGACGCTGGAGCAGTACTGGGACTACACGCACCGCATCTTTGACTTTGGCCCAGCGGGCGCCGAGGGCGAAGGCCCGAACATGATCCTCGACGACGGCGGCGACGCCACGCTGCTCATGCACCTGGGCAAACAGGCCGAGCGCCACCCCGAGGTGCTGGCCAACCCCGGCAGCGACGAGGAGCGCATTCTGTATGCCGCCATCCGTGCCAAGCTGGCCACCGACGCCACCTGGTACAGCCGCAAGGGCGCGCAGATCATCGGCGTGACCGAAGAGACCACCACCGGCGTACACCGCCTGAAAGAAATGTCGGCCAAGGGCACGCTGCTGTTTCGCGCCATCAACGTCAACGACTCGGTCACCAAGAGCAAGTTCGACAACCTGTACGGCTGCCGCGAGTCGCTGGTCGATGGCATCAAGCGCGCCACCGACGTCATGATCGCGGGCAAGGTGGCCGTGGTGGCGGGCTATGGCGACGTCGGCAAGGGCTCGGCGCAGGCGCTGCGCGCGCTCTCGGCCCAGGTGTGGGTGACCGAGATCGACCCCATCAATGCCCTGCAAGCCGCCATGGAAGGCTACCGCGTGGTGACCATGGACTACGCCGCCGAGCACGCCGATATTTTCGTCACCGCCACCGGCAACAAGGGCGTGATCACCTACGAGCACATGGCGCGCATGAAAGACCAGGCGATCGTGTGCAACATCGGCCACTTCGACAACGAGATCGAGGTCACCGAGCTCGAGGCCCGCTGCCAGTGGGAAGAGGTGAAACCGCAGGTCGATCACGTCATCTTCCCCTCGGGGCGGCGCATCATCCTGCTGGCCAAGGGCCGGTTGGTGAACCTGGGCTGCGGCACCGGGCACCCGAGCTTCGTCATGTCCTCGAGCTTTGCCAACCAGACCATCGCCCAGATCGAGCTCTACGGCCACCCCGACGGCTACGACGCCGGCAAGGTCTATGTGCTGCCCAAGCACCTGGACGAAAAAGTGGCGCGCCTGCACCTGAAGAAAGTCGGCGCCATGCTCACCGAGCTGTCGGACGAGCAAGCGGCCTACATCGGCGTGCCCAAGCAAGGCCCGTACAAGCCCGACAGCTACCGCTACTGAGCCCCTCTCAGGCTGGCGCTGCGCCTGGCTGCCCAAACAGGGGGCGGCGCCCGCGCCGGCTTTGCATCGGGCCGCTGCGGCGTGGCGGCCCGGCCCCACGGAGCACGATCATGGCCCAGGCCTTGCCCATCAGTTTTGAATTTTTTCCGCCCAAAACGCCCGAGGGCGCGGTCAAGCTGCGCGCCGTGCGCCAGCAGCTCTACGCCCAGCGGCCCGAGTTTTGCTCGGTCACCTACGGCGCCGGGGGCTCGACCCAAGAGGGCACCTTTGCCACCGTGGCCGAGATTCTGGCCGAGGGCGTGCCGGCGGCGGCCCATTTCTCGTGCATCGGCGCCACCCGCGCCGGGGTGCGCGAGCAGTTGCGCCAGTTGCAGGGCATGGGGGTGCGGCGCTTGGTGGCCTTGCGCGGCGACTTGCCCAGCGGCTACGGCCTGGGGGGCGAGTTCCAGTACGCCAGCGACCTGGTGGCCTTTATCCGGGCCGAGTTTGGCAGCACCTTTCAGATCGAGGTCGCGGCCTACCCCGAGGTGCATCCGCAAGCGCGCTCGCCGCAGGCCGATCTGCAGGCGCTGCTGGCCAAGGTGCGCGCCGGTGCCGACAGCGCCATCACGCAGTATTTTTTCAATACCGACGCCTATTTCCGCTTCGTCGATGAAGCGCACGCGCTGGGCATCGAGATCCCGATCGTGCCCGGCATCATGCCCATCACCAACTCGAGCCAGCTGCTGCGCTTTTCCGACGCCTGCGGAGCCGAGGTGCCGCGCTGGATTCGCTTGCGCCTGCTGGGCTATGGCGACGACGTGGCCAGCATCCAGGCCTTTGGGCGCGAGGTGGTGGGCAACCTGTGCGAGCGGCTGCAGCTGGCCGGGGTGCCGGGGCTGCATTTCTACACCATGAACCAGAGCGCGCCCACGCTGGCGCTGTGCGAGCGGCTGCGGCTCTAGTGCAGTGCAGTGGGGGGCGCAACCTCGGGCGCCCACGCGGCGCTCGCAGCTCAGCGGCCCGTACCGGGCTGCGCAGCGTTGGCGCGTGTGGTTGGCGTCGGGGTCATCAGGCCGATGGGGTGTGCTCGACCTGCCACCGTGCCCCTGGGCCTTCCTCGAGGGCGGTGCTGAGCCACGGCAGCGCCGCGCGCCACTGCTCGGCCAAGGCGTAGGGCGGGTTGATGAGGTGCATGGCGCTGGCGTGCAGGGGCGTGCGCGCCTGGCCACGCGCCACCTCGGCGCTGCGGCCGCTGGTGGGGGCCTGCCCGACATCGAGCAGCGCTTGTGCCCAGGGCCGTTGCACCCGCGTGCTCAACGCCTTGAGCTTGCGCGCCAGCGCGTGCGACTCGGGCCGCGCGATCACCGGGTACCAGACCGCGTAGCAACCGGTGGGGAAGCGCTCGAGCGCGTCTTCGAGGCAGTCGAGCACGGCGGCGTAGTCGGTCTTGAGCTCGTAGCTTGGGTCGATCAGCACCAGCGCGCGCCGCGTGGGCGGTGGCAGCAGCGCGCGCAGGCCGGCAAAGCCGTCGCTGCGGCGCAGCTCGATCTGCTTGCCGCGCCCGAGGTCGGCGACGTGGCGTTCGAGCAGGCGCGCGTCGGTCGGGTGCACCTCGAACAGCTTGAGCTGGTCTTGGGGGCGCAGCAGCGTCTGGCAGATCCAGGGCGAGCCGGGATAGTGGCGCAGGCTGTCGCTGCCCAGGTTGTAGGTCTGCACCAGCTCGAGGTAGGCCTGCACCGCCGCCGGCAGCGGCTGGCCCTGCGCCCGAGCCTGCGCCGCCGCAGCGGCCACGCGCACGATGCCGCGCCCGGATTCGCCCGAGGTGCGCGCCAGCTCCTGGTCGAGCCGGTAAATGCCCGCGCCCGCATGGGTGTCGGCCAGCAGCAGGCCCACGTCTTTTTGGGCCAGGTACTGCAGGCAGGCCACCAGCGTCAGGTGTTTGAGCACATCGGCATGGTTGCCGGCATGAAAGGCGTGGCGATAACTGAACATGGGCGCATGGTAAACCACAGCCATGCGCGCAAACCGCAGCGGCCTTGAATTTTGCTTGCCTGGGTGGTGTGTTTGGCGTTAGAATGGCAGGCTTCGCAGCGCTTTGGGTGTCCGCGGCGAAGGCGTGGCCGAGGCTTTTGCCCTTTTCGGGTGGGGCTGACGCTGCGCAAACCCACCTAAGAGGCGGCCGCCAGAGTCGCACCGACCGTGGAAAAGACGCCTGCCAAACCCGCTTTATTCAGAGCAAACTCATGACCAAAACCTTCAGCGCCAAACCGGCCGAGGTGGTGCACGAGTGGTTTGTGATTGACGCCACCGATAAGGTGCTCGGACGTGTCGCCAGCGAAGTGGCACTCCGGTTGCGCGGCAAACACAAGGCCATTTACACCCCTCACGTGGACACGGGCGATTTCATCGTCGTCGTCAACGCCGCCAAACTCAAAGTCACGGGCAACAAGGCCCAGGACAAGATCTACTACCGCCATTCGGGCTTTCCGGGCGGCATCTACGGCACCAGTTTCCGCGACATGCAGGCCAAGCACCCCGGCCGGGCGCTGGAAAAGGCGGTCAAGGGCATGTTGCCCAAGAGTCCGCTGGGCTATGCCATGATCAAGAAGCTCAAGGTCTATGGCGGTGCCGAGCACCCCCACAGCGCCCAGCAACCCAAAGTCCTGGCCATCCTCGAGGAGCGCACATGATCGGCGAATGGAACAATGGCACCGGCCGGCGCAAATCCAGCGTCGCCCGCGTGTTCCTCAAAAAAGGCACGGGCCAGATCACGGTCAACGGCAAGGACATCGAAAACTTCTTTGGCCGCCAGACCTCGATCATGATCGCCAGGCAGCCGCTGTTGCTCACCGGCCACGAGCAGACCTTCGACATCCAGGTCAACGTGCATGGCGGCGGCGAATCGGGCCAGGCTGGCGCGGTGCGCCACGGCATCACGCGCGCCCTGATCGACTACGACGCCGCCCTCAAGCCCGCCCTGAGCGCGGCCGGCTACGTGACGCGCGACGCGCGCGAAGTGGAGCGCAAAAAGGTCGGTCTGCGTTCGGCACGCCGGCGCAAGCAGTTCTCCAAGCGTTGAACCGCTGCAAGGGCTTTGGGCCTTTGCACCACCGCCCTCTGGTCACGAGCCGCAGGGCGGGTGTCTGCCTGCGGCCGCTGGATGGGGGGCTGTGGGTGGGCGCTGCGAGCTGCGCAAAACCCCAGCCGCAGCGCAGGCAATCGCCAGTCTGGGCCCTATCCTGAGTTTTTTGCTTTAGTATTGCCGCACTGGTTTACTTATCGGAACACCGCACCATGAGCGCAGTCGCAGAACACCCCGCCACCGAAATGCCCGCCCCCTTCGTGTTCACCGACAGCGCGGCGGCCAAGGTGGCCGATCTGATCGCCGAAGAGGGCAACCCCGACCTGAAGCTGCGCGTGTTCGTGCAAGGCGGCGGCTGCTCGGGCTTCCAGTATGGCTTCACGTTTGACGAAGTGGTCAACGAAGACGACACCACCATGAGCAAGAACGGCGTCAGCCTGCTGATCGACGCCATGAGCTACCAGTACCTGGTCGGGGCCGAGATCGACTACAAGGAAGACCTGCAAGGGGCGCAGTTCGTGATCAAGAACCCCAATGCCAGCACCACCTGCGGCTGCGGCTCGAGCTTCAGTACCTGATTGTGGGCGCCCAGGTCTGCCACTCGAGAGGCGGCAGGCTCGCGCGGGCGCGCCCTGCCTTACCCCCTCAGGCTGGGTAAATCGCCCCCAGCACCCGCGCTCCGCGGGCGCCGGTGACGCTGGGCAGGTTGCCGGGTAAGCCTGCCAGGGTTTGCAGCGCCAGCCAGGCAAAGGCCGCAGCCTCGACCCACTGCGCCGGCCAACCGGCTGCGTCGCTGGCCTGCACTTGGGCTGGTGCCAGTTCTGCGGCCAGCAGGCGCATCAACTGCGCGTTGCGGCTGCCGCCGCCACACACCCAGACCTGCTGCGGCCCCGCGCCGCCCCAATCGATGCCTTGCACCGCCAGGGCCACGCTGCGCGCGGTCAGGCGTGCCAGGGTGGCTTGCACGTCGGCTGGGGGCAGCCCGGCAAAGCCGCGCAGGCGCTCGTCCAGCCAGCCGGCATGGAACAGGTCGCGCCCGGTGCTTTTGCAGCCGCGTTGCCGAAAATAGGGCTCGGCCAGCAGGTGCGCCAGCAGCTCGGGTTGCTCGCGGCCGCTGGCAGCCCAGGCGCCATCGCGGTCGAACCAGGCGCCGGTGTGGCGCTGGCACCAGAGGTCGAGCAGCACATTGCCGGGCCCGGTGTCGAGGCCGTACACGGCGCCGCTGGCCGGCAGCGCCGTGATATTGGCCATGCCGCCCAGGTTGAGCACCAGCACCGATTGCCCCGCACGCCCGAACAGGCGCTGATGAAAGGCCGGCACCAAGGGCGCCCCTTGGCCGCCGGCGGCGAGGTCGCGGCTGCGAAAATCGGCCACCA
The DNA here is from genome assembly GCA_041694945.1 of Pseudomonadota bacterium. Lineage (GTDB taxonomy): Bacteria > Pseudomonadota > Gammaproteobacteria > Burkholderiales > Burkholderiaceae_C > Serpentinimonas. The sequence continues at coordinate 47,944 of JBGFRU010000049.1, forward strand.
CGGCAATGCCGGTGCGTTCGGCCAGCAGCGCGGGCTGGTTGATCTGCAAGGTGTAGGGCCAGGGCTCGCCATCGCTGGGCGGTCGGTGGCGCACCGTTTGCCCATGCGCGCCGATGGCGCGGATCTGCGCCGCGGCCAGGCCGCTGCGCTGGAGCAGCTGCGCCACTACCTCGGCATAGCGCTCGGCCAGCAGGCTGGCGGCCACGGCAGCGCGGTGCAGCTCGTCTGGGCCGCTTTGATTCAGGCTCAACAAGGCTTGGCGCAGCGCATCGGGCAGCGCGGCGCTGGCGGCGGCATGCACCCTGAAAGCGCCGTCGGCAGCGCATTCGAGCAGCACCCCATCGACGCCGTCGAGTGAGGTGCCCGACATCAGGCCGATGGTGTAGGCGGGAGGGCTCAGGGTTATTGGGCGCTGGCTTGCATCAGGGTGGCGGCGGCGGCCAGCTTTTGCTTCATCTGGGCAGCGGCCTGCTCAAACGCCGGGCGCAAGGCGGCGGTGAGCGGTTCGCTGCCGCCGCCTTCGGCCACCAGCAGCATCGGGTCGCGGTGGATGCCGTTCAGGCGGTATTCGAAGTGCACGTGTGGGCCGGTGCAGACCCCCGTGCAACCCACCTGGCCGATGTATTGGCCTTGCGCCACGCTCTGGCCTTGGCGCACGTCGATGCGGTGCAAGTGGGCATAGACGGTGACGATGTGGTTGCGGTGCTGGATGAAGACGACGTTGCCAAAACCGCGCTGGCTGCCGGCAAACTTGACCACGCCATCGCCCACGCTGCGCACCGGGGTGCCGATGGGTGCCGGAAAATCGACCCCCAAATGCGGGCGGCGCAACCCGGTGACGGGGTGAAAGCGCAAGCCAAAGCCGCTGCTGATGCGCGAGAACTCGAGCGGCGAGGCCAGGAAGGCGCGGCGCGTGCTGTCGCCGGCAAAAGTGAAGTAAGCCCCAGGCTGGCCCTCGGCCTCGAACCACAGCACCTGGTGCGCGCGGCCCTTGTTGACGAACTCGGCGCTGAGCAGGCGGCCATAGCGCAGCAGCTCGCCCTCGGACTCGATGGCCTCATAGACCACGCGGAACGAGTCGCCGCGTTGCAGGTCGCGGCGGAAATCGATCTGGCCGGTGAAGATGTCGGCCAGTTGCGAAGCCACCCGGTCGGGCAAGTCGGCCGCTTCGGTGGCGGCAAACAAGGTGCTGCGAATCGTGCCACTGGCCACCCGCACCGAGCGCTGCGCTTCGACTTGATCGAGGCGGGCCACGAAGCCGCTGCCGCTGCGCTCGATCAGCAAGCGCTGGTAACGGTGGGCATCGTTGCTGGGCAACCAGCGCACGCTCAGACGCAGCAGGCGCTGCTCGTCGTCGGTCTCGGCGCGCACCAGCTTGCCCGCCGGGCCGCGCAGGAGCGCGGCCGCATCGGGGTGGCTGCGCACGAACTGGTGGGCGGCGCTGTCGTTGACCCCCAGGCGCTGCAGCAGGCTCTGCACGGTGTCGTCGCGGCGCGTGAAGTCGGTGCGAAACAGCACGAAGGGCACCGGGGCCTGCAGCTCGGCCGGGGCGGCGCTGGCGCCGACGGTTGTGGCTGGGGCAAGGGGCTGCAGCGCTGCGTGCGGCACCGGCTCGACGATTTGCTGCACCGGCAGGTTGGCGATTTCGGCCTCGAGGGGGGCGACGCCAAAGGCGGTGACGCCGGTACCGAGCAAAACAGCCCCCAATCCGGCGATGAAATGCTTGGGGTACTTGACCAATGTGTGCCTGATGTGCTGGGCCAGTTCGTTCATTCAAGGTCAACATCAAGGCCTGCCTGCTGCGCTTTGCGGCGCACGCAGGGCGGCGAGTAAAAGGGGGCAGGGCGCCGAGAGCTGGGCGCAGCTGCAGGGCGGATGATAAGCCACCGCGCACCGCTGAGCTGCCGATAAGCCCGACAGGCGGCGCGCCGACTAAAATCCGGCCACGAATAGACGCCCAGTATAACGCGCCGACCGCGCGCAGCCACCTGTAAAAACCCGAATGAGTCCAAGCACTGCCCAACCCAACGCTGCTGCGCCCCCCACTGCCCCGCTGAACGCCGCCGTGCAACACGCGCTGGCGGTGACGCGGCGCGGCTGCGAGGAGCTCCTCCCCGAGGCCGACTGGGTGCAAAAACTGCAGCGCAGCCAGGCCAGCGGCCAGCCGCTGCGCATCAAGCTCGGGCTGGACCCGACCGCGCCCGACATCCACCTTGGCCACACGGTGGTGCTCAACAAGCTGCGCCAGTTGCAGGACCTGGGGCACACGGTGATTTTTCTGATCGGCGACTTCACCAGCCTGATCGGCGACCCCTCGGGGCGCAACAGCACGCGCCCGCCGCTCACGCCCGAGCAGATACAGGCCAACGCCCAGACCTACTACCAGCAGGCCAGCTTGGTGCTGGACCCGGCGCGCACCGAGGTGCGCTACAACTCCGAGTGGAGCGACGCGCTCGGCGCGCGCGGCCTGATTGGGCTGGCGGCCAAGTACACGGTGGCGCGCATGATGGAGCGCAACGACTTTCACGAACGCTTTCAGGGCGGCAGCCCAATCAGCGTACACGAGTTCCTGTACCCGCTCATGCAAGGCTACGACTCGGTCGCGCTCAAGGCCGACCTGGAGCTCGGCGGCACCGACCAGAAGTTCAACCTGCTCATGGGGCGCCATTTGCAGCAGGAGTATGGGCAGGAGCCGCAGTGCATCCTGACCATGCCGCTGCTCGAAGGCTTGGATGGCGTCGAGAAGATGAGCAAGTCCAAGGGCAACACCATCGGCATCAGCGAAGCGGCCAACACCATGTACGCCAAGGTGATGTCGATCAGCGACACGCTCATGTGGCGCTGGTACACGCTGCTGTCGCTGCGCAGCGAGGCCGAGATCGCGGCCCTGCAGCGCGAAGTGGCCGCAGGCCGCAACCCGAAAGAGGCCAAGGTGCTGCTGGCCACCGAAATCACCACGCGCTTTCACAACGCGGCGGCGGCGCAGGCGGCCGAGCACGACTTCATGCTGCGCGCGCGCGGCGGCGTGCCCGATGCCATGCCCGAACTCGCGCTCAGCGGTGCCCCGCTCGGCGTGGCGGCGCTGCTCAAGGCAGCCGGGCTGGCGCCGTCGAGCAGCGAGGCGAACCGCCTCATCGACGGCGGCGGCGTGCGCATCGACGCCAGCCCGGTGAGCGACAAGGGCCTCAAGCTCGCTGCGGGCACCTACGTGCTGCAAGTGGGCAAGCGCAAGTTTGCGCGCGTGCGCCTCAGCTAGCCCCAGACATGCCGCCTTGGCTGCCAAACTGGCACAGCGCGGCCCACCCATCCGACCTCAAGCTACCCACCCACCACCAGCCGCCCCTTCGTGAACCACCCCACCCTTGCCTCCCCACGCACCGTGGCCAACCTGTCCGGCGCCGCGTCGCCTGAGCGCGCGAGCGCGCCGCCGCCCATGCTGCTCTCGGGCCTGGAGCTGCTGCGCATCGACGCCGACACGCTGTTCGTCAACATCGGCGAGCGCACCAACGTCACCGGCTCCAAGGCCTTTGCGCGCATGATTCTGGAGGGGCGCTTCGAGGACGCGCTCGCGGTGGCGCGCCAGCAGGTGGAAAACGGGGCGCAGATCATCGACGTCAACATGGACGAAGCCATGCTCGACAGCCAGGCGGCGATGGTGCGCTTTCTGAACCTGATGGCGAGCGAGCCCGACATTGCGCGCGTGCCGGTGATGATCGACTCCTCCAAGTGGGAGGTGATCGAGGCCGGGCTCAAGTGCGTGCAGGGCAAGGGGCTGGTGAACTCGATCAGCCTCAAGGAGGGCGAGGCCGAGTTCAAGCGCCAGGCGCGGCTGATCCGGCGCTACGGCGCCGCCACCGTGGTCATGGCCTTCGACGAGCAGGGCCAGGCCGACACCTTTGCGCGCAAGACCGAGATCTGCGCGCGCGCCTACCGCATCCTGGTCGATGAAGTGGGCTTTCCGCCCGAAGACATCGTTTTTGACCCCAACATCTTCGCCATTGCCACCGGCATCGAGGAACACAATAACTACGCCGTCGACTTCATCGAGGCCACGCGCTGGATCAAGCGCAACCTGCCGGGGGCCAAGGTCTCGGGCGGCGTGAGCAACGTGAGCTTCAGCTTTCGTGGCAACGACCCGGTGCGCGAGGCCATCCACACCGTGTTTTTGTACCACGCCATCCAGGCCGGCATGGACATGGGCATCGTCAACGCCGGCATGGTCGGCGTGTACGACGAGCTCGAGCCGTCTTTGCGCGAGCGCGTCGAAGACGTGGTGCTGAACCGCCGCCCCGACGCCACCGAGCGCCTGCTCGAGATTGCCGACAGCGTGCGCGGCGCGGCGCGCGACGACAGCGCCAAAAACGCTTGGCGCGCGCTGCCGCTGCGCGAGCGCCTGACGCACGCGCTGGTGCATGGCAACAACGAGCACATCGAGGCCGACACCGAAGCCCTGTGGCAGCAGATGCGGGCCGAGGGTGCGCGGCCGCTGCACCTGATCGAAGGCCCGCTGATGGACGGCATGAACGTGGTCGGCGACCTGTTCGGCGCCGGCAAGATGTTCCTGCCGCAGGTGGTGAAAAGCGCGCGCGTGATGAAGCAGGCGGTGGCGCACCTGCTGCCCTACATCGAGGAAGAAAAACGCCAGCTCGAGGCCGCCGGCACGGCCACGCGCAGCCAGGGCAAGATCGTCATCGCCACCGTCAAGGGCGACGTGCACGACATCGGCAAAAACATCGTCACCGTGGTGCTGCAGTGCAACAACTTCGAGGTGGTGAACATGGGCGTGATGGTGCCCTGCCACCAGATTTTGGCCAAGGCCAAAGAGGTGGGGGCCGAAATCGTCGGTCTGTCGGGCCTGATCACCCCCAGCCTAGAAGAGATGCAATACGTGGCCGCCGAGATGGAAAAAGACGCCTACTTCAGCGCCCACGGCGTGGCGCTGATGATCGGCGGCGCCACCACCAGCCGCGTGCACACGGCGGTAAAAATTGCGCCGCACTACAGCGGCCCGGTGGTCTATGTGCCCGACGCCTCGCGCGGCGTGGGCGTGGCGCAAAACCTGCTGGGGCAGGGGCGCGCTGCCTTCGTGCACGAGCTGCAAGTTGATTACGAGCGCGTGCGCCAGCAGCACGCCAACAAAAAGAAAACCCCGCTGCTGTCGCTGGCGCAGGCGCGCGCCAACAAGGCCCAGCTCGACTGGGCTGCCTACACCCCGGCGCGGCCCAAGTTCATCGGCCGGCGCGTGTTCAAAAACCTCGATCTGGCCGAGCTGGCGCGCTACATCGACTGGGGCCCCTACTTCCAGACTTGGGACTTGGCCGGCCCCTACCCTGCCATCCTCGACGACGAGCTGGTGGGCGCGCAGGCGCGCAAGGTCTATGCCGACGCGCAAGCGCTGCTGAAAAAAATCGTCGATGGGCGCTGGCTGGTGGCCAACGCGGTGCTGGGCCTGTACCCGGCGCAGAGCGTGGCCGACGACGACATCGCCCTCTACGCCGATGAAGCGCGCCAGAGCCCGGTGCTGGTCTGGCACGGCTTGCGCCAACAGAGCGAAAAACCGGTGGTCGATGGCGCGCCGCGCCCGAACCGCTGCCTGGCCGACTTTGTGGCGCCGCAGGGCAGCGGCGTGGCCGATTATGTGGGTGCCTTTGCCGTCACCGCCGGCATCGGGGCCGAAGCGCGCGCCGCGGCCTTCGAGGCCGCGCACGACGACTACCAAGCGATCCTGCTCAAGGCGCTGGCCGACCGGCTGGCCGAAGCCGCCGCCGAATACCTGCACTGGCGCGTGCGCACCGAACTGTGGGGCTACGCCGCGCAAGAAAATTTGAGCCCGCAGCAGCTCATCGCCGAGCAGTACCAAGGCATCCGCCCGGCCCCGGGCTACCCGGCCTGCCCCGATCACACCGTCAAGCGCGAGCTGCTGGCGCTGCTGGGCAGCGCCGACATCGGCATGGGCCTGACCGAAAGCCTGGCCATGACGCCCGCCGCCAGCGTCTGCGGCTTCTACCTCGCGCACCCCGATTGCCGCTACTTCAACGTCGGCCCCATCGGGCGCGACCAACTGGCGGATCAAGCGCGCCGCCGCCACCTGAGCGAAGACGAACTGGCGCGCTGGCTGGCGCCCAACCTCTAAGCGCCTCAGTGGGCGCAGTGGGCGCGCACCTCGTCGATGCCAGTCAGCCCCTGCAGCACCTTGAGGATGCCGTCTTGGCGCAGGGTGCGCAGCCCGCCACCGATCTGAGCCGCCTCCAGCAGCGCCTCGGAGGGGGCCTTTTGCTGGATCAGGCGGCGCAGAGGGCTGTCGATCAGCAACAGCTCGTGCACGCCGACGCGTCCCTTGTAGCCCGTCTGGTCGCAGGCCGGGCAGCCGGGGGCATGGTGCCGGAACATGCGTCCGTCTAGGCCGTAATCGTGCAGCCACTGCGCACGCAGCTCGGCTTTGCCGGGACGCAGACTTCCGGGCAGCACGTGCAGGTAGTCGTCCAGCAGCTCATCGACCCAGGTTTCGTCAGCTGGCTCGCTGCGCACGCAGCCCTTGCACCAGCGCCGCACCAGACGCTGCGCCAGCACGGCAGCGAGCGAGTCGGCAAAGTTGAACGGATCCATCCCCATGTCGAGCAGCCGCACCACGGTCTCGGGCGCGCTGTTGGTGTGCAGCGTCGAGAGCACCAGGTGGCCGGTGAGCGAGGCCTCGATCGCCATCTGGGCGGTTTCTTGGTCGCGAATTTCGCCCACCATGATGATGTCGGGGTCGGCGCGCAAAAAGGCCCGCAGTGCCTTGGCAAAAGTCCAGTCGATCTTGGGATTGACCTGCACCTGGCGCAACTCGGGGTTGCTGATCTCGATCGGGTCTTCGGCGGTCCAGATCTTGCGGTCGGGCGTGTTGATGTGCTGCAGCACCGAGTGCAGCGTGGTGGTCTTGCCCGAGCCCGTGGGGCCCACGCACAGCACCATGCCATGGGAGCGTGCCACCGCAGTTTGCAATTGGCGAAGGTTGGCGGGGGTCAGGCCGAGTTGATCCAGCGGCAGCGGCTTGGCCGATGAGAGCAAACGCAGCACCACGTCTTCGGCGCCGTTGCTGGTGGGGATGGTGGCCACGCGCAGCTCGAGCTTGTGCGCGGGCGAGAACTTGGCAAAATCGATCTTGCCGTCTTGGGGCTTGCGGCGTTCGGAAATGTCGAGGTCGCACATCACCTTGATGCGGCCGATGATGGCGTTGCGGTAGCCCGGCGGCAGTTCCATGAAGGGGTTCAGGCGGCCATCCTTGCGCAGCCGGATGCGCACCTTGCGCTTGCTGGCAAAGGTCTCGATGTGGATGTCGGAGGCGCCTTGGCCTTGGGCCTCGATGATCAGGCGGTTGATGAGCTTGACGAGCGAGTTGTCGGACTGCTCGATGGCGCCGAGCTTGGGGTCGGCGTCGTCGCTGGCTTCTTGCTCGAGCGATTCGAGCAGCTTGTCGGAGCTGGTGGCGACAAAATCGCCACCGACGGCCAGCGCCGCCTGGGCGTCGTCGAGGCCGAAGCGGGCATAGGCCTCGTTGACGCTTTGCGCCCCGAGCGCGGCGCTGGTGAGCGTGGCCACCACCTTGGCCTGCAACACAAAATCCAGCTCTTTGAGCATGTCGCGCCGCGACGGGTCTTCGGCGGCCACCACCACGGTGCCGTTGCGCCACAGCAGCGGCACGATGCGGTGCTTGCGCGCCAGCGCGATCGGCACCCGGCGCAAGGCCTCGGGATCGATCGGAAACTGGGCCAGATCAACCACCGGGTAACCCATCTTGCGCGCCAGCGCGATGCGCAGATCGTCGCGTGTCAGATGGCCGCTTTGCACCAGCAGCTCGCCCAGCGGCACGCTGCGCTCGGATTTCTGGCGCTCCATCGCCTCTTGCAGTTGCTTTGGGGTGATGAGCCCGAGCGCGGTCAGGGCCTCGCCTATTCGCACCATGGGCATGCGCGACTGCTCTTCCAGCGCCTGCAACAATTCTTCGGGCTTGACCACCTCCTTGAGCACCAGGTAGTCGCCCAGTTTGCGGTTGCGCAGCTGCTCTTGGGTGCGCGCCGCTTGCTCCACCTGCTCGGTGGTGACTATGTGTTGCTCGACCAACACCTGGCCGATGCTTTCCCCGACCTGCACGCGGCGCAGCACGTGGGCCGGCAAGAAAACCCGTTGCACCCGGTCGTGTTCGTCCAGCGGCACGAACAGAAACACCCCCACGGCGGACTCGAGGTGTCCAATCGTCAGCCCCGTCTGCACCGAGCCGTCGCTGAACTCGAGGCGGTAGGGCAAGCGCGGGCGGTGGCGCAGCAGCTCGTCGGCGCTGCTGGCGTGGCGGCCGGCCTCGGGGCTGGCACGGTCTGGGCTGGGCGCCAGCGGCGCCAGCGGCTGCGTCAGGCTGATGCGCCTGAACATATCGAAGCGCAATGGCATGACGGCGCGCGAGGGGGGCACCTGGATATGGGCCAAACCGGCCGGCAGATCCAGCCCCAGCAGCCGGCAAGGACGCACTTGGCCGTTGCTGCCCTCGACCAGGCAGTCCAGGCCGGCAGCAGCCGGGCCGTCGGCGCCGCTTTCGGGTGTGCCGTAGCTGGCGTAGGGCGGGGTGGGCCAGTGCAACGACATGGAGCCTGGCCGCGTCACCGCCAGGGGCTCGGGTAGGGCGGTGGCGGCAAAGTTCATGGTCTGGAGTGGGGGTTTGATCTCGCGACTGGCATCATTTGTGCGAGATTATGCGGCAACTTCACAGCGCTACGGGCTGCCGGTACTGCATTGCTTCGGCCAGATGCGCGCTTTGGATGCGCTCGCTGGCGGCCAGGTCGGCGATGGTGCGTGCCACGCGCACCGCGCGGTGGGTGGCGCGCCCCGACCAACCGAGCCGGGTGGCCGCTTGCTGCAGCAGCTGTGCGGCCGCGGGTTCGAGCGCCGCATGGCGTTGCAGCGCTGGGCCGTGCAGGGTGTGGTTGGCGTGGCCCTGGCGCTGCAGCGCCCGCTGGCGCGCCTGGGCCACGCGCGCGCGCACCGCTGCGCTGCTCTCCGCCGCTGCGCCGTCGAGCAACTGCCCGGGTGGCAGCAGCGGCACTTCGACGTGCAGGTCGATGCGGTCCAGCAACGGGCCGCTGAGCTTGCCTTGGTAGCGCTGCACCTGCTCTGGCGTGCAGCGGCAGGCCCTGTGGCTGGCGCCCAGATAGCCGCAGGGGCAGGGGTTCATGGCGGCCACGAGCTGGAAGCGGGCTGGAAAATCGGTCTGGCGCGCCGCGCGCGAGATGCGGATCTGCCCGCTCTCGAGCGGCTCGCGCAGGGCCTCGAGGGCGGCGCGGGGGAATTCGGGCAGCTCATCGAGGAACAGCACGCCATGGTGCGCCAGCGAAATCTCGCCCGGCCGGGGCGGGTTGCCGCCGCCCACCAGCGCGGTCGCACTGGCGCTGTGGTGCGGCGCGCTGAAAGGCCGCTGGCCCCAGTGCTCGGGCCGGAAGCGCCCCGCCAGCGACGCCACCGCCGCCGCCTCCAGCGCCTGCTGGTCGTCCAGCGCGGGCAAGATGCCGGGCAGGCGCTGCGCCAGCATCGACTTGCCCGAGCCCGGCGGGCCGCTCATCAGCAGGCTGTGCGCGCCCGCGGCAGCGATTTCCAGTGCCCGCCGCGCGCCGGCTTGGCCCTTGACATCGGCCAGATCGGGCAAATCCTGCCCCTGCACCGCAGCCTGGCCCTGCAACTGCACCCAGCCGTCGGGGTGCGCCGGTTCGGGCAGCGCCATGCCGGACGGCGCAAAGCGCTGCACCACATCGAGCAGGTGGCGCGCCCGGTACACGCGCGCCTGGCGCACCAAGGCCGCTTCTTCGGCGCTGACCGGCGGCAGCACCAAAGCGGTGCATGCGCTTTGGCCGGCACCGCTTGCGCGCAAGCATGACAGCCCCATGCACAGGGCGCCCCGGATCGGGCGCAAGGCGCCGCTGAGCGAGAGCTCGCCAGCAAATTCGTGCCCGGCCAGCGCCGCGCCGTCGATCTGGCCGCTGGCGGCCAAAATGCCCAACGCGATCGGCAAGTCAAAGCGCCCCGACTCCTTGGGCAGGTCGGCCGGGGCCAAGTTGACCGTGATGCGCTTGTTGTGCGGCCACTCCAGCCCAGCGTTCAAGATGGCCGAGCGCACCCGCTCGCGCGCCTCTTTGACCTCGGTGTCGGCCAGGCCGACCAGCGTCAGGCTGGGCAGGCCGTTGGCCAGATGCACCTCCACGCTCACCGGCAAGGCCTCGAGCCCGACCAGCGTGCGACTTTGAACCACGCACAAACCCACGTTCGACTCCCCTGTTGCTGTATGGCCCGGACCCGGACAAGTGCCCGTAGGCTGCGGCTTGCGCCGCCAGATGGCACCAGATTGGTGCATCGGGAAGCGGCTGATCTGGTCGCAGTGTAGCGGTTGCCGCTGCGGCCCCGGGTGCAGGCCGCGCTCACCTCGGTCAGACCCCCTTTGCTGGCGCGCCCGCGCTGGGTGATGGCGCCGGCTGGGGCCGGGAGCGAGCAGGTTGGCACGCTATGTGCTAGATGCTGGGCGTGTCAATGGCCCAGGCGTTCAGGTTGGGCACCCACACCCGCCGCTGGTCGGGCCATAGGCCGGATCGGCCCCCTATCGACAGATACAGAAAGGTTGAACATGAAGCTGGTCACCGCGATCATCAAGCCCTTCAAGCTCGACGAGGTGCGCGAAGCGCTCTCGAGTCTGGGTGTACAGGGCATCACCGTCACCGAAGTCAAGGGCTTCGGGCGCCAGAAAGGGCACACCGAGCTCTACCGTGGCGCCGAATATGTGGTCGATTTTTTGCCCAAGGTCAAGGTCGAGGCCGCCGTGGGCGAGGAACTGGTCGAGCGCGTGATCGAGGTCATCGAGGGCGCGGCGCGCACCGGCAAGATCGGCGACGGCAAGATTTTCGTTTTCCCGCTGGAGCAGGTGGTGCGCATCCGCACCGGCGAGACCGGCACGCAAGCCCTCTGACCCATCAACCCTTTTTCAATCTTCGAGCATCCATCATGAAAAAGTTTCTATTCAGTCTGTGTGTGGGCCTGGGGCTGCTGCTGGGCGCATCGGCGGCCATGGCCCAAGCCCCCGACGCCGCACCCGCCGCCGCTCCAATGACGGCCACCGAAGCGGCACCTGCTGCGCCGGCGCCAGCGGTCGATGCCGCCGCGCTGGCCGTGGCTGCCGAACCCGCCGCCGCCTCAGCGGTGGACAAGGGCGACATCGCCTGGATGCTGGTGGCCACGTTGCTGGTGGTGATGATGGTCATCCCCGGGCTGGCGCTGTTTTACGGCGGCCTGGTGCGCAGCAAGAACATACTCTCGGTGCAGATGCAGGTGCTGGTGGTGTTCTCGCTCGTCATGGTGCTGTGGGCGCTGTACGGCTACAGCCTGGCCTTTGGCGGCGAGGGGCTGATCATCGCCAACCTCGACAAAGCCTTCCTGGCCGGCATCAGCATGGAGTCCACCGCCGCCACCTTCACCGAGGGCGTCTACATACCGGAGCTGATCTTCGTCGCCTTCCAGGCCACCTTCGCGGGCATCACCTGCGCCCTGATCGTCGGCGCCTTTGCCGAGCGCATCAAGTTCAGCGCCGTGCTGATCTTCACCGCCCTGTGGTTCACCTTCAGCTACATCCCGGTGGCGCACATGGTCTGGGGCGGCGGCGGTTTCCTGATCGGTCTGGGCAAGATGGACTTTGCCGGCGGTACCGTGGTGCACCTGTCGTCTGCGGTGGCGGCCCTGGTGGGTGCCTATGTGGTGGGCAAGCGCATCGGCTACGGCAAGGAACCCATGGCCCCGCACAGCCTGGCGCTGACCATGGTCGGAGCCGCGCTGCTGTGGGTGGGCTGGTTTGGCTTCAACGCCGGTTCGGCTCTGGAAGCCAACAGCAACGCCGCACTGGCCTTCCTCAACACCCTGATCGCCACCGCCGCCGCCGTGCTGGCCTGGTGCGTGGGTGAGGCGCTGCTCAAAGGCAAGGCGTCGATGCTGGGTGCCGCCTCGGGCGCTGTGGCGGGCTTGGTGGCCATCACCCCGGCTTGCGGTTATGTGGGTCCGATGGGCGCGCTGGTGATCGGCTTGGCCGGTGGCTTCCTGTGCCTGTGGGGCGTGAATGGCCTGAAGAAAATGCTCGGTGCCGACGACTCGCTCGACGTCTTTGGCCTGCACGGCGTGGGCGGCATCGTCGGCGGCTTGCTGGTGGGCGTGTTTGCCGCCCCCATGCTCGGCGGCGGCGGCGCGGAGGACTACTCCATCGCCAGCCAAGTGCCCGTGCAAGCCTTTTCGATGCTCGTTGCCGCGGCCTGGTCCGGCGTGGTGGCCTTCATCGCCTTCAAGATCGCCGACCTGGCGGTGGGCCTGCGCGTGAGCGAAGAAGAGGAACGCGAAGGGCTGGACATCAGCTCGCACGGCGAGAGCGCCTACAACCGCTGATGCGCTGGTTCAAAGTTTGAGAGCGAGGGGTGTCTCCTTGGCCCGCCCTGCAGGCTTGCAGCGGCGGGCTTTTTGTGTCATTGGTCACAGCCGGCTCAATCCAGAAGCAACAAAAGACAGCAGCAAAGGCCGATCTGTGCTATGATGGCGGTCTTTGCCAAAAACAGCTGCTTGCGGGCGGTGTTGCTTTGGCTGCTGGCGCTTTAGGTCCGTAGCCAGCGGGGTGGGGGGCAGCTTCGCGCTGCAGCCGGCTCAAAAGACGAATCATGGACCGGGTTTGCGAGGAGGCCAGGGGTCCGTGTCGGGTGCCTGGCCGTTTGAACTCGATGGAGTAATTCTACATGGCGAAGAAAATCGTCGGCTTCATCAAGCTGCAGGTGCCAGCTTGTAAGGCCAACCCCTCCCCCCCGATCGGTCCGGCGCTGGGTCAGCGCGGGCTCAACATCATGGAGTTCTGCAAGGCCTTCAATGCCCAAACCCAGGGCATGGAGCCGGGCTTGCCGCTGCCGGTGGTCATCACCGCGTTTGCCGACAAGAGCTTCACCTTCATCATCAAGACCCCGCCGGCCACGACGCTGATCAAGAAAGCGATCAAGCTCGACAAGGGCTCGCCGGTGCCGAACAAGCAAAAGGTCGGCAAGATCACCCGCGCCCAGCTCGAAGAGATCGCCAAGACCAAGTTGAAAGACATGAACGCGGCCAGCATCGATGCCGCCATCAAGACCATCGCGGGCTCGGCGCGCTCGATGGGCGTGATCGTGGAGGGCGCGTGAAATGGCAAAACTGAGCAAGAAACAAAAAGCGCTGCAAGGCGTGGTCGATTCCACCAAGCTGTACCCGGTGGCTGCGGCGCTGGGCATGGTCAAGCAGCACGCCACGGCCAAGTTCGATGAGTCCATCGACGTCGCGGTGCAGTTGGGCGTGGACGCCAAGAAATCCGACCAGGTGGTGCGCGGCGCCGTGGTGCTGCCCCATGGTACCGGCAAGACCAAGCGCGTGGCGGTGTTCGCCCAGGGCGCCAAGGCCGACGAGGCGCGCGCCGCAGGCGCCGACGTGGTGGGTTTTGACGACCTCGCCGCCGACGTCAAGGCCGGCAAGATGGACTTCGACGTCGTCATCGCCTCGCCCGACGCGATGCGCGTGGTGGGTGCGCTGGGCCAGATTCTGGGCCCGCGCGGCCTCATGCCCAACCCCAAGGTCGGCACCGTGACGCCCGACGTGGCCACGGCGGTGCGCAACGCCAAGGCCGGGCAGGTGCAGTTCCGCGTCGACAAGGCCGGCATCGTGCACGGCACCATCGGCCGGCGCTCTTTCGACGACACCAAGCTGCTGGGCAACCTGCAGGCGCTGCTCGAAGCCCTGAACAAGGCCAAGCCGGCTTCGTCCAAGGGCCAGTACCTGCGCAAGGTGGCGCTGTCGTCCACCATGGGCCTGGGGGTGCGGGTCGAGGTGCCCTCGATCGCGGCAGCGCAGGCGGCCTGAAACCGGGCGGCTGTGCCGACACAGAATTCCCGGTTGCTGCGGCTCCCCCTCGGGGGTGCGGCGGTGGCCGTGGGTGGTGGGTCTGGGGGCGTGCAACGCGCTGCCAGAGCCATCCAGGACCGCTGGTGCGCGGCCGGGCTTGCCCGGGTTGCGCTTAATTTCTGCACCGAAGCCAGCGCAGATGGCGATCCCGCCGCGAACGGAAAATTTTTTCCCGCAACGGTTGGTCGCTGCAATCAGGTGCATGGCCAGGGGCGCACAGCCCGCAACCATGCTTTTTTGAGGAGTTGACCTTGAGTTTGAACCGCAGTGAGAAGCAGGCCGTCATCGACGAGGTGGCGGCGCTCGCAGCAAAAGCTCAAACGCTCGTGATGGCGGAATACCGTGGCATCAAGGTCGCCGACCTGACCCAGTTGCGTGTCAAAGCCCGCAGCGAAGGCGTGTTTCTGGGGGTTCTCAAGAACACCCTGGCGCGCCGCGCAGTGGCTGGCACCGGCTTTGAGGCAGGCGCCGACCAGATGTCCGGGCCGCTGATCTATGGCTTTTCCCAAGACGCCGTGGCCGCCGCCAAAGTGGTGGCCGACTTCGCCAAGACCAACGACAAGCTGGTCATTCGCGGCGGCGTGTTTGCCGGCAAGGCCCTGGACGTCAATGGCGTGAAGCAACTGGCCAGCATTCCCCCCAAGGAAGTGCTGTTGGCGCAGTTGCTGGGCTTGATGCAATCCCCGATCTCGCGCATCGCGCGCGCCGTGGCCGCCGTGGCCGAGCAAAAGGGCGAGGCCGTGGCGGCCTGAGCGCCCCCTTGGCCCGACCTCCAACCGTTTGTTAGGAAATTTGAAAATGGCATTCGATAAAGACGCATTTCTGACCGCTCTCGACACCATGACGGTCATGGAACTCAACGAGCTGGTGAAAGCCATCGAAGAGAAGTTTGGTGTGAGCGCCGCCGCCATGGCCGCTCCCGCTGCCGGTGGTGGCGCCGCCGCCGCCGCACCGGTGGAAGAGAAGACCGACTTCGACGTCGTGCTCAAGGAAGCCGGCGCGAACAAGGTGTCGGTCATCAAGGCGGTGCGCGAAATCACCGGCCTGGGCCTGAAAGAAGCCAAAGACCTGGTCGACGGCGCACCCAAGACGGTCAAGGAAGCCCTGCCCAAGGCCGACGCCGAAGCCGCCAAGAAAAAGCTGGAAGAAGCCGGCGCCAAGGCCGAGCTCAAGTAATCGGCTGCCCTCCAAGGCTGGAGAGCCCGCGTTGGGCTTTCCAGCCTTTTTGCGCTCGAGGTGCTTGCGGTGGACGGCACCGCCCTCGAGCCCAGAGCGCACAGCCAAGGCCGCCGCCGTCCCAGCGGTTTTGGCTGTGTCTTCTCAAGCCCGGAGATCTCATGGCTCAAACGTACTCATTCACCGAACGCAAACGCATCCGCAAAAGCTTCGGCAGCCGCGAAAACGTGCTGGAAATCCCCTACCTGTTGCAGATGCAGAAGGACGCCTACACCGCCTTTCTGCAGGCCGATCAGCACCCGCGCAAGCGCGCCTCGGTGGGCTTGCAGGCGGCCTTCGAGTCGGCGTTCCCGATTGTCTCGCACAACGGCTACGTGGAGATGAAGTTCGTCGAGTACAACCTGGCCCGGCCGGTGTTCGACGTGCGCGAGTGCCAGACGCGCGGCCTGACCTTTGCGTCGGCGGTGCGCGCGCGCGTGCAGCTCATCATCTACGACCGCGAATCGTCCACCAGCCAGTCCAAGGTGGTCAAGGAGGTCAAGGAGCAAGAAGTCTACATGGGCGAGGTGCCGCTCATGACCGACAAGGGCAGCTTCATCGTCAACGGCACCGAGCGCGTGATCGTGAGCCAGTTGCACCGCTCGCCGGGCGTGTTTTTCGAGCACGACAAGGGCAAGACGCACAGCTCGGGCAAGCTGCTGTTTTCGGCCCGCATCATCCCCTACCGCGGCTCGTGGCTCGATTTCGAGTTCGACCCCAAGGACCTGCTGTTTTTCCGCGTCGACCGCCGGCGCAAGATGCCGGTCACCATTTTGCTCAAGGCCATCGGCCTCAACCCCGAGCAGATTCTGGCCAATTTCTTCGTCAACGACCACTTCCGCCTGATGGACAGCGGCGCCCAGATGGCGCTGGTCACCGAGCGCCTGCGCGGCGAGGTGGCGCGCTTTGACCTCACCGACCCCAGCGGCAAGGTGGTGGTGGCCAAGGACAAGCGCATCACGGCGCGGCACACGCGCGAACTCGAGCAGGCCAAGGTCACGCACATCAGCGTGCCCGAAGACTTTTTGCTCGGGCGCGTGGTGGCGCGCAACGTCATCGACCCCGACAGCGGCGAGCTGCTGGCGCGGGCCAACGACGAACTGACCGAGACCTTGCTGAAAAAACTGCGCAGCGCCGGCATCACCGAGCTGGCGTGCATTTTCACCAACGAGCTGGATCAGGGCGCCTACATCAGCCAGACCCTGCGCAGCGACGAAACCGCCGACGAGTTCAGCGCCCGGGTGGCGATCTACCGCATGATGCGCCCCGGCGAGCCGCCGACCGAAGACGCGGTGCAGGCGCTGTTTCACCGCCTGTTCTACAACCCCGACACCTACGACCTGTCGCGCGTCGGACGCATGAAGTTCAACGCCCGCGTCGGGCGCGGCAGCGCCGAGGGCTCGATGGTGCTGTCGAACGAAGACATCTTGGATGTGGTGAAAATCCTGGTCGACTTGCGCAACGGCAAGGGCGAGGTCGATGACATCGACCACCTGGGCAACCGGCGTGTGCGCTGCGTCGGCGAGCTGGCCGAGAACCAGTACCGCACCGGGCTGGCGCGGATCGAAAAGGCGGTGAAGGAGCGCCTGGGTCAGGCCGAGCAAGAGCCGCTGATGCCGCACGACCTGATCAACTCCAAGCCCATTTCGGCCGCGCTCAAGGAGTTCTTCGGTGCCTCGCAACTGAGCCAGTTCATGGATCAGACCAACCCGCTGGCCGAGATCACGCACAAGCGCCGCGTCTCGGCACTGGGCCCGGGCGGCCTGACGCGCGAGCGCGCCGGCTTCGAGGTGCGCGACGTGCACGTGACGCACTACGGCCGCGTGTGCCCGATCGAAACCCCGGAAGGCCCGAACATCGGCCTGATCAACTCGCTCGCGCTCTACGCGCGCCTGAACGAGTACGGCTTCATCGAAACCCCGTACCGGCGCGTGGTCGATGGCAAGGTGACGAACCAGATCGACTACCTGTCGGCGATCGAGGAAGGCAAGTACGTGATCGCGCAGGCCAACGCCGCGCTCGACGCCAGCGGCGCGCTGGTGGGCGAGCTGGTGTCGGCGCGCGAGAAGGGCGAATCGATCCTCACCCCGCCCGAAACCGTGCAGTACATGGATGTGTCGCCGGCGCAGATCGTCTCGGTGGCGGCCTCGCTGGTGCCGTTCCTCGAGCACGACGACGCCAACCGCGCGCTCATGGGCGCCAACATGTCGCGCCAGGCGGTGCCGACGCTGCGGCCCGAAAAACCGCTGGTGGGCACCGGCATCGAGCGCGTGGCGGCGATCGACTCCGGTACCGTGGTCGTGGCCAAGCGCGGCGGCCGGGTCGATTACGTCGACGCCACGCGCATCGTGGTGCGCGTCCACGACGCCGAGGCCGTGGCCGGTGAGGTCGGGGTGGACATCTACAACCTGATCAAATACCAGCGCAGCAACCAGAACACCAACATCCACCAGCGCCCGATCGTCAAGAAGGGCGACCAGATCCACGCCGGCGCGGTGATCGCCGACGGCGCCTCGACCGACCTGGGCGAGATCTCGATCGGGCAAAACATGCTGATCGCCTTCATGCCCTGGAACGGCTACAACTTCGAGGACTCGATCCTGATCAGCGAGCGCGTGGTGGCCGAAGACCGCTACACCAGCATCCACATCGAGGAGCTTGTGGTGATGGCGCGCGACACCAAGCTCGGGGCCGAAGACATCACGCGCGACATCCCGAATCTGGCCGAGCAGCAGATCAACCGCCTCGACGAGTCGGGCATCATCTATGTCGGCGCCGAGGTGCTGCCCGGCGACGTGCTGGTGGGCAAGGTCACGCCCAAGGGCGAAACCACGCTCACGCCCGAAGAAAAACTGCTGCGCGCCATCTTCGGTGAAAAGGCTTCTGACGTAAAAGACACCTCGCTGCGCGTCGAGCAGGGCTCGCAGGGCACGGTGATCGATGTGCAGGTGTTCACGCGCGAAGGCATCCAGCGCGACAAGCGCGCGCAGCAGATCATCGACGACGAGCTCAAGCGCTTCCGCCTCGACCTCAACGACCGCTTGCGCATCGTCGAGGCCGACGCCTACGACCGGATCGAAAAGCTGCTGCTGGGCAAGACCGCCAACGGCGGCCCCAAGCGCCTGGCCAAAGGCGCCAGGATCGAGCGCGCCTACCTGGCCGAGGTGGACAAGTTCCACTGGTTCGACATCCGCCCCGCCGACGACCAAGTGGCGGCGCAGCTCGAGTCGATCAAGAACGCGCTCGACTCCACCCGCCACAGCTTCGATCTGGCGTTTGAAGAAAAGCGCAAGAAGCTCACCCAGGGAGACGAGCTGCCGGCGGGCGTGCTCAAGATGGTCAAGGTCTATCTGGCCGTCAAGCGCCGCCTGCAGCCGGGCGACAAGATGGCCGGCCGCCACGGCAACAAGGGCGTGGTCTCCAAGATCACCCCGGTCGAGGACATGCCCTACATGGCCGACGGCACGCCAGTCGATATCGTGCTCAACCCGCTGGGCGTGCCCTCGCGCATGAACATCGGCCAGGTGCTGGAAGTGCACCTGGGCTGGGCCGCCAAGGGGCTGGGGCAGCGCTTGGGCGACATGCTGCAGCGCCAGGCCGCAGCCGCCGAGCTGCGCCAGACCCTGGAGCAGATCTACAACCGCACCGGGCGCCAGGAAAACCTCGCCGACCTGAGCGACGACGAAGTGCGCGCCATGGCGGCCGAGCTGAGCAAGGGCGTGCCCTTTGCCTCGCCGGTGTTCGACGGCGCCTCCGAGGCCGAGATCTTCGACATGCTCAAGCTCGCCTACCCCGACGACGTGGCCAAGGCCAAGGGGCTCACGCCCAGCCGCACCCAGGCGCAGCTCTACGATGGCCGCACCGGCGACGCTTTCGAGCGCGTGACCACCGTGGGCTACATGCACTACCTCAAGCTGCACCACCTGGTCGATGACAAGATGCACGCGCGCTCCACCGGCCCGTACTCGCTCGTCACCCAGCAGCCGCTGGGCGGCAAGGCGCAGTTCGGCGGCCAGCGCTTCGGCGAGATGGAGGTCTGGGCGCTCGAAGCCTACGGCGCCAGCTACGTGCTGCAAGAGATGCTCACCGTCAAGTCCGACGACGTGCAGGGCCGCACCAAGGTCTATGAGAGCATCGTCAAGGGCGAGCACGCCATCGACGCCGGCATGCCGGAGTCGTTCAACGTGCTGGTCAAGGAAATCCGCTCCCTCGGCATCGACATCGAACTTGAGCGCGGCTGAACCCTGAACCCGTAAAGGAAACCCGGACATGAAACACTTCCTCGACCTGTTCAAGCAGATCACCCCCGACGAGCACTTCGACGCCATCAAGATCGGGCTCGCTTCGCCCGAGAAAATCCGTTCCTGGTCCTTTGGCGAAGTGAAAAAGCCCGAGACCATCAACTACCGCACCTTCAAGCCCGAGCGCGACGGCCTGTTCTGCGCCAAGATCTTTGGCCCGATCAAGGACTACGAATGCCTGTGCGGCAAGTACAAGCGCCTCAAGCACCGCGGCGTGATCTGCGAGAAGTGCGGCGTCGAAGTCACCCAGACCAAGGTGCGGCGCGAGCGCATGGGCCACATCGACCTGGCCGCGCCCTGCGCCCACATCTGGTTCCTGAAAAGCCTGCCCTCGCGCCTGGGCATGGTGCTGGACATGACGCTGCGCGACATCGAGCGCGTGCTCTATTTCGAAGCCTACGTGGTGGTCGATCCGGGCATGACGCCGCTGAAAAAGTTCGCCATCATGAGCGAGGACGAGTTCGACGCCAAGGAGCGCGAGTACGGCGACGAGTTCAGCGCCAAGATGGGCGCCGAGGGCATCCAGGAGCTGCTGGGCAGCATCGACATCGACAGCGAGATCGAGCGCCTGCGCAACGACCTCACCGGCTCCGAGCTCAAGGTGAAGAAAAACGCCAAGCGCCTCAAGGTGCTGGAGGCGTTCAAGAAGTCGGGCATCAAGCCCGAGTGGATGGTGCTCGACGTGCTGCCGGTGCTGCCGCCGGATCTGCGCCCGCTGGTGCCCCTGGATGGCGGCCGCTTTGCCACCTCCGACCTGAACGACCTGTACCGGCGCGTGATCAACCGCAACAGCCGCCTCAAGCGCCTGCTGGAGCTCAAAGCGCCCGAGATCATCGCGCGCAACGAAAAGCGCATGCTGCAAGAGGCCGTCGACAGCCTGCTCGACAACGGCCGCCGCGGCAAGGCCATGACCGGCGCCAACAAGCGCGCCCTCAAGTCGCTGGCCGACATGATCAAGGGCAAGGGCGGGCGCTTCCGCCAGAACCTGCTCGGCAAACGGGTCGACTACTCGGGCCGTTCGGTCATCACCGTCGGCCCCACGCTCAAGCTGCACCAGTGCGGTCTGCCCAAGCTGATGGCGCTGGAGCTGTTCAAGCCCTTCATCTTTGCGCGCCTGGAGCAAATGGGCATCGCCACGACCATCAAGGCGGCGAAGAAGGAAGTCGAAGCCGGCACGCCGGTGGTGTGGGACATTCTGGAGGACGTGATCAAGGAGCACCCGGTGCTGCTCAACCGCGCCCCGACCCTGCACCGCCTCGGCATCCAGGCCTTCGAGCCGATGCTGATCGAGGGCAAGGCGATCCAGTTGCACCCGCTGGTGTGCTCGGCCTTCAACGCCGACTTCGACGGCGACCAGATGGCGGTGCACGTGCCGCTGTCGGTCGAGGCGCAGATGGAAGCGCGCACGCTCATGCTGTCGTCCAACAACGTGCTCTTTCCGGCCAACGGCGAGCCCTCGATCGTGCCCTCGCAGGACGTGGTGCTGGGCCTGTACTACACCACGCGCGAGCGCATCAACGGCCGCGGCGAGGGCATGGTGTTTGCCGACATCGCCGAGGTGCAGCGCGCGCTCGACGCCGGCATGGTGGAGCTGACGGCGAGCGTCCGGGTGCGCCTGACCGAGCACCTGAAAAAGGACGGCCAGCTGGTGCCGGTCACCAAGGTGGTGCAGACCACCGTCGGCCGCGCCCTGTTGAGCGAGATCTTGCCGCGCGGCCTGCCCTTCGAGCTCATCAACAAGGCGCTCAAGAAGAAGGAAATCTCCAAGCTCATCAACGCCTCGTTCCGCAAATGCGGCCTCAAGGAGACGGTGGTGTTTGCCGACAAGCTGCTGCAGAACGGCTTCCGGCTCGCCACCCGCGCCGGCATCTCGATCGCCATCGACGACATGCTGGTGCCGACCGAAAAGCACACCATCATCGCGCGCGCCGAGTCCGAGGTCAAAGAGATCGCGCAGCAGTATGCCTCGGGTCTGGTGACCTCGGGCGAGCGCTACAACAAGGTGGTGGACATCTGGGGCAAGGCCGGTGACGACATCTCCAAGGTCATGATGGAGCGCCTGAAAAAGGAAAAGACCATCGACCGCCACGGCAACGAGGTCGATCAGGAGTCGTTCAACTCGATCTACATGATGGCCGACTCGGGTGCGCGCGGTTCGGCGGCGCAGATCCGCCAGCTCGCCGGTATGCGCGGCCTGATGGCCAAGCCAGACGGCTCGATCATCGAGACGCCCATCACGGCCAACTTCCGTGAGGGCCTGAACGTGCTGCAGTACTTCATCAGCACCCACGGCGCGCGCAAGGGCCTGGCCGACACGGCGCTGAAAACCGCCAACTCGGGCTACCTGACGCGGCGTCTGGTCGACGTGACCCAAGACCTGGTGGTGACCGAAGACGACTGCGGCACCGGCAACGGCACGCTGATGCGCGCCATCGTCGAGGGCGGTGAGGTGATCGAGTCGCTGCGCGACCGCATTCTGGGCCGCACCGCAGCCGATGACGTGCTCAACCCCGAAACCCAGCAGGTGGTGATCGCGGCCGGTCAGATCGTCGATGAAGACGGCTGCGACCTGATCGACGCCCTGGGCATCGACGAGGTGCGCGTGCGCACGGCGCTGACCTGCGAAACCCGCTTTGGCCTGTGCGCCAAGTGCTACGGCCGCGACCTCGGCCGCGGCGGCCTAGTGAACATCGGCGAGGCGGTGGGCGTGATCGCCGCCCAGTCGATCGGCGAGCCCGGCACGCAGCTCACCATGCGCACCTTCCACATCGGCGGCGCGGCCTCGCGCGCGGCGGTGGCGTCCAGCGTCGAGGCCAAGTCCAGCGGCAACGTCGGCTTCAACGCCACCATGCGCTACGTCACCAACTCCAAGGGCGAGCTGGTGGTGATCGCGCGCTCGGGCGAAATCGTGATCCACGACGAAAACGGGCTGGTGCGCGAGCGCCACAAAGTGCCCTACGGTGCGATTCTGGCGGTGCGCGCCGACCAGGCCATCAAGGCCGGCACCATTTTGGCCAACTGGGACCCGCTCACGCGCCCGATCATCACCGAGTTCGCCGGCACGGTGAAGTTCGAGAACGTGCAAGAGGGCCTGACGGTGGCCAAGCAGGTCGATGACGTGACCGGCTTGAGCACGCTGGTGGTGATCGACCCCAAACGGCGCGGCGCCACCAAGGTGGTGCGGCCGCAGGTCAAGCTGATCGACACCAGCGGCAACGAGGTCAAGATCCCCGGCACCGACCACTCGGTGACGATCGGCTTCCAGGTCGGCGCCCTGATCCAGGTGCGCGACGGCCAGGACGTGGGCCCCGGCGAGGTGCTGGCGCGCATTCCGGTGGAAGGCCAGAAAACGCGCGACATCACCGGCGGTCTGCCGCGCGTGGCCGAGCTGTTCGAGGCGCGCTCACCCAAGGACAAGGGCATCCTGGCCGAAATCACCGGTACCGTGAGCTTTGGCAAGGAGACCAAGGGCAAGGTGCGGCTGCAGATCACCGACCCCGACGGCAAGGTGGCCGAAGAGCTGGTGCCCAAGGAGAAGAACATCCTGGTGCACGAAGGCCAGGTGGTGAACAAGGGCGAATCGATCGTCGACGGCCCGGCCGATCCGCAAGACATCCTGCGTCTGCTGGGCATCGAGGAGCTGTCGCGCTACATCGTCGACGAGGTGCAAGACGTCTATCGCTTGCAGGGCGTGAAGATCAACGACAAGCACATCGAGGTCATCGTGCGCCAGATGCTGCGCCGCGTGGTGGTGAGCAACCCGGGCGATTCGAGCTACATCGCCGGCGAGCAGGTCGAGCGCTCCGAGATTCTCAACACCAACGACGCGTTGATGAAAGAAGGCAAGACTCCGGCGAGCTACACCAACGTGCTGCTGGGCATCACCAAGGCCTCGCTCTCGACCGACTCGTTCATCTCCGCCGCCTCGTTCCAGGAAACCACGCGCGTGCTCACCGAAGCCGCGATCATGGGCAAGACCGACGAGTTGCGCGGCCTGAAAGAGAACGTGATCGTCGGGCGCCTGATTCCGGCCGGCACCGGCATGGCCTTTCACCAGGCACGCCACGCCAAGGAGCGCATGGACGACGAAGAGCGCCGCGCCATCGCCGAGGCCGATGCGGCGGCGCTGGCCACCAGCCTGGCAGAAGCCGACGGCGACAGCCGCGCGGAGTGAAGCCGGCGCTGGCCGTACAGCTGGCTGCTGCCGCCCGCCTGCTGGCGGCGGTGGCCGCTGGCCAGTCGCTCAGCACCGCCTTGCCGGCGCTGCCCCCCAGCCTGCGGCCGGGGGTGCAGGCGCTGGTCTACGATGCGCTGCGCCATTGGGGCCTGTCGATGGCGCTGCGGCGGCTGCTGTGCCACCAGGCGCCGCCGCCCTTGGCGGCGGCGTTGCTCGAGCTCACGCTGGGTTTGCTGGATGCGGCGGCCGAGGCGGCACAGGCCAGCGCGCTGGCGGCTGCACAGGCCGATGCTCCAGCCGCTGCCAGCGCTGTCAATCCAGCCCTTCCGCGCCCTGCAGCCGCAGCGCCGCGGCCGCTGTACCCAACCCACACGCTGGTCGATCAGGCCGTGGCCGCCTTGCGCCCGCTGCGCCTGCCGGTGGCGCTCAAGGGGCTGATCAACGCCTGCCTGCGCCGCTTTGTGCGCGAACGCGCCGCGTTGCGCGCCCAAGCCCTGCGCGACCCGGTGGCGCGCTGGAACCACCCGCTGTGGTGGCTCGAGCTGCTGCAGCGCGACCACCCCCAGCATTGGGAACAGATCGTGGCCGCCAACCAGCGCGCCGCTCCGATGGTGCTGCGCGTCAACCGGCGCCGCTGCAGCCGCGCCGACTACCTGCAGCACCTGATGCAAGCGGGCCAGGCGGCCACGCCCTGGGGCGCCGACGGCGTGCGGCTGGCGCAGCCGCTGCCCGTGGAGCAACTGCCGGGCTGGGCGCAGGGCTGGGTGTCGGTGCAAGACGGCGCCGCGCAGCTGGCGGCGCCCTTGCTGCTGGCAGCGCCCACACCGCCGCTGCGCATTCTGGATGCCTGTGCCGCCCCGGGCGGCAAAAGCGCGCACCTGCTCGAAGCGGCCGCAGTCGAGCTGTGGGCGCTCGACCTCGAGCCCCAGCGCTGCGCGCGCATCGCACACAACCTGCAGCGCCTGGGGCTGCAGGCGCAGGTGCGGTGTGGCGACGCCGCCGACCCCGGCCCATGGTGGGACGGCCAGCCCTTCGACGCGATCTTGCTCGACGCGCCGTGCAGCGCCAGCGGCATCGTGCGCCGTCACCCCGATGTGCTGTGGCTGCGCCGCCCCAGCGACATCGCGCAACTGGCGGCACAGCAGCGTCGCCTGCTCGAGGCCCTGTGGCCGCTGCTGCGCCCCGGCGGGCACTTGCTCTACGCCACCTGTTCGGTGTTTGTGGCCGAGGGCGAGGGCGTGGTGCAAGCCTTTGTGCAACACCGAAGCGAGGCCCAGCGCCTGCCGGCACCGGGGCAGCTGCTGCCCGGCTGTGGTGCCAGCGCCACAACCGGCCCCGACGCAACCGCGCAACCCAGCGGTTCGATCGGTGACAATCTGGCGCGTGAAACCGATGGATTTTTCTACGCCCTGTTGCGCAAACGCGCCTGAGGCCGCCCGGCCTGCGGCGGCGCGGGCGGCATGGCCTGGCGAAGGCCCCGTGCTGGCTCGTGCCCGCACCTGGCGCAGCGTGCTGCAGTGGCTGTTGGGCCTGTGCTGCCTGGGCTTGGCTGGCGCCGGCTGGGCCAGTGCGCCGGTGCCGGTGCAGCTGCTGCGCGATGCCGAGGGCCTGAGCCTGAGTGCGCGCCTGGCCCCCGAGCTGCCGCCCGACCTCGAAGCGGTGCTGTTGCGCGGGGTGCCGGTGCACTTTGTCTGGCAGGCCGAGGTGCGCCAGCCGCGCTGGTACTGGAGCGCGCGCTACCTGGGCTCGGTGCAGCGCGTGGTGCGCGTGGCCTACCAACCCCTGACGGGGCGCTGGCGCGTGAGCGTCCACTCCGGGCCGGTGGGCGAGGCCGCCTTGGGCACCGCGCTGCACCAGACCCTCGACAGCTTTGCCGACGCCATGGCCGCCGCCACTGCGGTCTCGCGCTGGCGTTTGCTGGGCGCTGCCGAGCTGCCCGCCAGCGGCGCGCTGCGGGTCGATTTCGAGTTCCGGCTCGACGACGGGCTGCTGCCGCGCCCGTTCCAGCTCGTGGCGCCGCAGACCGATGGCTGGTCGGTGCTCTACCGCCAAACCCTGCGCCTCGAGGCGGGCGGCGCTTGAGCCCAACGCAGCGCCCGCTCACCCTGCCTGCCCGCGCATGAACCTGACCGCCGTTCGCCCCCTGGGCGCCGCCGCCCGGCGCTGGTTGGCGGCGCTGCTGCTCATTCTGGTTGGCGGCGTGGTGATGGTGCTGTTTTTCATGCTCACCGTGGCCACCGACCACCGCGCCTTCGAGGCCGAGGGCTACGTCTATCTGGTCTGGCTCAACGTGGCGGTGGCCGGTCTGCTGGGTGTGCTGCTGCTGTGGCTGGCCTACAAGCTGGCCAGCCGCTGGCGGCGCAAACGCTTTGGCAGCCGCTTGCAGGTCAAGCTGGCGGCCATTTTTGCCCTGGCCGGTTTCCTGCCCGGCTTGTTGATCTACGTCGTTTCGTACCAGTTCGTGTCGCGCTCGATCGAGACCTGGTTCGACGTGCGCGTCGAAACCGCGCTCAGCGCCGGGCTCAATCTGGGGCGCACCACGATCGAGACCTTGGCCGCCGATCAGGCCGCCAAGGCGCGCGGCGCCGCCCTGAGGCTGGGCGAGCAAGGCGACGTGGCGGCGGCGCTCAGCCTCGAAGGCCTGCGCGCCCAGATGCAGGCCCACGACATGGTGCTGTGGAGCGCCGCCGGGCGCGCCATCGGCTCGGCGGGCGAGTCGCGCTTCGAGTTGCTGCCCGCAGCGCCCGCGCCCGAGCTGTTGCGGCTGGTGCGCGCCCAGCGCTCGATCACCCGCATCGAGGGCCTGGAAGAGCTCGAAACGCTGGCAGAGCCGCAGCAGGTGCTGCAGTTGCCGACCGCGCAGCTGCCGCGCATCCGCGTGCTGGTGCTGGTGGAGCCGCACGGCTTTGGCATCGGCCAGGAGCCGCGCTTTTTGCAAGTGGTGTCGATCTTGCCCGCGGCCCTGGTGGCCGACGCCTTGTCGGTGCAATTGGCCAACCGCGAATACCAGGAGCGGGCGCTGGCGCGCGAGGGCTTGCGCAGCATGTACATCGGCACCCTCACGCTGGCGCTCTTTCTGGCCACCTTTGGCGCCGTGCTGCTGGCCTTGCTGCTGGGCCAGCAGCTCATGCGGCCGCTGCTGGTGCTGGCCGAGGGCATGCGCGACGTGGCGCGTGGCGACCTCACGCCCAAACAGGCGTTGCCGGCCAGGGACGAACTGGCGGGCCTGACGCGCACTTTCGCCCACATGACGCAAGAGCTGCTCGAGGCGCGGCAGGCGGTGCAGCGCAGCATCGGGCAGGTCGATGCCGCGCGCGCCAACCTGCAAACCCTGCTCGACAACCTGAGCGCGGGCGTGGTGGTGCTCGACGCGCAGCAGCGCCTGCTCAGCGCCAACCCAGGTGCCATGCGCATCCTGGGCGTGCCGCTGAGCGCGCATCTGGGGCAGGGCCTGCACGCCGTGCCCGGTCTGCACGGCTTTGCCGACTTCGTGCAGCAGCAGTTCGACCGCTTCCTGGCCGATTCGGTGCAGCACGAGGGCCAGCACTGGCAGCAGCCGGTCGATCTGAGCCTGGGCAGCGATGCCGGCGCCGCGACCGAGGGCCAGCGCCCAACGCTGACGCTGATCGCCCGCGGCGCCTTGCTACCCAGCGGCGAGCAGCTGCTGGTGTTCGATGACGTGTCCGAAATCATCTCGGCCCAGCGCGCCCAGGCCTGGGCCGAGGTGGCGCGGCGGCTGGCGCACGAGATCAAAAACCCCTTGACGCCGATCCAGCTCGCCGCCGAGCGGCTGGCCATGAAGCTGCAGCCCAAGCTCGAGGGTGCGGAGCGGGTGCTGCTGGACAAATCGGTCACCACCATCGTCGATCAGGTCGATGCCATGAAGCGGCTGGTGAACGAATTCCGCGACTACGCCCGTCTGCCCGCGGCGCAGCTGGAGCCGCTCGATCTCAATGCCCAGTTGCGCGACGTCGTGGCCCTCTACGAAGCCGCCGACGTGCCGGTGCGGCTCGATCTGCAAGCCGGCCTGCCGCCGGTGCTGGCCGACGCCCAGCAAGTGCGCCAGGTGGTACACAATCTGGTGCAGAACGCGCAGGACGCCACCCCGCCCGGCGCCCCCGCCGTGCTGTTGCGCACCCGCGCTTCCGAGGGGGGGCGCTGGGTGCGGCTGCAGGTGCTCGATCACGGGCCGGGCTTTGCCGAGGCCATCCTCAAGCGCGCCTTCGAGCCCTACGTCACCAGCAAGGCCAAGGGCACCGGGCTGGGGCTGGCGGTGGTCAAGAAAATCATCGACGAACACGGTGGCCGCATCGACATCGGGCACTGGCAGGACGATGAGGGGCAGGGCGGGGCGCAAGTCTCGCTATCATTGCGGGTTGCAACTCTGCAACAAAACTGAGCATTGCACGGGAAGGCAAGCGGGCAGCATGGCAAACATCCTGGTGGTTGATGACGAGCTCGGCATACGCGAGCTGTTGTTCGAGATACTGAACGACGAAGGGCACGCGGTCGAGCTGGCCGAAAACGCCGCCCGGGCGCGCGAGCTGCGGCTGGCTGGCCGCCCCGATCTGGTGTTGCTCGACATCTGGATGCCCGACACCGACGGCGTCAGTCTGCTCAAGGAATGGGCGGCGGGCGGGCTGCTGACCATGCCGGTGATCATGATGAGTGGCCACGCGACCATCGAAACCGCAGTCGAGGCCACCCGCATCGGCGCCATGGCCTTTCTGGAAAAGCCCATCACCCTGCAAAAACTGCTGCAAACGGTGCAAAAGGGCCTGACCCGGATGGTGGCGCGCCCGGCCGCGACGACCGCCAGGCCCGACCCCGCGTTGCCCGCTGCCAGCGAGCCTTTGCTGGACGCGGCGCCCCGGCTTGCGGGGGTGCGAGCGGCCGATGAGGCAGCGGGCACGCAGCGCTTTGATTTCGATGCGCCCCTGCGCGAGGCCCGCGACGCCTTCGAGAAGGCCTACTTCGAGTTTCACCTGAACCAAGAAAACGGCTCCATGACCCGGGTGGCCGAAAAAACCGGGCTCGAGCGCACCCACCTGTACCGCAAGCTCAAGCAGCTCGGGGTGGATTTGAACAAATCCAAGCGCGTGGGCGAGTAGCGCCCGCTGTGCCGTGGGCGCAAAAGCGCTGCCCAGTTGCCGAGCTGTGCGGTGCAGCGGGGCGCCCCGTGCAGCCTGTGGTGTAAGCTCCGGGGGGTAGGGGAACTATGTCCCCAAGGCTGCGCTCGAATGCAGCCAGCGTTTACAATAGTCTGCATGTTCAAGTCTATAGCTGTTTTGTTGCTCGGGCTCTGCCTTGGGTGGGGTGCGTGGGCGCAAGCGCCTGCGGCGCCGTTGTGGGCAGTAGCGTCTGCGGGCACAAACACGGCCGGCGCGCTGGTTTCGGCGCCGGTGGTCACGCCCGAGTCGCGCACCGCGCTGCTGGTGCATGCGCCGCAAGGGGTGGCGGCGGGGCAGCCGCTGTGGCTGGGCTTGCAGATCGAGCACGCGCCGGGCTGGCACAGCTACTGGAAAAACCCGGGCGACTCCGGCCTGCCCACCGAATTTGAGTGGACGCTGCCCGCCCACGTGGTGCCCGGCGCCATCGCTTGGCCCACGCCGCGCAAGTTTCCCATCGGCGAGTTGGCCAACTACGGCTTTAAGGACACGGTGCTGCTACCGATTCCGCTCGAGGTGCGGCCCGGCTTCGCCGCCGACGCGCTGGCGCTCGAGGTGCTGGCCACGTGGCTGATCTGCCGCGAAGAGTGCATCCCGCAAGAGGCGCGCTTCCAAGTGCGCATACCGGCGCAAATGGCCACGGTGGCGCATGCGGCCGCCTTCGAGGCCGCTTGGGCCGCGCAGCCGCTGGCGCTGGCCGCCGGGGCCAGCCAGTTGACTGCAACCGAGCAAGGGTTGCAAGCCACGGTGCACGGGCTGCCCGCTGCGTGGCAGGGGCGCGCGCTCGAGTTTTTCCCCGAAACCGGGGCCTTGATCCAGCCCGGTGCCGCCTGGCAGCAG
The DNA here is from genome assembly GCA_041694945.1 of Pseudomonadota bacterium. Lineage (GTDB taxonomy): Bacteria > Pseudomonadota > Gammaproteobacteria > Burkholderiales > Burkholderiaceae_C > Serpentinimonas. The sequence continues at coordinate 77,607 of JBGFRU010000049.1, forward strand.
CGCTGGGAGGGCGCGGTCTGGCACGCCAGCATCCCGCTCAACCCTTTTCGCTCCGCCTCGCCCGAAGCGCTGCCGGTGGTGCTGGCGCTGGCTGATGCGCCGCCGGGTGCGGCCGGGGTGCGGCTGGAGCTGGCGGTGCCCGGCGGTTGGCCGGCGGTGGCGGCGCCGGCTGGCGTATCCGACGCACTGGCCGCCGCGCTGGCCGCCGAAGCCGCGCGCGCCGCAGCGCCGGCGCCCAACCTCACGCTGTGGGCGGCGCTGCTCGGGGCCTTGATCGGCGGCATGATCCTCAACCTCATGCCCTGCGTGTTCCCGGTGCTGGCGCTCAAGGTGTTGTCGTTTTCGCAGCACGCCGACGATCGGCGCCGCCTGCGCTTGGGCGGTCTGGCCTACACCGCCGGCGTGGTGCTGTCGTTTCTGGCGCTGGGGGCGCTGCTGCTGGGGCTGCGCGCTGCGGGCGAACAACTGGGCTGGGGCTTTCAGTTGCAAAACCCCGCCGTGGTGGCGGTGTTTGCCGCGCTCTTTACCCTGATCGGGCTCAACCTGGCCGGCCTGTTCCAGTTTGGCCCGATTTTGCCCAGCGCGCTGGCCAGTCTGCGCGTGCGCAACCCCAATGCCGACTCCTTCCTCACCGGCGTGCTGGCCACGGCGGTGGCCTCGCCCTGCACCGCGCCCTTGATGGGGGCGGCGCTCGGGCTGGCGGTCATCACGCTGGCCCCGGCGCAGGCGCTGGCGGTGTTTGCCGCGCTCGGCTTGGGCATGGCGCTGCCCTACCTGGCCGCCACTTGGGTGCCGGCGCTGGTGCGCGCCCTGCCGCGCCCCGGTGCGTGGATGGAAACGCTGCGCCAGTGGCTGGCCTTCCCGATGCTGGCGACCGTGGTCTGGCTGCTGTGGGTGCTGGGGCATCAGGGTGGTGTCGATGCCGCTGCGGGCCTGCTCATGCTGCTGTTGCTGCTGGCCTGGATGCTGTGGGCGTTGGGCCGCGGCGGCCTGATGCGGCGCTGGATGGCCCCGCTGGCGCTGCTGGCGTTGCTAGGCGGGCTGTGGCTGCTGGGCCCCATGCTGCAGGCCCAGGCAGCCGGCACCAAGCCCAGCGCTGCGCTCAACACCCCGAGCGCCGTGGCCGGGGCGCAGTGGGAGGTCTGGAGCCCGCAGCGCGAGGCCGAGCTGCTGGCGCAAGGGCGGGCGGTGTTTGTCGATTACACCGCCGCCTGGTGCTGGACCTGCCTCTACAACAAGCACAACGCGCTGGCCGACGAATCCTTTTTGCTCGACGTGGCGGCGCGCAACGTGGCGCTGCTGCGCGCCGACTGGACCCTGCGCGACCCCGCCATCACCGCCTCGTTGGCGCGGCTGGGGCGCAACAGCATTCCGGTCTATGTGCTGCATGCCCCAGGGCGCCAGCCCTTGCTTCTGTCAGAGATTTTGACTGTGCAAGAATTGCGATCCGCACTGGCGCAACTTTGATTGAAAATGCGCCCGACTTCCCTACTCAAAGCGGCTTTGGCCGCCCTGACCATCATGCTCCTCAACGCCTGCTCCCCCGCCAACCCGGCCCTGCAAGTGAGCCTGGACGACTGCCGGACGCTGCTCGAATCGGGCGGCGCGGTGCTGGTTGACATCCGCGAACCCTCCGAGCACGCGCACGGCGTGGCCCCAGGCATGGTGCTGCTGCCCATGTCGCAGTTGCCCGCGCGCCTCAACGAACTGCCGCGTGACCCCGCCAAGCCACTGCTGCTGATTTGCAACACGCAAAACCGCTCGGCGCGCGTGGCCGAGCAGCTGCACGCCGCCGGCCTGACGCACGTGCGCTTCGTCGATGGCGGCATGAGCGGCTGGGCGCGGCGCGGCTGGCCGATGGTGCGTCCGGGCAGCGGCGGCTGAGCGGTTAAGGGGGCGGGCATGAACGACACCGAACTGGGCGCCCTGTTGCGCCGCAGCCACACCGTCGCCGTGGTGGGCCTGTCGCCGCAAGCCGAGCGGCCCAGCCACCGGGTGGCGCAGTACCTGCAACAGCAGGGCTACCGCGTACTGCCGGTGAACCCGATGGCCGCCGGACAACTGATTTTGGGCCAGCCCTGCCACGCCAGCCTCGAGCAGGCCGCCGCCGCCTTGGCGGCCGAAGGGCTGAGCCTGGACATCGTCGATGTGTTCCGCCAAAGCGCCGAGGTGCCGCCGCTGGCCGAAGCGGCGATCGCGCTCGGGGCGGCAGCGCTGTGGCTGCAGCTCGGCGTGACGCACCCTGAAGCCGAGGCCCGCGCCGCCGCCGCCGGGCTGCAGGTGGTGAGCGGTCGCTGCCTGAAAATCGAGCACCAGCGCCTGCTCGGGCCGGGCTAGGCGAGCACCGCTGCGGCCAGCCGGCCAGCCGGCCAGCCCGCGCGCCGGCAAAATTTCGGGGGTAAGCGGATTAAATGGTTGATCTTACCTTTGCATGAGAGTGAGACAGACCGGCATCTCATCGGATTATCTGGTTGATGCTTCACCTACTGCTGGTGCATGTTTCCTTCGCTAATTCC
>JBGFRU010000047.1:0-78813 GCA_041694945.1 Pseudomonadota bacterium
CAGATGAAGCAAGTGGTGCTGGCCCTAGCGGCCACGGGAGTGCTGTCGAGCCAAGCGCTGGCGGTTGAAGGGTGGGATGCCGAAGCGCCGGGCGTGCAGCCGGTTCAGGTGGCGCTGGTCGTCACAGAAGCTGCGCTACCAGAGCAGGTGGCGCTGGTCGAACAGGAACCCGCAGCGCAGGTGGCCGAACTGGGGGCCAAACTGCCAGCCGTGCTGCCCGAGTTGCCGGCTGCGCTGGCAGTGGCTGAGCCGGCGCCGTTCAGCGCGGCCGACATGCAAGCGCTGTTCGTGCCCAGCACCGAACCGCTGCGGGTGGCGGTGCTGTCGGCGCAGGAGATGGAGGAGACGCAGGGGGCGTTGGCACCCTTCGCTGTTGGTGGGTTGGTTGGCGCCGGTTTAGGTGGTGGCGGATTTGCCTGGGGTGTTTTGCGTGGACATCATCCATGGAATACAGGGAGGTTCATAGGGAACGTTGCAACAGGTGCAGCGTTCGGGGCAGGTTTTGGCGCTGCTGGTGCTATGGCTAGTGGTGGTGCTAGGTTTATTCCTAGTTTGACAAATGCGGGGGCAAACATTTGGCGATTTAACAGTTTAGCTGCCAACAATGGCTTCAACCGAGCTTGGCGGCGATAGCGTTATATCATTTTCAAGTTCATGTGCAGTACCGCTTAGATAAGGTGCTGCACATTCTCTGTTGATTCCAAGGAAATAGAATGGCTTTTGATTTTGTTGGCGATTTGGTAGAGCCAATAGCTGGCCACTTGGTTGGCCGATTCAAAAGCAGGCCAAGGACGGCAGTGCATCTTTCTATGTTCTTGGTTTCTTTGTTGGTGGGGCTGGTTTTTTTTGTTGGCTATGGGGTGTACGAGTTGCTATTTCCAGCTCCAAATCCAATGAAGATATGGGGGGGTCATTGGGTTTATCCTTTGCTTCTTATATCAGCCGTGATCTCTCTGTTTGTATATGTAATTCTAATAATTGATTATTATACAAGTCGCAAGCGACCAAAAATCTGAGCCCCTGGATTGTAATCTGTCATCTAATCCACTGCCTTCCAACGTAACACCGCAATGCTCACACCCGCCATCTCCCTCTTCATCCTGCGCGAACTGCCCTTTGCGCGTTTTGATTTCCAGCGCTGGCAATCGCTGCTGGCCATTTCGCTCATCGGCGTGCTGATCGGGCTGGATCCGAGCTTGCGCGCGGTGCCGCCCGATATGCCCGACGTGCCCGTGCCGCCGCTGTGGCTGGCCGTGGGCGTGGGTTTGGTCGCGGTCTGGGTCAGCTTCTTGCTCATCTTGCTCGTGCTGCGCTGGTGGCTCAAGCGCGCCGAGCGCTGGGACGGGCAGGGCGATCTGTTCAACCTTCTGGCGGCGTCTTGGCTGGTGGCCAGCGTGCTGGGAGCAGTGGCGGTGGCAGCCGGCGTGCCGCCCTTGTTGACCCTGCCGCTGTACCTCTACGCCATCTGGGTTGGTGCCAACGCGCTCTCAGGCGCCATCCCCAAGGCCAGCCTAGGCTACTGCATCGCCGGCATTCTCATCAGCCTGATTCCGGCCACGTTGGTCAGCGGCTTGGTCATCATGCTGGCCGCAGCGCTCACCATGGCCACACTCGGCCCGGCTTGAAGGTGTGGGGCCATGTTGCAGCGCATCCGGCCAACCCTGTGGTGTTGTTGCAGCGCGGCGGCCTTGCTCGCAGGCGCCGCGCACGCCCATCCAATCCCAGCGCCAGCCTCGCAGCCCACAGCGCCCATAGCGCCCATAGCGCCCATAGCGCCAGCGCCCACAGCGCCCACAGCGCCCACAGCGCCCACAGCCGCCGCCCCTGAGGCAGCCAAGCCAGTCACGCAAGGCGCGATCCTCAGCACCCACTCCGCCATCGGCGTGGTGCCCGTGCGCAACTGGAAAGCCTTGCGCGACGAGCGCATCGTCAAGCAAGACCTCGATTACTCCTGCGGTGCGGCCTCACTGGCCACGCTGCTCAACCAATACTACGGCCAGAACCTGACCGAGGCCCAAATCCTCGCCGCGCTCGACCAAGGCGACGGCATGGCCAGCTTTGCCGACATGGCGCGCGTGCTGCCGCAGCTTGGCTTTCGAGGCCAAGGGCTGGCGGCCGACTGGGAGCAGCTCAGCCGCTTGCGCATGCCGGTCGTGGTCTATCTGCACCACCGGCGCAGCGAGCACTTCTCGGTCATTCGCGGCATCGACGCTCACACCGTCTGGCTGGCCGACCCTAGCCTAGGCAACCGCACCTACAGCCGGGCGCAGTTCGAGCAGATGTGGCAGACCCGTGCCGGCAGGCCCAACCCAGAGCTGGCGGGCAAGTTCTTGGCCATCTTGCCGCTGCAACCCGGGGTCAGCGCCGCAGGGGAGTTTTTTACGCGCACACCGCAGCGCCAAAGCGAGCCCGCACGCCAGCAACTGAGCTTTCGTGCCCTGCCATGAACGCGATGAAGCAGACGCGGTGCAAAGAACAAGGGTGCAAAACTGCAAGCAGCCTGCACCCAAGGGATCGACGCTGTTGACGCAGCGTCGAAGCAGAGCCTCGGGTGAGACCGAGGCGGTTATTGTCATCGAAACGCAACAGGAGTTTATCCAAGCGCTGTTCGTGCCCAGCACCGAGCCGCTGCGGGTTGCGGTGCTGTCGGCGCAGAAGATGGAAGAGACGCAGGGGGCGGTGGCGTATGTGCCCCCGAGACCAACGTGCCGTGCGCCTCGGCCAGCGCCACGCCACCGCTGCCGCCGCCAATTTCAGCCCCAGCTTGGCGTGAGCAGGGTCTCGAATGCGCTGTCGGCATGCAGCGTGCTCAATTTTTGCAGCGGCAAGGCGCTGATGCCGTCGGCCAAAGGGGCAATTGGCCCGTCGCCGTGGCAAAGCACATACAGATGGGTTAGACCCAAGGCTTGCTGTGCGGAGCGCATGGACGGGGTGGCTTTGGGCGAGCGGGTGAGCTTGACTTCAAAGCCTAGGCGCTGGCCTTGTCTTTCGATCAGCAGGTCGAGCTCGGCACCCGAGTGCAGGCCCCAGAAGTGCGCTTCGTCGCGCCCCGCGCCGATCTTGTGCATGATTTCGCGCACTGCCAGCCCCTCCCACGAGGCACCGCATTTGGGGTGGGCCAGCAAGTCGTGCTCGGCCGCGATGCCCAGCAAGCTGTGCAGCAGGCCGGTGTCGCTCAGGTACACCTTGGGCGCCTTGACTTCGCGCTTGCCTTGATTGCTGTGCCAAGGCCGCAGGCGCCAAGTCATGAAGGTGCCCTCCAAGATATCGAGGTAACGCGATACCGTCTTGTCGCTCACCCCCAAGGCCCGAGCGAGTTCGCTGCCGTTCCAAGTTTGCGCGTGGTAGTGGGCCAGCATGGTCCAGAAGCGGCGCAGCGTCAGTGGCGGCAGGTTGATGCCGAGTTGCGGCAGGTCACGCTCCAGATAGGTGCGTATGAACGACTCGCGCCAGGCGCGGCTGGCCGCGTCGCTTGGGGCCAGCAGCGAGCGCGGGAAACCGCCACGCAGCCAGCGCGCATCGAGCATGGGGCTGGGCAATTCATCCAGCATCAGGCCCTCGAGCTCGTGGAACACCACCCGCCCGGCCAGACTTTCAGCGGTGTTGCGCAGCAACTCGGGCGCCGCGCTGCCGAGCAGCAAAAACCTAGCCGGTGTATCGGCCCGGTCAGCCAGCACGCGCAGCAAGGGAAACAGGTCGGGCCGCAACTGGATTTCGTCCAGCACCACCAAACCCGTGAGGCGCCTGAGCACAAATGAGGCGTCGCTCAAGCGGGCTTGGTCCTCAGGGTCTTGTAGGTCGAAATGGTGCGCGGGTTCGGTCCACTCCTTGGCCATCTCGCGCGCCAGCGTGGTTTTCCCTACCTGACGGGCGCCCAGCATGGCCACGACCGGGAATAGGCTCAAGGCGGTGCGGAGGGCCTGCAGATGACGGCTGCGGTGAATCATCTGCGCATCTTACCTTGAAAATTCGGATTGAGAGTCCGAGATATCGTGGTGAATGACTGGCGGCCCGTTTCAGCCGGCTGCTGGCTGTGCCTAAGCCACCGCCGCGCTGCCCGCAGCCTGCGGCCCGAGCAGGCAGCGCTGCAAAAAGCGCCCGGTGTGGCTGCTGGGGCAGGCCGCCACTTGCTCGGGGGTGCCGCAGACCAGGATCTGGCCGCCGCCGGCGCCGCCTTCGGGACCGAGGTCGATGAGCCAGTCGGCGGTTTTGATCACGTCTAGGTTGTGCTCGATCACCACGATGGTGTTGCCGGCGTCGCGCAGCTGGTGCAGCACCTTGAGCAGCAGCTCGATGTCGGCAAAGTGCAGGCCGGTGGTGGGTTCGTCCAGCACGTAGAGGGTGCGGCCGGTGTCGCGCTTCGAGAGCTCGAGCGCCAGCTTGACGCGCTGCGCCTCGCCGCCCGAGAGCGTGGTCGCGCTCTGGCCCAGGCGCAGGTAGCCCAGCCCGACGTCGAGCAGGGTTTGCAGTTTGCGCTGCAGCGCCGGCACGGCTTGGAAGAAGGCGCTGGCCTGCTCGACCGTGAGCTCCAGAATCTGCGCGATGTGCTTGCCCTTGTACTGCACAGCCAGCGTTTCGCGGTTGTAGCGCTGGCCCTGGCAGACCTCGCACGCCACATAGACATCGGGCAGGAAGTGCATCTCGACCTTGACCACGCCGTCGCCCTGGCAGGCTTCGCAGCGGCCGCCGCCGGCTGACTGCGCCACGTTGAACGAAAAGCGCCCCGGGCCGTAGCCGCGCTCGCGCGCCGCCGGCACCTCGGCCAGCAGCTCGCGGATGCCGGTAAAAAGGCCGGTGTAGGTGGCCGGGTTGCTGCGCGGGGTGCGCCCGATCGGGCTTTGATCGACGTTGATGACCTTGTCGAAATGCTCCAGCCCCTCCAGGCCCTGGTGCGGCGCCGCTTCGTCGTGGCTGCGGTAGAGGTGGCGCGCCACGGCGCGGTACAGGGTGTCGTTGACGAGGGTCGATTTGCCCGAGCCGCTGACGCCCGTGACGCAGGTGAACAGCCCGACGGGGAAGGCGGTGCTGACCGCGCGCAGGTTGTGGCCGCTGGCCTGCAGCAGGCGCAGCGCCGGGCCGCTGGCCGGGTCGAAGGCTTTGCGTTGCCTGGGCACCTCGATGCGCCGCGCGCCCGAGAGGTAGGCGCCGGTGAGCGAGCCCGGCGTGGCCATGAGCTGGGCGCAGCTGCCTTGGGCCATGACGCGCCCGCCGTGCACGCCGGCGCCGGGGCCGAGGTCGATGACGTGGTCGGCGGCGCGGATCATGTCTTCGTCGTGCTCGACCACCAGCACGCTGTTGCCGAGCTCGCGCAGGCGCATCAGGGTGCCGATCAGGCGCTCGTTGTCGCGCTGGTGCAAGCCGATGCTGGGCTCGTCGAGCACGTACAGCACGCCCGAGAGCCCAGAGCCGATCTGGCTGGCCAAGCGGATGCGCTGCGCCTCGCCGCCGCTCAGGGTCTCGGCGCTGCGCTCGAGGCTCAGGTAGCCCAGCCCGACGTCGTTGAGAAAGCGCAGCCGCGCCGCGATTTCGCGCTGCACCCGGGCCCCGATCTCGGCCTTGGCGCCCTGTAGCTGCAGCTGTTCGAACCAATGCAGCGCCTGCGCCAGCGTGATCTGGCCGATCTGGTAGATGGCGCGGGCTTGCTCGCCTGCGCCGATGTACACGTGGCGCGCCTGCGGCCGCAGGCGGCTGCCGTGGCACTGCGGGCAGACTTGGGTGCTGCGCAAGCGCGCCAGTTCTTCGCGCACGGTCGGGTGGCTGCCTTCGCGCCAGCGCCGCTCGAGGTTGGGCAGCAGGCCCTCGAAGGGGTGGCTTTTGCGCACCGTCTGGCCGGCGTCGAAGGCGTAGTCGAAGGCGATGGCGTGCGCGCCCGACCCGTGCAGCAGCACCTGGCGCACCGGCTCGGGCAGGCGCTCCCAAGGGGCTTCGAGGTCGAAGCCGTAGTGCGCGGCCAGGTTTTGCAGCACGCCAAAAGCCTGGGCGTTGCGCCGGTCCCAGCCCTTGATGGCGCCGGCGGCCAGGCTCAGGCTGGGGAAGGCCACCACCCGCGCCGGGTCGAAACGCTCCACCTGTCCCAAGCCCTCGCAGCCGGGGCAGGCCCCAAGGGGTGAGTTGAACGAGAACAGGCGCGGCTCGAGCTCGTCGAGCGCGTAATCACACAGCGGGCAGGCAAAGCGTGCGCTCAGCAGGTGTTCGCGGCCGCTGTCGAGTTCGAGCACCAGCGCCTTGCCGTCGCCCAGCCGCAGCGCGGTTTCGAAGCTCTCGGCCAGCCGCTGGCGCTGGTCGGCGCCTGCGCTGGGGTCGGGCGCCCCGGCCTCGGGCGCGCGCACCCTGAGGCGGTCGATCACCACGTCGAGGTCGTGCTTGTCGTGGCGCTTGAGCGCCGGCAGGCGCTCGGCCTCGAGCACTTGGCCGTCGAGCCTGAAGCGCACGAAGCCCTGCGCCTGCAGCTCGGCCAGGGTGTCGGTGAATCCGCCCTTGCGCGCGCGCGCGATCGGGGCCAGCAGCAGGATTTTGCTGCCTGGCGGCAGCGCCAGCACCTGATCGACCATCTGGCTCACCGTTTGCGCCCGCAGCGCCTGGCCGTGCTCGGGGCAGTGCGGGCTGCCGACGCGGGCATAGAGCAGCCGCAGGTAGTCGTGGACTTCGGTCACCGTGCCCACGGTCGAGCGCGGGTTGTGGCTGGTGGCTTTCTGCTCGATGGCGATGGCCGGCGCCAGGCCGTCGATGCTGTCCACGTCGGGCTTGTCGAGGCGCTGCAAGAACTGGCGCGCGTAGGCGCTCAGGCTCTCGACGTAGCGGCGCTGGCCCTCGGCGTACAGGGTGTCGAAGGCAAGGCTGGATTTGCCCGAGCCCGACAGGCCGGTGATCACCACCAGCGCGTTTTTCGGGATGTCGAGGTCGATGTTTTTCAGGTTGTGCGTGCGCGCGCCACGCACGCGCAGCATCGGCAGCGCAGCGGGCTGACGCAGCGCCTGCGCCAGCGGGGTGCCGTGGTCTGGGGCGCTGGAGGCAAGGGCGGCAGCGGCGGTGGGGTGGTCGGGGTTCAAGGGGCGCGGCAAGTCGATCGGGGGCAACCCCCGATCATAGGAGCTCTGGCCCAGGCGTGCCCAGGCTGCGCCCCAGCGCCCGCCTCGGGCCGCCCCTTACTGCCCCTGCCCGAGCGCGAAGCCGCGTTCGCCGTCGAAGGTGCAGAGGTTTTCGGTCTTGATGAAGTCGATGCCGCGCTGCGCCAGCGCCTGCATCAGTTCGATCAGGTCGGTATGCGTCACGCTCGCGCCGTTGGCGGCCACGAAGCGGCAGCGCCAGTGGTCGGTGCAGAAGGTTTCGGGGAACCCCCCCGGCCAGACCTTGACGCCGCGGTTGGTGATCATCTGCAGGTGAAACGCCGGCGTCACCAACGCGCTCAGCTGGCCGGCCAGAAAGTCGGCGCTGCAGCGCGCGTTGACGAACACATCGACCCCCACCAGCGCCTTGACCGACACCGGATCGGGCAGCGCCGCATGCAGCCCCGAGTGGGCCGCCGCCGCCGAGGTCTCGAGGGCGGTTTGGGCGGGCGCCACGTAACGCACCGGTTTGAGTTGGCTCGGTTCCTGGCCCAGGCGGTCGATCACGGCGTCGGCAAAGTCCATGCTGCCAAAGGGCCGGCCGACGCTCAGCGAGCCGCGCAGGTCGGCGGTGATGATGCCGTCTTCGATCGTGCGCAGCCAGGCGTTGTGCACCTTTTCGGCCACTTCGGACTGGCCGATGTGGATCAGCATCATCACCCCCGCCAGCAGCAGGCCCGACGGGTTGGCGATGCCCTTGCCGGCGATGTCGGGGGCGCTGCCGTGGATGGCCTCGAACATGGCGATGCGCTCGCCGATGTTGGCGCTCGGGGCCAGCCCGACCGAGCCGGTGATCTCGGCCGCCACGTCGCTGATGATGTCGCCGTACAGATTGAGGGTGACGATGACGTCGAAGCGCTCGGGCCGCGTGGCCAGCCGCGCCGCGCCGATGTCGATGATCATGTGCTCGTTTTCGATCTGCGGGTATTCCTTGGCCACTTCGTCGAAGACCTTGTGAAACAGGCCGTCGGTCATCTTCATGATGTTGTCTTTGGTCATGCACGTGACCTTGCGCCGCGCGTTCTGGACCGCGTACTCGAAGGCGTAGCGGATGATCTTTTCGCAGCCGGGCCGGGTCACGAGCTTGAGGCACTGATAGACCTGATCGGTCTGGCGGTGCTCGATGCCGGCGTACAGGTCTTCCTCGTTTTCGCGCACGATCACCAGGTCCATCTCGGGGTGCAGCGTCTTGACGAAGGGGTGATAGGTGACGCAGGGGCGCACGTTGGCGTACAGGCCCAGCGTTTTGCGGATGGTCACGTTCAGGCTCTTGAAGCCGCCGCCTTGCGGGGTGGTGATGGGGCCCTTGAGCAACACGCGGGTGCGGCGCAGGCTGTCCCAGCTCTCGGGTGCGATGCCCGAGCTGTGGCCGGCCAGATACTGCGCTTCGCCGACGCTGATGGTCTCGGGCGCGATCTGCGCTCCGGCGGCGCGCAGCACGCGCAGCGTGGCTTCGGTGATCTCGGGGCCGATGCCGTCGCCCGGGGCGACGGTGATGGGAACCAGGTTGCTCATGGGGGATGCTCCTCTTGGGGGTGGGTGAACCGATGCGGACTGGGGCGCAGCAGCGCTTGTGGGCTGCGGGCCAACGCAGAGTATGACGCGAAAGCGCCTCATGACCCGATTATCTTATGGCCTACATCGCTCGGACTAAACCTAGTGTGGCGTTGCGCGCTATCTGGAACATAAAACCGCGCCTTTTCGTCCCTGCTGTCGTTGCAAATCCGCGCCATAGTGGCACTATGGCTGTGGTTTGCGCCTAAGCAGGGCCAAAAATCCATCGGTTTTATTTGTCCCATCCAGCGCGCACCACCACACCAGGGGCGAACGGGGCTGGGGCCGGGTGCGTGCCCAGCCCGTCGATGCCTGCCAATGCCCGCCAATGCCCGACAATGCGGCCATGAACCCGTCATCTATCCCACCCACGCCCGAAGGGGGCGCTGCGCCCGTGCATGGCGAGCGCCCTGCCCACATCCCCCGGCCTGCGTCCGAGCACGAGCTGGTGCTCAAGGTCATCCCCATGCCGGCCGACTGCAACCCCAACGGCGACATTTTTGGCGGTTGGGTCATGGCCCAGGTCGATCTGGCCGGTTCGGTGCTGCCGGCGCGGCTGGCGCGTGGGCGCATCGCCACCGTGGCGGTGAACCAGTTCATTTTCAAGCAGCCGGTGCGGGTGGGCGACATCCTGAGCTTTTACGCCACCCTGACGCGCGTCGGCAACACCTCGATCACGGTGCAGGTGGAGGTCTATGCCGAGCGCTTTGCGGCCCAGGGCCGCTACGTCAAGGTGACCGAGGCCTCGCTCACCTACGTGGCGATCGACGAGCAGGGGCGGCCGCGACCGGTGCCCAAATAGACGGCCGGCACGCAGGCAGACGAAGTGCGCGGCCCCGCGGGCCGTGCCATGCGGCCAAAAAAAAAGCCGCCCGAAGGCGGCAATGACGTCCATCAAGGCGTCTTTGGGAAACCATGAAGTCATCCAGTGGCGGCCATCTGAGGGCCACCAAACCCTGCGGGCAATCTGTTGCGCCCTTCATTCGACTGTGTTGACAGCGACAGATGCCGATTGTGCAGGTGCAGCAAAGGCTTGTACATCCCCTGTTTAGGGGAGTGCCGGGCGGCAGACGGCGGGGTGGCTTCAGCACCGTCTCAAGCATTTATGGCGGCCGCTCGGCGATCTGCAGCCGCTGTCTGGCCAGCCACACCAGCGCGATCACCGGCACCCCGAGCAGCGCCGTGAGCATGAAGAAGCCGGGGTAGCCCAAGCCATCGACCATGGCGCCCGAGTAGCCGCCCAGGGTTTTGGGCAGCAGCGTCATGAGCGAGCTGAAGATCGCGTACTGCACGGCGGTGAACTGGATGTTGGTCAGGCTCGACAGGAAGGCCACGAAGGCGGCGCTGGCAAAGCCGGCGGCCAGGTTGTCGAGCGACACCACCCAATAGAGCAAAGTCAGGTCGCGCCCAGCGTAGGCCAAGGTGATGAAGGCCAGGTTGGTGAGGGCGGACAAAATCGCACCCCAGAGCAGCGCCCGCATGACGCCGATGCGGTAGGCCAGAATGCCGCCCAGAAAACCGCCAAAAATCGTGATTGCCAGGCCGTAGGTCTTGACCGCGGTGGCGATTTCGGGCTTGGTGAAGCCCATGTCCTGGTAGAAGATGTTGGAGATCACGCCCAGCACGATGTCGGAGATGCGGTACAGCCCCACCAGCGCCAGCAGCAGCGCGGCCGTGTGCCAGCCGTAGCGCTTGAAAAAGTCCAGCAGCGGCTCCACCCACGTGATGCGCGCCTGCTCCCGGTCGGCCAGCCCGAGCCGAATCAGCAGCCCGCCCAGCGCAAAGGCGCTGCCCAGCGCCAGCGCCATGCGGCTGGCCTCGAGCAGCAGGTTTTGCAGCGCGCCAGCGCCGCGCTCTGACTGCCACCCCAGCGCCCCCAGGCCCCAGAACATGCCGACAAAGCCGGCGACGCTGAACAGGAACACCAGCAGCAGCCGCAGGTGCTGGCCCGCTGGCGCCAGCGCGGCCTGGCCTTGGCTGGCGCGCGGCTCCGGAATCAGCAGCGTGGTGAGCATGCCCACGCCCATCACCGTCGCCATGATCAGGTAGGCCGACTGCCAGGCCTCGAACTGGTAGTGGTCGCGCGAGGTGCCCCAGTGCGCGGCCAGAAACAGCACCCCGGCCCCGGCCACGATCATGCCCACGCGGTAGCCGGCGATGTAGGCCGCCGACAGCAGGCCCTGCTGCTCGGGGCGCGCGATCTCGATGCGGTAGGCGTCGATGACGATGTCCTGCGTCGCCGACATGAAGCCCAGCATGACCGCAAACAGCGCCATCGCCACCAGCGCCTGCGGGCCTTGGGCCGGGTCGGTCATGGCCATGCCGACTATGGCGCACGCCACCCCGACCTGCGCCAGCAGCATGTAGGCGCGCCGGCGCCCCAGGCGGGCGGTGAGCCACGGCAGCGGCAGCCGATCCACCAGCGGCGCCCAGACGAACTTGAACGAATAACCCAGCGCCGCCCAGCTGAAAAAGGTCACGGCGCGGCGCTCGACCCCGGCCTCCATGAGCCAGAGCGAGAGCGAAGAAAAGATCAGCAGCAGCGGCAAGCCGGCCGAAAATCCCAGCATCAGCAGGCACAGGACGCGCCAGTCCCACAGCGCCTGCAGGGTCTCGCTCCAGGTGTGCAGGGGCGGGGCTGCGCCGGCCTCGGCGTCGGGGGCGCCGGCGGGCAGCGCCACCGAGGGCGCAGCGGTGGCCAGCGCGGCAGGGGGTACCGCGCCGGCGGTGGCCAAGGCCGGGTCGCTCGGGCTGGGTTTTGTTACAGAAGCTGACACACGCATGCCGCGATTGTGCCTATGATTGCGCCATGTGCTGGCTCTGTGTATGCAAAACTCCGCTCGGCTCGGCCACTGCGCCGCAGCCCGATGGCGCGCCGCCGCAGCGCTGGGCGTCGCGCCGCGGCTTCATGCTTGCCGCCGCCGCTGGCGCCGCCACGGTTGCTGCCGGCGGCTTGCTGCCCACGGCGGCGCAGGCCCAGGTCAGCGTGGGCGAGGGCTCGCGTCTGCGCCACCTGGTGCCGGCGGCCCAGCTCGAAGCGGCTGCGGCGCAGCAGTACCGCCAGATGATGGAGCAGGCGCGCCAGCAGGGTGCGCTGGCCCCCGACTCCGACCGCCAGTTGCGCAATCTGCGCGCCATCGCGCAGCGCCAAATCCCCTTTGCCCACCCCTGGAACGCGCGCTCGCGCCAGTGGCAGTGGGAGGTCAACCTGATCCGCAGCGAGCAGATCAACGCCTTCGTCATGCCCGGCGGCAAGATCGCTTTCTTTACCGGCATCCTCGACCAGTTGCGCCTGAGCAACGACGAGATCGGCATGATCATGGGCCACGAGGCCGCGCACGCGGTGCGCGAGCACGCCCGTGCGCGCCTGGCCAAGACCCAGGCCACCAGCCTCGGGCTGTCGCTTGGGGCGCAGCTGCTGGGCTTGGGCGATTTGGGCAACGTGGCGGCCAACCTCGGCACCCAGTTGCTGGCGCTGCGCTTTAGCCGCGAAGACGAATCCGACGCCGATCTGGTGGGCCTGGAGATCGCCGCCCGCGCCGGCCACCACCCGCAAGCCAGCGTCACGCTGTGGGAGAAGATGATTGCGCGCAACCGCAGCGCAGGCATCAACTTCTTGTCCACGCACCCGGCGGGGCCCGAGCGCATTGCCCAACTGCAGGCCAATGTGCCCAAGGTCATGGGCCTGTTCGAGCAGGCGCGGCGGCGCGGCTGAAGGGGCGCAGCCTAGAGCGGGTCGCGCACGTAGGGGTTGCTGCGGCGCTCGCGCCCAAAGCTGCTCTCGGGGCCGTGGCCGGGAATGAACACGGTCGCGTCGCCCATGGGCCACAGGCGTTCGCGGATGCTGGCCAGCAGTTGCTCGTGGTCGCCCTGCGGGAAGTCGGTGCGCCCGATGCTGCCGGCAAACAGCACATCGCCCACAAAGGCACGCCCGATCTCGGGGCTGTGAAACACCACGTGTCCGGGCGTGTGGCCGGGGCAGTGGCGCACGTGCACGCTGCTGCGCCCGAGCGTGACCGTGTCGCCGTCGTGCAGCCAGCGCGTGGGCGTGAAGGGGCGCGCTGGCGGGAAGCCAAACATCTGGCTTTGCTGCGCCAGCGCATCGATCCAGAACTGGTCGCCCGGGTGCGGCCCGATGATCGGCAGGCCCAGCCGCTGCGCCAGCTCGCCGGCGGCCCCGGCGTGGTCGATGTGGGCGTGGGTGAGCCAGATCTGCTCGAGCCTGAGCCCCAGGCGCTGCGCCTCGGCCAGCACCTCGTCGAGGTCGCCACCGGGGTCGATCACCGCCGCGGCCTGGGTCTGGTCGCACCACAGCAGGCTGCAGTTTTGCTGAAACGGCGTCACGGGGATGGTGTGGTAGTGCAGCATGGGCTGGATTGTAGGCAGGTGGGGGCGGTGAGGGCGCATCTGGTGAGGGCGCATCAGCCCAAAGCAGAAATGTCCCCTGTGAGGTGCGGGGGCGGTTGCTCAGCGGATGGCGATTGGGCAGCTACGGGCGCGCGGGTTGCGGCAGCAGTAGCCTGCGCCCGCAGCCAAGCCGCCAACCCCAGGCCCGCCACGCGGCCGCTGGCCATGCAGGCGGTGAGCAGGTAGCCGCCGGTGGGGGCTTCCCAGTCCAGCATCTCACCGGCGCAGAACACGCCGGGCAGGGGTTGCAGCATCAGGGCGTCGTTCAGGCCCTCCAGCGCCACCCCGCCGGCGCTGCTGATGGCCTCGGCCAGTGGGCGCGGGGCCACCAAATCGAGCGCCAGGTTGTGCAGGGTGGCCGCCACCTGGGCCGGGTCGTGGCGCTGTTCGGGGGGCAGCACCTCGTGCAGCAGCGCCACTTGCGCGGCGGTCAGGCCCAGGCGCTTGCGCAACAGCGTGCCCAGCGACTGGCCGCTGCGTGAGCGCTCCAGCTCGGCTTGCAAGCGGCTGTGGCTCCAGTCGGGTTTGAGGTCGAGCGCGATGCGCACCCGGCCAGCGGCGTCGATGCCGTCGCGCAGCCGCGCCGCGGCGGCGTAGATCAGGCTGCCTTCGAGCCCGGTTTGGGTGAGCACGCATTCGCCCCGGCGCTCGAAGGCCTGCCCGCTGGCGTCGGTGAAGCGCAGCAGCACGCCCTTGAGTGCCGCGCCGGCAAAGCGCTGTTGCAGGTGTGCGCTCCACCCTACGCGTGCGCCCACGGCCACGTCGAAGCCGCAGTTGCTGGGGCGCAGCGGCTGCAAGGCCACGCCGTGCTGCGCCAGCCACGGCATCCAGGCGCCGTCGGAGCCCAGCCGGGGCCAGCTCGCACCACCGAGCGCCAGCACCACGGCGCGCGCGTGCACCTCGGTCTGGCCCTGTGGGCCGTGCAGGCGCAGGCAGTAGCCGGGCGGTGCGGCGCTGGGTGCCAGCGGCTGCAAGTGGCCGCTCCAGCGCTGGCGCAGGTGAAAGCGCACCGGCACGCCGCTGGCTGGATGGCGCAGCCGCTGCAACCAGGCGCGCAACAAGGGCGCGGCCTTCATGTCGTGCGGGAACACGCGCTGCGAGCTGCCCACGAAGGTGGCTATGCCCAGCCCGGCGGCCCAGTCGCGCAGCGCCTGCGGACCAAAGGCGTCGAGCCAGCGGCCGCACTCTGCAGCGCGGGCGCCGTAGCGGGTCTTGAAGGCCGGCAGCGGCTCGGCGTGCGTCAGGTTCAGGCCGCCGATGCCGGCGAGCAACAGCTTGCGCCCCACCGTGGGCATGGCGTCGAACAGGTGCACCTCGAAGCCGGCCGCGCTCAAGACCTCGGCTGCCATGAGCCCCGCCGGCCCGGCGCCGACGATGGCCACCGGGCAGTGCAGGGGGGGTTGGGCGGCGGCGCTGACCGGGTGGTGTGGGGTGGTGTGGCTGGAGTGGCTGCTCATGTCGGCTCCCCCTGGCGCAGGGCGGAGCGCACTTGCTGTTCCAGCGCCTGCAGGTCGCCGTCGTTGTGCAAGCGCTGCAACCCGGCTTGTTCGCTGGCGTCGAGGGGCTCAAGAAAACCCTGCTGCAGCGCCAGCACGGCGGCGTCGGCGTCGGAGGGGTCGCGGCCATCGGCTTGGCGCGCGGCCAGGCGCCGTTGCGCCAGCTCGGGGCTGGCGCTGCAATGCCACAGGTGAAACGGCACCCGCTGTTGAGCGGCCAGTGCGCGCACGGCCTCGCGCTCGTGGCGGCGCAGGCAGGCCGCGTCGATCAGCACCGAGCAACCGGCTTGCAGCAGTTGCCCGGCCGCTTGCTGCAGCCGGGCGTAGGTGCGCTGCGTCGTGTCCGGGTGGTACCAGTGCGCTTGCTGCGCCGCACTGGGCCGCGCCGTGGCAGCCACGCCCAGCAAGCGCTTGCGCTCCACGTCGGAGCGCAGGCACAGGGCGGCGCGCCCCTGCTGCGCCAGGGCATCACGCAGCAGCCGCGCCACGGTCGATTTGCCGCTGCCGCTCAGGCCCATCAGCAGCCACACGCCGGGTGGCGCGGGCGCGGCCAGCAGGGCTTGGGCGCAGGCGAGGTAACTGGCGTGCTGCGCCCAAGCGGTGGCGTTGCGGCCACCGCGGTCGCTGTGGGCAGCGTCGTGGGCAGCGTCGTGGGCAGAGCCGTTGCCGTTGTCGCAGGCGCCGCCCAAACCGCCGTGGCCACTCATCAAGGTCACGCGCGCACGCACCAGGGCGCGGTAGGCGGCCCAGGGGCGCAGGGCGCGCACGCCGTCGAAATCGCCCGTGGCATCCAGATAGCCGTTGAGGAAGCGCCACGCCAGCGCCGGCAGCCGGTGCTGGAGCAGGTCCATGAAGGCAAAGGCGGCGTCGTGCAGCACGTCGAGGGCGCGCAGATCGGGCTCGAACTCGAGCGCATCGAAGGCGCGCACCCCGCCTTCCCACTCGATCAGGTTGCCCAGATGCAAGTCGCCGTGGCACTCGCGCACCTGCCCGGCAGCGGCACGCGCCTGCATCCACGGGCGCAGCGCCTGCAATTGCGCCTGCAGCGCCGCACCCAGTGCCTGCACGGCAGCCCGGTCCGCTGCCGTCAGCGCCGGGTGCGCCAGCAGGGCCTGCACGCATTCATGCGCCCAATGCGCGGTGTCGCGCTGCGGCAGCGCCGCGAGCGGCAGCGGCGCCAGCGACTGGTGAAAGGCCGCCACGTGGGCCGCCAGGGCGTCGATGGTTTGCGCTCGCAGGCAGCCGCGGCGGGCCTGCTCGGCCAGCAGCGCCTCAGGGGCAAAGCGGCGCATGCACAGCACCCAGTCCAGCGCGGTGTGCGCCTCGCTGGCGTGCAGCGCCGCCTCGGGGTCGGCGGCAAACACCTCCCAGCTCGTGCTCAGGGGGCGCAGCCCCAGGTACAGCTCGGGCGCCGTGCGCCGGTTCAGGCGCAATTCTTCCAGCCCAAACCAGCGCCGCCGCTCGGGAGTGGAAAAATCCAGAAAAGGCAGGCGCAGCGGTTTTTTGAGCTTGTAGGCGCGCTCGCCATGCAGCAGCACGCGCGAAATGTGGGTCTCGATGCACACGGTCATGTGGGCAGTGTAGGGCACAGGGGCGGCCCCAAGCGCGGCCAGCGCCCCATCGGGGGCCGAGAGGCGGTGGGGGCAGCAGGCTTGGCCTCGAGGCGCTGCACCACGCGGTGCCGTGAGAGCCAAAAGTGGCCCAAAGTGGCCGTAGAAAGGGTGCTACAATGCGCTCCTTTCCCCGATAGCTCAGTCGGTAGAGCGCCGGACTGTTAATCCGTAGGTCCCTGGTTCGAGCCCAGGTCGGGGAGCCAAGATTTTTTCAAATCAAAGGCTTGCATCATTGATGGTGCAAAACGCCCTCAGCGGTGGCAAAGCATCAGCACCGTGCCGCCACCGAAGGTCCAGACGGGATCGGGCATACGGGGGGGCAAGATCACGCCACCAGCGCAGCGGCCAACGCTTCGGGTGCCAGCACTTCCTTGTGGCTCACGCTGGCCGTGCGGCTGGCCAGCGCCAGCGCGTTGTTTCCATGCGGACGTTCTTCCGCATCCAGGCTCAGCCCAGCTTGACAGGAGTTAACATGCGTGTTAAGTTCGGGTCATGGCCTACCGCATCGAGTTTTTCAACGCCAGGGTTCAGGCCGAGGTGCTGGGCTGGCCTGCTGGCATTGCGGCGTGCTTTGCCGTGATTGCCAAACGCATGCTCGAGCACGGCCCGAACCTGGGTTTGCCGCACACCCGGGCCTTGGGCGGTGGCTTGTATGAGGTGCGAGCGCGCGGCGCAGAGGGCATAGGGCGCGCCTTGTTTTGCACGCTGGTGGGGCAGCGCATTGTGGTGCTGCACGGCTTCATCAAGAAAACGCAGGCCACCCCGGCCGAGCATTTGCGCACGGCGCGTCGGCGCATGAAGGAGTTGCAGGATGAATGAGTCCGAAAAGTTTGCCCCCGTGGCTTTTGACCCGCAGGCGTACGCGAGCGCGCGCAGCGCGGTGGACGCGGCGTTCAAGCAGGCCTTTGAGGCGCTGGATGATGAGTTCAGCGCGCTCGATGTGTTGCTGCAGGCGCGCAAGGCTGCCGGGCTGACCCAGGCCGAGGTGGCGCAGCGCATGGGGATTGCGCCGGCTTCGCTGGCGCGCATCGAGGCCAGCGTGGGCAGCCGCAAGCACGCCCCTTCGCTGCTGACGCTGCGTAAGTACGCGCAGGCCTGCGGCAAGCGCTTGGCGCTGCGACTGGATTGACGCCGCCGCGCCAGGGCGTGATGCAGCAGATTGGCGTCATGGCTTGCCCCTGGGCAGAAACTTGCAAACCTGGAGAACCCCCTTGGCTCGGTTTGCAAGGTGGCCCTGCGGCGTGTTTGCAGCAGCGCAGTGCCTCCCGTATTGAGCGGCTGCTCGGACCGTCTGCCGCGCACGTCTCCAGCCAGCCTAAAGCGCCCTCAGAAACTCACCCGCCAAGCGTTGCGCCTGTTCGTACGTCACCTGGTCATAGTCCTGCGTCACGGACTCGGCTACATCACTCAAGCGCGGCGAGACGAAACCCAGGTACTGCGGGTCGGGCACGAAGATGTCGATGTCCTTGCTCAGCCGATGGCGGTGGCAAAGCATCAGCACCGTGCCGCCACCGAAGGTCCAGACGGGATCGCTGATGCCGTGCCTGGTGATTTCGTCGATCAACGTGTAGGCGTGGCGCAGCAGATCCTGCCAGATGCCCAGGGGCAAGTCGGAAGGCGTTTGATCACCGGCGCTCATGCCCAGGCTGACCGCGGCGACTGCAAGTCATGGGCCCACTGCAGCAGATGTTTCCACAGCGTCTTGGCGGGGCAATGGGTGTGGCGAGCCACCTCTTCCACGGCACCCACGATGAGGAACAGCGGTGCTTCATCCAGCAGGGTAGCGACCTGGGGCGTGATGTGGGCCGGCAGTTGCCCCGCCACCAGCGCAGCGGCCAAGGCTTCGGGTGCGAGCACTTCCTTGTAGCTCACGCTGGCCGTGCGGCTGGCCAGCGCCAGCGCGTTGTTTCTATGCGGACGCACTTCAGCATCCAGGCTCAGCCCGAGCAGTTCCAGCAGCATGATGAGCTTGGCGGCACCCAGGTCAGCAATCGTGCCGGTTTCCAGCTGGTTGATCGTGGCGCGCGACAAGCCGCTGAGCCGGGCAAGCCTGGCCTGCGACAGGCCCAGGAGCTGACGACGCTGTTTGACGAGCAGGCCGATAGACACCAAATTCATGGGCGCATTGGAGCACAGGCGACCATGAAATGTCAACAATATTTGACTTTTTGCACCAGCCCCGCCGGGGATCAATCCCGGGTCTTGCAGGTGTTGATGCCAAAAGGCAGATAAGCCGGGCACCAGCCCAGGGCGGCGGTCAGGATCGGCACGATGCCGATGTAGCCCCAAGCGCCCACGGTTCCCGTGGCGGCCAGCGCGATCAGCGCCACCCCAGCCACCACGCGCACGATACGGTCCACACTGCCTACGTTGGTCTGCATTGCTGCTCTCCTGCGTGAATAAGACATCGACATTCTGGCACAGCGGTTCTGGCCTTGTTCAAGGCGCAGTCTTTATACTCTAACAGCTCAGGCGAGCACACTCAACCTGCCAAGGGGATGCGACCATGATCAAGCCGCTCAACGTTCTGTTTTTGTGCACCCACAACGCCGCACGGTCCATCGTCGCCGAGGCGGTGCTCAACCACTTGGGTGGGCATCGTTTTCGGGCCTATTCGGCCGGCACCCAGGCGCGTGCCGATCACCAGCCGCACCCGCTGGCGCTGGAGGTGCTGCGCGCCGCCGGCATCGCCACCGACGGGCTGCGCAGCAAGAGCTGGACCGAGTTCAGCGGCCCCGACGCGCCCGAGATGGACTTGGTGGTCACGGTGTGCGACCTGGCCGCCGGTGAGCCGTGCCCGGTCTGGCCTGGGCACCCCGCGACGGCGCACTGGAGCTACCCAGACCCGTCGAAGGTGGCGGGTGACCTGGAGCAGCAACGCGAGGCCTTCCGTCAGACCCTGCATGCGCTGCACCTGCGGCTCGAGCTGCTGGTGCAACTGCCACTGGCCGGGGTGGATCGGCTGGTGCTGCAAAGCGAGGCGCGCCGTCTGGGGCACTAAAGCCCCAAGCCCCAAGCCGGCACCCCCAAGCGCCCGCGCCGCGCTTGGCCGGCTGCTCGGCAAGGGCGTGTACCCCCGGCACTGCGCCTGCCCCGGCGCATGACACGCTTTTGACGCCTGATCGTCACCGATTTTTCATCGGCACGCATTACGCTGCGCACAGTACAAGGCTGCGCGGCGCGACCCAGGGGTGCGCCGAAGTCTTGTGCGCTTTTCTTCTCCCCCCATGAATTTCGTGTCGCAAGGAGCGCATCGATGTTGAATTTGAATCTGCGTGCGGTATCCGCCGCTTGTGTGTTGGCGCTGGCCACTGGTGTGGCCGCAGCCAGCGCGGCCAGTGCGGCGCGCGCCCCGGCTGCCGACCCAGGCCGTGCCGCCATGACACAAGCCGTGCCCACCGGCAACGTGATCTTCTTCCACCCCGACGGTGCCGGCCTGAACCACTGGGCCGCGCACCGCATGTACTTCCACGGGCTGGACGGCATCTCCAACAAGGACCGTCTGCCGCACATGGCGGTCTACCGTGGTCACATGCACAACCTGACCAACGGCACCTCGCACGGCGGTGCCACCGTGCATGCTTTCGGCTACAAGGTCGACGCCTTCGGCTCTTTCGGCATGGACGGCGACGGCAGCGCCAACCCGCCGACCAACCGCGCCATCCGCAGCCTGTCGGGTTTCCAAGGCTCGATCATGCGCGAAGCGGCCAACGCCGGTATTCCCGTGGGCGTGGTCAACGACGGCCACATCGGCGAGCCCGGCACCGGGGCCTTCCTGGCTGAGGTCGGCAACCGCGACAACTGGCAGGAAATCACGCGCCAGATGATTCTGGGCCGCCCGGGCATGAACGACACCACGCCCTGGGTCATCATGGGCGGCGGCGAGGCCGACGCGCTGCCGGCAGGTGCTACCACCGTGCACCGCAATGTGAACGAAGAGCGCCGCGCCCCGCTCAACAGCCGCACCAGCCTGCGCACCGACGACCTGAACCTGATCGCGGCCTGGAACGCCATGGGCAGCGGCAACCTGAGCAACGACCCGATGCAGCGCGACGACTTCATCGTCCTGCGCACGCGCGCCGAGTTCGAGACGCTGCGCCAGGCGCTCAAGGAACACCCGCGCTACGCCCCGCGCGTGCTCGGTCTGTTTGCCTTCCAGGACACCTTCAACGACCGCAACGAACAAGACCTGATCAACCGCGGCTTTGTGCGCGCGGGCATGGCGGCTGGCAGCACCGGCGCGGCGCCGAACAAGCAAAGCCGCCTCGTGCTCTGGGGTGACCACAGCGCCACCGAGCCGGGCTACAACCCGCCCACCTTTGCCGAGATGACCGAAGTGGCGATCGAGATCCTCAGCCGCGCCGCCGCCCAGCGCCCGCAAGCCGCGCAGCGCCGTTTCTTCCTGGTGGCCGAGCAGGAGGCTATCGACAACTTCGGCAACAACACCAACGCCATCGGCATGTTGCACGCCATGGAAGACACCGACCGCGCCATCGGCAAGGCGCTGGACTTTTTGCGCCGCAACGAGCGCACGCTCATCGTCACCGCCGCCGACAGCGACGCCGGTGGCCTGACGGTGGTATCAGGTCAAGTCTCGGGCATCACGCCCCCGACCAACATTTTGCCCGCTGGCCGCGCGCCCGACAACGTCGCCGCTGTGGCCACCAACCCGTCGGCAGCCGTGCCAGCGGGTGGCGCCGGCCCGGATTCGGCCACGGTGAACAACTTCCTCGACGGCGTCGAAGGCCGCCAGTCGCCGATGTTCGTCACCGAGCCGGACCAGTTCGGCAACCGGATGCAGTTCGGCATCGCCTGGCCGGGCACGGCCGACTACCACGGCGGCGTGTTGTCGCGCGCCGCCGGCCTCAACGCCGGCATGTTGAACAGCCGCTTCAGCGCCCGCTTCGACAACGTGGACGTCTATCGCCTCAAGCACGCCACCCTGTTTGGCCGCATGCTCAACTACCCCAGCGCCACCCAGGCGCCTGGGCGTTGAGGTAGCCACCTGGTTTCGGGAAAGCGCGTGGGGCTTACCCCCACGCCTTGATGCCGCCTGCACCCACCGGGGTCAGGCGGTTTTTTTGTGCGCCCGGCCCACGCGGTGGTGGCGGCCAGCCCCGCAGCGATCTGATCACCGTGCTACACTGCCAGCAAAAGCTAGTGTGGTGGTGCGCGCTGGATGGGACAAATAAAACCGATGGATTTTTGGCCCTGCTTAGGCGCAAACCACAGCCATAGTGCCACTATGGCGCGGATTTGCAACGACAGCAGGGACGAAAAGGCGCGGTTTTATGTTCCAGATAGCGCGCAACACCACACTAGGGAGGGCAGATGAGGCGCGTGCGCAGGGCTTGGGCGGGGGTGACTTTGATCGAGTCGCTGGTGGTGCTGGCGCTGCTGGCCATGCTGGCGGCGCTGGCGGCCCCGGCGCTGGGGCAGTTGGTGTTGAACCAGCGCCAAAGCACGACGGCCAGCGAGCTCTGGCGCGCCTTGGCGCTCACGCGCAGCGAAGCCATCCGCCAAGGCCGCCGCATGGTCTTGTGCCGCAGCGCCGACGGCAGCCTCTGCGCGCCCGCAGGCGATTGGTCGCAAGGCTGGATCCTGTTTGCCGACCCCAACCACAACGCGCAACGCGATCCGAGTGAAGCGGTGCTGCAGGTCTGGGCCGCGGTCGCACCGGGCATGCGCGTGCGTGGCAATGCGCCGGTCGTGCGCTACGTGTCCTACATGCCGCAGGGGCACACCGAACTGGTCAGCGGCGCCTTTCAGGCTGGCACCATCACCGTCTGCCGCGCGGGCAGCAGCCCGAGCCCAGCGCAGCAGATCGTCATCAGCCGCAGCGGCCGGCCACGTCTGCAGCAGGGCACGGTCGGCACCTGCCTCTGAGCTGTGCCGGGGCAGCGGTTTGCCTGCTCAGCCCGCTTGCAGCGGTGCCGCTGCGCCCTCGGCCAGCACCTCGGCCAGCGCCGCCACCAGCGCCGCGCACTGCTCGGGCGTGCCCACGGTAATGCGCAAGAAGGCGTCGATGCGCGACGCGGCAAAGTGGCGCACCAGCACCGCACGCTGGCGCAGCGCAGCGGCCAGATCGGCGCCGCGGTGGGCCGGGTGGCGCGCAAACACAAAATTGGCCGCCGACGGCAGCACCTCAAAACCCAGCGCCGCCAGTTGCTGGTGCAGCCAGGCGCGGGTGTCGATCACGCGCTGGCAGTTGGCGGCGAAGTGGGCCTCGTCGGCCACCGAGGCCAGCGCGCCGGCCAGCGCCAGCCGCCCCAGCGGGTAGGAGTTGAAGCTGTTCTTCACCCGCTCCAGCGCCTCGATCAGCGGCGCTTGCCCCAGCGCGTGGCCCACGCGCAGCCCGGCCAGGGCGCGGCTCTTGGAGAAGGTCTGCACCACCAGCAGGTTCGGGTATTGCGGCACCAGCGCTGCGGCGCTGTGGCCGCCGAAGTCGATGTAGGCCTCATCCACCAGCACCACCGCGTCCGGGTTGCCGGCCACGATGCGCTCCACGGCGTCGAGCGCCAGCAGCCGGCCGGTGGGGGCGTTGGGGTTGGCAAAGACGATGGCGCCGGCGCGCTCGCCGTCGGGGCGCGGCAGGTAGTCGTCGGGGTGCAGGCTGAAGTCGGGGCGCAGCGCCACGGTGCGCGCGCTCAGGCCATACAGGCGGCAATAGACTGGGTAGAAGCTGTAGCTGATGTCGGGCAGCCACAGCGGCCGCACGTGCCTGAGCAGCGCCATGAAGGCGTGCGCCAGCACCTCGTCCGAGCCGTTGCCCACGAACACCTGCTCGGGTTGCAGGCCGTGGCGCCGCGCCAGTGCGGCCTTGAGCGCGGCGGCGTTGGGGTCGGGGTACAGGCGCAGGCCCTCGTCGGCGGCGGCGCGCATGGCCGCCAGCGCCAGCGGCGAAGGCCCGTAGGGGTGTTCGTTGGTGTTGAGCTTGACCAGACCGGCGATCTGGGGCTGTTCGCCTGGCACGTAGGGGGTCAGGCCGTGCACCACGGCGCTCCAGTAGCGGCTCATCGGGGGGTGGGGGCAATGGGGTGTAGGGGCTGGGATGGTATCATGGCGGCCGATATCTCCCCCCTTTGCCTCGCCGTGCCATCTTCCGAATCCAGCAGCCCCATGCGGCAAGCCGACGTCACCCGCCAGACCCTGGAGACGCGCATCCGCGTCGCCCTCAACCTCGACGGCAGCGGCGTCGCCAGCTTGCGCAGCGGCATCGGTTTTCTGGACCACATGCTCGAGCAGATCGCGCGCCACGGCCTGATCGACCTCACCGTGGAGTGCGAGGGCGATTTGCACATCGACGGCCACCACACCGTCGAAGACATCGGCATCACCATCGGCCAGGCGCTGGCGCGCGCCGTGGGCGACAAGCGCGGCATCCGCCGCTACGGCCACGCCTACGTGCCGCTGGACGAAGCCTTGAGCCGCGTGGTGGTCGATTTTTCGGGCCGCCCGGGCCTGCACATGGACGTGCGCTTCACCGCCTCGCGCTTGGGCGAGCTCGACACCCAGCTGGTGTACGAATTTTTTCAGGGGCTGGTGAACCACGCCGGCATCACGCTGCACATCGACAACCTCAAAGGCATGAACGCGCACCACCAGTGCGAGACCATTTTCAAGGCCTTTGCCCGCGCCCTGCGCGCCGCGCTCGAGCCCGACCCGCGCGCGCCGGCCGCCATGCCCTCGACCAAAGGCTGCCTATGAGCCCGGCTGCCGCCGTCGCGCTGGCGCCGTCTGTGGGCCAGCCGCACAAACACCCAAGCCATCCCCAGCCATGAAGCCGCAAACCGTCGCCGTGGTCGATTACGGCATGGGCAACCTGCGCTCGGTGGCGCAAGCGCTGCGCGCCGCAGCGCGCACGCTCGAAGCGCCGTTCGAGGTCGTGGTGACTGACAGCGCGCAGGTGCTGCGCGAGGCCGACCGCGTGGTGCTGCCCGGCCAAGGGGCCATGCCCGACTGCATGGCCGAGCTCGAGCGCAGCGGCCTGCTGCCGGCGCTGCAGCACGCCGCCGCACACAAGCCGCTGTTTGGCGTCTGCGTGGGGATGCAGATGCTGCTCGACCACTCCGAAGAGGGCGACACCCCCTGCCTGGGCCTGATCCCTGGCCAGGTGCGCCGCTTCAGGCTGGATGGCCAGAAGCACCCCGACGGCAGCCGCATCAAGGTGCCGCAGATGGGCTGGAACCAGGTCTGGCAAGGCCCCGTGGGCGCAGCCCAGCCGCATCCCCACCCGCTGTGGCACGGCATCCCCGACGGCAGCCACTACTACTTCGTGCACAGCTTCTACGCCCAGCCCGCCGACCCGGCGCACGGCGTGGGCCGCACCGACTACGGCGGCCCCTTCGTCAGCGCCTTGGCGCGCGACAACCTCTTTGGCACCCAGTTCCACCCCGAAAAAAGCGCCGACCAAGGGCTGGCCCTGTACCGCAACTTTTTGCGCTGGGTGCCCTGAAAAGCCACACCGCCGCCCGCCCTCAGCCTTCATCGTTTCACAAACTTTTCAGCCACCAGCCCCCCGCCATGTTGCTCATCCCCGCCATCGACCTCAAAGACGGACAATGCGTGCGCCTCAAACAAGGCGACATGGAGCAGTCCACCGTGTTTGGTGACGACCCCGCCGCCATGGCGCGCCACTGGGTGGGCTTGGGCGCGCGCCGGGTGCACTTGGTGGACCTCAACGGCGCCTTTGCCGGCAAGCCCAAAAACGAAGCCGCCATCCGCAGCATCTTGGCCGAGCTCCGCGACGAAGTCGATGTGCAGCTCGGCGGCGGCATCCGCGATCTCGACACCATCGAGCGCTACCTCGACGCCGGGCTGCGCTACGTCATCATCGGCACCGCAGCGGTCAAAAATCCCGGCTTTTTGCACGACGCCTGCAGCGCCTTTGGCGGCCACATCATCGTCGGGCTCGACGCGCGCGACGGCAAAGTGGCCACCGACGGCTGGAGCAAACTCACCGGGCACGACGTCGTCGATCTGGGCAAAAAATTCCAAGACTACGGCGTCGAATCCATCATCTACACCGACATCGGGCGCGACGGCATGCTCAGCGGCATCAACATCGAAGCCACCGTGCGCCTGGCGCAAGCGCTCACCATTCCCGTGATCGCCTCGGGCGGCTTGGCGGGCCTAGACGACATCGAGCGCCTGTGCGCGGTCGAAGACGAAGGCGTGCAGGGCGTGATCTGCGGGCGCTCGATCTACAGCGGCGACCTCGACTTTGCCGCGGCGCAGCGGCTGGCCGACGCCTACCCACGCTAAAAGCGGCCCCGCCCCATGCTCGCCAAACGCATCATCCCCTGCCTCGACGTCACCGGCGGGCGCGTGGTCAAGGGCGTCAACTTCGTCGAACTGCGCGACGCCGGCGACCCGGTCCAAATCGCCGCGCGCTACAACGAGCAGGGCGCCGACGAGCTCACCTTTCTCGACATCACCGCCAGCAGCGACGGCCGCGACCTGATCCTGCCGATCATCGAAGCCGTGGCGGCGCAGGTGTTCATCCCGCTCACCGTGGGCGGCGGCGTGCGCAGCGTGGCCGACGTGCGCCGCCTGCTCAACGCCGGGGCCGATAAGGTCAGCTTCAACTCGGCCGCCATCGCCGAGCCTGAGCTCATCGCCCAAGCCAGCGGCCGCTACGGCGCGCAGTGCATCGTGGTGGCCATCGACGCCAAGCGCCGCAGCGCCGCCGAACAGCAGCGCCCCGGCCCCGACGGCGCCCCCCTAGGCCCCGGCTGGGACGTGTACAGCCATGGCGGGCGGCGCAACACCGGGCTCGACGCGCTCGCTTGGGCGCAGCGCATGGCCGACCTGGGCGCAGGAGAGATTTTGCTCACCAGCATGGACCGCGACGGCACCCAGGCCGGCTTCGACCTCGAGCTCACCCGCGCCGTGAGCGCCGCCGTGCCCGTGCCCCTGATCGCCTCGGGCGGCGTGGGCACGCTGCAACACCTGGCCGACGGGGTGCAAAAAGGCGGCGCCGACGCCGTGCTCGCCGCCAGCATCTTCCACTACGGCCACTACACCGTGGCCCAAGCCAAGCAGTTCATGGCCGCTCAGGGGATAGCGGTGCGGCTGTAGCCGGGCTGGGCGCGGCATCTTCGTAAACCTGCTCCAGCGTCAGCTCCAAGCCCACACTCTCGAGCTGCACCGTTTGGCCGGGGCCGCAGGGGTGCAGCACCCACAGGCCGGCCTCATTGCGCCTGAACACATCGACGCTCGGGTGCTCGGGGTCGATCAACACATATTCGCGCAGGCTGTGCAAGCTGCGATAAAAAGCAAATTTGAGCCCACGGTCGTAGGCAGCGGTGCTGGGCGATAGCACCTCTATCACCAGCAGCGGCTCGGCTTTGGCGTCGCTGCGCGCGGCGTCGGCACCCGAGCAGGTCACGAACACATCGGGGTACACGTAGGCGTCGGCGGCAGCGATCTGCAGCTTCATGTCCGATATGTAGGCGCGGCACGGGCTGGCGCGCAGGTGCTGCTTGAGCGCCGCAGCCACGTTCAGGCTGATGGTCACATGCGCATCGCTGGCGCCGGCCATGGCAAACACTTCGCCGCGCACAAACTCGTGCTTGAGCGGCTGCTCGCGCTCCCACAGCAGGTAGTCGGCGCCGGTGAAGGGGGTTTTTTCTAGTGCACTCATGCGCGCATTGTGCGCCAAAGTGGCGGGTTTGTGTGCCATCAAGCGTGGCCTGCACTCGATTTTTAGGTGGTTCCGGTGCCGGTGCCGGTGGCGCTGGCACTGTTGCCAAGCGTCGTTCGGCACCAGGGCCGGTGACACAAGGCCAAACCGTGCCATGTACCAGAAGAACCTCCGTGTGGCAGAGGCTGGGGCGCTGGGGGCAGTCGGCCTCACGCCGTTTAGCTGCGCGGCCAAAAATCGGCCAACCGCCCCCAGCGCCCCAGCCCCACCTACCCCCAGCGCCGGGGCGCAAAGCCGCTCGGTGTGGTGAGCTCGAACATTTCGTCGTGGATGCGCGCGGTGTACAAGCCGGCGGCTTGGGCCGCTTGCTCCACTTCGGGCTGCCAATCGACGCCGGCCAAAATGCCTAGGCGCGCTTTGCCCGCCAGCTCGGGCAACATCAGCGGCAGGGTTTCGATCTGCTCTAGCAGTTGCTCGATGGCCTCGGGGCGCACGCGGCTTTTCACTTCGACCAGCACCACGCTGTTAACGTCGCCGTTGGCCCAAGCCAGCACATCGTATTCTTGCTCGCGCCCCAAGCGGCGCACGCGGTGCCGGGGCGAGATGTTTTCCATGCCAAAGCGCTCGGTGAGCAGCCGCTCCATCGAGGGCAGCGCCATGCCCTCGGTGAAGTAGCCAAACTTGTCGCCCAAGCCGGCGATCTGCTGCCCGAGTTGATCGAGCCGGCGCCCGGTTTGCTTCATGCGCTCGTCGGTGTCTTTCATGCGCTCGTCGGTGTCTTTCATGCGCATGTCGGTTTCCCTCATGCGCATGTCGGTCTCGGCCGACTGCTGCGCCAGCGCGCGCAACATGGCGCGCAGATCGTCCCAACTGGTGTGTTCGGTTTCGGTTGACATGCGCTTGGCCTCCGCAAAAATTAACGTCTTTCACGTTAGCGCTGCGAAAGAAAATCGTGGTCTCTGATATCAAGCGTGGTCTGCCCCTGATGGCACTCGGTTAAGCCGTTGAGTTCATATACCGCGCTGCTCCCTCTATGCATGAGCAGCGCCCACATCGACACCCAGCACCTCGCCGGTGCTCTAGGTGGTGCGCAGCCGGTAGGGCTCAAGGGCGGCCACCGCCTGCAGCTTGGGGTAAAAATAGGTGCACATGGCCGCAGTGTAGGGCAATGGTTGCTCTATGGCAAGGGGCCTGATTCACCCACGAAAAATCATAAAACACCACCCGGTGTAAAGCTCGCAGTCTTCCCAAGCCACCGCCGCTGTCAGCGCCGGCAAAAAACCTGCCACTCCTGACCGTGCGCCCTACTGGGCTTCACAAATCGGGCGCACGCGGGCCAAAGTGGCATCGAGCACGGCCACGGCGGCCACCGCCCGGTTGAGCCAAGCGGCCTTGATGGCGTCGTCTTGGGGGTAATCGTGAGCCAGCTGGTTGCGGATGGCGCGCAGCTGTGCCCAATCGTGCGCGTGCTCGATCAGGCCCAGTTTTTCGAGCCGGTTCAATTTGTCGATCATGGGCCGGTCTTCGAGCGCTTCTTGCAGCACATCGAGCACCGCCGGGAGCAGGCGTGCGCCCATGGTGTCTTGCAATTTGGTGAAGCGCAGCAAAAACTGATCCCAGTCTTGCACCGCTTCGTCATCGTATAAGGCCAACTGGGCTGCGCTCACAGGCAGCAGCGGCCGCAGAGCGGTTAGGGCGTGTTCGAGGTGGTGCCGGTGGCGCTGGCACTGTTGCCAAGCATCGTTCAGGCGCAAGCGCGCAGCGTCGCTCACAGCAGTTGGCCTTGAGAGCGTGCGCGCTCAAATATTGGAGCACGGTTCGTGCGACCGGGGTAGTCGATCAGCAGGTCGATTTTTTGTTCGCCCAACTGCGCGTAGGCATCCGCCAGAAACCGGCTGTGCGCCGCCACGATCTGCGCCGGGTCGCGCAGCTCGGTTTCGAGCAGCAAGTCGATGTCGCCGCCGCGCTGGCGGTCGTCGAGGCGCGAGCCAAACAGCCGCACCTGCACGCTGGCACCAAAACAGGCGCGCGCGCTCTCGAGCAGAACCCGGCGTTGTTCAGGGCTTAGGCGCATGGGGGGCTATCGTGGCAAGAGCAGGGCAGGGTGGGTTGTACACCCATTCTATGATTTTCGCTTGTGGAAATCGTGGATGTGGAAATCGTGGGAATGGTGCTCTGAGCACGCTTTTGGGCCGGGCAATCGTGCTCTGAGCACGATTTTGCCGCGGGCTACTGACGCGGGCTAGAAGAACAGCTCGGAGTGAGTCCCGCTGCGAACGAAAACCACCAAGGCATTCTTGCCCGAGTCGTCGAGCGTGTAGATCATCAGGAAGTCGCCGCCGATGTGGCACCCACGATGGCCTGCCCAATCACCCGTCAGCGAGTGGTCGAGCCACTCGGGCGGCAGTGGCCCGTCGTTGGCTTTGCGAAGCGAGCGCGGCGGCTCTTGATGATCTCGTTGGCCTCGGCGATGGCGATGCGGCTGGTGGCGTTGGGCGCCTTGAGCGCGAACGGCAGCTCCTGGTCGGCGACTACACGGGTCAGAAACACCCGAATCGCATCCGAGACGGTCAGGCCCATCGAGGCCAGCGTCTCTGCAGCCTGCGCCTTAATGTTCTCATCCACGCGAACGTGAATCATGGTGGTGGTAGCAGCCATGATGGCCTCCTATTTTGACGGTCTGAGATACATTGTATCGCAAACGGCTGGCGCAAGGCAACACAGGCCGACTTCAACACCCTATGGCGTGGAAATCGTGCTCTGAGCACGATTCCCGAGCCGCGCCCTGCGCCAGAAAACCTAGTGGTAGTCCTGTTCCAGCTGATGACGCACGGCCAGCACTTGTACGCAGGTTCGGGATTCGATTTCGTAGAGCGCCAAATAGCCCGTGGAGCCGGCCACTGGCGTGAACCGCACTTGGTAAGGCAGATGGGTCACGACTGGTGCACAAGCGCCTGGCGTCGGGCATCGATGCGGCCTTGAATCCGATCAAAAACCTCAGCGGCAGGGCGCGATTGGCCCGTGCGCTGGTACTCCTGCCAAGCCCCCTCGCCACGGGCCAGAAACTCGGCCTGTATGCGGCGGTAATTAACCGCACTGCGCACCGCTTCTTCAACGAAAGCGCTGATGGATTCGTTGCCATCGAGCACCGCCTCCAGTTGGTTGCGCAACTCGGGGGCGACACGGACAGCAGGCAGTGTGGCAGATTTCATGCTGCCAACTGTAGCACAAACGTGATGCATAAGTTTCGTGCGGCAGCGTAGGGCATCGGCTTCGTTGCACAGAAAATCCAGAACAGAAAATCGTGGTCAGACCACGGTATTGGTACATGTTGCACGAATACCGCACGGTGTTGCTGCGCCCGCGTCTGCGCAGCGCCCACGGCCTAGGCCCCGAGCAGATCGACGACTTGCTGACCGAGATCGTTGCCAACGCCATCTGGCGCGATCCGGCTGCGTTTGCAGCCTCAGAGGCCGCGCCCGACCCCGGGGATCAGTACCTATGGGCACTGCTGGCACTCGAACCCGCAGCGCTGCGGGTCAGTGGCGACCGATTGCTGCTGCAAAAACCCAAGGCGGGCGCGGATCGGGGCCCTTCGTCTGTTGCAGCCGCGCCACACTTGAGCGAAAAACCGCTCCCAAACGCGCCGCGCGGCCCCGCTTTCTGGTGCAATAGAGCCCAGCCCCCAGTGCAGTCACCGGGGGTCGGCCAGGCAGCTTCGCCGCCACGGGCCCCATCCGTTTAACTTTGGAGCACTTTTCAATGAAAAAGACCCTGATCGCCCTGGCCGCTCTGGCCGCCGCCGGCGCCACCTTGGCCCAATCCAGCGTGACCATCTATGGCCGCATGGATCTGGGGATGAGCCAGCAGACTACTACCACGGGCACTGCAGCTGGCGTTGACGCCTTCTCGCTGGCTGGCGCCGAAGGCGAGCGCACCGGCAGCCGCTTGGGCTTCCGTGGCACCGAAGACCTCGGTGGCGGTCTGCGTGCTAACTTTGTCTACGAAATTGGCATTAATGCTGACCGTGGCACTGGTGCTGGTCATGGTGATGTTCAGGCTGCGCGCAATAACGCCGATACCCGCCTTGCCAACCTGAGCCTGAGCGGTGGCTTCGGTACCGTGGTCGTCGGCACCTTCATGAACGCCTTCGACACAGCACGCGGCTTTAGCCCAGCTACTGCTAACGTGCCGGGTGGTGATTTCACCCAGTGGCAACTTACTGCAGGGTCGGAGCGCTTCGACAGCCGCAGCCAAAATGCCATTGCCTACGTCTCGCCCACCTTCAACGGCTTCACCTTCGCTGCAGGTACCGTTCGTGAAGACAACACTGTTTCTGCCGGTAACGACGTAAGCGGCTACATCCTCTCCTTGGGTTTCAGCCAAGGCCCCTTCGCCGCGCAATTCGCTTTTGGTGATTTGAGCGCCTCGCCTTCTGCCGGCGGTGCTGATACTGTTGATTTGCGCAACTGGGCCTTGGGCTTGCGCTACACCCTGCCGCAAGTGGTGGTGTCGTTCGTGTACGAAGATACCCGCAACAGCCGCCTCACCGCTGGAAACTTCGATGCCAACGCTTGGGAAATCGGTGCCCGCTTCCCCATGGGCGCTTTTGCTCCCTACGTGACCTTCGGTCAGGGTGAAATCAGCTCCCGTACTTCTTTGCTTGGTGCACCTACAAGCAATGACACCAGCGCTTGGCAGATCGGCACCACCTACAACCTGAGCGCACGCACATGGATCTATGCGGCTGTCGGTGAAGCCCAGCGTGAGCAAACCAACGGCATCAACGTGCGCAAAGAAGCTGGCTACGCCATCGGCCTCGTCCACACCTTCTGATCCCGCGGGGCTGCGGCTCGCTCAGTTGCCGCCACCGCGCAGCACCTAGTCAGCCCCAGCCCACGGCACCAAGCGCCGGCTCTGCCTACCCGCAGCGCCAGCGCTTAAAAGCCAGATCAAAAGCGTGCCAAACCCCCAGCGCCCTCGGGCCTTGGGGGTTTTTTTGCGTAGGTGTGGGTGCATAAAGCGCAGCCACCCCGCGCCCATGCGTCCACGCTTGCTCCAAGCCCTCGCGCCACCAAGGCCGGGGCTGGGCTGGGCCGGGGTTCGTCTTCGCAGGCGCAGAAATTCTCGGTCTGAATCCGATAGCACACACGCGTATATCTCAAACCGCGATATACTCACCCATGAAAATCATCAGCAACAGCGCCCTGCGGGCCTTCGCTGCCGAGCATCCACAGGCCCAAGCCCCCTTGCAGGGATGGCGGCGGGTGATTGAAAAAAACCGCTTTGCCAACTGGGCCGAACTCAAAGCGGCCTTCAATGCGGTGGACAAGGTGGGCGCGCTGGCGGTATTTGACATCGGCGGCAACAAGTACCGCCTGATCGCTTACATCCGCTTCGAAAAGCAGATTGTGTACATCAAGGCGGTGCTGACCCACCGGGATTACGACCAAGGAGCCTGGAAATCATGAATGCCCCCATCGACGTGAAACAACTGCTCCCTGTCTGGGAGCAGTTCCGCGCGGCCACGGACATCGCCCCCATCCGCGACGAAGCACACTGCGCGCGCATGACCGACATGCTCGAAGCCCTGCTGGATGAAACCCAAGGCGATGAAGCCCATCCCGCCATGGGCTTGGTGGATATCGTGGGTGAGCTGATCGCCGACTACGAGGCCGCACAGCACCCTCTGCCACAGACCACCGGCGTGCAGGCCCTCAAGTTTCTGATGGAGCAGCACGGCCTCAAGCAGAGCGACCTGCCCGAAATTGGCAGCCAAGGTGTGGTCTCGGAAATCCTGAGGGGCAAGCGCGATCTCAACATGCGCCAAGTGCGCGCCCTCAGCGCGCGGTTCCAAGTTTCGCCTGCGAGCTTTGTGTAGAACCCGAAATCGGGGTCACCCCATCATGGCACTCGGTTAAGCCAAAAACATGCGAATCGGAGTCAAGTACCGATTCACGTGGGGCTGTGGCGCTGGGGGCGGTTGGCCGATTTTTGGCCGCGCAGCGGACGGCATGAGGCCGACTGCCCCCAGCGCCACAGCCCTTACCCCCTACGGAACCCCCATGTCATCATGCTTGTCGCCGCTATAGAACCCGGCTGCTCCTGACTTCAAAGTCATGAACTTTGGTGGTAGCAGGCTGTTTGGGTCTTGTTGCGCTGGCCCTCAGGAATGCTTTATTGGGCTGCGAGCTTTTTCCTTGGTTGTTCTGTTGATTTCCAACTCCAAAGCCTCCAGCCGTTTAGCGCTCGCCTTGATCGTCAGTCATACGCTGCCGTGCCTTGTTCGTAGCGGTGCAGGGCATCGATCATCCAGGCTGGCATCGAGGCCTTGGCGCTGCGCAATGCCTCGAACTCAAGCTTCGGCAGCTTGGCGGCGATGCGCTCAAAAGTGGCCGGCGTGACTTGCCCACGTCCGAGGTACCAAAGCGCGGCCAACGCTTGGCCCGCTGGCCGCCCGGCCAGTGCGAGCTTGCGCGCCGCGACGTGCTGCAGCCGCACCTGCAGCTTGCCCATGCGCACGGTGTGTGACGCGCCGGTGGTGCAAAACACGGGCTGCGCTGGCACCTGCGTGCTGAATCCCAAACGACGAGCAGCCTCGGCCCCGTGCACCTCGATGGTTGCGCCCTCAGTGGCAGCAATAGTCTGCGCCACTGCCTCTGGCGTAGGCATGGTTTTCAAGCCAAAACGGCTGGTTCTGGGCGCGGTGTAGAGTCCACGGCCCAGGCGCTCGACGAACCCAGCCTTGGTCAGGCGCATCAGGGCCTGATCAATGGATGCGCGCGAACCCAACCCTGCAAACAAGGCTGGGGTAAAAGGTGCTCCAGCAGGCTGGGCAGCGATGCGCTCGCGGATGGCTTGTGATGTGCTCATGTCGGCCTCATTGTCAGATACTTTACCAGAAAATCTAACAGCGTGCACGGTGCAAACAGCGTGCATGGGGTTCGGTAAAAAATCGGGGTCAGGCCATCATGGCACTCGGTTAAGCCAATATTCGCTCCGGCCCAGCCCAGCTCCGGCCAGCCAGCCATCCAGCACCAAGCGCAAAAGCCATCCCACCCGAAGGAAATGTCGGTGTCAAGCCAAGATTGCTGATCAAACAGCCGTGACCTTGCCCAAGTCGGCAAAGTTGGAAATCTTGACTGCGCCGTCGGGAAAGCGCGCCACCACCTCCAGCTCGCCGCCCATGGCCTCGATGTGGCTGCGCAGCGTAGAGATGTACATATCGGTGCGCTTTTCGATCTTGGCCACTGCGGGTTGCTGGACGTGCAGTACCTCGGCCAGCATCTTTTGCGACAACCCGCGCGCCTGCCGCAGTTCGTTGAGCGGCATTTCTGCCAGCATGGCCTGCGCCTTGGCTTGGACGCGAGCGCGCGCTTCGGACGTCATCTGTGCGCGCAAATCAGCAAATTTGTTAGCCATTGATCAACCCTTCCTTTCGCAGTTCATCCAAGCGTTCATCGTACAGTCGGTCAGCCACCGGCACATGGACGGCGTACCAGCGCTCGTCTGCAGTCTTGTCGCCCCCGATGAGCAAGATCGCGCTGCGGCGAGGGTCAAAGGCGTAGAGCGTGCGGTAGGGGCGGCCTGCGTGCTGTGTGCGAAGCTCACGCATGTGGCCATGCTTGGAGCCGTTGATCGCGCTGCTGTGCGGGAAACCCAGGTTCGGCCCACGTTCCTCAAGCAAGTGCACCGAGGCCGCCAGCGACTCTTGCTCGGCCTCGGACAATGTGCCCCACCAGTCACCGAACTCATCGGTGTATTCGACATCCCAACTCATGCGGCGATTATGCCCTTTGTGGAATATTCCGTCAAGAGAATGTTGGCTTGCCACCCGGGTTTCTGTGGTGTGGGCTCGCGCTTTTGCGAAATCGTGCTTGCACAGCTATCCGCTTCTAGCTGTACTATCCCGGACGATTGCCTAGACTTGGGGCACCAACTGGGGCCCCCCCGCGTCAGGAAACTTGGCGTTGCGCTGGCCGCTCGCCGGTCAACTGTCCAGCCGCTTGAGCTCGCGGTAAAAGTTTTCGTGCGGCCCAAGCATCAACAGCTTGAGTGTGCGCTCATCAAGCACACGGTAAGCCAGCAGACAGAGCAAGCTGCCCATGCGGAACTTGTAAACCTGCACGCCTGCCAGGTCGCCAACTTTGGTTTCGCCCGCTTCGGGCTGGCTGGCAAGCGTGCGCACCGCTTCGTCGAGCGCAGCTTTCTGCTGCTTGTGCAGCTTCTTGACGCTGCGCTCGAAGGTGGGCGTGACGACGATGCGCATCAGCCAAACAGGTACTCAGCTTCAGCTTCCTCTTGATCGGCGATCAGGATGTCGCGGATGACGCTGAAGGGCAGGTCGGGGTTTTCAGCGGCGATCTTGCCGATCTGCGACCAGTATTCGATTTGCTTTGGCACCGAGCGGTGCTCGATGGAACCGTAGCGCTTGGCGCATTCGACCAAGCCAGCGGAGAGTTTGACGTTGATGGCCATGGTGCACCTCAATGGATGGGCGCATTCTAGCCCATCATGGGCCAAAAGGGAACCAGCTTGCGCACCGTCCCGGCTGCTGTCGCCAGTCACGCGCACCGCCGCCCGTGCTCTTGCAAGCGTCATCACCTAATATGGCACTTCAGCGGGACGCGCCTTCGGCGCACCCCCTGATCTTGGGCGTTGGGCCGTGCCATCTGGCATCCCGGGCACTTGTTGCGTTCTTCTGTCATCGTACGTACAATGTGCATATGACGACACTTCGCTTCGAGTGGGGCCCCGTGAAGGCAGGCACGAACCAGAAGAAGCACGGCGTGTCCTTCGAGGAAGCCTCGCTCGCAAGGCAACACTGTCCGCATCATTTCCGCGCGCAAGGCGACGCGCGAAGAGCAGCGGTACTACCCCTGAGGTGACTCCATGCGCAAGCAGTACGATTTCAGTGCGTCGCGGAAGAATCCTTACGCGGCGCAGCTCAAGAAGCCAGTCACCATTCGGCTGGATGAGGACTCAATTGCCTACTTCAAGTTCATGGCGGAAGAGACCGGCATCCCGTACCAGAGCCTTATCAATCTGTACTTGAAGGAATGCGCTTCGTCGGGAAAGAAACTCAATTTGGCCTGGAAGTAGGAGCCACGTGCAAGCGCGGCCTAACTGTCCCGTCCCGGGCACTTGTGGAGAGTGAAGATGACTGGCATGCACAATCCAGCCCATCCTGGAGCGGTGCTCAAGGAGGGCTGGCCGACTGATGTAACGATTACGGCAGCAGCAAAGCAGCTTGGCGTGACGCGGGCGGCGTTGTCACGCATCCTCAATGGCCATTCTGCCATCAGCGCGGATATGGCCTTGCGTTTGCAGGATTGGCTGGGCATCAGCGCAGCGATGTGGCTGCGCATGCAGGCAGCCTACGACCTGTGGCAAGCGCAAAGCAAGCGGCCGCGGCCGCACATAAACCGACTCAGTGTTCCATCCTGAAGGCTCACGAGGAGAACAGCACCATGCCCATCATTTCCATGTTTTACGGCATCATCATCCGTCTGTACCTGATCGACAACCAGCACCATAATCTGCCGCACATTCACGCCAGATACGCCGAGTTCGAGGCATCCATCGGCATTGGTGACGGCGAGATTCTTGCCGGTGACCTGCCGCGCAAGCAATTGCGTTTGGTGCAGGCATGGATAGAACTCCATCGCGACGAACTCATGGCCGATTGGGATCTCGCCGCCAGTGGCGAAAGCCCCTACAAAATCGAACCACTTTGAGGAGGTCGTCATGTATTGGGATGTAAAAATTGTCAAGCCGCTGCCGGACTTCCGCATTTATGTCGAGATCGAGGACGGCCGCAAGGGCATTTTCGACTTGACCCCGTACCTAGACCATGGCGTTTTTCGCGAGCTTCGGAATGTGCATTACTTCAACCGGGTAGGAATTCTATTTGGCGCCGTAACCTGGCCCCACGAACAGGACATTGCCCCAGAAACCCTGCTGGCTGCATTGCTCCCAGTGGAATCAACGGCGTCCAACCCGGCAGTCCACACGGACGCTGCGCGATAAAGCCGCGCAGTGCCCCTGAGACTTTCGTTAGATGTCCCATCCCGGTTGATTCTAGGTGTCCCATCCCGGGCGATTGCCCCGCCTGCGCCGGGTCCATCACCGACTTGGCCGAGACCGAGCGCGTGATGCGCGAAATGCATGCCTTCAACAAGCAAGTGAACGCAGCCAGCGTGGACCCGACCTTCATCGTTCAAGTGCGCAAGAAACTCAAGCTTGGCCAACGCGAAGCGGCCGATCTGTTTGGCGGCGGGGTCAACGCCTTCTCGCGCTACGAGCGCGGCCTGACCAAGCCCCCGCTGGCCTTGGTGCAGTTGTTCAAGCTGCTGGACCGTCACCCCGAGCTGCTAAACGAGGTCAGGGCCGCCTGAGCAGCAAAGAAACGGCAGGCGCACCGAGCGGAATGAAAGGTCAGGTTGATCCATGGCATGGTTACGGCTCCATTCCATGGTCGCCAGAACGATCTGCATCCATGTCGCACACCCGGTCGAAGATGACGGTGCAAAGGTGCGAACAAACGGCTTTGACGGCTTGCCAGTCGTGCCAGCGAGGATTGAGGTTCTTGTATTCGCTGAGTTCAGTTTCTTCCAAGTCAAAGGGTAGCGCGTGGGCAAGTTGCACCTGCAATTGCTGCAGCGGCGATTCCCCGTTGTCCTGCTGGTAGAGCCGGTCGAACGGTTGCAGCGCACGGGCAACGTGCGCATCACCCATGTGATCGGCCAAGGCCACGAAGTCGAGGTAGTCCCGCGTGGCGTTGCGCTTGAGGATCAGCACGCCCTTGATGCGCAGAATCTCGCCCTCGGTTGGAACGGTGATTCGCGCACCGTGATAGTCCACCACTGCCGTTTCCAGCGGTTCGTCGCGGATAAGCTGTCGAACGCCGGTTTCGATGCCGTCGAGGCTGCCAAGGATTTGCACGGGGCGCTGCACGCGAGCCGTCTTCCAGCCAGCGACCGACTCAAGCTCGGCCAGCACTGCGTCGAAGCGATGGCGCAGGTCGGTCAGCACATGGTCGGCGTCGCGCGAGAAGCGATGCGCGGCATGGATGGCCGAGGCGGTACCCCCGACCAGCACGGCATCGGGCAGGATGCGCTGGAGCCGTGCGGCAGAAGACAAGACCAGCTCCCAGTCAGGCAGCGGCGCGATGTGCTTCGGCATAGTGCATCCAGAAGTGATGGCGCTGCGCGTAGGGGTCGGAGATGCGGGGCCGGCAAACGCGCGCCACTTTGTCGAGCAGGGCAGGGTCGGACAAAGCCGCCTGGCGCAGTTGCGCCCAATCGTTCCACCGACCGCGTGAGATCACGTCGTCGATGGCGGCGAGGGTGTAGCGTTGATGGTTGAGGTGGCGATGCAGCATGGCGAACCACACACTTTT
Organism: Pseudomonadota bacterium; assembly: GCA_041694945.1. Classification (GTDB taxonomy): domain Bacteria; phylum Pseudomonadota; class Gammaproteobacteria; order Burkholderiales; family Burkholderiaceae_C; genus Serpentinimonas. The sequence continues at coordinate 38,223 of JBGFRU010000047.1, forward strand.
ATGATTTTGAACGGCAGCATCTTACGCGAACAGCGTGAAAAAAGCCGCACGCCATGCGATTATCTGTCCCATCCCGGGCGATTGCCTAGACCTGCGGCGCCAACGCGCGCGTCCAGCTTGGTTGTGCCGAGCGCTTGATGCGGCCCCAAGGTGGCTACGCAGGGTTGCGGCCTCAGGCCGTGCCGCCCACCGTCAGCCCGTCGATGCGCGGCGTCGGCTCACCCACCACGCCCACCCGCTGACTCTGGCACCACCCGCACCGCTGCCCCGGTGCCGCGCGCCGCGATCTGGCCGATGGCGTACACCGTTTCGCCTTGGGCGCGCAGCGTGGCGGCCACCGCATCGGCGGCGGCAGCAGCAACCACCAGCACCATGCCGATGCCGTTGTTGAAGGTGCGGTTCATCTCGAAATCGTCGATGCCGGCGCTGCGCTGCAGCCAGGCAAAGAGCTCGCTCTGCGGCCAGCTGCCCGACACCAGTTCGGCTGCGAGGTGATCGGGCAGCACGCGCGGAATGTTTTCCAGCAGGCCGCCGCCGGTGATGTGCGCCAGCGCCTTGATGCCGCCCGCTGGCGCATCGAATGGGTGCTGCGCCAGCGCCTGCAGCACGCTGCGCACGTAGATGCGCGTGGGCGCCATGATGGCTTGGCGCAGCGGCTGGCCGTCGAGGGTGGCGGGCAGCTTCGATGCCTCGCGTTCGAGGCACTTGCGCAGCAGCGAAAAGCCGTTGGAGTGCACGCCGCTGGAGGCCAGCCCCAGCACCACGTCGCCGCTGGCCACGGTCTGCCCGGTGAGGATGCGCGCTTTTTCCACCGCCCCGACGCAAAAGCCCGCCAGGTCGTACTCGCCCGGCGGGTACATGCCGGGCATTTCGGCGGTCTCACCCCCGATCAGGGCGCAGCCGGCCAGTTCGCAGCCGCGCGCAATGCCGCCCACCACCGCCGCAGCGGTATCGACATCGAGCTTGCCGCAGGCAAAGTAATCGAGGAAGAACAGCGGCTCGGCACCCTGCACCAGCACGTCGTTGACGCTCATGGCCACCAGGTCGATGCCCACCGTGTCGTGCAGCTGCCACTCGAAGGCCAGCTTGAGCTTGGTGCCCACGCCGTCGGTGCCCGACACCAGCACCGGCTCGCGGTAGCGCTTGGGCACTTCAAACAGCGCACCAAAGCCGCCGATGCCGGCCAGCACGCCTTCGCGCAGCGTCTTGCGCGCCAGCGGCTTGATGCGCTCGACCAGCGCGTCGCCGGCGTCGATGTCAACGCCAGCGTCTTTGTAGGAGAGGGGTGTCGTGGTCATGTGATGTGGGCACTATAGAATGTGTCGATTTTACTGGCCCGCCTTCCCACCTTGTCTGCCCCTTCGATGTTGCTCACCCCTGCGCAGTGGCGCGTGCTCACCTGGCTCGGCCTGGCCGTGGTGGCGTGGCTGCTGCTGGGCCTGCTGGCGCCGGTGCTGGCGCCCTTCATCGTCGCCGCCGTCATCGCCTACGCGCTGCACCCGGTGGTGGAGCGCTTGCACGCGCGCGGCCTGCCGCGCTGGGTGGGGGCGGGCATTTCGATTTTGCTGCTCATGGCGATCATGGCGGCGGTGCTGCTGCTGATCGTGCCCGTCATTACGCACCAGATCCCGCTGCTGCGCGAGCAGATTCCGCTGCTGCTGGAGCGCTTCAACGCCTGGGTGCAGCCCTTGGTGCAGGCGTATGAGCTGGACTTGGACCTGACCGTGGACGTGGCCGCCGTGCGCGAGCTGTTGCAGCGCCTGCTGGCGGGCCAGGAAGGGCAGTTGGTGGACTACGTGCTGTCGTCGCTGCGCATTGGCGGCTCGGTGCTGGTGGCGCTGCTGGGCTACCTGGTGCTGACGCCCATCGTGGCGTTTTACATGCTGTGCGACTGGGACTGGCTGGTGGCGCACAGCAAGCTGCTGGTGCCGCCGCGCTGGCGCGCCACGACGCAAAGCTTCCTCGACGAGACCGACCAGGTGCTGGGCCAGTACCTGCGCGGCCAGTTGCTGGTGATGAGCACCATGGCGCTGTTCTTCACCCTCGGGCTGATGCTGGTGGGGCTGGACCTGGCCTTGCCCATAGGCGTGTTTACCGGACTGGCCATGTTTGTGCCCTTCCTGGGCTATGGCGTGGGGCTGGTGCTGGCGCTGTTGGCGGCGCTGTTGCAGTTCCAGGAGCTGTGGCCGGTGCTGATGGTGGCGGCGGTGTACGCCGCCGGGCAGGTGTTCGAGAGCTTTTACCTGACGCCGCGCGTGCTGGGCGAGCGCATCGGGCTGCACCCGGTGGCGGTGATCTTTGCCCTGATGGCCTTTGGGCACCTGTTCGGCTTCGTCGGCGTGCTGATTGCGCTGCCGGTGAGCGCGGTGCTGGTGGTGGCGCTGCGCCGCCTGCAGGCGCTGTACCAAGGCAGCGCGCTCTACACCGACGGCATGGAGCGGGTGCCTGCGCCTGCCGCTGATTCTGCACCCGCCCCCGGGAACCCGCCCGCCTGAGCCACGATGCAGCAACTGGTGCTCGATCTGGGGCTGGCCGCGCCGCCCGCGCTCGACAATTTCCTCACCGACCTCGACGCCGAGCAGCCGGCCCTTGCGCACCTGCGCGAGCTGTTGGCGCAGCCGCAGTGCGCCAGCGTGCCCACTTTGCTCTGGGGGGCGCCCGGCACCGGCAAAACGCATCTGCTGCACGCGGTGCGGCTGGCGCTGCAGCAGCAGGGGCAGGCGGTGGGCTGGCTCGATGCCGGCTGCCGGGTGCTGCCCGATTTTGATCCGAGCTGGAGCGCCGTGCTGCTCGACGACTGCCAGCACTACGGCAGTGCGCAGCAGGCGCTGGCCTTCAACTGGTGCATCAACGCGCTCACGCCCACCGACGGCCGCCCGCGCTGGGTGCTGGCCGCCGCCGACCGGCCGCCGGCCGACCTCGATCTGCGCCCCGACCTGCGCACCCGGCTGGCGTGGGGCCATGTGTTCCAATTGCCGCTGTTGAGCGACGCCGAGCGCCGCCGCGTGCTGCGCCAGGCCGCCAGCGTGCGCGGGCTCTTGGTGCCGGACGAGCTGCTCGACTTCATGCTCAACCGCTTTGCGCGCGAGCTCGGCAGCCTGATGGCGCTGCTCGAGCGGCTCGACGGCTACGCGCTGCGCACCCAGCGCCCGCTCAGCATCCCCTTGCTCAAGGCCATGCTCGATGAGCACCGCTGAACCGGCCGGCCCCAGCCCCCGAACCACCCCCATTCAAGCCCACCACCAACGCACCACCCCATGAAGCTGGCCCTATTTGACCTCGACCACACTTTGCTGCCACTGGACTCCGACCACGCCTGGGGCCAGTTCACCACCCGCATCGGCTGGACCGACGCCGATACCTTCACGCGCCGCAACGACGAATTCTTTGCCCAGTACCAGGCCGGCGCGCTCGACATCCACGACTACGTGCGCTTCAGCACCGCCGCCGTGCGCGAGCGCGGCGCGCAGGCCGCTGCCGCCGCGCACCAGCAATACATGCGCGAAGTGATCGCGCCGCAGCTGCGGCCGGCCGCATTCGAACTGGTCGAGCGGCACCGCCGCGCCGGCGACGCGCTGCTCATCGTCACCGCCACCAACGAGTTCGTCACGCGCCCGATCGCGCACGCGTTCGGCATCGACGAGCTGCTGGCGGTCGAACTGGCGCGCGGCCCCGATGGCTGGTACAGTGGCGAGATCGCAGGCACGCCCTCGTTTCGCGAAGGCAAGGTGCAGCGCCTGGAGCAATGGCTGGCCGCGCGCGGCTTGGGCTGGGGCCAGGTGCACACCACCTTTTATTCCGACTCCCTCAACGACTTGCCCCTGCTCGAAAAAGCCGACGTGCCGGTGGCCACCAACCCTTCGGCCGGCTTGCGCACGCTGGCGCAACAACGCGGCTGGCCCATTCTCGACCTATTTGATACCGCACCGGCATGATCACCTCTTTTATCAACCGCTTGCTGGGCAAGGCGCCCAAGGCCAGCGCCACCCCCTTTGGCAAGCGCGAAGACGTGCCGGTGGCGGTGCACGGCATCGACCCCTCGCTGGTCGATGGCCGCGCGCTCGATGTGCTGCACACCCTCAAGCGCGCCGGCCACGAGGCCTACATCGTCGGCGGGGCGGTGCGCGATTTGCTGCTGGGCTTGCGCCCCAAGGATTTCGACGTCGCCACCAGCGCCACGCCGGAGCAGGTCAAGTCCTTGTTTCGCCGCGCCTTCATCATCGGGCGCCGCTTTCGCATCGTGCATGTGGTGTTTGGGCGCGGGCGCGAGCACGAGGTGATCGAGGTCTCGACCCTGCGCGCCTACCTCGACAGCGCCGACGCCGAGCAGATCAGCGGCAACGAGCGCAGCCAGAAGGCGGCGCTGGTCGGGGTCGGGCACGCCGTCGATGCCAGCGGCCGGGTGCTGCGCGACAACGTCTGGGGCACGCTGGAACAGGACGCGGCGCGGCGCGACTTCAGCGTCAACGCGCTCTACTACGACCCCGAGACCGAGGTGGTGGTGGATTTCCACCACGGCATCCGCGACGCCAAAAAACGCGTGCTGCGCCTGATCGGCGACCCGGTCACGCGCTACCGCGAAGACCCGGTGCGCATCATCCGCGCGGTGCGCTTTGCGGCCAAGCTCAGTGGCCTGGGGTTTCACTTCGACAGCAAGACCCGCGCCCCGTTGCGCCCCAGCCTGCCGCTGCTGGCCGAGGTGCCGCCCAGCCGCTTGTTCGACGAAATGCTCAAGCTGCTGCAAACCGGCCACGCCCTGGCGAGCCTCGAGCAGCTGCAGGCGCTCGGGCTGGGGCAGGGCATCTACCCCTTGCTCGACGTGGTGGTGGAGCGTGCCCAGGACCCCTTTGTGCGCGCCGCGCTGCAGGACACGGATCGGCGCGTGGCCGAAGAAAAATCGGTGGTGCCGAGCTTTTTGCTGGCCTGCGTGCTGTGGAGCGACGTGCGCGCAGGCTGGGAGCGGCGCCAGCAGGCCGGGAGCAGCCCCTTTGCGGCCCTGCAAGAGGCGGTGGATGAGGCCTTCGAGGCGCGCATCGGCGACGTCTCGGGACGCGGCAAGCTGGCGGCCGACATGCGCGAAATCTGGCTCATGCAGCCGCGTTTCGACAAGCGCAGCGGCCAGGCCCCGTTTGCCTTGGTCGAGCAGCCGCGCTTTCGCGCTGGTTTCGACTTTTTGCGCCTGCGCGCCCAAGTCGGCGAGCTCGACGAGGAGCTGTCGCACTGGTGGGAGACCTTCAGCCTGGCCAACGAAGCGGTGCGGCGCGACATGCTCGAAGCGCTGCGCCTCGAGCAGCAGCGCAGCCGCGCACCGACCAAGGGCTCGGGGCGCGCCAAAGCGCCCAGGGTGCCGCGCAGCACGGCAGACGAAGCACGACCCGAGCCCGACCCCAACCAGCCCGAGCTGGGCGCGGTCGAACCCGGCGCGGCCGTGGGCAGCGGTGCAGCCGATGCCGCCCCCGCACGCAAACGCCGGCGCCGGCGCAAACCGGCTGCGGCTGGGGGTGCCAGTGCCGGTGCCGGTGCCGGTGCCGAAAGAGGCGCTGACAGCGCACGCGCGGCCAACCCCGATGCCGCCTGAAGCGCTGCCCCAAAGTGCCCGATCAGCGCCTCATTTAAGCGCCCAAGTGCCGTGACCGACCTGCTGCACACCGCGGCGGCGCGCCCCCTGGTGTCGGCCTGGGTGGGTTTGGGCGCCAACCTGGGCGATGCCCGCGCCAGCGTGCTTGCCGCCATCGAGGCGCTGGGGCGTTTGCCGCGCACACGGCTGCAGCGCGCCTCGAGCCTGTACCGCAGCGCGCCGTGGCAGGCCGAAGGGGCCGATTTCATCAACGCCGTGGCCGAATTGCACACGCACCTGAGCGCCCCCGATTTGCTGCAGCAGCTGCAAGCGCTGGAGCAGGCCGCCGGCCGCGCGCGCCCCTACCGCAACGCGCCGCGCACGCTCGACCTCGATCTGCTGGCATACGGCGCGGCGCGCATCGAGTCGGCCTGGCTCACCCTGCCGCATCCGCGCCTGCACGAACGCGCCTTCGTGTTGTGGCCGCTGGCCGAAATCGCGCCCGAGCGCGTCAGCGCCGCCGCGCTGGCGCGGGTGGCCGGGCAGCGCATCGAAAGGCTGGGGTAGTCCCCCCTTCCTAGCCCCCCTTCGCCTGTGGGGGTGCCGCACAAAGCGGCTTGGCGGCTGTCTGGCTCCAGGATTGGCCTGGGTCTATCAGGGGTACAGGCGCTCGCGCACCCAGTCGCTGCCCTCGAGGCGGTAGCGCAGCCGGTCGTGCAGGCGGCTCGGGCGGCCCTGCCAGAACTCCCAGCGGTCGGGGCGCAGCCGGTAGCCGCCCCAGTGTGGCGGGCGCGGCGGGTGCAGCACAAACTGGGCTCCGTACTTGAGCGCCTGCGCCACCAGCGCCGCCCGGCTCGAGAGCACGCGGCTCTGCGCGCTGGCCCAAGCGCCGATGCGGTGCTCCAATGGCCGGCTCTGGTAGTAGGTGTCGCTCTCGGCGGCGCTGACGCGCTCCACGCGGCCCTCGATGCGCACCACGCGCTCGAGTTCGGTCCAATGAAACTGCAGCGCCGCCCACGGGTTGCCGGCCAGTTCCTGGCCTTTGCGGCTGTCGTAGTTGGTGTACCACACCAGGCCATCGGCGTCGTAGCCCTTGATCAGCACCACGCGCGTGCTCGGGCGCAGGTCGCTGCCCACGGTGGCCAGCGTCATGGCGTTGGGCTCGGGCAGTTCGCTGTTCAGGGCTTCCTGGAACCAGCGGCCAAACTGCTGCAGCGGGTCGGGGTGCGAGTCGTCCTCGCTCAGGGCGGCGCGTTCGTAGCTTTTGCGCAAGTCGGCGATGTTCATGGGCGCAAGTATGGCACGGTGGGCGGGCACTTAAAATCGAGCGCTTGCCGCCAAAACGCCAGCCCCATGACCCACACCGCCCCCCGGCCCCAAGCCCTCGACCTGCGCGCCCTGGCCGACAGCGCGCAGCCGCTGCACGGCGAGCTGGCGCTGGCCGATCTGCCGCGCTGGCGCGCCGACGCACCGGCTTGGCCCAGCCCGCTGGCACCGCTCACATGGCAGGCGCTGGCCCAGTGGCGCGCCAGCCCGGCGGCCGCGCCAACTGCGGGGCGCAGCGCCGCACCGCGCCAGTTGTGGCTGCAGCTGAGCTGGAGCGCCCAGGTGCCGCTGCACTGCCAGCGCTGCCTCGAGCCCTATCTGGAGCCGCTGCACGATGAGCGCTGGTTTCGCTTCGTGGCCGACGAGGCCAGCGCCCTGGCCGAAGACGAGGCCAGCGCCGAAGACCTGCTGGTCTGGCAGCCGCGTTTTGATCTGCTCGAGCTGATCGAGGACGAGCTGCTGCTGGCGCTGCCGCTGGTGCCCATGCACCCAGCCTGCCCGAGCACGCTGCCGGGTTATGCCGAAGCCACCGCCCCCGATGAGGATGAGCCGCCGCGGCCGAACCCATTCAAGGCACTGGCGCAACGCAAGCCTGGTGCAGACTCGGCGTTATAATGCAAGGTTTCGCACGTGGGCGACTGTAGGCATAGGCTGCTGCTGCCTGGGGTCGAAATCGCTGTGCATTGTCGCAAAATCGGGCAGGCTCCCAGGGCCACCCACTTTCATCCAGGAGCCGATCATGGCCGTTCAGCAAAACAAGAAATCGCCTTCCAAGCGCGGTATGCACCGCTCGCACAACGCCCTGAATGTGCCGGGCATGGCGATCGAGCCCAGCACGGGCGAGGTGCACCTGCGCCACCACGTCAGCCCCAACGGTTTTTACCGCGGCCGGCAGGTGCTCAAGAACAAGTCCGAGGCTTGATCCGGCCTGCGCCTGCCTGTGTTCCCTGCGCTTGATCCTGCGCCTCTGTCTGCGTCGGCCCACGTGCTCAAGCCAGCGCCTGACCACAGTCCAGCGCTGGGCTTGGGCTGGGCTTTGCCCGCATGCACTCGCCTGAGGGGCAACCGATCGTGATCACGCTGGCGGTCGATTGCATGGGCGGCGACCACGGCCCCGCCACCACCTTGGCGGGGTGTGCGGCCTTCCTGGCGCGCCACCCCGGCGCCCGTTTGCTGCTGGTCGGTCAGCCGCAGGCCTTGGCGCAACTGCCGGCGGCGCTCGATGCCAGCCGCTGCACCGTGGTGCCCGCCACCGAGGTGGTGGCCATGGACGACCCGGTCGAGGTGGCGCTGCGGCGCAAGCGCGATTCCTCGATGCGCGTGGCCATCGAACAGGTCAAGAGCGGGGCGGCGCAGGTGGCGGTCTCGGCGGGCAACACCGGCGCCCTGATGGCGATTGCGCGCTACCTGCTCAAAACGCTCGACGGCATCGACCGCCCGGCGATCGCCTCGCAGATGCCCAACGCCAAGGGCACGGCCACCACCGTGCTCGACCTGGGCGCCAACGTGGATTGCAGCGCCGAACACCTGCTGCAGTTTGCCCTCATGGGCTCGTCGCTGGTGGCGGCCAGCGGCAAGGCCGCGCCCACGGTGGGGCTGCTCAACATCGGCGAAGAGGTGATCAAGGGCAACGAGGTCATCAAGCAGGCCGGCGTGCTGCTGCGCCGCGCCGCCGAACACGGCGACCTCAATTTTTACGGCAACGTCGAGGGCAACGACCTGTTCAAGGGCACGGTCGATATCGTGGTCTGCGACGGCTTCGTGGGCAACGTGGTGCTCAAGGCCAGCGAGGGGCTGGCGAGCATGATCGGCGGTTTCGTGCGCGAGGAATTTTCGCGCAGCTGGTACAGCCAGCTGGCCGCTGCGCTGGCATGGCCGGTGCTGTCGTCGTTCAAGGAACGGGTCGATCACCGGCGCTACAACGGCGCGGCCTTGCTGGGCCTGCGCGGGCTGGTGTTCAAAAGCCACGGCTCGGCCGACGCCGTGGCGTTCGAGCAGGCCCTGCGGCGCGCCTATGAGGCCGCCGACAAACAATTGCTGCAGCGGGTGCAAGAGCGCATCGCTGCCGCCGCGCCGCTGGCGCCACTCAGTCCCGCCTAGTCCCGCAACCTTGCACAGCCCATGAGCCGCTACACCCGCATCACCGGCACCGGCAGCTACCTGCCGCCCAGGCGTTTGAGCAACGCCGATCTGGTGGCCGAACTGGCCGCGCGTGGCATCGAGAGCAGCGACGAATGGATCGTCGAGCGCACCGGCATCCGGGCGCGGCACTTTGTCGATGCGGGCAGCGAGGCCAGCGATCTGGCGCTGCAAGCCTGTTTGCAGGCGCTGCAGGCGGCGGGCCGCCAGGTGGCGGAGGTGGACCTGATCGTCGTCGCCACCTCCACGCCCGACATGGTGTTCCCTGCCACCGCCACGATCCTGCAGCGCAAGCTCAGCGAGCACGCGCAGGCCCAGGGCTTGGCGGGTGCCGCTGGCGGTGCGGCCTTTGATGTGCAGGCGGTGTGCAGCGGCTTCATCTATGCGCTTACGGTGGCCGACGCGCTCATCCGCACCGGCATCGCCCGCTGCGCGCTGGTGGTGGGCACCGAGGTGTTCTCGCGCCTGCTCGATTTCAACGACCGCGGCACCTGCGTGCTGTTTGGCGACGGCGCCGGGGCGGTGCTGCTCGAGGCCTGCACCCACGACGGCAGCGGGCCGGCGCTGCTGGCCAGCGATCTGCACGCCGACGGGCGCCACAGCGGCATTTTGTGCGTGCCCGGCAGCGTAGCCGGCGGCCAGCTGCGCGGCACGCCGCTGCTCCGAATGGACGGGCAGGCGGTGTTCAAGCTCGCCGTCGGGGTGCTGGAGGAGGCCGCCCGTGCGGTGCTGGCCAAGGCCGGGATCGAGGCCAGCGCGGTCGATTGGCTGATCCCGCACCAGGCCAACATCCGCATCATGCAGGGCACGGCGCGCAAGCTCAGGCTGGGCATGGACAAGGTGATCGTGACTGTGCACGAGCACGGCAACACCTCGGCCGCCTCGATCCCGCTGGCGCTGGATGACGGGGTGCGTTCGGGCCGGGTGCGTCCAGGGCAGCTGCTGCTGCTCGAAGGCGTGGGCGGTGGCTTCACCTGGGGCGCGGTGTTGTTGCGCTTCTGAAGGCCATGGCTCGTCCACCTGGGCGCGGGGCAGATGCTCGACCCCATCCACGGCCCACCCACAGCCCCCATTCCAGACCCATTGACCGCCCGACCGGGCCCCCAAGGAGCGCTAGATATGTCTGATTTTGCTTTCGTTTTCCCCGGCCAAGGGTCGCAGTCGGTGGGCATGCTCGACGCCTGGGGGCCGCACCCGGTGCTGGCCGACACCTTGCAAGAGGCCAGCGCCGCCTTGGGCGAGGATGTGGGGCAGCTGATCCAGCATGGCCCCAAAGAGGCGCTGGCGCTGACCACCAACACCCAGCCGGTGATGCTGGTGGCCGGCGTGGCGGCGTGGCGCATCTGGCGCGCCGAGGGTGGCGCGGCGCCGCTGGCGCTGGCCGGGCATTCGCTGGGCGAGTATGCGGCGCTGGTGGCCGCCGGGGTGCTCACGCTGGCCCAGGCGGCACCGCTGGTGCGGCTGCGCGCCCAGGCCATGCAAGACGCCGTGCCGGTGGGCGCCGGCGCCATGGCCGCCATCCTGGGCTTGGGTGCCGTACAGGTGCGCGCCGGCTGCGAACAGGCCCAAGCCAGCTTTGGCCCCGACAGCGCCGAGGTGGTGCAGGCGGTCAACTTCAACGACCCGGCGCAAACCGTGATTGCCGGCAGCAAGGCAGCGGTGGAGCGCGCCTGCGAGATGCTCAAGGCCAGTGGCGCCAAGCGCGCGCTGCCCTTGCCGGTATCGGCCCCGTTCCATTCCAGTCTGATGCGCCCGGCGGCCGAGCGCCTGCGGCTGGCGCTGGAGCAGACCGCGTTCTTGCCGCCGCAGATTCCGGTGCTCAACAACATCGACGTGGCTTGCGAAACCGCGCCCGAGCGCATCCGCGACGCCCTGTACCGCCAGGCTTTTGGGCCGGTGCGCTGGGTCGAGTGCGTGCAAGCGCTCAAGGCGCGCGGCGTGCGCACGGTGGTCGAATGCGGCCCCGGCAAGGTGTTGGCCGGGCTGGTCAAGCGCATCGACCCCGAACTGGACAGCGCCGCACTCTACGACCCGGCTACACTGGCGGCGTTGCGCGCCCAATTGGGCCCAATCGGTTGAAAGGCAAGGCGGGCATGACAGCGCGCCCGAGCCCGGCGCGCGCACCCACCCCCATGCAGCGACACACCCCATGAGCGAAACCACCATCAGCCCCCCCGCCGCCACCGTGCCAGCGGCCACATCGAACGCCGCCCACAGCCACGGCAGCGCCCAGGTCGCCCTCGTCACCGGGGCCTCGCGCGGCATCGGCGCGGCGATCGCGCTCGAGCTGGCGCGCCGCGGCTACCGCGTCATCGGCAGCGCCACCAGCGACGACGGCGCCGCCAAAATCAGCCAGGCGCTGGCAGCGCACCCCGAATGCCGCGGCGTGCGGCTCGATGTCAACGACGCCGCCGCCGCCGAGGCCCTGATCGACGCCATCGTCAAAGAGCACGGCGCGCTGCACGTGCTGGTCAACAACGCCGGCATCACGCGCGACATGCTCGCCATGCGTCTCAAGGACGAAGACTGGGACGCGGTGCTCGACACCAACCTCAAGGCCGTGTTTCGCCTGAGCCGCGCCGTCATGCGCCCGATGATGAAGCAGCGCTGGGGCCGCATCGTCAACATCACCAGCGTGGTTGGGGCCAGCGGCAACGCCGGGCAGGCCAACTACGCCGCGTCCAAGGCCGGTGTCGCGGGCCTGACGCGCGCGCTGGCGCGCGAGCTTGGCAGCCGCCAGATCACGGTCAATTGCGTGGCGCCGGGCTTCATCGAAACCGACATGACCGCCGCCCTGAGCGAGGCCCAGCAGCAGGCGTTGCTGGGCCAGATTCCGCTCGGGCACCTGGGCAAGCCGGCCGACGTGGCGCAGGCCGTGGCCTTTCTGGCCAGCGCGCAGGCGGGCTACATCACCGGGCAGGAGCTGCACGTCAACGGCGGCATGCTGATGCCCTGATTTGGCCCCGCAGTCCACTTGCGCTAACATCGGCCCCCTAGACCCAGCGCATTGCGTGGCCGCTGCCCGTTGTTTAGTACCCTAAACCGCCCCGGCTAGAATGCCGGTCTTGCATTTCAACCACCCACAGAGGGAACTATGAGCGACATCGAAGCACGTGTGAAGAAAATCATCGCCGAACAACTCGGCGTGGAAGAGTCCCAGGTCACCAACGAAAAAGCCTTCGTGGCCGATCTGGGTGCCGACTCGCTCGACACCGTGGAACTGGTCATGGCCCTGGAAGACGAGTTCGGGATCGAGATCCCGGACGAAGACGCCGAAAAAATCACCACCGTTCAGCACGCCGTCGATTACGCGCTGGCGCATCAGAAAGGCTGAGTTGCCTATGAGCCGCCGTCGCGTCGTCGTGACCGGTCTGGGCTGCATCAGCCCCGTGGGCAACACGGTGCCCGAGGCGTGGGCCAGCGTGCTCGCAGGCCGCTCCGGCATCGGCCCCATCAGCAAGTTCGATGCCTCGGCCTTTGCCTGCCAAATTGCAGGTGAGGTGCGTGGCTTCGACCTCGAGTCCTACATCGGTGCCAAGGAAGCGCGCACCATGGACACCTTCATCCACTACGGCATCGCTGCCGCCGCGCAGGCCGTGGCCGACGCCGGCTTGCCCACCGGGGCCGAGCTGGATGAGGAACAAGCCTGCCGCATCGGCTGCGTGATCGGTTCGGGCATCGGCGGGCTGCCGCTGATCGAGCAGACGCACGCCGACCTGATGCAGCGCGGGCCGCGCCGCATTTCGCCCTTTTTCGTCCCGGCCTCGATCACCAACATGATCTCGGGCCATGTGTCGATGCGCTTTGGCTTCAAGGGCCCCAACCTCGCGGTGGTCACGGCCTGCACCACCGGCCTGCACTGCATCGGCGAGGCGGCGCGCAAGATCGAATACGGCGACGCCGACGTGGTGCTGGCCGGCGGCTCCGAGGCCACCGTGTCGCCGCTGGGCATCGGCGGCTTTGCCGCCATGCGCGCGCTCTCGACCCGCAACGACGACCCCACCGCTGCCTCGCGCCCCTGGGACCGGGGCCGCGACGGCTTCGTGCTCGGCGAAGGCGCCGGGGTGCTGGTGCTCGAAGCCTACGAGCACGCCTGCGCCCGTGGGGCCAAAATCTACGCCGAAGTGGCGGGCTACGGCATGAGCGCCGACGCCGGTCACATCACCGCCCCCAACCTGGACGGCCCGCGTCGCGCCATGTTGTCGGCGCTGCGCAACGCCGGCCTCAACCCCGACCAGGTGGACTACCTCAACGCCCACGGCACCTCCACGCCGCTGGGCGACATCAACGAGAGCAACGCCATCAAGGCGGCCTTGGGCGAGCACGCGCACCGGGTGCTGATCAGCTCGACCAAATCCATGACCGGGCACCTGCTCGGCGGCGCAGGCGGGGTCGAGAGCGTGTTCACGGTGCTGGCGCTGCACCACCAGGTGGCGCCCCCGACCATCAACCTGCACGAGCCCGACCCCGAGTGCGATCTCGATTACTGCGCCCACACGGCGCGCGAACACAAGCTCGAGGTGGCCCTGAAAAACAACTTCGGCTTCGGCGGCACCAACGGTTCGCTGGTGTTCAGGCGCCTCTGACCGGCCATCGTTCATGTCAAGCCTGACACGCTGCCGTCTGGTGCAGACGGCAGCAGCCGCATCTGCATCGGCCGCCGATCGCTCTGCTGCCGCTCCACCTGCCAGCGCGTCCGTCTGAAGCACCCCCGATCATGCATGGCCCGCCTGCGGTCTCTTACCCCACCGGGGCGCCCAAGGCCGAATACACGGCGTTGGCGGGGCTGGCACTGGCGTGGGCCGCAGGTCTGCTGCTTTGGCTGGCGCTGACCCCCGACCACGTGGCGCCGCCGGCCTGGTGGGCCAGCCTGGCCGGCGGGCTCGTGCTGCTGTTCTGGTGTCTGTGGCGCTTGCGCCTGCCGGTGCGGGGCGAACTGGTGTGGGAGCCTGCGCCGCCCGGTGCGCGCAACCGCAAACCCGGTGCGCGCGGACAGTGGCGCTGGTTCAGCCCTGCGTGGCGGCGCGGCCTGGAACTGACCGAGTTGCGCTGCCGGCTCGACCTGCAGGGCCTGCTGCTGCTGCACTGGCGCAGCGCCAGCGGCCTGCGCGGCTGGATCTGGGTCGAGCGCAGCCAAAACCCGGCCCAGTGGCAGGCGCTGCGCGCCGCCGTGCACGACCAGCGCCAACCCTGAGAGGCGGTGAGCTGCACAAACTTAGCAATGCGCTGGCGCTTGCGCGCACCTTGGGGTCAAACCAGGGCAGCGATCGGGTATATTGGCTCGCCCTGAACGATCACCATGACCGAACCCGACCCCTTGCCCGTCAACGCCGATCTGTTGCTGGTGCAGCGCACGCTGGCCGGGGATCAGCGCGCCTACGGTTTGTTGGTGACCAAATACCAGCGCCGCGTCGAGCGCCTGATCGGGCGCATGGTGCGCGACTCCGATCTGGTGCAGGACATCGCGCAAGAGACCTTCATTCGCGCCTATCGGGCGCTGGGCCAGTTTCGTGGCGAGGCCCAGTTTTACACCTGGCTGTATCGGATTGCGGTCAACACCGCCAAAAAACAGCTCATGGAGCTCAAGCGCGACCCGGTGGTGCTGATGAGTTCGCTGATGCGCAACGAAGACGATGAAACTTCCGCAGCGGAACTCGAACTAAATGGCCAAGTAGCCGATGCCGAAACGCCCGAATCGCTGCTGGCGAGCAAGGAAATCGCCCAAGCGGTGAACGACGCCATGGAGGGCCTGCCCAAAGAGTTGGGGCAGGCCATCGCCCTGCGCGAGATCGAAGGCCTCAGCTACGAGGAAATTGCCCAGGCGCTGGACTGCCCCATCGGCACGGTGCGCTCGCGCATTTTCCGCGCCCGCGAAGCCATTTCGGCGCGCATCAAGCCCATGCTGGAACGTCAGTCGGGCAAGCGCTGGTGAAGCGGTCAACCCTGAATGTGAAAGCGCAGTACCATGCAGACCATGCCCCGCTCCAACGCCCACGAGGCCGAGCGCCTCGCCCAAGCCCACGCCGTCCACCCGGCCGATCCGTGGGGCTACGGCACCCCAGCCGTGGCGGCAACCGATGCCGACCCGGTGCCTGCGCGCGAGTGGCTGTCGGCCCTGGTGGACGGCGAGTGTGCGCCCGAGCGCGTGGCACAGGCCCTTGGCGCGCCAGGGCGCAAGCCGCCGGGTCTGGGCGCCGACCGCGGTTCCGATCTCGATGCCGACCTGTGCGCCGACTGGTCGCTGCACCACTGGATCGGTGAAGCGCTGCGCGGCGAACCGGCGCACCCGCCTGCCAGCCCGGCTTTTGCCAACGCCGTGTTGGCCCGCCTGGCCGCCGAGCAGGCCCCGGCATGGAGCCCGGTTGCGGCGGCGCCCCAGCTGCCTGCGGCGCAGGTGCAGCCCGAAGCGCGCGTCCAGCCCGCCGCACCAGTGCCTGCCGGAAAGCCTGCCGCCAACGACGCCGTGTTTCGCTGGAAAATGGTGGCCGGATTGGCTTCGGTGGCCTCGGTGGCGGCCCTGTCGTGGTCGTTGTTGCCGGGCGTGGCCACCCCGGACGCCGGCCAGCAATGGGCCCAATCCCCGCCGCCGCTGGTGGCAGCGGCCCCCGACGCGGCCGCACAGTCCACTGAGCTGCAGACCGTGGCCACCGCCCACGGTCTGGTCTGGCGCGACCCGCAGTTCGAGGCCCTGATGGCGGTGCACCGCCAGCACGGCAGCCTCAACGCCTTGCACGTGCCGGTGGGCTTCATGCGCAACGCCACCTACGATCGGCCCGCACACTGATGCCTATGCACCCCGCTTTTGGTTCTTGGGCTGCGGGACTCGTCCGCCGTACGGCTGGGCTGTTGATGGCCCTGGGTGCGTCTGCGGTGTACGCGCAAGGCGTGGCGCCTGCAGCGGCTCCAACCCCAAACACCCCTCCCGCCAGCAGCGCCAGCCTGGGCAGCGCCGCGCCGCAGCAATCCATCCTGCACTGGCTCGAGCGCCTGCACGTGGCCACGCGCAACCGCGCCTACATCGGCACGTTTGTGTTTTCCAACGGCACCGAAATCGCCTCGTCCAAAATCTGGCACGTGTGCGATGGGCGGCAACAGTTCGAACGCATCGAGACTTTGAGTGGCGCGCCGCGCATCACCATGCGGCGCAACGACGAAGTGGCGATTTTTTTCCCGGCCCAGAAACTGGTGCACAAGGATCGGCGCGACGCCCTGCGCCAGTTCCCCGATTGGCTGCGCCCGACCAACCCGCGCATCGACTCGTTTTACAGCGTGCGCGTGGTCGGCAGCGAGCGCGTGGCCGGGCTGGAAGCCACGGTGGTGGACTTCGTTGCCGCCGATGGGCTGCGCTTTGGCTACCGCGTCTGGTCTGAGCAGCGCACTGGCCTGATGCTCAAGATGCAAACCCGCTCCCCCCAAGGCCGAGTGCTGGAGCAGGTGGCGTTTACCGAGCTGCAGCTCGACGCGCCGGTGCGCCTCGAGTCGTTGGCGCGCCAGTTTGAGCAGACCAACGGCTACCGCATCGTGCATCCGGTGCAGCGCCCCAGCACGGCGCAAGAGCAGGGTTGGCGCTTGCGCCACGAGGTGCCCGGTTTTCAGCCCATGGTGTTCAATCTGCGACAGGATTCGCACGCAGCCCCGATTGCCCAGTGGGTTTTCTCTGACGGCCTGGCGTCGGTGTCGCTGTTCATCGAAACCTTCAATCCACAGCGGCATACGCGCGAAGCGGTGCGGGCCGAAGGCGCCACCCATTCGGTCACGCGCCGCGTGGCCGAGCACTGGGTGACGGCGATGGGCGAGGTGCCACCCGAGACGCTGTTGCTGCACATTCAGGCGCTCGAGCGGCTGCGTTGAGGCTTGAAGATCCGCTGCCCCGCCCCCACGTATCGGCGTCACACCGCCCTTGGCCGCATCTGGGCCAAAATCAGCCAGCCCTGAACGACGGAGTTGCACGCAACATGAAACCCATCACCCAAAGCACACGACGCTATCTTGCGGCCAGCGCGGCCGCGCTCGGTTTGGTGGCCGTGTTGTGGCTGGCGCAGTCGCAGACGGTGGAGGCGCAGCCTGGCGCGCCCGTTGCTGCGGTCGCCACCATCGGCAGCGCCAGCGGTCTGGTGCCTTCGGGCACCTTGGCGCAGGCCGTGCCCGCTCGCAGCCCTGCCGCCCTGGCCCCGGTCAGCGCCCCGGTAGAGGTGCGCGGCCTGCCCGATTTCACGGTGCTGGTCGATCTGGTCGGGCCGGCGGTGGTCAACATCCGCACCGTCGAGCGCGTGCGACGCGGCGGCTCGCCCGAAGACCAGATGCAGGAGTTCTTTCGCCGCTTTGGCATTCCGCTGCCGCCGGGCATGTCGCCGCGCGGTCCCCAAGGCCCGCAAGATGGGCCCGAGATCGAGCGCCCGCGTGGCGTCGGTTCGGGCTTCATCCTCACGCCCGACGGCTTCATCCTCACCAACGCGCACGTGGTCGAGGGCGCCAGCGAGGTGGTGGTGACGCTCAACGACGAGCGCGAATTCACCGCCCGCGTGGTCGGGGCCGACCGGCGCACCGACGTGGCGGTGGTGAAGATCGAGGCCACCCGGCTGCCCACGGTGCGCATCGGCGACGTCAACCGGCTGCGGGTGGGCGAGTGGGTCATGGCCATCGGTTCGCCCTTTGGGCTCGAGAACACCGTCACCGCCGGCATCGTCAGCGCCAAGCAGCGCGAAACCGGCGAGTTCCTGCCCTTCATCCAGACCGACGTGGCCATCAACCCCGGCAACTCGGGCGGGCCGCTGATCAACATGCGCGGCGAGGTGGTGGGGATCAACAGCATGATCTACACCCGCTCGGGCGGCTTTCAGGGCATCTCGTTTGCCATTCCGATCGACGAAGCGATGCTGGTGGCCGACCAGTTGCGCGCCACTGGCCGCGTCACGCGCGGGCGCATCGGGGTGGCGATCGGCGCCGTGGACCGTGAGACGGCCGAGACGTTGCGCCTGCCGCGCGCCACCGGGGCCTTGATCCGCGGCGTCGAAAACAACTCGCCGGCGGCGCGCGGCGGCATCGAACCCGGCGATGTGATTCTGAGTTTCGATGGCAAAGCGGTCGAGCGCTCGACCGACCTGCCGCGCATCGTGGCCGGCACGGCGCCAGGCACGCAGGTGCCGGTGCGGGTGTGGCGCCAAGGGGCCGAGCGCACCCTGACCGTGACCGTGGCGGCCTTCGAGGACGAACGCAGAGCCCGCGCCGGTGAGCGCGACGCCGAGCCGCCTGCTGCCACCCCGGCGGCGCAGCGCTTGGGCCTGCAGTTGCGCGAACCCACGGCGGCCGAGCGGCGCAGCCTGCGCATCGAAGGCGGGGTCTGGGTGGCGGCGGCCAGCGGCGCGGCGGCGCGGGCCGGTTTGCGGCCCGATGATGTGATCCTGGCGCTGGGCAACCGCCCGGTAGCCAGCGTGCGCGAGTTCGAGGCCGCCGCCGCTGCCGCGCCCCAGAACCGCCCCGTGCACGTGCTGGTGCGCCGTGGCGACTGGACTCAATACGCCATCATCCGGCCCTAACGTAAAATGGCGGGTTGACCTGCCCCTTCGATGCAGGCCTCGGGCGCGCCAGCCAGTGCGCGCCCGTTTTGTTTGCCCCTTTCATGAAGCACATCCGCAATTTTTCCATCATCGCCCACATCGACCACGGCAAGAGCACGCTGGCGGATCGGCTCATCGCCCGCTGCGGCGGCCTGAGCGAGCGCGAAATGAGCGCGCAGGTGCTGGATTCGATGGAGCTGGAAAAGGAGCGCGGCATCACCATCAAGGCGCAGACGGCGGCGCTGCACTACACCGCCCGCGACGGCCAGACCTACAACCTGAACCTGATCGACACCCCCGGCCACGTCGATTTCTCCTACGAAGTCAGCCGCTCGCTCAGCGCCTGCGAGGGCGCGCTGCTGGTGGTCGATGCCAGCCAAGGGGTGGAGGCGCAGACGGTGGCCAACTGCTACACCGCGCTCGAGCTCGGTGTGGAAGTGTTGCCGGTGCTCAACAAAATGGACCTGCCGCAGGCCGACCCGGACGCGGCGCGGCAAGAGATCGAGGACGTGATCGGCATCGACGCCACCGAGGCCATCCCCTGTTCGGCCAAGACCGGCATGGGCATCGACGAGATTCTGGAGCTGGTGGTGGCCAAGGTGCCGCCGCCGCGCGGCCAACCCGAGGCGGCCTTGCGCGCCATGATCATCGATTCGTGGTTCGACAACTACGTCGGCGTGGTGATGCTGGTGCGCGTGGTCGATGGCCGCCTGAACCGCGGCGACCGCATCAAGCTCATGGCCACGGGCGCGGTCTATGGCTGCGAGAAGCTGGGCGTGTTCACCCCCGCCAACCAGCCGCGCCAGGCGCTGTGCGCCGGCGAGGTGGGTTATGTGATCGCCGGCATCCGCGAGCTCAAGGCGGCCAAGGTGGGCGACACGCTCACCGCCATCAAGAGCAGCAGCGGCGCCAACCTGCAGCTGGCCACCGAGCCGCTGCCGGGCTTCAAAGAGGTGCAGCCGCAGGTCTTTGCCGGCCTGTACCCGAGCGAAGCCAGCGAATACGAGGAGCTGCGCGACGCGCTCGAAAAACTGCAGCTCAACGACGCCGCGCTGCACTACGAGCCCGAAGTCTCGCAGGCGCTGGGTTTTGGTTTCCGCTGCGGTTTTCTGGGCCTGCTGCACATGGAGATCGTGCAAGAGCGGCTCGAGCGCGAGTTCGACCAGGACCTGATCACCACCGCGCCCAGCGTGGTCTATCAGGTGCTGCGCGGCGACGGCGTGCTGCTGGAGATCGAGAACCCGGCCAAGATGCCCGAAGTCGGGCGCATCCAGGAGATCCGCGAGCCCATCGTCACCGTGCACCTGTACATGCCGCAAGAGTACGTGGGCGCGGTCATGACGCTGGCGAACCAGAAGCGCGGCGTGCAGCTCAACATGGCCTACCACGGCAAGCAGGTCATGCTCACCTACGAGCTGCCGCTGGGCGAGATCGTGCTCGACTTCTTCGATAAGCTCAAATCGGTCAGCCGCGGCTACGCCAGCATGGACTACGAGTTCAAGGAGTACCGCGCCTCGGACGTGGTCAAGGTGGACATCATGCTCAACGGCGACAAGGTCGATGCGCTGTCGATCATCGTGCACCGCAGCCAGTCGCAGTTTCGCGCCCGCGCGGTGGTGGCCAAGATGCGCGAGATCATCAGCCGCCAGCAGTTCGACGTCGCCATCCAGGCGGCCATCGGGGCCAACATCATCGCCCGTGAAACGGTGAAGGCGCTGCGCAAGAACGTGATCGCCAAGTGCTACGGCGGCGACATCTCGCGCAAGCGCAAGCTGCTCGAAAAACAGAAGGCAGGCAAGAAACGCATGAAACAGATCGGTTCGGTCGAGGTGCCGCAAGAGGCGTTTCTGGCCATTTTGCAGGTGGACGAATGAGTCGCGAATCGAGCATGGCCGCCCTCACCGGGGTGGTGCTGGCGGCCTTTGGCGGCTACGGGCTGGCCTGGTACCTGGGGCTGGTGCAGGGCAATTTTTCGCTGCTGCTGTTGCTGGCCACGGTGGTGACCGGGGTTTATTGGGTGGCCGAGCGCTGGCATTTCTTGCCCCAGCGCCGCGCCGCCGCGCAGCGCTTCGAGGCCGAGCACCAGCGCCGCATGGCCGAGTTTGAGCGTTTGGGCATCAAGGGCGACAACGTCGATGTGGAAGCGGCGCGGCACAAACTGCTGTTGCAGCCGTGGTGGCTGGACTGGACCGCCGGGCTGTTTCCGGTGATTCTGATCGTCTTTTTGCTGCGCTCGTTTCTGTTCGAGCCGTTCAAGATTCCCTCCGGCTCGATGCTGCCGACGCTGCACGTGGGCGACCTGATCCTGGTCAACAAATTCCACTACGGCCTGCGCCTGCCGGTGATCCACACCAAGGTCTGGGCCAACCAGGCCCCGGCGCGCGGCGACGTGATGGTGTTTCGCTTCCCGCCGCAGCCCAACCTCGATTACATCAAGCGCGTGGTGGCCGTGCCCGGCGACGAAGTGGCTTTCCTCGACAAGCGCCTGTCGATCAACGGCGTCGAGGTGCCGCGTGTGGCGCTGCCGCAGTTCTACGACCCGGAATCGATGCGCTACTCGCTGCAATACGCCGAAACCCTGGGCGGGCGGCGCTTCAACACCCTCAACGACGCCGACCGCCCCGCCTTCATCCCCGCGGTGGGCGATTTCCCGCACCGCGAACTGTGCCGCTACACCATCGAAGGCGTGACCTGCACCGTGCCGGACGGGCACTTCTTCGTGCTCGGCGACAACCGCGACAATTCGCTCGATTCGCGCTTCTGGGGCTTTGTGCCTGAGGCCAACATCGTCGGCAAAGCCTTTTTCGTCTGGATGAATTTTGGCGATTTGAGCCGCATCGGGCGCTTCGAATGAACCCAGGCGGCGGCGATTGATTAAGATGCGCTTTTTGCATCGCAATGGAGTCGGCTCATGAAGCGTCAGCAACGTGGGGTCAGTTTTCTGGGTATCGTCCTGATCGGTGTCGTGGTGGCGGCGCTGGCGGTTCTGACCGCGCGGGTGGTGCCCACGGTGGTCGAATACCAGTCGATTCAGCGCGCCGTGCAGCAAGCCGCGCAGGCCGGGCAAACCCCGGCGGAGGTGCGCACGGCCTTTGAGCGCGCGCGCGCGGTGGGCTATTTCGACGCCGTCACGGGCGCTGATCTGGTCATCACGCGCGCCAACGACCGGCTGCTGGTGGAGTTTGCCTACGACGAGGAAATCCACCTGTTTGGGCCGGCTTACCTGGTGCTCAAATACCGGGGAAGCAGCCACTGATGCCCGCCAACGACGCGCCCCCGGCGGCGCTGCTGGCGCTGCAAGAGCGCATCGGGCACCGCTTCACCGACCCCGCTTTGCTGCTGCGCGCCCTCACGCACCGCAGCTTTGCCGCCGAACACAACGAGCGCCTCGAGCTGCTGGGCGACTCGGTGCTCGGCTTGGCCGTCACCACCTTGCTCTACCAGCACCTATGCGGCCACGACGAGGGCGAGCTGTCGCGCACCCGCGCCAACCTGGTCAAGCAAGACACGCTGCACCGGCTGGCGCTGGCGCTGGGCTTGCCCGAGCTGCTGCGCCTGGGCGAGGGCGAGGCGCGCTCCGGTGGCCGCCAGCGGGCCTCGATTCTGGCCGACGCGCTGGAGGCGCTGCTGGGTGCGGTGTATCTGGACGCCGGTTTCGCCGCCGCCGAGGCGCTGGTGCGCCGCCTGTACGCCGACACCGACTTGCGCCCGGGCCAAGGCGCGCACGGCAAAGACGCCAAAACCGCCCTGCAAGAGTGGTTGCAGGGGCGCAAGATGCAGCTGCCGCGCTACACCGTGGCGGCCACGCGCGGCCAAGCGCACCTGCAGACCTTCGAGGTGCAGTGCCAGATCAACGAGACCGGCCAGAGCGCGCTCGGTCAGGGCAGCTCGCGCCGCGCCGCCGAGCAGGCCGCCGCCGCGCAGCTGCTGCATCAACTCCAACACGCCAGGCCATGAAAACCAGCAAGCCCCCAGCCGCCGCACCGCCCCAGAGCGCCGCAGAACTCGAGGCCATGCTGGCGCAGGCCTTGGGCAAACTGCCCAAGGCCGCAGTCGCGCCCGACCCGGCTGCCGCTCCAGCCAAGCCGCCGCCGGTGCCGGGCGCTGTGGCCGAGGAGGGTGTGGTAGGTGCTGCGGCCGACGCCATCGCAGCGGGTGCGAGCGCGGGTGTGGAGGCACCGCGCCGCTGCGGGCTGGTGGCCATCGTCGGGCGGCCCAATGTGGGCAAATCGACGCTGCTCAACGCGCTGGTGGGGCAAAAGGTGAGCATCACTTCGGCCAAGGCGCAGACCACGCGCCACCGCATCACCGGCGTGCTGACGCAAGGGGCGAGCCAGTTCGTGTTCGTCGACACCCCCGGCTTCCAGACCCGGCACGGCAACGCGCTCAACCGCAGCCTCAACAAAACCGTGCTCGGCACCGTGGCCGATGTCGATCTGATCGTGTTCGTGCTCGAGGCCGGGCGCTTTGGCCCCGCCGATGCGCAGGTGCTGGCGCTGCTGCCACCGCAGGTGCCCACGCTGCTGCTGGCCAACAAACTCGACGCCGTGGCCAACCGCGCCGACTTGGCGCCGTGGCTGTTGCAGTTGCAGCAGCGCCACCCCTTTGCCGAATACGTGCCGATGTCGGCCAAGAGCACACGCGACGTGCAGCGCCTGCTGGCGATCGTGGAAAAATACCTGCCGCAGCAAGACTGGCTGCACGACGCCGACGCCCTGACCGACCGCAGCGAGCGCTTCATGGCGGCCGAAATGGTGCGCGAAAAGCTCTTCAGGCTCACCGGCGACGAGCTGCCCTACACCAGCACGGTACTGATCGACCAGTTCGAGCAAGAGGGCACGCTGCGCCGCATCGCCGCCACCATCGTGGTCGAGCGCGAGGGCCACAAGGGCATGGTGATCGGCGAGGGCGGCGAAAAGCTCAAGCGCATCGGCAGCGAAGCGCGCCAGGAGCTGGAAAAACTCTGGGACTGCAAGGTGTTTTTGCAGCTGTGGGTCAAGGTGCGCTCGGGCTGGGCCGACAGCGAGGCCCGCGTGCGCTCCTTCGGTTACGAGTGAGCGCCGCCATGGCGCGCGCGGCAGCGGCCAAGGCCAGTCGGGTGCATGAAGAGCCGGCGTTCGTGTTGCACCGCCACGACTGGAGCGAGTCGAGCCTGATCCTGGAGGTATTCAGCCGCCACCACGGCCGCGTGGCGCTGGTGGCCAAGGGCGTGAAGCGCCCGACTTCGCAGTTTCGCTCGGTGCTGCTGGCGCTGTGGCCGCTGCGCCTGAGCTGGGGCGGCGCGACCGAGGTGCGCACCCTCAAGGCCGCACACTGGCCGGGCGGGCAGTTGCTGCCCCCCGGTGAGGCCTTGCTGGCGGGCTACTACCTCAACGAGTTGCTGCTCAAGCTGCTGGCGCGCGAAGACCCGCACCCGACGCTGTTCGACCACTACGCGCAGGCGCTGGCCCTGCTGGCCGCCGGCGCGCCGCAAGCGGGGGTGCTGCGCGCCTTCGAGCTGCTGCTGCTGGGCGAGCTGGGCTGGTTGCCGGCCTTGGACCACGACAGCGCCAGCCTGCAGCCGCTGCGGCCCCATGGGCGCTACCAGTTGCAGGCGCAGGGCGGCTTGCGCGAGGTGGCGCCGCCGGATGGGGAGGTGGCGCTGCCGGATGGGGCGGTGGACGAGGGCGGCCGTGCCTTGCCCGACACCGCCGCTGCCGCCGCCTGCAGCGCAGACCATTGGCTGGCGCTGCACGCGGCCTTGCAGGCCGAGGCGGTGTGGCCGGCGCTGCTGCCCCTGTGCCAGCAAGACCGCAGCGGGGCCTTGCGGCGCCAGTTGCGCGCCGCCTTGCACTACCATAGCGGGGTGCGCGAGTTCCAGACCCGGCGCTGGGCGCAGCAGGTGCAGCGCCTGGCGGGCCACCGGATGGCGCTGCCCGGATGAGCCCTGCACGATGCCCTGCCCAAACCCCATAGATTGCCCCATGCGCCCTGCTGTCAGCCCCCCGCCTTGTGCCTTGTCGGTCAACCTGAACAAGGTGGCGCTGCTGCGCAACAGCCGGCACCTGGGCCTCCCGAGCGTGCAACGCGCCGCGCTGGCCTGCCTGCAAGCCGGGGCGCACGGCATCACCGTGCACCCGCGGCCCGACGAGCGCCACATCCGCCGCCACGATGTGTTCGAGCTCGCCGAATTGCTGCAAGGCTGGCCGCAGCGCGAATACAACATCGAGGGCAACCCCTTTCACAACCTGCTCGACGTGGCGCGCGAGCTGCGCACGCGCGGCCTGCCGCTGCACCAGCTCACCTTCGTGCCCGACAGCGTCGGCCAGTACACCAGCGACCACGGCTGGAGCCTGCCGGCCGACGCCGAGCGGCTGCGCCCGGTGATCGCGCAGGCGCAGGCGCTGGGCGCGCGCGTGAGCCTGTTCATGGACGCCGAGCCCGAGCAGATGGCGGCAGCCCGCGCCCTCGGGGCCGACCGGGTCGAGCTCTACACCGAGCCCTACGCGGCGGCGCACACCGCGGCCTATGCCAAGGCCTATG
This sequence comes from Pseudomonadota bacterium, assembly GCA_041694945.1. Classification (GTDB taxonomy): domain Bacteria; phylum Pseudomonadota; class Gammaproteobacteria; order Burkholderiales; family Burkholderiaceae_C; genus Serpentinimonas. The sequence continues at coordinate 63,324 of JBGFRU010000047.1, forward strand.
CGGCGGCGTATTTGGCGCCGCACGCAGCCGCAGGCGCCGACTGCGCGCCCGCTGCCACGGCCAGCGCTGCGTTGCGCGCGCAACTGCAGCGCTACGCCGCCGCCGCCCAAGCCGCCTTGGATGTCGGGCTGGGCGTGAACGCCGGCCACGACCTGAACCGCGCCAACCTGAGCGATTTTTTGCGCCAGGTGCCCGGCGTGCGCGAAGTCTCGATCGGCCACGCCCTGATCGCCGATGCGCTCGAGCTCGGCTACAGCGCCACGGTGTGCGACTACCTGCGCTGCATCGATGAGGCCGGGGCCAGCCCAGCCGCCCAGGCCACCCCGGCCACCCCCCGGCCATGATCTACGGCATCGGCACCGACGTCTGCGACATCCGGCGCATCGGCGCTGCGCTGGCACGCCACGGGCCGCGCTTTGCCCAGCGCGTGCTCGGACCGCACGAGCTGGTCATCTGGCAACAGCGCAGCGCGCGCAGTCCCGAGCGCGGCCTGCGCTACTTGGCCACGCGCTTTAGCGCCAAAGAAGCCTTCAGCAAAGCCATCGGCTTGGGGCTGCACCTGCCCATGCGCTGGCGCGATTGCGAAATCTTGAACCTGCCCAGCGGCCAGCCCAGTGTGCAGCTGCAAGGCGCCCTCAACGACTGGTTTGCGGCGCGCGCCCTGCGCGCCCACGTGACTTTAAGCGACGAAACCGACTATGCCACCAGCTTCGTGGTGGTGGAGCACAACCCATGCAACACGCCCCCCTGATCATCGACGTCGCCGGTACCCGGCTGAACAAAACCGAGCGCCAGCGCCTTGCACACCCACTGGTGGGCGGCGTGATTCTGTTTGGCCGCAACTGGGAGAGCCGCGCCCAACTCGCCAAGCTGTGCCGGCAGATCAAAAAAGTGCGCCCCGACCTGCTGATCTGCGTCGACCACGAAGGCGGGCGCGTGCAACGCTTTCGCAGCGACGGCTTTACGCACCTGCCGCCCATGCGCGCGCTGGGCCAGATGTGGCTGGGTGAAGTGGCGCAACCACCCGGCGCCGCCGCGCTCTCCGCCTGCCGCGCCGCCACCGCTTGCGGCTACGTGCTGGCGGCCGAACTGCGTGCCTGCGGCGTCGATCTGAGCTTCACCCCGGTGCTGGACCTCGACCACGGCGGCAGCGCCGTGATCGGCGACCGCGCCTTGGGCGCCGATGCGCGCGTGGTCAGCGTGCTGGCTCAGGCGCTCATGCACGGCCTGCTGCAAGCGGGCATGCGCAACTGCGGCAAGCACTTTCCTGGCCACGGCTATGTGGCAGCCGATTCGCACCACGAGATTCCCGTGGATGAGCGCAGCCTCGAGGCCATCCTGGTGGCCGACGCCGCCCCCTACGGCTGGTTGCAAGCCAGCCTGGATGCCGTCATGCCCGCGCACGTGGTCTATAGCCAGGTGGATGCGCGCCCGGCCGGATTCTCAGCGCGCTGGATCGAGGGCATTTTGCGCCAGCAGCTGGGTTTTGGCGGCGCCGTGTTCAGCGACGACCTGAGCATGGCCGGGGCGCGCCGCCTCGACGGGCGCGAGATCGGCAGCACCGAGGCCGCGCTGGCCGCGCTGCACGCCGGCTGCGACTTGGTGCTGCTGTGCAACCAGAGCGTGGTGGACGACGGCGCGCCGATCGACGAACTCATCGACGGCCTGAGCCGCGCCCAGATCGAAGGCCACTGGCAGCCCAGCGCCCTGAGCGAGCAGCGCCGCCTCGAGCTGCTGCCCGCTGCGCCCGCGCCGCTGTGGGACGAGCTGATGGTGAGCCCGCGCTACATGCAGGCACTCAGTCTGTTGCCTTAAGGGCAGGATCATTGCGTCTTGCCGGCGGCGCCTATGCGCGCCACATCAAATACGCTCAATAGCCTATCGGCCTCTGAAGCCGACCGCTGGGTTCAACCCGCCTGCACCGCATCCGCGCTCTGGCGCTGCAGCATGGCCAGCAGGTTGGCTACCGTGGAGCGCAGCTCGCGCCGGTCGCAGATCAGGTCCAGCGCGCCTTTGTTGAGCAAAAACTCGGCGCGCTGAAAGCCCTCGGGCAGCTTGACGCGCACCGTGCTTTCGATCACCCGCGGGCCGGCAAAGCCGATCAGCGCCTTGGGCTCGGCGATCACCACGTCGCCGACAAAGGCGAAGCCGGCGCTGACGCCGCCCATGGTCGGGTCGGTGAGCACGCTGAGGTAGGGCAGGCCCTTTTTGGCCAGCCGCGTCAGGGCGGCGTTGGTCTTGGCCATCTGCATGAGGCTGAGCAGCCCCTCTTGCATGCGCGCGCCGCCGGTGGCGGTAAAGCAGACGAAGGGCACTTTTTGCTCGATCGCCGTCTCGACGCCGCGCACGAAGCGCTCGCCCACCACCGAGCCCATCGAGCCGCCCATGAAGTCAAACTCGAAACACGCCGCCACCAGATCTAGCCCCTGCACCGCGCCGCCGATGACGATCAGGGCGTCGGTCTCGCCGGTGGCCTCGAGTGCTTCTTTGAGTCGCTCGGGGTATTTGCGGCTGTCCTTAAACTTGAGCGCATCGACGGGCAGCACCTCTTGCCCGATTTCGTAGCGGCCTTGGGCATCCAAAAAGGCGTTGAGGCGCGCCCGCGCCCCGATGCGGTGGTGGTGCGCGCAGTGTGGGCAGACGTTGAGGTTTTTCTCGAGGTCGCTTTTGTAGAGCACGGCCTCGCAGCTGGGGCACTTGAGCCACAGCCCCTCGGGCATGCTGCGGCGCTCGGCCGGGTCGGCGCGCTTGATTTTGGGCGGGAGTAGTTTTTCGAGCCAGGACATGCGGGTTTTCCTTGCTGATCTGGGGGCTACGACGGCGCTGATTATCCCCGATTGCCCGCCGGCGCAAGCGCGACAGGGCCGCCAGCGCCGCCGCCCTCGAGCCCGTCGAGCGCCTGCCGCAGCTCGGCCATGAAGGCGCGGGCCACAGCCCCGGCCTGTTCGGGGGGCGCGCTGTCGAGCAGCTGGATCAGCCGGGTGCCGATCACCACGGCGTCGGCACTGCGGCCCACGGCGCAGGCGCTGGCGGCGTCGCGGATGCCAAAGCCCACGCCCACAGGGATGTGCACGTGCCGGCGGATGCGCGGCAGCATCGCCTCCACGGCGGCGGTGTCGAGGTGCCCGGCCCCGGTCACGCCCTTGAGCGACACGTAATAGACGTAGCCGCTGGCCACGCGCCCGACTTCGGCCATGCGTGCCTCGCTGCTGGTGGGGGCGAGCAAAAAGATCAGGTCCAGCCCCTGCGCCTTCAGGGCGGCGGCAAAGGCTTGGCATTCCTCGGGCGGGTAATCGACGATCAGCACGCCATCGACGCCGGCGGCAGCGGCGTCGCGCGCAAAGGCGCCGGCGCCGCGCTTGAGCTCGTAGCGCTCCACCGGATTGGCGTAGCCCATCAGCACCACGGGCGTGAGGCGGTCGTGGGTGCGAAAGGCGCGCACCATATCGAGCACCTGCACCAGCCCGACGCCGGCGCGCAGCGCCCGTTCGCCGGCTTGCTGGATCACTGGGCCGTCGGCCATCGGGTCGGAGAACGGCACGCCGAGCTCGATGATGTCGGCCCCGCCCTGCACCAGCGCCTGCATCAGGGCGGGCGTGCTGTCGGCCTGCGGGAAGCCCGCCGTCACGTAGGGGATGAGGGCTTTGCGGCGCTGGCTTTGCAGGCGGCTGAAGGTGGCATCGATGCGGCTCATGCGCTCACTCCGGCGAGTTCGGATACGGTGGCCAGGTCTTTGTCGCCGCGGCCCGAGAGGTTGACGAGGATCGATTGATCGGGGCGCAGGGTGGGGGCGAGCTCGAAGGCGTAGGCCAGCGCGTGGCTGGATTCGAGCGCCGGGATGATGCCCTCGTGGCGGCACAGGCGGTGAAAGGCGGCCAGCGCCTGTGCGTCGGTGATGCCCACGTAGCTGGCGCGGCCGCTGTCTTTGAGCCAGGCGTGCTCGGGGCCGACGCCGGGGTAGTCCAGCCCGGCGCTGACGCTGTGGGTCTCGATGATCTGGCCGTCTTCGTCTTGCAACACGTAGCTGCGGTTGCCGTGCAGCACGCCGGGCAGCCCCTTTTGCAGCGAGGCGGCGTGGCGGCCGCTCTCGAGCCCTTCACCGGCGGCCTCGACGCCGATCAGGCGCGTGTGCGGGTGGTCGATGTAGGGGTGGAAAATCCCGATCGCGTTGCTGCCGCCGCCCACGCAGGCCAGCACCACGTCGGGTTGCAATTCGGCGCCGTTGCCCGGCAGGCCGAGCTCGCGCAGCAGGGTGGGCATCTGCTGCAGGCATTCTTCGCCGATCACGCACTGGAAATCGCGCACCATCATCGGGTAGGGGTGCGGCCCGGCCACGGTGCCGATGAGGTAGAAGGTGTGCTCGACGTTCGTGACCCAGTCGCGCATGGCTTCGTTGAGCGCGTCTTTGAGGGTCTGGCTGCCCGACGTCACCGGCACCACGGTGGCGCCCAGCAGCTTCATGCGATAGACGTTGGGCAGCTGGCGCTTGAGGTCTTCGGCGCCCATATAAATCACGCACTCGAGCCCGTAGCGGGCGCAGATGGTGGCGGTGGCCACGCCGTGCTGGCCGGCGCCGGTCTCGGCGATGATGCGCGCTTTGCCCATGCGCCGCGCCAGCATGGCTTGGCCGATGACGTTGTTGATTTTGTGCGCGCCGGTGTGGTTGAGGTCTTCGCGCTTGAGGAAGATCTGCGCCCCGCCCAGCTCGCGGCTGGTGCGCGCCGCGTGGTAGATGGGTGAGGGCCGGCCGACGAAGTGCGCCAGTTCGTAGCGGAATTCGCGCTGGAACTCGGGATCGTGCTGGGTGCGGGCGTAGGCCTCGCGCAACTCGGACAGGGCGTGGGTGAGTGTTTCGCTGACAAAGCTGCCGCCGTAGGGGCCGAAGTGGCCGCTGGCGTCGGGTTGCTGGTAGGGGGGGCTGCTGGTGGGGGCTAGGGCGGTGGCGGTGGCGTTGGACATGACGGTGGGGATGTGAGGGGCTGGGGTGCGGCAAGGGCCGTATCGGCCAAGCGCACAGCGGCGACGAAGCGGGCGATCAAATCGGGGCACTTGATGCCGCGCCCGGCCTCGACGCCGGAGCTCACATCAACCGCCCACGGGCGCAGCAGGCGCACGCCATCGGCCACGTTTGCAGGCGTGAGTCCACCAGACAAAACGAGGCGAGAGCTGGCGTTTAGTGCGGGGTGTGACCAATCGAATGCCGTCCAGTCAAAAGAATGCCCGGCGCCGCCGTAGCCCGGCACTTGGGCGTCGAGCAACAGCGCTTGTGCGCCAGCGTGTTGTTCGGCGTATTCTAGAAGATCGAAGCGCGCCACGTCGGCACCCAGCGGAATGCGCGCCGCGCGCAGATAGGGCCGGCCTTGGGCCAGCGCCTGGCATTGGGCGGGCGATTCGTCGCCATGAAACTGCAGCAGCGCGTGGGGCACCTCTGCCAAGCCGGCCTGCACCTCGGCGGCGCTGGGGTTGACGTAGAGCAGCACCGGCGTGACAAAGGGTGGCAGCAGCCGCGCCAGCGCGCCCGCCTGCGCCGGCGTGAGCGCGCGCACGCTGGGCGGGTAGAGCACGAAGCCCACGGCGTCGGCCCCGGCGGCGGCGGCGCAGTGCAGGTCAGACGGGCGGGTGAGGCCACAGATTTTGATGCGGGTGCGGTGCGGCATGGGACGGGCGCTATCTGCGGGGGTGGCAAAGGTGGGAGCAAAGATGGGAGCAAAGGTGGGAGCAGGCGGGGATGCAAGCGACAACTAGGGGCTTTGGGGCAACCAGTCCAGCCCCGCAACCCGGTCTGGCAGGCCCCAGTGCGGCGCATAGACCGGGCCCAGAAAATACAGCCCGTCGGGGGCGAAGGTGGGCGCAGCGACGGCGCGGCTGCGCGCCGCCAGCACGTCCGCGATCCAGTCGGGCGCGTGCAAACCCTGGCCCACGGCCAGCAGGCAGCCCATGAGGTTGCGCACCATGTGGTGCAAAAAGGCGTCGGCCTCGAACTCGAAGCGCCAGTAGGCGCCATGGCGCGAAATATCGAGCCGGCGCAGGTGCTTGACGGGCGAGAGCGCCTGGCAGCTGGAGGCGCGAAAGCTCGTGAAGTCGTGTCGGCCCAGCAGGTGCGCCGCCGCCGCCTGCAGGTCGGGCAACGACAGTGGCCGAAACACCCAGCCGGCGCGGCCGTGTTCTAGGCTCGGGCGCACGGCCGATTCGAGCAGCACATAGACGTAACGCCGCGCCAGCGCACTGGCGCGGGCGTGAAAGGTGGCCGGCACCACCTGCGCCCACTGGATGGCGATGTCGGGCGGCAGGTAGCGGTTGCAGCCGCGCACCCAGGCGTGCAGCGGGCGCTCGATCGGGGTGTCGAAGTGCACCACCTGCATCAGGGCGTGCACGCCGGCGTCGGTGCGCCCGGCGCACAGGGTGCTCACGGCCGGGGCGGCGGTGAAGGTCGCCAGCGCCGCCTGCAAGTGGTCTTGCACCGTTTGGCCGCTGGCTTGGCTCTGCCAGCCCTGGTAGGCGCTGCCCGAGTAACTGAGTCCGAGCGCGAGGCGCAAAGGTGTGGGCTTTCTGCGGTGGGTGCGGGGGCTTAGGGGAGCTTTGGGGAGCTTGAGGGACTTAGCCCAGCTGCGCCAAGAAGGCCCGGGCCCGTTCTTTGAGCGCCCCGGTGGCCTCGGACTCGACCTCTAGCGCCAGCGAGCGCGCGCCGTCGGTGTCGCCGATGGCGTCGAACTCTTGCGCCAGCGACAGCTTGGTCTCGAGCGGGTCGGCCCCCGAGGGTTCGGGGTCGAGGTCGAGGTCCAGCGACAGATCCTGCAGGCTGCTGGGCAAGGCGGTTGCCGCGTTGGCCGGAGCAGGCGGGGTGGCCGGCGGCTTCTGGGTGGCGGGTGCGGGGGTGTCGTCGAGGTCGAGATCGAAGTCGATGTCGAGCGCAGGGGCAGCCGAAACCGGCGCAGCTTGAGTGGCTGGCACAGTGGTGGCGGGTGCGGATGCGGCTGCAGGGGCTTGCTCGAAGTCGAAATCAAAAGCCAAGTCGGTGGCTGGGGTGGTGGGCTTGCGGGTGCCCGTGAGCAGGGCCTCGAGTTCCTCGTCGGCGGCATCCATGGCCTGCCGCGAGGTGGGGTCCGAGCCGGTTGCAGGGCCGGAGCGGGATGCCGGCCCCGAGGCGGAGTCTGCAAATCCCAAGTCGAAATCGGGAGCCACCGCTGCCGGGTTGTCGGCGTTCGACGCAGCGCCGGTTGCAGGGGCGCTGCCGGACGGGGTGCTGGATGGCACCAGTTGGTACAGGGGGTTGTCGGGGTCGAGCAACTGGCCGGCTTCGCGCGCCTGCTCCCAGGCGTCGCCGGTGCCCCCGCTCACTTGGTGCAGGGTCTGGGCCGCGGCGTTGAAGGCGGCCAGGTCGCGCCGTTGACCGTAAATTTCGAGCAGCTTGAGGTGCGCGGGCAGGCGCTCGGGGTGCAGGCGGATGGATTCGAGCAAAATGTCTTCGGCCTGCTTCTCGCGGCCATAAGCCAAGTACACCTCGGCTTCGGCCACGGCATCGACGTCGCCGCCAGCATCGAGCTGGCTGGGCGAATACATCATCGAGGTTGCTGGCGCATCGGTGGGGGCATCGGCCAGCGCACCGCTCGCGGGTTCCGATTGCGGGTCGTCCCGATCGGCCAAGGCGGCTTGGTCTTGCTGGCGGCGGCTGCGGATGCGCGCGGCCAGCAGCCCCAGCAGCAGCAAGGCTGCGGCACCACCCGCTGCGGGCAGCGCCAAGGGGTGGGTGCTGAGGGTCTGAAGCAAACCGGGCGCAGCCACTTCGGCCGGCGCAGGCGCTGGTGGGGCAGCAGGGGCTGGGGGTGCGGCAACCGGGGCTGGAGGAACAGGCGGTGCAGCCAATGCCGGGGCCTCGAGGACTGGTGCGGCGGGTGTGGGTGCCGCCGCGGTTTCGGCCGCAGCTGGTGTGGCGTCGGCAGCGGCCGGCGCTGCAGGGGCCGGGGCAGGGGCCTGCGCAGCTTGGCGCAGACGCTCGAGCTCTTGCAGGTTGCGCTCGACTTCGGTGATTTGCTGCTGCGTGGCCTGCTGTTGCCGCGCTTGGGCCAACTGGTCGGCAGCGGCTCCGGGCAAGGCGCCGCGCTCGAGCGTCAGGCGGTCTTGCACGGCGGCGGCGGGTCGTGGATCGGTGACTTCGGCTTGCACCGCACCGGCAGCGGCGCGGGTGGCTTCGGGTGCTGCTTGAGCCGGGGCCAATGCGGCCAAGCGACGCCGAAACTCGTTGAAATCTTGGCTGTGGGCTTGTACGATGCGGCGCGCCTCAGGGGCGGGGGTGGCGTTGGCCGCTTCGGCGCTGGGCAGGTCGAGCACCGCGCCAGCGCGCAGCCGGTTGACATTGTCGCCGATGAACGCTTGTGGGTTGGCGCGCAGCAGCGCCACCAACATCTGATCGAGCGACACCCCGCCGGGCAGGTGCGCCTGCGCGATGCGGCCGGCGGTATCGCCACGCCGAACCGTGATCGACGCGGGGGTGGGGTCGGCGGCAGGCGCTTGGGCGCGGGGTCGTGCAGGTGCGGCGGCGGCAGGGACGGCTGGGGGCAGCGGCACGGCCGGACGCACCTGGGTCACCAAGGGCGCGGGCGCTGGCGCGGGAGGTGCTGGAGGTGCAACCGCAACCGGCGGCTGTGGCGCCGGAGCCGGAGCCGGGCGCAAATTGGGCGGGTCGAACAACAGGGTGTAGCCACGCAGCAGCTGCCCATTGGCCCAGTTGGCTTGCACCAGCAAATCGAGGAAGGGTTCGTTGATGGCGGCGGTGCTGCTCAGGCGCAAGACACTGCGGCCGTCGGGCAGCGTGACCAGTTGAAAGCGCAAATCGGCCAAGGCCGGGTTAAAGCTCAGGTTGAGCGCCTGAAAGCGCTCGGGCGCCGCCACGCTGGCTTGCAAGGTGGCGGCGTCTTGGGCGCTGAGCTGGGGCAAGTCGATTTCGGCGCGCAGCGGCTCACCCAGTTGCGATTGCACCGTCACCCTTCCCAGCGCCACGGCCCAAGCTTGGCTGGCCGGCACCGCCAAGGCCGCCACCAAGGCCGCCGCGCTCGCCACCGAGCGCCAGCGCAGCCGATGGGGTGGCGCAGGTGGTTTGTCGGTGGCCAAGGCAACAGGTCCAGTGGGGTGCATTTTTGAAGGGCAATTCGGCACAGACACCTCTGTCATTTTCAAAGCTATTCGACCATAACATCAAGCGCTTGCACGCACAAGCTCAGAAGCAGCCCGAAGCAAATCTGGGGCCCAAATGGTATCCAAGCAGGGGATTTGCGTTGCACTGGTGCAACAGATTTTATATTCCCCTTGCCGCCATGCCCTTAGGCCGCTAGCAGAATGCGCAGCATGCGCCGCAGTGGCTCGGCCGCGCCCCACAGCAGTTGGTCGCCGATCACGAAGGCCGACAGGTACTGCGGCCCCATGTTGAGCTTGCGCACCCGGCCCACGCCCACCTGCAAGCCGCCGGTGATGGCTGCTGGCGTAAGCTCGGCCACGCTGGCCGGGCGCTCGTTGGGAACCCATTTGACCCAGGGGTTGCCGCCCCGAATCAGGGCCTCGATTTCGGCCAGCGGCAGGTCTTGCTTGAGCTTGAGCGTGAGGGCCAGGCTGTGGCAGCGCATGGCGCCGATGCGCACGCACAGGCCATCGACCGGGATGGTCTGGGCCGTGCCCAGGATTTTGTTGACCTCGGCCTGGCCTTTCCATTCTTCTTTGGACTGGCCGTTGTCGAGTTGCGCGTCGATCCACGGGATCAGGCCACCGGCCAGCGGGGCACCGAAGTATTCGCGCGGCACATCATCTCGGATGGCCTGCGCCACTTTGCGGTCGATGTCCAGGATGGCGCTGGCTGGGTTGGCCAAGTCGGCGGCCACGGCGGCGTGGCACACGCCCATGCCTTGCAGCAGTTCGCGCATGTGGTTGGCGCCGCCGCCCGAGGCCGCTTGGTAGGTCATCGAGCTGACCCACTCCACCAGATCGGCGCGGAACAAGCCGCACAGGCCCATGAGCAAAATCGAGTTGGTGCAGTTGCCGCCGATCCAGTCGCGCCCGCCGGCAGCCAAGCGCTGGCGGATCAGGCCCTCGTTGACCGGGTCGAGCACGATCACGGCCTCGGGTTCCATGCGCAGCGCCGAGGCGGCGTCGATCCAGTGCCCGCGCCAGCCGCTGGCGCGCAGACGCGGGTACACGGCTTTGGTGTAGTCTCCGCCTTGGCAGGTGAGGACGATGTCGCAGCGCGCCAAGGCCGCCACGTCGTTGGCGTCTTGCAGTGTGCGCTGGCTTTGGGCCTGCGCCGGGGCGGCGCCGCCGGCGTTGGAGGTGGAAAAGAACACCGGGTCGATGTGCGCGAAGTCGCCCTCGGCCGTCATGCGATCCATCAACACCGAGCCGACCATGCCGCGCCAGCCCACCAGACCTACCAACTTGCTCATGACGAACGCCCTTTCAGGTTGCAGAAATACGGATCCAGACCCCGGGTACCGTCCTGCCCGGCTCGTCTGGCCGGGTGGGGGCGCGCGACGAACCGGGCTGGGGTTTAGCCGGTCGTGGTTTTAACGATTGCGCGCCCACACACCCGCGCCGGAGTGGCGGTGGTGTGGTTCGAGGTGAACGATTGGGCGGCAAACATGGTCGTACATTCTAGCCGATGGCGACCGCTGCGGTGCTCTGGGGCGTTGACAGCGCAGTTTGCGTTGCGCCACAGCGCCCGCGGGTTTTGATGGCCTCTTTCGTCTGGAGCAAAACTGCCATGTGGTACCAAATCGCGGCCGAAGCGGTCATGAGCGTCCACCTGCTCTACATTGTTTTTTCGGTGTTCGGAGCCGTGCTGGCGCTGTGGTGGCGCTGGGTGCCGTGGCTGCAGCTGCCGTGCGCGGCTTGGGCGTTTTTTGTCATGATCGCCGGGGCGCCGTGCCCGCTCACCGACATCGAAAACCATTTCCGGCTCCAGGCCGGCCAGGCCGGCATGGCCCCGGGCGGCTTCATCGAGCACTACTTGCTGGCCGTGATCTACCCCGCTGGCCTGACGCGCGAGCTGCAATACCTGCTCGGGGCGCTGGTGCTGGGGTTCAACGGCGTGATCTATGCGTGGGTCTGGAGGCGCTGGCGCCGCCGGCCCCCGGGGGGTGCAATTAGGGCGTAGCGCCGCCGCTGGGCGGCTGGGAGGCGGCACCGGCGCCCGTGGGCGCGACCACTGGCGCGGGCGGCTCGCCCGGCCAAGTGCGCGTGATGCGTTGAAAAAACATGCTGTTGGGAAACTTCAGGGTCGAGCCCGAGCCGTCGGCGCTGTGTTCCTGCACCGTGGTGTAGATCAGATTGATGTCGATCACTTGGCCCCTGAGCCCAGCGGTTTGGCCGTTTTCCACGACTTCGATGTGGTCGTGCAAGCGCACGATGCCGGTAACAAAGATCAAAAAACTGCAAAAAATGTTGGACAGCACGCTCCAGGCGGCAAAAAAGGCCACCGCCGCCACGGCCGCAAAGCCGGTGAACGCGGTCCAGAGCACGGTGGCCGAAACCCCCAGGCGGTCGAGCACCAGCAACATGGCGGCACCGTAGATCACGATCTTGCCCGCGAGCAAGACGACAAACGTAAACTCGGGTGGCAGCCCATGGCGCGTGCTGGTACGCCGCACCAAGCGCCCAAACAGGGCGCGCAGCAGCCACGCACCCAAGATGAGCAGGGTGATCTGCGCACCGAGCACGATGCTGGACACCCAAGGGTACAGCCACTGCGGCAGCATTTGCATAGAGACTAACACCGGTGGAGCTGGCTGGAATTAGGGAGCTTGGATCAGCCCAGCGCCGCCCGCACCGCCGCGCCCATCTGCGCCGTGCCGACGCGGGTGCAGCCGGGGGCCATGATGTCGGGCGTGCGCAGGCCTTGCTCGAGCACGGTTTGCACTGCGGCCTCGATGCGCGCCGCCGCCTCGGGCTGGCCGAGCGAGAAGCGCAGCATCATGGCCGCGCTCAAAATCGTGGCCAGCGGGTTGGCCACGCCTTGCCCGGCGATGTCGGGTGCGCTGCCGTGGCTGGGCTCGTACAGGCCTTGGCCACGCTCGTTCAGGCTTGCCGAGGGCAGCATGCCGATCGAGCCGGTGAGCATCGAGGCCTCGTCGGACAAAATGTCGCCAAACATATTTCCGGTGACGATCACGTCAAAAGCCTTGGGGCGCTTGACCAACTGCATCGCGGCGTTGTCCACGTACATGTGCTCCAGCGCCACGTCGGGGTACTGGGCGTGCACGGCGCTCACCACGTCTTTCCAGAACTGGAAGGTCTCGAGCACGTTGGCCTTGTCCACGCTGGTGACCTTGTTGTTGCGCTGGCGCGCGGCCTTGAAGGCCACGTGGGCAATGCGCTCGATCTCGGGCCGGCTGTAGCGCATGGTGTCGAAGGCTTCTTCGCTGCCGGCAAAGGGGCCGTCTGGGGCGCTGCGGCGGCCGCGCGGTTGGCCGAAGTAGATGTCGCCGGTGAGCTCGCGGATGATCAGGATGTCGAGCCCGGCCACCAGCTCGGGTTTGAGGCTGGAGGAGTCGACCAGCTGCGGGTAGCAGATGGCGGGGCGGAAGTTGGCAAACAGCCCCAGGTGCTTGCGCAGCCCCAGAATGGCTTGCTCGGGCCGCAGGTGGCGCTCGAGCCGGTCGTATTTCCAGTCGCCCACGGCGCCGAACAGCACCGCGTCGGCCTGCTGCGCCAGCTTGAGCGTGGCCTCGGGCAGCGGGTGGCCGTGCGCCTCGTAGGCGGCACCGCCCACCGCGGCGTGCTCGAACTCGAACGGCAAACCCAGAGCCTGCAACACGCTGAGCGCTTGGGCGACGATTTCGGTGCCGATGCCGTCACCGGGAAGGACTGCGATTTTCATGGGTTGTGAGCTGAAAGGCGTGAGGCCCGGGCGTGGGCGCTGGGTGGGTCGAGTAAGGCGGTCGGGGCCAAAGGGCGGCGGCGCGGGTCAGCCGGATAAGGTTGCAGGTGCTGGCCTCAGCCCAGCCAAGTACGCGCCAGCCACGGTTTGCTTGCTAGGCGCTGGGCCTCGAAGCTGCGGATGGTGTCGGCGTGGCGCAGCGTTAGGCCGATGTCGTCAAGGCCGTTGAGCAGGCAGTGCTTGCGAAAGGGGTTGACCTCGAAAGCGATTTCTTCGCCCTGCGGCAGCACGATGCACTGGCGCGGCAGGTCGATGGTCAGGCGGTAGCCGGCAAAGGCGTGCACGGCGTCGAACAAACTGGCCACGGTGGCTTCGGGCAGCACGATCGGCAGCAGACCGTTTTTGAAGCAGTTGTTGAAGAAGATGTCGGCAAAGCTGGGCGCGATCAGGGCCCGAAAACCGTACTGCTCGATCGCCCAGGGCGCGTGCTCGCGGCTGGAGCCGCAGCCAAAGTTTTTGCGCGCCAGCAAAATCGACGCCCCGGCATAGCGCGGTTGGTTCAGCACGAAGTCGGGGTTGGGGCGCCGGCTGGCCGGGTCTTGCCCCGGCTGGCCGACGTCGAGGTAGCGCCACTCGTCGAACAGATTCGGGCCAAAGCCGGTCTTGCGGATGGATTTGAGGAACTGCTTGGGGATGATGGCGTCGGTATCGACGTTTTCGCGGTCGATCGGGGCCACCAAGCCCTGGTGTACGGTGAAGGCTTGCATCGGAGCGTAAGGGGTGTGGGCGCCGCTCAGCGGGCGGCGTCTTGGATGATCTGGCCGCCGCGTTGCACGTCTTTGCCGATGCCGGCGACGGTGGCGCAGCCGCCCAAGGCCAAACTGGCGCTCAACAGCAGCAGGGTGAGGAAGGTTTTCATGGCAAAACTCCTGGAAAAGAATTCAGGCGAGGGTACGGATATCGACGAAGTGGCCGTGGATGGCCGCCGCCGCCGCCATGGCTGGGCTGACGAGGTGCGTGCGCCCACCGGCGCCTTGGCGGCCTTCAAAGTTTCGGTTGCTGGTGCTGGCGCAGCGCTCGCCGGGTTCGAGCCGGTCGGCGTTCATCGCCAAGCACATGCTGCAACCGGGTTCGCGCCACTCAAAGCCGGCAGCGCGAAAAATCTCGTGCAGCCCTTCGCGTTCGGCCTGCGCCTTGACCAAGCCCGAGCCCGGCACCACCAGCGCCTGACGCACGTTGCGCGCCACCTTCCGTCCCAGCTTTTGCACCACCTCGGCGGCTTGGCGCAAGTCTTCGATGCGGCTGTTGGTGCACGAACCGATGAACACCTTGTCCACATGGATATCGGCCAGCGCCTTGCCCGGTTGCAGGCCCATGTAGTGCAGCGCGCGCTCGGTGGCGGCGCGCTGGTTGGCGTCTTTGATTTGGTCGGGGTCGGGCACATTGCCCGTGATCGGCAGCACCATCTCGGGCGAGGTGCCCCACGTCACTTGGGGCGCGATCTGCGCCGCGTCGAGCTCGACCACGGCGTCAAACACCGCATCGGGGTCGGAATGCAGGGTGCGCCAGTAGGCCACGGCCTGCTCCCACTCGAGGCCCGTGGGCGCCAGCGCACGGCCTTGCAGGTAGGCGATGGTTTTGTCGTCCACGGCCACCAAGCCAGCGCGGGCACCGGCCTCGATCGCCATGTTGCACACCGTCATGCGGCCTTCGATCGACAGCGCGCGGATGGCGCTGCCGCCAAACTCGATCGTGTAGCCGGTGCCGCCCGCCGTGCCGATGCGGCCGATGATGGCCAGCACAATGTCTTTGGCGCCGCAGCCCCGGGGCAACTGGCCCTCGACGCGGATGAGCAGGTTGCGCGCTTTTTTGGCCAGCAGCGTCTGCGTGGCCAGCACGTGCTCGACTTCGCTGGTGCCGATGCCGTGCGCCAGCGCGCCAAAGGCGCCGTGGGTCGAGGTGTGCGAGTCGCCGCAGACCACGGTCATGCCCGGCAGGGTGGCGCCGTTTTCGGGGCCCACCACGTGCACGATGCCTTGGCGCGGGTGCATGAAGGGGAAGAAGGCGGCGGCGCCGAACTCGGCGATGTTGGTGTTGAGGGTGACGATCTGCTCTTTGCTGATCGGGTCGGCGATGCCCTCGTAGCCGTGCTCCCAGCCGTGGGTGGGGGTGTTGTGGTCGGCGGTGGCCACGACCGAACTCGCGCGCCAGCCCTTGCGCCCGGACTCACGCAAGCCCTCGAAGGCTTGCGGGCTGGTGACTTCGTGCACCAGATGGCGGTCGATGTAGAGCAACGCGGTGCCGTCGGCTTCGGTGTGGACGACGTGCTCGTCCCAGATTTTGTCGTAGAGGGTGCGTCCCATGGCTGCGCGGTGGTGGTTCGGATCGGCGGTTGCCGGCAAGCCGATTTTATGACTACAGGCGCTGCACCGCTGCGGCGGGGGTGCCTTGCCGTTCAAAGCTGTGAGTGTTACAAACTTTTACAATTTTCCACTTGCAAAAGTTCGCGGGGGGGGGGGGTAAATTAACGCTGTCGCAACAAAAAAGTTCAGGGAGTTCTATGCACTGGCGTGCGCTAATCGCTTTCGTTTGCCTGTTGGCCCAACCCTTGGCTTGGGCCGATCTGCCCCT
>JBGFRU010000038.1:0-78082 GCA_041694945.1 Pseudomonadota bacterium
TAAAAACAGCGTTTTTTGAAGGCGAGGCTGGAATCAAGCTGGCTTAAATCGCTCGAAATCTCAGCTGGTGGAATGCATCAGCCTGCTGGCTGACCTGATTTTGAGTTTTTCAGAGTGTCCCAAGGCGTCCTCACCCACCAAATCGGTGAGAACAAGCGAATCCTCGTGCGTGCCAAGGTCCATCACTTGCGCAATCACGCGCTGCGGAAAACGCAGCGCTTCCGAAGGCGGCTCCCACCAGATGTATTTGAGTGCGAGCGGCTCAAGCAGGTGTTGCGCAGTCGTTTCGGCCAGCATGATGCTCGGATCATAGCACTGGCCTTGCGCGCTGACAATCACGCCAAGGGGCCGGTTTGGTAACAGTAAGCGCTTGATTTATATCGATATTCTGGCGGAGAGAGCGGGATTCGAACCCGCGGTGGGGGTTAGCCCACACACGCTTTCCAGGCGTGCGACTTAAACCGCTCATCCATCTCTCCGGGTAGCCCGGCATTCTACACTGGCAGCGGCGCTGACCGAGCGCTGACCGAGCAGCGGCACTTGCGCCCGAGGGAGCAGGGCCGCGGCTGGGGGGCTCAGGCGCTGGGCTTGAGCGTGCGCACCATCTGCATGGCCGAGCCGATCAGGTGGCTCACTTCGGTCATGTTGGATGGAACGATCAGGGTGGTGTGGGCATCGGCCGCCACTTTGGCGTAGGCTTCGACGGCTTTTTCGGCCACCTTGAGCTGCACCGCCGCCTCGCCGCCGTCGGTGCGGATGGCGTGGGCGATGCGCTCGATGGCCTGCGCCGAGGCTTCGGCCACCGCCAAGATGGCCGAGGCTTGGCCTTGGGCCAGGTTGATGGCGGCTTGGCGCTCGCCCTCGGAGCGGGCAATGGAGGCTTCGCGCTCGCCGTTGGCGATGTTGATCTGCTCTTGCTTGCGCCCCTCCGAGGCGGCGATCAGGGCGCGCTTCTCGCGCTCGGCGGTGATCTGGGCCTGCATCGAGCGCAGAATCTCGACCGGGGGTGTCAGGTCCTTGATCTCGTAGCGCAGCACCTTCACGCCCCAGTTGAGCGCGGCCTCGTCGATCGCGCTCACCACCTGCGAGTTGATCAGGTCGCGCTCCTCGAAGGTTTTGTCCAGCTCCATGCGGCCAATGATGCTGCGCAGCGTGGTCTGCGCCAGTTGCGTGATGGCCAGCATGTAGTTGGACGAACCGTAGCTGGCGCGCATGGGGTCGGTGACCTGAAAGTACAAAATCCCATCGACCTTGAGCTGGGTGTTGTCGCGCGTGATGCAGATCTGTTCGGGCACATCGAGCGGGATTTCCTTCAGGCTGTGCTTGTAGGCCACGCGCTCGATGAAGGGCACCAGAAAATTGAGCCCGGGCCCGAGCGTGCCGGCGTATTTGCCCAAACGCTCCTTGACCCAGGCGTTTTGCTGCGGCACCACTTGGATCGAACGCACCACGAACACGATGGCGACGATGACGACGGCGAGGGCGATGAACTCCATGGCAGGATTCCTTTGGTTCAGTGAGAGGGCGCGCCGGGGTCTGGTGCGGCGCTGGGGGGCTCGGGGTCCAGGGCTTGCACGATCAGGGTGTTGCCGTGTACCTGCACGATGCGGTAGCGCGTGTGCACACCGGGGCTGGTGCCGGGCTGCAACTGCACGCTCCAGTGGGCGCCGCGGTAGCGCACCTGGGCCCAGCCGTCGGCTTGCCAGCGCTCCACCACCAGCGTCTGCCCGATGTCGAGGTTAATGTCGGGGTTGTGTTCGGCCGCAGCCTGGATGGGATGCCGGGCGCGCCAGCGCTGCCACAGGGCGACCGCGCCGCCGCCCACGATCGCCGCCGTGAGCAGCTGCCCCGTGAGCTCCAACCCGGCGTGCGCCGCCAGCGCACCGGCCACCAAGCCGACCGCGAGCATGAGCAGAAAAAAAGTGCCGGTGAGCAATTCGAGCACGATCGCCAAGCCGGCCAGCAGCCACCACACCATCCAATCCGTCATACGCGCGCCCCGCAGTCCAAACCAATGCGGCCAGCATAGCGCATTCAGCGCACGCGTGGTGCACAATCGCTGCGCCGCCCCCAGACCCAGAGACCACGGGGGGCTTGCGTCATATTGAGTCTCTACACTGGTGCACCATGAAATTTCGTTTCCCCATCGTCATCATCGATGAAGATTTCCGCTCCGAAAACACCTCGGGCTTGGGCATTCGTGCGCTGGCGCAAGCCATCGAGAGCGAGGGCTTCGAGGTCGTGGGCGTGACCAGCTACGGCGACCTGAGCCAGTTTGCGCAACAGCAAAGCCGCGCCAGCGCCTTCATTCTGTCGATCGACGACGAGGAGTTCACCCCCGGCCCCGACCTGGACCCGGCGGTGCTGAATTTGCGCCATTTCATCGACGAAGTGCGGCGCAAGAACGCCGACGTGCCGATCTACATCTACGGCGAAACCAAGACCAGCCGCCACCTGCCCAACGCCATCTTGCGCGAGCTGCACGGCTTCATCCACATGTTCGAGGACACGCCCGAGTTCGTGGCGCGCCACCTCATCCGCGAAGCCAAGAGCTACCTCGAGGGCATCCAGCCGCCGTTCTTCAAGGCCTTGCTCGACTACGCCGAAGACGGCTCCTACTCCTGGCACTGCCCCGGCCACTCCGGCGGCGTGGCTTTCCTCAAGACCCCGGTGGGGCAGATGTTTCACCAGTTCTTTGGCGAGAACATGCTGCGCGCCGACGTCTGCAATTCGGTCGAGGAGCTGGGCCAGTTGCTCGACCACAACGGCGCCATCGGCGAGAGCGAGCGCAACGCCGCGCGCATTTTCAACGCCGACCATTGCTTCTTCGTCACCAACGGCACCAGCACCAGCAACAAGATGGTCTGGCACCACACCGTGGCCCCAGGCGACGTGGTGCTGGTGGACCGCAACTGCCACAAGTCGGTGCTGCACAGCATCATCATGACCGGCGCGGTGCCGGTGTTCCTCAAGCCCACGCGCAACCACTGGGGCATCATCGGCCCGATTCCGCAGAGCGAGTTTGAGCCCGACGCGATCCGCGCCAAGATCGAGGCGCACCCGCTGCTGGCCGGCGTCGATGCGCAAACGGTCAAGCCGCGCATCCTGACGCTGACGCAGTCCACCTACGACGGCGTGCTCTACAACACCGAAGCCATCAAGCAGATGCTCGACGGCTACGTGGACAACCTGCACTTTGACGAAGCCTGGCTGCCGCACGCCGCCTTTCACCCCTTTTACGGCACCTTCCACGCCATGGGGCGCAAGCGCGCCCGACCCAAGCATTCGGTGGTCTATTCCACCCAGAGCATCCACAAGCTGCTGGCCGGCATCAGCCAGGCCAGCCACGTGCTGGTGCAAGACTCGCTGAGCACGCCGCTGGACCGGCACCTGTTCAACGAAGCCTACCTGATGCACACCAGCACCAGCCCGCAGTACAGCATCATCGCCAGTTGCGACGTTGCCGCCGCCATGATGGAGCCGCCCGGCGGCACCGCGCTGGTCGAAGAAAGCATCGCCGAGGCGCTGGACTTCAGGCGCGCCATGCGCAAGGTCGAGGCCGAGTTTGGCGACGACGACTGGTGGTTCCAGGTCTGGGGCCCCGAAGCGCTGGCCGAAGAGGGCGTGGGCCGGGCCCACGACTGGATCTTGCAGCGCACCAACGCCGACGGCCGGCCGCTGCTGCGCGGTGGCGACGCCTGGCATGGCTTTGGCGACATGGCGCCGGGCTTCAACATGCTGGACCCGATCAAAGCCACCTTGCTCACGCCGGGGTTGAACATGAAGGGCGACTTTGCCGCCAGCGGCATCCCGGCCAGCATCGTCACCAAATACCTGAGCGAGCACGGCGTGGTGGTAGAGAAAACCGGCCTCTACAGTTTTTTCATCATGTTCACCATCGGCATCACCAAGGGCCGCTGGAATACCCTGCTCACCGCCTTGCAGCAGTTCAAGGACGACTACGACCGCAACCAGCCGCTGTGGCGCATCATGCCCGAGTTCTGTGCCAAGCAGCGGCGCTACGAAAAAATGGGGCTGCGCGACCTGTGCCAACGGGTGCACGAGCTCTACGCCAAATCGGACATCGCGCGCCTGACCACCGAGATGTACCTGAGCGACCTGACCCCAGCCATGAAGCCCAGCGATGCCTTTGCACACATCGCCCGCCGCCGCACCGAGCGCGTGCCGATCGACGCGCTCGAGGGCCGCATCACCACCGCGCTCATCACGCCGTACCCGCCCGGCATCCCGCTCCTGATCCCGGGCGAGGTGTTCAACCGGCGCATCGTCGATTATCTGAAGTTCGCGCGCGACTTTGCCCTGCAGTGCCCGGGCTTCGAGACCGACATCCACGGCTTGGTGGTCGAGCAAGACGCCGACGGACGCAACGCCTACTTTGCCGACTGCATCAAGGCGACCTGAGTGGCTGCATCAACCTCTGACTCGGTTACAGTAGCCACTGAAGCTGCGGCCGCGTGGGCTGTGCAGGCGTTTTTTTAGTGAACAGGAGTGAACATGTTTCCAGAGTACCGCGATCTGATTTCTGAACTCAAGGTGAGCGACCACCACTTTGGCCGCCTGTTCGCGAAGCACAACGAGCTCGACCACACCATCAAGAACATGGAAGCCGGAGCCGTGGGTGGCAGCCAGGAGCAGATCGAGACCCTGAAGAAGGAAAAGCTGCGCCTCAAAGACGAGCTGTACGTGGTGCTGAAGAAAGCCGAAGCGGCGCGGACGGCTTGATTCGGATCGGCCCGGGCTAGCGTTGTGCCAGCAGCGCGGCCGGCATCGGTGCGGGCTCGGGTGCGGCAGGCAAGTGGGCTGACACCCGGCGCGCGCCGTTGAAGCGCGTGGCCCAGTAGCGCACGTCCATGCGTTCGATGCGCACACTCGCCCCGCTGCGCGGCGAGTGCACGAAGCGGCGTTCACCGATGTAGATGCCTACATGGCTGTAACGCCGCCCCAGGGTGTTGAAAAAGACCAGGTCGCCCGGCGCCAGTTCGCTGCGTTCGATGGCGTCGGTGGCGCGGGCTTGGTCGCGCGCGATGCGCGGCAGCTGCAACCCCATCACGTGGCGAAACGCCGCCTGCACGAAGCCGCTGCAATCGAAACCCTCTTCGGCGCTCTCGCCCCCGAGTTGGTAGGGCACCCCCAGAAAACCCAGCGCATGCACCACCAAACTGGAGTGCAGGGGCCGCCCGGTGTCGGTGGCGGAGGCCGCAGTGTCAGAGGGGGGCGCTACAGGCTCCAAGGGTGCTTTGGCTGGGGCAACCAAACCCTGCTGCTGCAAAAAATCCGCCAGCGCGTCGGTGGCGTGGGCGGGTGCAGGCACAATCAAGACCGCTGTCAGGGCTGCGGTGGCCAGCAATGCCGGCACGCCGGACCAGCCCCAGGCTGCCCTGGTGCCGCGCGTGGTGGTTGCAATGGCTGGTCCCATGGCCGCAGAGTATAAGCAAAACCCCGTGTTGTCAATGGCTTGAAATTCGCATTTGAAGTAAACCCCACCCACTGGACCCCTTGCCATGCTGCTCGAACTCGACGATTGCCAACTGGTGCTGGTGGACTACCAGACCAAACTGATGCCCGTGATCGCTCACGCCGACGAGGTGCTCGCGCGCGCCTTGCTGCTGGCGCGTGCGGCTCGAGTCCTGGGGGCCCCGGTCTGGGGCACCGAGCAAAATCCGCAGCGGCTGGGCCCCAATGCGCCCGAGCTGCGCGCCCTGTGCCAGCAGACCTTCAGCAAGATGCATTTCAGCGCCTGCGAGTCGGGCCTGCTCGATGCCCTGCGCCCACCCGAGCGGCCCGCACCCAAGCCCGCCGGCAACGCCCGCAGCCTGCCCAGGCATCTGCAAAAACCGGCTGCCGCGCCTGCGCCCGAGCGCCAGACGGTGTTGGTCGCGGGCTGCGAAGCGCACGTGTGCCTGCTGCAGACTGCGCTCGGGTTGCTGGAGCGCGAGTTCGATGTCTGGGTGGTCACCGACGCCTGCGGCTCGCGCCGCGAGCGCGACCGCGACGCCGCCTTCGACCGCCTGGCCCACAACGGCGTCGAGCTGGTGACCAGCGAAATGGTGCTGTTCGAGTGGCTGCAGCACTGCGAGCACCCGCGTTTCCGTGAGCTGCTGGCATTGCTCAAGTAAAGCCGGCTGGGATGCGGGTATCGACGACCCGGACTCTGCCCTGATACGGATCAGGGTATTTTGTCTTGGCAGACAAGAATCTGCAGCATCCTAATATGCGCATTCAGTGTTTGTACCAATGTGCGGCAGCTTGACAGCTGCTAGCATGGGATGCGTTCGTTCAAGAGCGTGATCAAGACACGAATAAGGAGACAGACATGAAGAATCCGCGTTCAAGGCCCGTGGTGACAGCGACCGTGCTCGGGCTTGCGGCTGTGACGGCGTTGGGTTGGGCTGGCCTTTCCTACAGCCAGGATCAAGATCGCACGACCCTCCAGGCCATCGAAGCGCACCGGGCGATGTTGCAAGACGGCAACCCGGCCGATCTGTACGCGATGCGGGGCGAGCAGTTGTGGCGCGAGCGGCGAGGCCCGAAAAACGCCTCGCTGGAGCAATGCGATCTCGGCCTGGGCCCGGGCGTGGTCAAGGGTGCGTTTGTACAGCTGCCGCGTTTCTTCCCCGACACCAACCGGGTTCAGGACCTCGAGAGCCGTCTGCTCACTTGCATGCAGACCCTGCAGGGCATCGACACCAGCCAGGTGTCGACGCGCAATTTCATCCGGCCGGGCGAAACCGCCAACGTGGTGGCAATCGCAACCTGGGTCGCCGATCAGTCCAAGGGCATGCGTTTCAATGTGCCCAACAGCCATCCGGCCGAGCAGACCATGTATCACCTCGGGGAGCGCATGTTCTTCACCCGCGCAGGCACGCATGATTTTTCATGCGCCACCTGCCATTCGATCAAGGGCGGACGCATCCGTCTGCAGGAATTGCCCTTGCTCAATGACAACCCGCCCGACAAAGTGGGTTTTGCCGCCTGGCCCGCGTACCGGCTTTCGTCGGGGCAAATGTGGAGCATGCAGCATCGCATCAATGACTGCTTCCGCCAGATGCGTTTTCCTGAACCCAAGTTTGCCAGTGATGCCACCATTGCACTGAGCGTCTATATGGGCGTGCATGCCCGGGGAACGGTTTCCGACGTTCCTGCCATTCGCCGCTAACCTCGCACCGGAGTTGTCGCCATGAAAATCAAATTAATTGCCAGTGCACTGGTCGCGGCCGCTGCGTTGATGCTGTTGCAGTCGGTTGCGCACTCGAGCGGACCGACAGCCGCCGATCTGGATCGCAAAGCCGAAGAAATGATGCGCTCATCCTTTACCGCAAGAGGCATTGCGACCATGGATCGGCTGTTTCCGCTCGACCCGATCAACCAGCGCTGCGCTGAAGCCGAGCGCACCGGCAAACCCTTGGACGATGCAACCCTGCGCCAAATTCAAGAATCCCAGATGCGGACCATTCGCCTACCGGCTGATGGTCGTTTCCTGGGCGAATGGCGGGAAGGGGAACTGATCGCCCAAAGCGGCCGCGGCCTGACGTGGACCGATGTCGCAGCGACGGCGGCGGGGGGCAATTGCTTCAACTGTCACAAGATGACGCGAGAAGAAATCTCGTTTGGCAACCTCGGCCCCAGCCTGCTCAACTATGGGCGCCTGCGTGGCGTCACCGACCCCAATAGCCCGGATGCGCGTGCGATCGTTGAGTACACCTGGGGCGTGATCTGGAATCCGCGGGCGTTTTTCCCCTGTTCCAAAATGCCACGCGCGGGTCACAAAGGCATCTTGACCGAAGACCAAGTCCGGCATGTGATGGCCTTTTTGCTCGATCCAAATTCGCCCGTCAACCGCCCAGCCGCACCGTAGCGGGGGGTGTGTGCGGGTGCCGACGGCGGCGGGCCAGGCTCGGGGCCGTCGGATGTCTGGTGTGTGGTCTTGGCATCGGGCCCAGGTGCAGGGCCAGGGTGTCGAACCCATGGGTGTCCAACCCATGGGGGACCAGCCGGTAAAATCGGCGGCTTCCTTGCCCACCTAGGCCGACCGTGACCCTGCACCTGACCCTGATCGAAGGCGGCGCCGCCCTCGACGACTTTCGCGCCCAGCAGTTGCTGCCCCGGCTGCAAGCCATCCATCCATCCATCGTCGGCCTGCGGGCGCGCTTCCTGCACTGGGTGGCGACAGCTGCCGCCCCCACGGCGCCCGAGTGGCAGCGCTTGCAGGCCCTGCTGAACTACGGTCCTCCCTGGAGCGCCCCCGAGGCCAGCGCTGCCAACTCCGTGCCGGTGCTGGTCACGCCGCGCATTGGCACCGTGTCGCCATGGGCCTCCAAGGCCACCGACATTGCGCGCAACTGCGGCCTGGCGGTGCGCCGCATCGAACGCGGCACCGAATACCAGTTGGAACTGCGCGGCGGCCTGTTTGGCCGTGCGCCCGCCAGCCTGAGTCCAACCCAGTGGCAGCAAGCGGCGGCGCTGCTGCACGACCGCATGACCGAAAGCGCCTTGCGCGAGCGCGCCGACGCCCAGCGCCTGTTTGCCGAACTGCCGCCGGCACCGCTGGAGCACGTCGATGTGCTCGGCGCCGGCCGGGTGGCGCTGGAGCAGGCCAATCGCGCTTGGGGCCTGGCGCTGGCCGAGGACGAAATCGACTACCTGCTGGCGGCCTTTGTGGGGCTGGGGCGCAACCCCAGCGACGTCGAGCTGATGATGTTTGCGCAGGCCAACAGCGAGCACTGCCGGCACAAGATCTTCAACGCCGAGTTTGTCATCGACGGTGTGGCGCAGCCGCACAGCCTGTTTGGCATGATCCGCCACACGCACCAGCGCCACTCGCAGCACACCGTGGTGGCCTACTCCGACAACGCCGCCGTGATGCAGGGGCACCGCTTGCAGCGCTTCGTGGCCCGCATGGCGCAGCCCGATGCGGTGCCGGTCTATGCCGCTGAGGACGCCGAGCAGCACATCCTGATGAAGGTCGAGACGCACAACCACCCCACCGCCATTTCGCCTTTTGCCGGGGCCGCCACGGGGGCCGGCGGCGAAATCCGCGACGAAGGGGCCACCGGGCGCGGCGCCAAACCGAAGGCCGGGCTGACGGGTTTCAGCGTCTCCAAACTCTGGGGCGGCTGGTCCGACCTGCCCGAGGGCAAGCCCGAGCACATCGCCAGCCCGCTGCAGATCATGCTTGACGGGCCGCTGGGCGGGGCCGCTTTCAACAACGAGTTTGGCCGTCCCAATCTGCTGGGTTATTTCCGCGAATACGAGCAAGTGGTGGGTGGGCTGCGGCGCGGCTACCACAAGCCGATCATGATCGCGGGCGGCATCGGCCAGATCGACGCCGCGCTCACGCACAAGGTGCAGTTTCCGCCCGGCTCGCTGCTGATCCAACTCGGCGGGCCAGGGATGCGCATCGGCATGGGTGGCGGCGCCGCCAGTTCCGTGGCCAGCGGCACCAATGCGGCCGCGCTCGACTTTGACTCGGTGCAGCGCGGCAACCCGGAGCTCGAGCGCCGTGCCCAGGAGGTGATCAACCACTGCACCGCGCTGGGGGTGGACAACCCGATCCTGTTCATCCACGACGTGGGCGCGGGCGGCTTGTCCAACGCCTTTCCGGAGCTGGTCAACGACGCCGGCCGCGGCGCGCGTTTCGATCTGCGCGCCGTGCCGCTTGAAGAATCGGGCCTGTCGCCCAAGGAAATCTGGTGCAACGAAAGCCAGGAGCGCTACGTGCTGGCGATCGCGCCCGACGCCCTGGCGCAGTTCCAGGCTTTTTGCGAACGCGAGCGCTGCCCCTTCGCCGTGGTGGGCGTGGCGACCGAGGAGCGCGAGTTGGTGCTGACGGACGCCCCCTCGGGGGGCAGCGCGGCTGCGCAGCAGCCAAGCGTGGGGGCGTACACCGAGCCAGCGCCGGGCCGCCCCAAGCTGGCGAGCGCCCCCTCGGGGGGCAGCGCGGCTGCGCAGCAGCCAAGCGTGGGGGTAGGGCATCCCACACCAATCCAGATGCCATTGAACGTGCTGCTGGGCAAACCGCCCAAAATGCGGCGCGAGGTGCACAGCGTGCCGCGCCCCCAGGCTGCGCTCGACCTGCACGAGGTGGAGCTGCAAGCCAGCGTGATCGCCGTGCTCAGCCACCCCACGGTGGCCAGCAAGCGCTTTCTCATCACCATCGGCGACCGCAGCGTGGGCGGCCTGACGCACCGTGATCAGATGGTGGGGCCGTGGCAGGTGCCGGTGGCCGACTGCGCCGTCACCCTGGCCGACTACACCGGCGTGGCCGGCGAAGCCATGAGCATGGGCGAGCGCAGCCCGCTGGCCGCACTCAACGCCCCAGCCGCCGCGCGCATGGCGGTGGCCGAGGCCATCACCAACTTGCTGGCGGCGCCGATCGAGCTCGGGCGCGTCAAACTCTCGGCCAACTGGATGGCCGCTTGCGGCGAAGCGGGCGAGGACGCCGACCTCTACGCCAGCGTGCGCGCCGTCGGGCTCGAGCTGTGCCCGGCGCTGGGCGTGAGCATCCCCGTGGGCAAAGACAGCCTGTCGATGCGCACCCAGTGGCGCGCCGACGGCCAGACGCTCAAGGTCACCTCGCCCGTGAGCCTGATCGTGAGCGCCTTTGCCACCCTGGCCGACGTGCGCGGCACCCTGACGCCGCAACTGCAGCGCGGGATCGATTCGGAGCTGCTCCTGATCGACCTGGGCCGGGGTCAGATGCGCCTGGGCGGCTCGATGCTGGCGCAACACCTCGAGCAAAGCGGCGACGCCGTGCCCGACCTCGACCAGCCACACGATCTGGTGCAACTGGTGCACGCCATCAACGCCCTGCGCGCCCAAGGCCTGCTACTGGCCTACCACGACCGCAGCGATGGCGGCTTGCTGGCGGCGGTGGCCGAAATGGCTTTTGCTGGCCAAGTGGGCGTGGCGCTCAACCTCGACGCGCTGCTGCTCGAGGGCGACGGCATTGCCGACAGCCGCATGGACACCGGCGACAGCAAAAACTGGGCGGCGCAAGTGGCGGCGCGGCGCCAAGAGCGCACCCTGCGCGCGCTGTTCAACGAAGAGCTGGGCGTGCTGCTGCAGGTGCGCCACGCCGAGCGCACTCCCGTGATGCAGGTGCTGCGCGCACACGGGTTGGGCGCGCACAGCCACTTCGTCGGCAAGGTGCAAAGCCCATCCTGGCCCAGCGCCGGGGCCGCCAGCCCAGAGGCCGCAGCCCCCGAGCAGCGGCTGCAAATCTGGCGCGACGCGCGCAAGATTTTTGACTCCAGCCTGCAAGACCTGCAGCAGGTCTGGGACAGCGTGAGCTGGAAAATCTGCCGCCTGCGCGACCACCCCGATTGCGCCGACGCCGAACACGCCGCCCAGGGCCAGCCGGGCGACCCCGGCCTGCACCTGGCGCTCACATTTGACCCCGCCGAAGACGTGGCGGCGCCGTACCTGAATCTGGCGCGCCCCAAAGTGGCGATTCTGCGCGAGCAGGGCGTGAACTCGCAGCTCGAAATGGCCTACGCCTTCCATCTGGCGGGCTTCGAGGCGCACGACGTGCACATGAGCGATCTGCACAGCGGCCGCGCGCACCTGCGCGACTTCAAAGGCTTGGTGGCTTGCGGCGGCTTCAGTTATGGCGACACGCTGGGCGCCGGCATCGGCTGGGCGCGCTCGATCACGTTCAATGCGGCATTGGCCGAGCAGTTTGCGGCCTTCTTTGCGTGCCCAGACACCTTTGGCCTGGGCGTGTGCAACGGCTGTCAGATGTTCGCCGAACTGGCCGACCTCATCCCCGGCGCGCAAGCCTGGCCGCGTTTCACACGCAACCAGTCGCAGCGCTTCGAGGCGCGCCTGAGCCTGGTCGAGGTGCAGCGCAGCCCCAGCCTGTTCTTCGAGGGCATGGCCGGCAGCCGCCTGCCGATCGCGGTCGCGCACGGCGAGGGCTGCGCCAACTTTGGCCAACGCGGCCACGCCGAGCAGGCCATCGCCGCGCTGCGCTTCGTCGATCACCACGGCGCTGCCACCCAAGCCTACCCCTACAACCCCAACGGCAGCCCGGGGGGGCTCACCGGCGTCACCACCGCGTGCGGGCGCTTCACCGCCCTGATGCCGCACCCCGAGCGCGTGTTTCGCAACCTGCAGTTCAGCTGGACCGACCCGCGCCACCGCGGCGCGCTCGAAGGCCCCAGCCCGTGGCTGCGCATGTGGCGCAACGCCCGGCGCTGGGTGGGCTAGCAACGCTGGCCCAGCTTGCAGCCACCGCGCCGCAGCACCCAAGCCCATGATTGGTCGAAAATGATCCCCGCAAACTTTCGTTTTTCGCACCGGTTGCGGGTGCGCTGGTCCGAAGTCGATATGCAAAAGATCGTCTTCAACGCGCACTATCTGGCGTATTTCGACCTCGGCCTCTCGGAGTACTGGCGCGCCCTTGCGCTGCCCTACGAAGACGCGATGGCGCAGCTCGGCGGTGAGCTGTATCTGAAGAAAAGCACGCTCGAATTCAGTGCCTCGGCGCGCATGGACGACCTGCTCGACGTCGCCCTGGCCTGCCAGCGGCTGGGCCATACCTCGATGACGCTGCGCGGCGCCGTGTTGCGCGCCGGCCAGCCGCTGGCGCTGGGCGAACTGGTGTACGTGTTTGCCGACCCGGTGGCGCAGCGCCCGCGCCCCGTGCCTGCGGCGTTGCGTGCGCTCATCGAAGGTTTTGAGGCTGGCGAGGCGGTGCTGGAGCTGCGCCAGGGCAGCTGGGACGCGCTCGGCCCGGATGCCCAGCGCGTGCGCACGGCGGTATTTGTGCAAGAGCAAGGCATTGCACCCGAGGACGAATGGGACGCCGCCGACGCCATGTGCCTGCACGTGGTGGCCTACAACCGGCTCGGCCAGCCGGTGGCCACGGCGCGCCTGCTGCCCTCCCAGGCGGGGGTGGCCAAGCTCGGGCGCATGGCGGTGCACCGGGTGCTGCGCGGCACCGGTGTCGGCTGCCAGCTGGTGAGCGAGCTCACGCAGGCGGCACGCGCGCGCGGCGACCATTGCCTGCGCCTGAGTGCGCAGCGCAGCGCCGAAGGTTTTTATCGGCGCCTGGGCTTCGAGGCTGTGGGCCAGCCCTACGACGAAGTGGGCATTCCCCACATCGAGATGCACAGGCTGCTGTAACCGCTGTCGGTCAACGGCCACCGCTGGGCAGGGTGGGCATGCGGGTGGGGTGCCTGGTTCTGCAGGCCGGGTGTGGCTGTCGGACTGGCGGTGGGCATGGCCGGCACCTGCGCAGGCTGCGGGTGCGTCCACTCCTGCAATTCGAGTTGGCTGCTGGTTGCCGACGGGCGCAGCCAGCGCGCGATCAGGCTGCTGCGCGTGCCGTAGCCGTGCTGCGGCATGCAAATGAAGGGGCTCGAGAGCAGCCGCTCCAGCTCCAGTGGCACCCCGGTGGCAGGCAGTTGATCATCCGGGGCTGGGCAGCGGTCCAGCAGCGCCTCGAGCAGCAGGGTCTGCCAACGCTCGTGGGCCAAAACCGCCGCAGGCAAGGTCAGGGTCGGCTCTTGCAAGGCGGCGGCCACCGCCGACTTGAGGCGCAGCAGCTTGGGCCATGGGCTGTCGAGGGCGGCGTTGGACAGGCCATAAATGCCGGGGGGCAGCGCTGCGCCGCTCCAGCCGGGAGGCAAATCGAGGGGCAGCGCAGAGGCGCTGGTTGTTGCAGCGGCGTGGCTGGCGTGGTGGGGACTCTGCATCGGAGCTGGCGCCGGCATCGCTGCCTCTGAACCCTCGCGCTCCGTGCGGCGCGGGCGGTTCGAGAGCCAGCACCAGCGGCCGCTGACGCAGTCGCCCAGCACCAGGTTGAAGCCGCCGTAAGCACAGGGGTCGGTCTGCTGCAGCAGGGCCGGCCAATCGGTGCAGGTTGGGGCTTCCAAGCGGGGTGTCGGCCCGGCCAGCCAGCGCGTCACCAGTTCGCCGCGGCTGCGCGCCGCTTTCTCGGGCTGGCCGTCGCGCACGTTGGTGAGCAGGGCCACCCGGCCAGCGGCCGAAAAGCCCAGCCAGGTGCCGCCGGCGAGCAGATCGCGTCCGCCGTACACCGTCTGGCCATTGTCCAGCTGCCAGGCCGCCAGCGGCAGGGTAGGGCGCTGCCAGTATTCGTCGCGGTTGGCCGCCAGCAGCAGCGGGCAGTCGGGGCGCTGGCCGATGGCCAAGGCGATCAGGCACATTCACACATCGGCCAGCAGCTCGTAGGGCAGGGGCAGCAGGTGCAGGGCGGCGCCGTCGGGTGTGCCCAGGCGCAGCGTCTGGCCGTCGGCGGCGCTGGTCTGCAGGCTGAGCAAGGCGTCGACACCACCGGCCGGGTGCGCGGCCGCCTGCACCACCACGCCACAAGGCTGCTCGGCGTCGCTGGGGTGAAACACCGCCTGCCCGGCCGCGGGGGCGCTGCCTGTGCCGGTGGGGCAGTGTGCCAGATAGGCGCGGCGCTTCAGGATGCCACGAAACTGGCTGCGCGCCACCACTTCCTGGCCGGGGTAGCAACCCTTCTTGAAGTTCACGCCCCCGACCGATTCGTAGTTCAGCATCTGCGGCACCAGCAGTTCGACCAGTGGCTGGCTCAGCAGCACCACCGCGCTGCGCACCTGCAGCCAGTCCCAGTGGGCCGGGGGCAGTGGGGCGGCCTGGGCCGGAAACCGGGCTGGGTCATGGGCGCCCTCATCCCTTTCCAGGCACAGCAAAGCCCGGCCCAAGCCCGCCACCGCCGGCAGCCGCACCCAGGTCAGCGCCCCGGCGTCGCGCTTGCTCCAGGTGGGCGCGGGCAAATCGGCCGCCACCGCCGCCCCCACCGCGCCCCACAGGCTGCAGCGATCAGAGGCATCGCTCAGACTCACCTTGGCGCGCAACACGAAGCGCTGCAGGTGTTGCAGGGTTTGCGGCAGCAGGTCGCGCGCGCACAGCAGCAGCACGCGCTCCGGGCCACGCTTAAAGCCGATGAACGAGGCCAGCATCCGCCCCTTGGCGTTGCACAGCGCCGCCAGCCGCGCCTCGGTTGGGCCCAGCAGGGCAAAGTCGTTGCTCAACTGGTTGTGCAAAAAACTTGCCGCATCCGCTCCCTCGGCAGCGATCACGCCCCAAGCGGGCAGGGGCGCGAGGCCGCTCCAGCCGTCGGGAGCGAAATCCGGGCTGCTGGCTGGACTGGCCGCGGGTTGCGGGTTTGCTGAGGCGGGGGCTTGAAGGGGCGGGTGATCGGGGTTCATCGAGGGAGGGGGTAGCGTCGGGAGGGACCATCGGGAGGCGAGCAAGGTCTGGGCGGGCTGGGTCGTGCGCGGTGCGCCCACTGGGCGCAGCCATCCAGCGGCACGACAAGCGGCACGACATGCGGGCCTCACTTATGATCGCGGGCAGGCCAGATTGTCCATCAGGATGCGCGATGCTGCGCGTCGCCGCGTCCAGGCCCCCATTCTCCCAGAGGTGCAAATCCGTGTTCCGAACCTTGAAATGGCTGCTGCTGGCCGCAATCGCCGCTGCCGTGTTGCTGGCCGCGCTGGCCGCTTGGTGGCTGCAGCGGCCGCTGCCCTTGGCCCCGCAGGCGCAGGGCGTGGTCGATGTGGTGATCGAGCCCGGCACCTCGGCGCGCGGGGTGGCGCGGGTGCTGGTGCAAAGCGGGCTGCAAACCTCGCCCGAGCTGCTGTTTTTGTGGTTCCGCGTCTCTGGACAGGGGCACCGCCTGCAGGCCGGCACCTACGAATTTGGCGCCGACACCAGCCCGCGCGAGCTGTTGCGCAAGCTGGTGGCTGGCGAGCAGGCGCTGCGCCGCATCACCTTGCTCGAAGGCTGGACTTACCATCAGGTGCTGCAGGCCCTGCGGCAAGCCGACGCGCTGGTCTACGACCTGCCCGCGCAAGCCAGCCCGACCGAGCTCATGCGCTTCTTGGGCCTGCCGCACAACCACCCCGAGGGGCGGTTTTTCCCCGACACCTATGTCTATCCCAAAAACTCCAAGGCCTCGGCCCTGCTGCGCCAAGCCGCTCAGGCCATGGACAGACAACTGGCCCAGGCCTGGGAGCAGCGCCACCCCAATCTGCCGCTGCGCAACCCCGACGAGGCGCTGATTCTGGCCAGCATCATCGAGCGCGAAACCGGGCTGCCTAGCGACCGCCCGATGGTCTCGGGGGTGTTCAACAACCGGCTGCGCATCGGCATGCGGCTGCAGGCCGACCCCACCGTGGTCTATGGCCTGGGGCCTGGGTTCGATGAGCGCTTGCGCCGCATCCACCTGCAAACCGACACGCCTTGGAACACCTACACCCGCGCCGGCCTGCCCCCGACCCCGATCGCCATGCCCGGCATGGCCTCGCTCCTGGCCGCCGTGCAACCGGCCGATACCCAAGCCATGTACTTCGTGGCCCGGGGCGACGGCTCGAGCGCCTTCAGCCGCACCTACGCCGAGCACAATGTGGCGATTCGGCGCTACATCCTCAACCAATGACGACGCCTCCCGCACCTCACCAGCCACCTGCCAGCGCTACAGGCTGTTTCATCACCTTCGAGGGCATCGACGGCGCCGGCAAGTCCTCGCACATCGAGCCCTTGGCCCAAGCCTTGCGCGCTCAAGGCTGGGCGGTGCGGCTCACCCGCGAGCCCGGCGGCACACCGCTGGCCGAGCAGCTGCGCACCCTGCTGCTGCAGCAACCCATGGATGCCCTGACCGAGGCGCTGCTGCTGTTTGCCGCCCGACGCGACCACCTGCAAACGGTGATCGAACCGGCCCTGGCACAAGGCCAGGTGGTGCTGTGCGACCGCTACACCGACGCCACCTTTGCCTACCAAGGCCACGGCCGCGGCTTCGACCTGCAGGTGCTGCAGACTCTGGAGCAGTGGGTGCAGGCCAGCCCCACGCGCAGAATCGATACCTCCGTCAGCCCTGTGAGCACGGTGCGCCAGCCCGACCTCACGCTCTGGTTCGACCTGCCCGCCGCCATCGCCGCCGCCCGCCTGGCCGGGGTGCGCGCCCCCGACAAGTTTGAGGCCGAGCCCCAAGCCTTTTTCGAGCGCGTGGCGGCCGGCTACGCAGCGCGCTGCGCCCAGTGGCCGCAGCGTTTCGAGCGCATCGACGCCAGCCTGCCCTTGGAACAGGTGTGGCAACAGGTGCGCACCGCGATGCAGCGGCGCGGCCTGCTGGACCCCGCATGAGGCGGCCGCCCCTGCCACCGTGGCTGCAACGCCAGTTGGCCAGTTTGCGCCAGCAGCGCAGCCACGCTTTGCTGCTGAGCGGCCCACCCGGCCTTGGGCAGTACGAGCTGGCGCTCGAGCTGGCGCGGGCATGGCTGTGCGAGCGCCCCAGCGACCAGGGCGCCTGCGGGGCTTGCAGCGGCTGCCACGCCATCGAGGTGCGCACGCACCCCGATCTGTTCGTGCTGCTGCCCGAGGTACTGGCACTCGAACTCGGCTGGCCGCTGGACCCCAAAACACAAGACAAAATCGACAAAAAGGAACTCAAGCCGAGCCACTTCATCCGCGTCGATCCGGTGCGCGCCGCGTTGGCCTTCAGCCAGGTCACGGCCTCGCGCGCCGCCGCCAAGGTGGTGCTGATCCACCCGGCCAACCGGCTCAACGCCGAATCGGCCAACGCGCTGCTCAAAACACTGGAAGAGCCGCCCCCGGGGCTGCGCTTCATCCTCAGCACCGAAGCCGCGCACGCCCTGCCACCCACCATCCGCAGCCGCTGCCTGACGCAGCAAATGGCTTGGCCCACCGAGCCCGAGGCGCTCGCCTGGCTGGCGCAGGTCGCCACGCCCGGCACCCCGCAGCCGCAGTTGCAGGCGGCCTGGCGCGCCAGCGGCGGCCGCCCCGAAGCCGCGCGCCAGTGGCTCGCCAGCGGCCTCGACGCGGCCCTGTGGGCCAGCCTGCCCAAACGCGTGGCCGCAGGCGATTTGGGCCCCGTGCGCGAGTGGCCGCTGGCGCAGCAGATGGGCTTGCTGCAACAACTCTGCCACGACCTGATGAGCGCCGCCGTGGGCGCCGAACCCCGCTTCTTTGCCGCCGCCGACTTGCCCCCAATCCCATCCTTGGCCGCTCTCAGCGCCTGGCAGCGCGACTTGGTGCAGGCCGCACGCACGCTCGAACACCCCTTTCAAGCCGCCTTGCTGCAAGAAGCCTGGGCGCTGCGCGCACACCAAGCGCTGAGGGCGGGGGCTTGACCAACAACGCGACGGCCAAGCGCTGCGGGGGGGGGGGGGGGGGGGGGGGGGGGGGGGGGGGGGGGGGGGGGGGGGAGGGGGGGGGCCGGGCGGGGGGCGGGGGGGGGGGGGGGGGGGCGGGGGGGGCGGCGCCCCCCCCCCCCCCCCCCCCCCCCCCCCCCCCCCCCCCCCCCCCCCCCGCGCCCCCCCTTGCAGCAAAAAGCCCCCAGCGCGCTACACTCGCGCCCATGAGCACAGCCGAAGCCCAGGCGGCCACCCGCCCCACCGTCATCCAGTTGTCGATCAAGGAAAAGGCCGCCCTCTATGCCGCCTACATCCCGCTGTTCACCGAAGGCGGCATCTTCGTGCCCTCGGTGCGCGAATACCAGCTCGGGCAAGACGTGTACGTGCTGCTCACCCTGCCCGAAGAAGTGCAGCGCTACCCGGTGGCGGGCAAAGTGGCGTGGATCACGCCTGCGGGAGCGGCCCATGCCCGCACCCAAGGCATCGGCGTGCGCTTTCCAGCCGACGAAAAATCCAGGCAGCTCAAAGCCCGCATCGAAGAAATCCTGGGCGCCCATCTGGCCTCCGATCGCTCCACCCAAACCATTTGAAAGCATCGCGCCGCGGATGTACATCGACTCCCATTGCCACCTCGATTTTGCCGAACTGCGCACACTGCTGCCCGACGTGCTGGCCGCCATGCAGCAAGCCCAGGTGGGCGGCGCCCTGTGCATCAGCACCACCATGGAAACCTTCCCCGCCGTGCTCGAGCTCGCGCAGCAGCACCCGCAACTCTGGGCCACCGCCGGCGTGCACCCCGACAACGAAGGCGTGCACGAACCCACCGTGGCCGAATTGCTGGCCGCTGCGCAACAGCCGCGCGTGGTGGGCATCGGTGAGACCGGGCTCGACTACTACCGCTTGGGCGAGCGCAGCGTGGCCGACATGGCGTGGCAGCGCGAACGCTTCAGGGTGCACATCCGCGCGGCGCGGCGCTGCGGCTTGCCGCTGGTGATCCACACCCGCGCCGCAGCGGCCGACACACTGGCCATTCTGAAAGAAGAGGGCGGTTTCGTGCCCGGCGCCGACCCCACACCCGAACTGCCCCCGGCGCGCGGCGTGTTCCACTGCTTCACCGAAAGCGCCGAACTGGCGCAGGCCGTGCTCGAACTGGGGTTCTACATTTCATTTTCGGGCATCATCACCTTTCGCAACGCCGCCGAACTGCGCCAAGTGGTGAGCCTGGTGCCGCTGGAGCGCTGTCTGATCGAGACCGACAGCCCCTATCTGGCGCCAGCGCCCCACCGCGGCAAACTCAACACCCCGGCCTATGTGCCACACGTGGCGCAGCAGCTGGCGGCCACCAAGGGCCTGAGCCTGTCGCAGGTGGCGCAGGCCACCACGGCCAATTTCCTGCGCTTGTTCAGCACCGTCGGCCTGGTGCCCGAGTTCACATGAAAAAGCATTTTCAACTCATTGTTTTTGCTATTTTTTGTGCTGCCTTATCGGGCCCGGCCATGGCCCAGACCGGGTCCTTCGAGCGCTTTTTCATGGCCATCAGCCGCGACCACGTCGGCCCGATCATCGAGCTGCAACTGCGCGGCTTCGATATCAACGCACCCAACCCCGATCTGGTGCCGCCGCTGGTGCTGGCCATTCAGACCGATTCGTTGCGCGTGGCCCGCCACCTGGTCGAGCAGCCCGGGCTCAACCTCGAAGCGCGCAACCCGGCGGGCGAAACCGCGCTCATGCTCGCCGCCATCCGCGGCCACCTTGATCTGGTGCAGCGCCTGCTCGAGCGCCGCGCCCAAGTCAACCAGCCCGGCTGGACGCCGCTGCACTACGCTGCCAGCCACGACGGCGAGCAGGCGCTGCCCATCACGCAGCTGCTGCTGGAGCGCCACGCCTTCATCGACGCGCGCTCGCCCAACGGCAGCACGCCGCTGATGCTGGCGGCGCACTACGGCCGGCGCGAGGTCGTCGAGCTGCTGCTGCGCGAAGGCGCCGAACCGCTGGCGCGCAACCAGCAAGGCCTCAACGCCATCGACTTTGCCATGCTGGCGCGCCGCGCCGACGTGGCCGAAGCGATTGCCGCCCACGTGCGGGCGCAGCAGGGCAGCGGCACCTGGTAACGCAGCCCCAAAACCCCGTTTGGCACCGGCGCCGCAGCGCGGTGCCTGTACGGCGATGCGTGCAGCGGTACGTGCAAGTACTTAAACCAAGGCGGCCCGTTTGCGGTTCCAATCTGGGCAGCATCCGATACCTTCAGACCCTATCAAGGCTCACCCCATGCGCAACAAAGACCTACACGACCTTTTAGGCGGCTTGATCATGCTGGCCATCGGCGCCTTTGCCGCCCTCTACGCCTGGCTCAACCTCGACCTCGGCAGCCTGCGCAGCATGGGGCCGGGGTTCTTTCCGATCGTGCTCGGCTCCGGGCTGGCCGTGATGGGCCTGCTGATCGCGCTGCCTGCCCTGTTGCGCCCGAGCGGCGGGCCGCTGGGGCTCGATTTCAAGGCCCTGTTTTTCGTCACCCTGTCGCTGCTGGTGTTTGCCTTCTTGCTGCGCCCCCTGGGGCTGATTTTTACCAGCATGGTGATGGTGATGGTGGCCACCCTGCCGCTGTCGCTGGCCACTGCGGGCATCAGAACCCGCATCCTCACGGCCTTGGGTGTGGCCGCAGTCACTTGGCTGGTGTTCATATTGGGCTTGGGCATGAACCTGCCCATCTGGCCCTGGAGCCACTGAAATTCCCCACAAACACCATATAAAACCAAAGGCTCGACCATGGATATTGCCAACGGACTGTTGCTGGGCTTGCAGACAGCGATGCAACCCGAGATCCTGTTGTACTGCTTCATCGGCGTTTTTCTGGGCACGCTCATCGGCGTGCTGCCCGGGATCGGTGCCCTGGCTGCGATTTCGCTGCTGCTGCCCATCACCTTCCACCTCGAGCCCACGGCCGCGATCGTGATGCTGGCTGGCGTCTATTACGGCGCCCAGTACGGCGGCTCGACCGCCTCCATCTTGCTCAACCTGCCCGGCACCCCATCGTCTGCCGTGGCCTGCCTCGACGGCTACCCCATGGCCAAGCAGGGCAGGGCCGGCGTGGCGCTGTTCATGACCACGATCGCCTCGTTCATCGGCTCCATGCTGGGCATCATGGCGCTGGTGGCGTTTGCACCCGGTATCGCCGAGATCGGGCTGCTGTTTGGCGCCGCCGAATACTTCTCGATCATGCTGCTGGGGCTGATCGCCGCCGCCACGCTGGCCGCCGGTTCGCCCCTCAAAGGGCTGGCCATGGTGCTGTTTGGGTTGCTGCTGGGCACCGTGGGCACCGACGTCAATTCGGGTGTGCCGCGCTTCGATTTCGACATTCCCGAACTGATGGACGCCATCAGCCTGGTGGCGCTGGCGATGGCGCTGTTTGGCATAGCCGAACTGATCTCATCGGTCAACCTCAAGCGCGACGGCGAGGTCAAGGAGAAGATCACCCTGCGCTCCATGCTCCCCAGCCGGGCAGATGTGCGGCAATCGGTGCGCCCGATGTTGCGCGGTTCGGGCATCGGTGGCTTCATGGGCGCCTTGCCCGGCACCGGGCCCAGCATCGCCGCCTTCATGTCGTATGCGGTGGAAAAGAAAGTCGCCAAAGACCCGAGCCGCTTTGGCAAAGGCGCCATCGAAGGCGTGACCGCGCCCGAATCGGCCAACAACGCTGCTGCCCAGACCGCCTTTGTGCCCACGCTGTCGCTGGGCATACCGGGCGACGCCGTGATGGCCCTGATGCTGGGTGCGCTCATCATCCACGGCATCCAGCCCGGCCCGATGCTCATGACCGCCCAGCCCGAGCTGTTCTGGGGCCTGATCGTGAGCTTTGCCATTGGCAACATCATGCTCGTGATCCTGAACCTGCCGCTGGTGGGCATCTGGGTTTCGATTCTGCGCATTCCGTACCACGTGCTGTACCCGGCCATTCTGGTGTTCATCTGCCTGGGCGTGTACAGCGTCAACAACAACACCTTTGATGTGTACATGACTGCCGTGCTGGGCGTGCTGGGCTACATTTTGCTCAAGCTGCGCTTTGAGCCCGCGCCCTTGTTGCTCGGCTTTGTGCTGGGCCCGATGATGGAAGAGAACCTGCGCCGCGCCTTGCTGCTGTCGCGCGGCGACCCGAGCACCTTCATCGAGCGCCCGATCAGCGCCGTCGTGCTGGGCCTGTGTGCGCTCTTGCTGCTGTGGACGGCCTATGCCGCCTTCAAACGCGGCCTCAAGCGCCAGGAGCTGGAGCAAGACCGGATTCCGGAATAAAAGTTCCACAATGTGTATTATGTTAAATGACCAACGAACGCATGCCCGCCGCTGCTGATACCGATGCGCTCGATGCGCACGACACCTTGGCCGAGCACATCGAGCGCGTGCTCACTGCGCTGCCCGAACGCGACCTGACCCTGCACGACATCGTCGAAGCCGTGGGCCCCGACAGCCTGATGCTGCTGACGATCTTTTTGTCGCTGATCTTTCTGGTGCCGGTCTCGATCCCGGGCGTGAGCACCGCCTTTGGGCTGGCGATCGTGCTCATCGGCCTGACACGCACCTTCCAGCGCAAGCCATGGCTGCCGCAGCGCATCGCCAGGCGCCAGCTCGCGGCGGCGCCGCTACGCGCCGGCTTGCAGCGCGCCACGGTCTGGTTGCACCGCATCGACCGCCTCAGCCGCCCGCACCGTTGGCCGTGGCTGAGCAGTCATGGCCCGGCCACGCTGTGCAACAACCTGGCGCTGGTGTTCGCCGGCCTGCTGCTGATGATGCCTTTCGGGTTGATCCCCTTCAGCAACACCTTGCCGGCGCTGGCGGTGATCTTCCTGTCGGCCGGCATGATGCAGCGCGACGGGCTGGCGCTGCTGCTGGGCTATGCCGCCGTGTGCGGCACGCTGCTCTATTTCGCGCTGCTGATCACCGCCGGCGGGGCCACGTTGCTCGAAGTGTGGCGGTGGATGGGTTGAAAAACCTGCGGGCGATGCCATGCCGGCGGCCAAGTCCGGTCGCTCTCGGCGGCATAATACGGATTCTTACAATTTTTTGACAGCTCTTACTCATGAAGCTCAAATTCTTTGCGCTCTTGCTGGCGCTCGTGTCCACTTTTGCCGTGGCCCAAACCCCGGCAGCGCCCGCATCGCCCCCACCCCCAGCCCCGCAGCCCGCGCAGGCCCAGAACTGGCCGGTGCTGCGGGTGGCGGTGGACGCCACCTACAAACCGTTCACCTACAAAACCCCAGCGGGCCAGCTCACCGGCTTTGACGTGCACATCGCGCAAGCGCTGTGCAACGAGCTGCGCCGGCGCTGCGTGTTCGTGGAACAGGTGTGGGACGGCATGATCCCGGGCCTGCTGGCGCGCAAGTACGACGTCATCATCAGCTCGATGTCGATCACCGACGAGCGCCGCCGCGTGGTCGATTTCACCGACAAATACTACAGCACCCCCAGCGGCATCGTGGTGCGCGCCGGCACCCCGTACACCGGGCCGGCTTCGCTGCGCGGCATGCGCATCGGCGTGCTCAAGGGCAGCACCCAAGAGCGCTTCGCGCTCGGCGAGCTGCGTCCGGCTGGCGCCATCATCGTGCCCTACGACGCGCAGAACCAAGTCTATCTCGACATTCAGGCCGGGCGCCTGGATGGCACGGTGGCCGATCGGGTCGAGGTCACGGCCGGCTTTCTGAGCAAACCCGAGGGCCGCGGCTTTGGCTTCGTCGGCCCCGAATTGCGCGACCGGCGCTACTTTGGCGACGGCATGGGCATTGCCCTGCGCAAGGGCCAAGACGAACTGCGCACGCAGCTGAACAACGCCATCCGGGCCCTCCGCGCCAACGGCACCTACGACCGGATTGCGCGCCTGTACTTCGACTTCGACATCTACGGCGACTGAGAGCCCGAGCGGCTGCTTTGGGGTGGACGGCTACGTCATTTCGGTCCTGTGGGGGGCGCAACTGACGCTCACGGTCTCGTTGGCCGCGCTGGGGGTGGCGATTGCGCTGGGCTTGCTCGGGGCCGCGGCCAAACTGTCGCAGCGCCGGCCACTGGTGGCCTTGGCTGGGGCCTACACCACGCTGGTGCGCGGTGTGCCGGAGCTGATCTTGCTGCTGCTGGTCTATTACGGCGGCACCATCGGGCTCATCACCCTGCTGGAGCGCTTGGGGCTGGAGGCCGAGGTCAATATCGACCCCTTCATGGCTGGCGTGCTGACCCTCGGTTTCATTTACGGCGCCTTCATGACCGAGACCTTTCGCGGCGCCATGCTGGCGATACCCAAGGGCCAGGCCGAGGCCGCTTGGGCCTTTGGCATGAGCCCAGCGCGCACTTTTTTTCGCATCACGCTGCCGCAGATGGTGCGCTACGCCCTGCCCGGCTTTACCAACAACTGGCTGGTGCTGATCAAGGCCACGGCGCTGGTGAGCCTGATCGGGCTGCATGACGTGACTTTTCATGCCATGCAAGCCGGCGCCGCCACGCGCGAGCCGTTCTACTTTCTGCTGCTGGCGGCGGCGGTGTTTCTGGCCTACACCACCGTTTCGCTGTGGGCGCTGCGCGCCCTGAGCCGGCGTTACGCGCTGGGCAGCACCCAGGTGAGCCTGTGAACTGGGACGTGCTGCTGCTACCCGAGACCTTGGCGCTGTATGCCGAAGGTCTGGTTACCACGCTCTGGCTGCTGGCCGGTTCCTTGTTTTTTGGCGGCGTGCTGGCGCTGCTGCTGGCGCTGGCGCTCAGCAGCCGGGTGGCGGCGCTGCGCTGGCTGGCCGGCGCCTACACCTACTGCATTCGCGGCACGCCGCTGCTGATCCAGATCTTTTTGATCTACTACGGCATCGCGCAGCTCGAATGGATACAGGCGCGCTGGGACACGGTCTGGCCTTGGACGCTGTTCAAGGACGCGTTTTTCTGTGCCCTGCTGGCGCTGGCTCTGAACAACGCCGCCTACACCGCCGAAATGCTGGCCGGTGCCATGCGCGAAACCGCCCCCGGCGAGCTCGAGGCCGCGCAGGCCATGGGCATGAGCCGCTGGCAGATTCAGCGCCGCATCGTGCTGCCCAGCGCCTTGCGCCGCACCCTGCCCGCCTACGGCAACGAGGTGGTGATGATGCTGCACAGCACCAGTCTGGCCAGCACGGTGCCGGCCTTGATCGACCTCACGGCTGCGGCCAGCCGCATCTACGCCGATTTTTTTCTGCCCTTCGAGGCCTTCCTGTTCGCCGCCGCGATTTACCTGTGCATCACCTTCATGCTGGTTGGGGTGTTCAAGGCGCTGGAATGGCGCTTTTTGGGCCACCTGCGGCCCCGCAGTCACTAACCCCCCCTCCTTCGCATTCATGTCGCTCGCCACCCCATCCAAGCTCGAAGTCATCGACTTGCACAAGCGCTACGGCAGCCACGAGGTGCTCAAGGGCGTTTCGCTCAAGGCGCACGCCGGCGATGTGATCAGCATCATCGGCAGCTCGGGTTCGGGCAAGAGCACGCTGCTGCGTTGCATCAACCTGCTGGAAAAGCCGCACCATGGGCGCATCGTCGTGGCCGGTGAGGAACTGCAGCTGCGGCCCACGCGCACCGGCGAGCTCGAGGCCGCCAGCGCGCAGCAGCTGCAGCGCTTGCGCACCCGGTTGGCCATGGTGTTTCAGAGCTTCAACCTCTGGGCGCACATGACGGTGCTGCAAAACATCATCGAGGCGCCGGTGCACCTGCTCAAGGTGCCGCGCGAGCAAGCCGTGCAGACGGCGCGCCTGTACCTCGAGCGCGTGGGGCTGAGCGGGGTCGAAGACCGTTACCCGGCGCACCTGAGCGGCGGTCAGCAGCAGCGGGTGGCGATCGCGCGTGCGCTGGCGGTCGAGCCCGAAGTGATGCTGTTCGACGAACCCACCAGCGCGCTCGACCCCGAACTGGTGAGCGAGGTGCTGCGCGTGATGCAGCAACTGGCCGTGGAGCATCGCACCATGGTGGTGGTGACGCACGAGATGGGTTTTGCACGCGAAGTGTCGAACCACCTGATTTTTCTGCACCAAGGGCGCATCGAGGAGCAAGGCGACCCGCGCGAGGTGCTGGCCCGGCCCCAAAGCGAGCGCCTGGCGCAGTTTTTGGCCGGCAACCTGAAGTAGGCATGCTGCATGCAGATCAGATAATGGGCGCATGAGCGTTGCACCTTCCTCCCTTTTTTCGCCCTCCCCCACTCTGCCCGCCGCCGCTTGGGTGGGCGCAGCCGCTCGCCCTTTGATCTTGGGCTCGAGCTCGCCCTACCGGCGCGAGCTGCTCCAGCGTTTGCAGCTGCCCTTCACCGTGGTGGTGCCCGCTGTCGACGAAAGCCCGCTCCCCGGCGAAGCCCCGGCTGCGCTGGCCCAGCGGCTGGCGCTGTCCAAGGCGCAGGCGGTGGCCGAGCGGCACCCGCAGGCGCTGGTGCTGGGCTCGGACCAAGTCGCCGAATTGAACACACAAGCCCTGGGCAAACCCGGCAACCACGAACGCGCCCGCGCCCAGCTGCGCCGCATGAGCGGCCAAAGCGTGTGCTTTCATACTGCGGTGGCGCTGCTGTGCATCGAAAGCGGCTACCGCGGCAGCGCCCTGGCGTCGGTGCGGGTGCAATTTCGCCCGCTGTCAGACGAGGAAATCGAGCGCTATCTGCAGGCTGAACAACCCTACGACTGCGCCGGCAGCGCCAAAAGCGAGGGGCTGGGCATCGCCTTGCTCGAGCGCATCGAAAGCGACGACCCCACCGCCCTGATCGGCCTGCCCC
The DNA here is from genome assembly GCA_041694945.1 of Pseudomonadota bacterium. GTDB lineage: Bacteria > Pseudomonadota > Gammaproteobacteria > Burkholderiales > Burkholderiaceae_C > Serpentinimonas. The sequence goes on from JBGFRU010000038.1 coordinate 26,914, forward strand.
TGATCCACACCGCCCAGCTGCTGCGCCAAGCCGGGGTGGCGTTGCCATGAACCGCAGCACACCGTTGGGCACCCTGTATCTGGTGCCGACCCCGCTCGATTTTGGCTGCCTCGACCCGGCAGAGGCAGCCCCGCCGCTCGAGCACAGCCTGCCCCTGCTGACCATCCAGACCGCTGCGCGGCTGGAGCACTGGGTGTGCGAAAACGCCAAAAGCACGCGCGCCTTCCTCAAGCGCGTCGGTCTGGTGGTGCCGCTTTCGCAGCCGCTGCAAGCGCAGCAGATCGTCGAGCTGCCGCGCGAGGTGCACAAAAAAGGCGACCACGACTCCCACCAAGGCCACGACGCCACCGCCCTGCTGGCCCCGGCCTTGCAGGGCCACGATGTGGGGCTGGTGAGTGAAGCCGGCATGCCCGGCATCGCCGACCCCGGCGCCTCGGTGCTGCGCGCCGCGCACCAGCTGGGCCTGCCCGTGGCGCCCCTGGTGGGGCCGGTTTCGCTGATGCTGGCGCTGGCGGCCAGCGGGCTCAATGGGCAGCGGTTTGCCTTTGTGGGCTACCTGCCGCAAGAAAGCGCGGCCCGGGTGCAGCGCATCCGCGAGCTCGAGGCCCTAGCCCGGCGCAGCGGCCAGACGCAAATCTGCATCGAAACCCCGTACCGCAACCCAGCGCTGCTCGACAGCCTGCTGGCCACCCTGCAACCTCAGACGCGGCTGGCGCTGTGCGCGGGCCTGGGCTTGCCCCAGCAAACCATCCACAGCGCCAGCGTCGGTGCTTGGAAGCCACACCGCCCGCGCCTGCCGCTGGAGCTGCCCACGGTTTTTTTGTTCGGTCGGTAGAGGGGCTGGGGGCCGCCGCGCCGCATCAGGGTCGGGCCAAAGCCCCATCACTCCATGGCGGCGCGCAGCTCTTGTGAGATTCCCCCTAGGCGCCGGATGCCCATGCGCGCCAGCGCCGTGATGAAAAGCAATGCGCCTTCGGCGTCGTCGCGGCTCCACTGCTGAAAGCGCTCCCACGACAAGCTGTTGAGCACGGCACCGTGGGCGCCGGCGTGGGCGTAGGCGGTGCGGGCGATCCCGTTCAGGAAGGCCATTTCGCCAAACACCGCCCCGGCCCCGATCACCGACAAACGCAGTCCCTGTTCTGGCGTTTCAGAGGTCGAGAGCGTCACCGTGCCCGCTTCGACCCACAGCAGCGTGCGCTCGCGCTCGCCTTGGCGGATGATGACCTCGCCCGGCGCGTAGCGCTGGCTGCTCATCAGGGCACGCAACGCCGCCCGTTGCGCGGAATCGAGGCCGTCGCTCAACTCCCCCAGTGCCGCCGCCTGCACCGAATCGGCCTGCACCGAATCCGCCTGCGCTTCCGCTGCAGGGCGGCTGGCCAGAATCTGGTCTTCGGCCCATTCGAGGGCGTGGTCGAGGTCGGTGTAGGTGTGCAACCGGGCCATGCGTTGCGCCGCCAATCCGCGCACGCCACACAGCAGCAGCGCCACGTTTTGCGTCTGCAACTCGTGCGCTAGGGCGATCAGGCGCAAGCAGCCGGTTTCGTCCCAAGAGGGCACGCGCGAGGCATCCAATATCACGCAGCGGTGCCCATTCAGATGGGAGCGCACCTGCTCCACCACCTGGGCTGCAACCCCAAAGGAGACGATGCCTTGCAGTTCAAACACTGCCACCGTGGCCATGCGTGGCGCCAGCCAGCCTTCATCCTGTGGCCCGCGCACGTGGCGCGAACGCAGTTTGCCTTGCAGATGAATGCGCCGGATGGCGTGCTCCCCCGATGCGCGCAGCAGATCCAAGGTGGCCACCAGCAGACCCGCCAGCAACGCCAAGGCACCGCTGGAGCCCACAAACACCAAAGCCACCACCCAAGCCTGCAGGCGCGCGCCCCGGCCCTCGCGGGCCTTGAGCAGCCCCCACAGAGGAGGCGGAATCATGCGCACACCGGTGATCAGCAGCGCCCCCATCAAAACCGCCATCGGCACCCAAGGCAGCCACAGATAGCCGCTGAAGGCCACGGCGATCATGGCCAGCGCGTGCCACTGCCCGGCCCGCAGGCTCGGTTTGCCCGTGTAAAAGAGCGCGGTGAGCGAGCGCGACAAGCTGGTCGAGGCCGGAATCATGCCCATCAGCGCACAGCCCACCCCCACCCAGCCCTCGCGCCCCAACACCGGCCCGGGCGCAGTGCGTTGTCCGTGCTCAACCTCCAGTTGCTGGTGATAGACCAACACCTCGAGCGAGTTCACCACCGCCATCAACAAAGCCAGCGATGCAAGCTGAAAACCCACCCTGTCGAATACCAGCCACCACGGCGCCGCCCACCAGTCGGGCACCACGGGCAGCATAAATACCGCTTGCTCGGCCGCCATGCGCAGCTCGACCCCGGGGGCCCAGTACAGCCACGGCAAGGCGACTAGGGTGACGGCGATCAGCAGCGTGGGAAAGCGCGGCCACAGGCGCTGCAACACATGGCTGAGGGCCACCACAGCCAGTGCGATCCCTACGTGCCAGCCCAACAACGCGCCCCAGTGCGCGCCGCTGATGAAGTACAACCCCTTGATCTGCGCCAAAATGAGCGACAAGCCCACCCCGGCCGCAAAACCTTGCGTCACCGCAACCGGAATGAAGCGCGCCATGCGGGCCAAACCACTCCAGGCAATCAGGCTTTGCAACACAAAACCCAGCGCGGCGAAAACGCCGGTGATCGCCAGCGCCTGCGCGGCAGTTATCGACGCCGCTGCGCCGGCATCGACCACCAAGGCCAACATGCCGCCAAAAAGCAGCGCCACGGCCGTCGAGGGCCCATAGACCGCCCCCTTGCTGCGCGCCAGCAGCGCCAGCAAGGCCCCCGGCACGGCCGCCGACCACAGAGCCAAGAAACCAAACGAGCCCAAGGTGGCCAACGGCGCAAAAGCCAGCAGCCCGACGCCTATGGCATGGGGAATCGAGATCGACAGCGCCGCCGCCGCGCCGACGATGGGCCGACTGGCCCGGTGGGTGCTGGTTTTTTTGGCTGGAAGCTCGAATGTTATCTGTTCGGGTGCGTGGTTCACGCGGCCATTATCGCTTGAGAAAATGACACAATTGGGGCAATTTCAGGCGGGGCGTTGTGTTGCCCCATCCCTTACCCCGAGGGCCTGCGCCGGAGGGTGAACTCGGGGTCAGCCGGCTCGGATTTCTAGCGGCAAGTCCGCAAGAATTGCCTGAGCACCGGCAGGTTATGCAAACCCAACGCATTGACACCATTGTTTTTTTCACAAAAACAGCCCAAAGGCGTTAAAATTGACGGATGGGTTCTACGATGAAGCTTGCAGACCGGATGCGCCAGTCCATTCGGCGCCGCTCCGGCCACGTTGTACTGCGCGCCGAACTCGCGCGGCTGGGCAGCGCATCGCAGATTTCGGAAGCGCTCAAGACGCTTCAGCGCGACGGGGAATTGCTCCGCTTGGGCGCAGGCGTTTACGCCAAGGCCCGCCGGGACGAATCCACGCACGAGGTGACGCCAGTCGTGGATGTCGAGACGCTGGCGCGTGAGGTGGCGCTAAAGCTAAAGGCTCATGTAACCACCGGCGCAAGGGGCACGCTGGTGCTGGACACAGGCGACCGCCGTGTTTCCCGCAAGCTGGCCCTAGGCCAGAGCGCCGTGCAATACGTCAACAATCGCAATCGCAGGGCCTTCACGGCATTAAGAATCAAGCCTTGGGACACAACGACGTTCCCAACCACCGATGTGGGCAACTATGTGCGCTGGCTTGCGGGCTCTTATGGGGTTCGGTATGAGCCGACTGCCGCCGATCAATGGGCCGAGACGGTAACCCGCCTAGCCGGAGACGAAGTTCGCTCCGGCCCGGTGCAGGATCTGCTGGTCGCCCTCAAGCGTGCAGGCAGGCTGACCAAGGATGACATGGCGAGATTGCTCGTGAACTACCTGCGGGAGTGCAAGCAGGGTGTTTGATCCGTTCAAGGATTTCGAGACCTCCGGCTACCTGCGAAACAAGTTCGCCGAGAAGGATCCGCAGATCGTCCAGGAACTGGAACACCAGATGTTCCGGGTCAGCTTGGACGAAGCCATCGCATACTTGGCGAAACGGCGAAGTGCCTTGCGCTATGAAGACTTCCTCGCCGTCTGGATGGCAACGGCCGCACCATGCTGGTGGTCCACAGCGAGTTATGCCATCGAGCCGGCTTCTGCATCGAATGGCACCGCACGAGTAAGTCAGACTACCTGACCGCATTGAGCACCGAGATCGCTACGCCGGGCAAAGGCATCCTGGACGCCTACCTGCTGCCCTTCGTTGGTGAGAACCAGGAACGCGAAGCCTGGGGCGGCATGCTCGGCGGTTTGCCGGGCCTCGACGGCAAAGGGGGGGCGGACGATGCCGTCGCAGGCAACTACACGGACGCTGAAGTCTCCCGTCAGTACCGCGAATTCGAGCGGCGGCGCGGATACCACATCGATCCTTCAGCGGACAACAGCAACGGATCTGATTAAGGATCGCCCCTGAAACGAAACGAGGACCGTAAGGTCCTCGTTTTTACAGGAATTTTTTGGGGTGGCTGATGGGACTCGAACCCACGACGACAGGAATCACAATCCTGGACTCTACCAACTGAGCTACAGCCACCGCAAGCCTTAGATTATACCCCTGATTCAGGACGCGGCGGCGGTTTCGGCGGTGGGGCGTGGCTGCAAAATTTCGACTTCGAAGCGCGTGCGCAAATGCCGCAGGTAGGCTTGGGTTTCGGCTTGTGCCCACAGGTCGGCGAGCTGGTTGCGCTCCAGCCCGGCGCGCACCGCGTCGGGTGCCTCGCGCTCGAGCACGCGGTTGATGCGGATCACGGCGTAGCCGTCGGGGCCCATATCGACGCCTACCCAAGTCGGGGCATCGGCGGATGCTGGGGCGGCGGCACTCAGCACGGCGCGCAGCACCTCGGCGGGCGCGCCTTGCGGTTCGGTGCGCGACAGGGCCACGGCGGGTGACAGCCGGCCTTGGGCCGCTTCCGGGGCTTGGCGCCAGGCCGCCAAGCGGGCTTGCCCTTCGGTGCGCGCGGCATCCAGCGCGCGGCGCTGCAGCAGCAGTTCGCGGACTTGTGGGCGCACGGCGTCTAGGGGCTGCAGCTGCGCGGGCCGGTGCGCGAGCACCCTTGCTGACACCAGCTGTTGCCCGGCCTGAACCTCGATCGCTTCGGTGTTGCGCCTGAGCGTGAGCGCGTCGCTGGCAAACAGGGCCTGCAGCAGCTCGGGATGGGTCAAGGCGGGAGCAAGCCCGGCGGGCTGGGGGCCGCGGCGCACCACCGCTTGGGCGCGGTTGACGGTCAGGCCCAGCGCCTGCGCGGCGGGCGCTAGAGAGTCGGCCTGCTCATAGACCAAGTTGGAAAAGGTTTCGGCGGCTTGGGCAAAGCGCAGCTGCGCCTGTTGCTGGCGCAGCTCGGTCGCGAGGCGCTCGCGCACGGCCTCGAAGGGCTCGGCGGCCGGCTGGCGCACCTCGAGCAACTGGATGATGTGAAAGCCGAAATCGGTCTGCACCAAGTCCGAAATGGCGCCGCGCTGCAGCGCAAACACCGCCTGCTCAAACGGCGGCACCATGGCGCCACGGGCAAAAAAGCCCAAATCGCCCCCCCTGGCGGCAGAGCCGGGGTCTTGCGAGTGCGCGCGCGCGAGTTCGGCAAAACGGGCCGGGTTGAGGCGCACCTGGGCCAGCAGCTCTTCGGCGCGGGCGCGCACCTGGGCTTGTTGTTCGGGGCTGGCGCCCGGCTCGAGCGTGAGCAGGATGTGGCTGGCGCGGCGCTCTTCTTTGGCGGCGAGCTGGGCGCGGGTTTGCTCGTAATGCGCGCGCAAATCGGCTTCGCTGATGGTGATGCCCCGCGCCACCGCGTTCAAATCAAGCACCAGGTATTCGACATCGACTTGTTCGGCCGACTGAAACAGGTTCGGATTCTGGGTGTGGAAGGCCTGCAGGTCGGCCTCGGTGAGGGCGACGCCGGCGCGGAAGGCCTCGGGCCGGAACACCGTGAACTGGATTTCGCGGCGCTGGAAAAAAGGCTGCAAGGCCTGCTCGGCCAGCTTCGGGGGCGCGAAAGCGGTCACGGCCAAGCCCTCGAGCAGCTGGCGGCGGATCAGGTCGGCGCGCACCGATTGCTCGAACTGCTCGGGCGTCAGGCCCTGGGCGGCCAGCAGCTGGCGGTAGCGCTCCAGATCGAGCGTGCCGTCGGGGCGGCGCAGCTGGGCGATGGTGGGGTCTTGGGCCAGCGTGGCGGCGAGCTGCTGGTCGGTGACCAGAAAACGGGCTTGCTGGGCCGCCAGGGCCACCAGTTGCTCGTCGATCATGCGCTCGAGCGTGGCAAAGCGGCTGGCTTCGGTGTCGATCTGGGCGCGTTGCAGGCCAGGTGTGCGCTCCAGCAGTCGATCGATCTGGTTGCGGTGCCGCTCTTCCCACTGCTCGCGCGTGATGTCGGTGCCGCCGACGCGCGCCACGGCGTTGGGGTCGGCGCCCAATTGCCCATAACCTTCGACCCCGACCAGCACGAAGGCCGGGATGATCAGCAACATCAGCACCGCCATCAGGAACTTGATGTTGTTGCGAAAAAAATCAAACATGTGGGCGCTGCCTGCAACGTGGGAGTGAATGCCGGGCTCAACGGCGTGGGGCTGGTGGGTGGTGGGTGCTGACGGGTTCGAACCGCCGACCTACGCCTTGTAAGGGCGCCGCTCTACCAACTGAGCTAAGCACCCCACCGGGAAACCCCTGATGTTAGCCGAACGCACCGGGAACAGTGCGCTGGACGGCAATGGCTGGCGCATTGTAACCGGGGCTCAGGGCGTGCTGGCTTGCTCCAGCAAACGCGCCGGCAGCGCGCCGCGCAGCGCATTGCACACCACGATGGCCTCGGCGCGTTGCAGATCGGCCCGTGTCAGGCGCGCCTCGCTGGCGGCCCAGGCGGGGTCGGCGAGCAGCAAACTGCGCTGAATGCCGGGCAAGGCTCCGCCAGATACGGGCGGGGTGAACCAGCGGCCGCCCAGGCGCAAGAAGACGTTGCTGCGTCCGCCCTCGATCAGCTCGCCGGCGGTGTTAAAAAACAGGCTGTCGAAGGCGCCCTCGCGCTCGGCGGCACGGATGCCGGCGTCGTAGTGGCTGCGGCGCGTGGTCTTGTGCGCGGCCAGCGGATCGTGCAGCGGCAGCGGCTCGGGGTGCAGCCGCAGCGTCACGACAGCGGGCGCCAGCGCCGCCAGGGGGGCGTGCGCAAGGCTGAGCCGGCCGTTGTGCGACAGCGCCAGCCGCACCCGCGCCGGGCCATCGGTGGGCAGCTCGGCCGCGCGCTGGCGCAACAGCGCCTGGGCGGCTTCGGGGTCGAAGGCAAAACCCAGCGCCCGCGCGCTGGCCGCCAAGCGCGCCAGATGCAGCATCAGATGCTGCAAGCCGCAACCGGGAAGGTGCAGCAGGGTCTCGAACAAGTCAAAACCAGGGTCCAGGCCGGTGAGGAAGCGGGCTTTGAGGCGGCATTCGGCCAGCTCGTCGGCGGCCACGCTGTCGTACACGATGCCCGCCCCCACCCCCAGGCTGAGCGGCCGCAGGCCCTGGTGCGGCGCCCCGAGCGTGAGCGTGCGGATGGCCACCGAGAGGCAGAAGTCGCCCACGCGCTGGCCTGCTGGCGCGGCGTCGAGCCAGCCGATGGCGCCGCAGTAGGGACCGCGCGGCGTGCTTTCGAGGGCACGGATGAGCTGCAGGGTGCGGTGCTTGGGTGCGCCGGTCACCGATCCGCAGGGGAAGGTGGCGCGCAGCAGCTCGGGCCAACCGACCTCGGGCCGCAGCCGGGCCTGCACGGTGGAGGTCATCTGGTGCACGGTGGCGTAGGATTCGATCTCGAACAGCGCCGGCACCTGCACGCTGCCGGTGAGTGCGACGCGCCCGATGTCGTTGCGCAGCAAGTCCACGATCATCACGTTTTCGGCCTGGGTCTTGCGGTCGGCTTGCAGCTGGCGGGCGCTGGCCAGATCGGCTTCGCAGTCGCCGACGCCATCGCTGTCTGGTGCAAGGCCGCGCGCGGCCGTGCCTTTCATGGGCCGGGCGCTCAAGACTCCGTGCCGCTGGCGCAAAAACAGCTCGGGCGAGCAAGACAGCAGCCAGCTTTCGTCGGGCAAGCGCAGCAGCGCACCAAAGGGCACCGGTTGGCGCGCGCGCAAGGCCGCGTACAGCGCCACTGGTTCGCCCCAGGCCTGACCCTGCAGGCGGTAGGTGTAGTTCACCTGGTAGGTCTCGCCGGCACGGATGGCGGCGTGGATGCGCTCGATGGCGGCCGCAAAGCCCGCTTCATCGACGCTTTCCTGCAGCGCCAGCGTGCCGCCACCGGCGCCAAAGCCGGGCCAGTCCTGCAGCCAGGCATCGACTTGCTCGCGCGCGAGCCGCTGCAGGTGGCTGAACATGAGCAAGCGCAGCGCCGCGCCCGGATAGGCCGTCGCCGGCTGGCCGAGCACCAAGGCCTCGCCCCATTCGTAGTCGGCCAGCAGCAGCGCGTACAAACCGGCGCGCTGGTCTTGCGCCACTGCAGCCCACAGCGCCTCCAGCGCGGCGCGGTCGGTCGCGTCGGTGCAGACGTGCTCGCGCACGAAGCCGGTGTAGAGCCGGCTGCTGGGCTGCGCGGCGCTGGCTTCGCAGTCGTCGAGCAAGGCAAAGACCGACTGCGGATCGGCGCCGGGGGCTAGAACGGCGGCCGGGGCTGCGCTCATGCGCCGACCACCTCGGCGATCGCCCGCCCTAGATCGGTGGTGCGGGCGCGGCCGCCGAGGTCGGGGGTGCGTGGGGCGCTGCTGCCGGCGGCCAGCACGGTTTCGATGGCTTGCAGCAGCGCGTCGTGCGCCGGGCGGTGGCCCAGAAAATCGAGCATCATGGCCCCGCACCAGATCTGGCCGATCGGGTTGGCGATGCCGCGCCCGGCGATGTCGGGGGCCGAGCCGTGCACGGGTTCGAACAGCGAGGGCTGGCGGCGCTCGGGATTCAGGTTGGCACTGGGCGCCACGCCGATGGTGCCGGTGCAGGCCGGTCCGAGGTCGCTCAGGATGTCGCCAAACAGGTTGCTCGCCACCACCACGTCGAAGCAGTCGGGGCGCTGCACGAAGTGGGCGCACAGGATGTCGATGTGGAACTGGTCCACGCGCACGCCGGGGTACTGACGCGCCATGGCGGCCACGCGCTCGTCCCAGTAGGGCATGGTGATGGCGATGCCGTTGCTCTTGGTGGCGCTGGTGAGGTGCGGCCTGGGGCGGCTCTGCGCCAGCTCGAAGGCAAAGCGCAGCACCCGATCGACGCCGTGGCGGCTCATCACGGTTTCCTGCAGCACGATTTCGCGCTCGCTGCCCTCGTACATGCGCCCGCCGACGCTCGAGTATTCGCCCTCGGTGTTTTCGCGCACGATCCACATGTCGATCTCACCCGGGGCGTAGGGCGTGCCGTCGCGGCGGCGCAGGGGCGAGCTGATGCCGGGCAGCAGGCGCGCCGGGCGCAGGTTCACGTATTGGTCGAACTCGCGCCGAAAACGCAACAGCGAACCCCAGAGCGAAATGTGGTCGGGGATTTTCTCGGGCCAGCCGACGGCGCCGAAATAGATCGCGTCGTGGCCGCCGATCTGCTCTTTCCAGTCGTCGGGCAGCATCTGGCCATGGCGCTCGTACCAGGGCCAGCAGGCGAAGTCGAAATGATCGAACTGCAAGCCGATGCCGAAGCGGCTGGCGGCCGCCTCGAGCGCGCGCAGCCCTTCGGGCATGACTTCCTGGCCGATGCCGTCGCCAGCGATGACGGCGATGCGGTGCGTTTTCATGGGGGCGGGCTCCTGGGGTGGGTGGGGCAAGTATCAGGCTTTGGCGGTTGGGGGGCTGCGCACCACCAGACCGACGCCGAGCGCGGTCAGCGCCACGCCGGTCACGGTCAGGGCGGTGATGGGCTCGTCGAACAGCAGCCAGGCGAGCACGGCGGTACACGGCGGCACCAGGTACATCAGGCTGGCCACCGAGGCCGCTGCGCCGCGCTGGATCAGCAGATAGAGCAGCGAGCTGGCCCCGAGCGTGAGCGCCAGCACCGACCACGCCAGCGCACCGGCCAGTTCGGCGTTCCAGTTCATGCCGCCGGGCTCGAGCAGCGCCAGCGGCAGCGTGACGGCAAAGGCCGCCAGCAGCTGCACCGTGTTGGCGCTGCGCACGTCGCAGGGCTGCACGTAGCGTTTTTGGTACAAGGTGCCGGCGGTGATGCTCAGCAGCGCGCATACGGCCAAACCGACGTTGAACCAGGTGGCGCCGATCTGGCCCGTGGCTGCGCCCACGGCCGCCTGCGCATCTGGGGGCACGAACTGGTGCCACAACACCAGCACCAGCCCGGCCAAGCCCAGCAGCAACCCGAGCCACTGGCGCCGCGTCACGGCCAAACCGGTCGAGGCGGCAAAGGCCGACAACCAGATGGCGGTGAGCACCGGCTGCAGACCCACCAGCAGCGCCACCAGGCCCGCGCCCATGCCGGCCTTGACAGCCGCCCACACGCCGCCAAGGTAGCCGGCGTGCATCAGCAGCCCCAGCACCGCCAGGTGCCCCCACTGCGAGCGGCTGCGCGGCCACGCCACCCGCGCCCACCAGACCCAGAGCAGAAACAGGGCGATCGACAAGGCATAGCGCCAGGCCAGAAAGGTCATGGGCGGGGCGTGTGGCATGCCATAGCGCGCCACGATGAAGCCGGTGCTCCAGATCAGCACGAACACCCAAGGCATGGCGCGCAACCAAGCGTCGTGGGGCATCTGGGACGAGCGGCCAAGCATGGGTGAGCGCTGCTGCGCGATATGGGCGCTTTGTCAGCGCGACTTGGCGCGGATTTCGGGCAGCGCTTTGATCAGGTAGTAAACCATCGACCAGACCGTGAGAATGGCCGAAATCCACAGCAACACCGCGCCCCAGACCCGGGTGTCGATCAGACCCAAGAGCGTGGCGTCGTAGAGCAGGAACGGGATCGCCACCATCTGCACCCCGGTTTTGAGCTTGCCCAGCGCGTGCACCGCCACGCTGCGGGTGGCGCCGATGAGCGCCATCCACTCGCGCAGCGCCGAGATGGCGATCTCGCGGCCGATGATGATCAGCGCCACGAACACGTCGGCGCGGTCGAGTTGCACCAGCACCAGCAGGCAGGCGCAGACCAGGATCTTGTCGGCCACCGGGTCCAGAAAGGCGCCGAAGGCCGAGGTCTGATTCAGCTTGCGCGCCAAGTAGCCGTCGGCCCAGTCGGTGAGCGCAAACAGCACAAACAGCACCGTGCCAACCAGATTTTGCGTGCTCTGCTCCAGCCCGGGCCAGTAGAACACGGCCACGATCAGGGGAATGGAGACGATGCGCGCCCAGGTGAGCGATGTCGGCAGGTTAAAAAACATGGGCCTGATTATGCGAGGGTTTGCCCGGATTCGGGCGCGCCGTTCAGCGCAAAGCCTTGTAGATTTGCTGCGCCAGCTCGGTCGAAATGCCCTCGACGCCGGCCAGATCGGCCACGCTCGCCGCCGCCACCCCACGCAAGCCGCCAAAACGCTGCAGCAGCCGCGCGCGTCGCTTGGGGCCGACGCCGGGGATATTTTCGAGCTGGCTGCCACCGGTGCGCGTGCGCGTGCGCTGGGCGCGCATGCCGGTGAGGGCAAAGCGGTGCGCCTCGTCGCGGATTTGCGCCACCAGCATCAGCGCGGCCGAATCGGCCCCGAGGGCGATTGGGTCGCGGCCATCGGCAAACACCAGTTCCTCGAGCCCGACCTTGCGCCCGGCGCCTTTTGCCACGCCGACGATGCGGCCCACATCGGCCCCGAGCTGCTCGAACACCTGGCGCGCCACGGCCACCTGCCCGGCACCGCCGTCGATCAGCACCACATCGGGCCAGCGTGGGCCAGCGGCGGCCTCGGGCGCCTGCGCTGCGGCCAGCTTGCCGTAGCGGCGCAGCAGCACCTGGCGCATGGCGGCGTAATCGTCACCGGGCGCAATGCCCTCGATCGCGTAGCGCCGGTGCTCGGCGCTCTGCATCCTGTGGCCCTCGAACACCACGCACGCGGCCATGGTGGCCTCGCCCGCGCTGTGCGAGACGTCGAAGCACTCGATGCGCAAGCGCTCCAGCGCCTCGTCGGGCAGATCGAGCGCCTGTGCCAGCGCGCGCGTGCGCGCCTGCTGCGAGCCCTCCTCGGACAACAAGCGCGCCAGCTGCAACGCCGCGTTTTGCTGCGCCATCTCGAGCCAGGCGCGCCGCTGCTCGCGCGGTTGCCACACCGCATGCACCTTGTGTGCGCTGGCCTGGCCGAGCAAATCGAGCAGGTGCGTGCTCACTGGCGCCCCCAGCACCAGCAGCGGCGGCGGCGGGTAGGCGCTGTAATGCTGAGCGATGAAGGCCTCCAGCACCCGGGTCTCCAGGCTGGGCGGCGGGGTGGCGGCGGCATCCGGTGCCGGCGCATCGGTCATCGTCTCTGGGGCGGGGTCTGCTGCCGACTCTGCATCTGCGCCCTCCTCGACGCTGGCCAGCAGCGCCCCGTCGGCCACCTGCGACGGAAAAAAAGGTCGGTCGCCCAGATGGCGGCCGCCGCGCACCATCGCCAGGTTGACGCAAGCGCGCCCGCCCTGCACTTTCACGGCCAGAATATCGGCTTCCTGGTCGCGCACATTCTCCATCGCCTGCTGCTGCAGCAGGTGTGCCAGGCTGCCGATCTGGTCGCGCACCTGGGCCGCCTGCTCAAACGCCAGTTGTTCGGCGTGCGCTTGCATGCGTTGCTCCAGCGCGGTCAGCAGGGTGTCGGTTTGGCCGCGCAGAAAGGCGGCGGCGTCTTGCGCGTCGCGCGCGTAGTCGGCCGCGCTCACCAGCCCCACGCACGGGCCGCTGCAGCGCCGGATCTGGTACAGCAGGCAGGGGCGGCTGCGGTGCAGGAACACCGTGTCTTCGCAGGTGCGCAGCCTGAACACCTTTTGCAGCAACTCGATGGTTTGCTTCACCGCCCAGCCGTTTGGGTAGGGGCCAAAGTACTGGCCGCGCCCGTCCACGGCGCCGCGGTAGTACGACAGGCGCGGGAAAGCCTGCGGCTGCGCCGCTGCGAGCGGTGGTGGCGTGGCTGCCGGTGCGGCTGCCGGTGCGGCTGGCGCCACCGTGCCCGCCGTGCCCGCCTTGCGCCCCACGCCGCTGCCCAGGCGCAGGTAGGGGTAGCTCTTGTCGTCGCGGAACAAGATGTTGTAGCGCGGCTGGCTGGCCTTGATCAGGTTATTCTCGAGCAGCAGCGCCTCGGCCTCGGAGCGCACCACGGTGCTCTCGAGGCGCGCGATCTGGCCCACCATGTGGCCGATGCGTGTGCCATCGTGGCGGCGGCTGAAGTAGCTCGACACGCGCTTCTTCAGGTGCCGTGCCTTGCCCACGTAGAGCAGCGCATCGGCGGCGTCAAAAAAACGGTACACCCCCGGCAGGCCCGGCAGGGCGGCCACGGCGTGCAGCAGCGATTCGGGAAAGGGGGCAGGCGCGTCCTCGGTCATGGTTGCCGATTGTGGCACCTGGCCGCGCGCAGGGCCAGCGACAATCCTGTGCCATGAAAGCCGCCGCACCCGCACCTGCCCCTGCCGCCCCCCGGCTCTGGGACATTTTTTGTCACGTGATCGACAACTGGGGCGATCTGGGTGTCTGCTGGCGGCTGGCGCGGCAACTGGTGGCGCACCGCCAGCGCGTGCGGCTGTGGGTGGACGACGCTTCGGCGCTGTCCTGGATGGCGTCCCCCGGCGCGCTGCAAGGCCCAGGCCCCAGCCCTAGATCCAGCCCCAGCCAAGCCAGCACCAGCGCCCAGCCCCTGTACCAAGGACTAGGCGAATTGGCGGAGCTGAGCGTGCACCACTGGCCGCGCCTGCAGCCCGAGACCGCGCCGCCCACCCTCGAGCCCGGCGATGTCCTGATCGAAGCCTTTGGTTGCGACATCGCGCCGCACTGGGTGCAGGCCTTGCAACCCGAAGGCCGCACCGGCCAAGTGTGGATCAACCTCGAGTACCTGAGCGCCGAGCCTTGGATCGAGCGTTGCCACGGCCTGCCTTCGCCGGTGCTCAGCGGGCCCCTGGCCGGGCGCGTCAAGTGGTTTTACTACCCCGGCTTCACGCCCGGCAGCGGCGGGTTGCTGGGGCCGGATCGGGCCGTTGCCGATCATCCGTCTGCTGCATGGCCTGCACCCGTCCAAGAAAACGCCACCTCCCCCGCCCAAACCCACGCAGACTCAGACGCCACCCCCTGGGCACCCCGCATCACCCTGTTTTGCTACGAACCCGAAGCGCTGGCCCTGCTGCTCGCTCAGCCGGCGCTGGCGCAAGCGCACTGGCGCGTCTGCGCCGGGCGCAGCCAAGCGGCGTGGCAGCGCGCGCAAGCCGCACTGCCGGCCAGCGCCACGGTGGAACGGCTGCCGCTGCTGGCGCAAACCGAGTTCGACGCCCTGCTGCGCAACAGCAGCCTCAACCTCGTGCGCGGCGAAGACTCTTTGGTGAGCGCGCTCTGGGCCGGCCAGCCGTTGGTCTGGCAGCTCTACCCGCAAGACGACGGCGCGCACCACGCCAAGCTCGAAGCCTTTCTGGACTGGCTCGAGGCCCCGACCTGTCTGCGCCAAATGCACCGGGTTTGGAACGACGTCCATTCTGGTCCCCTGCCCGAGTTCAGCGCGGCGCGGCTGCAGCTATGGGCCGATTGCGTGACCAAGGCGCGGTTGCGCTTGCGTGCACAACCCGGGCTCGTGCCCCGGTTGCTGAGCAAGGCAGCGGCGTTGGCCCAAGGCGAGCGCGATTTTTGAAGCGCTGCCGAACCTGCGTTGGCGCTTAGACGCAAATTTTTTGTTGTACAGTCGGTGCAAATCATTTAGGAACATACTTTGCGCAAGCAAGCAAGCAAGCAAGCAAGCAAGCAAGCAAGCAAGCAAGCAAGCAATTTTATCAGCCCTTGGCGCGGCCATGCCCAGACGCGCAGGGTGCGGGCCGAATGCGCTCGTGTGCGTTCAGGCGTGGCCTGCATCGCGCTTGCCGATGCAGCGCAGCTCTGCCCTAAACAGCGGCCAGATTCGCCTCCCCTTTTTTACACGCGCACTCTGCGCTCAAACACGCCCTAAGTCGTGGGCGACTGGGCCGCCGCCTGCTTCTTTGTCGCGCCCCCTGCCGCCGCCGCACTGCATTGCCGCCACCCCTGCACCGCAGCGCCCCTAGACCCGTACACAGACAACCACGCACCCTTTTAGGAGAGTTAAAAATGATCCAACACCTGAAAATCGGCCCGCGCTTAGGCTTGGCCTTCGTGTTGTTGTTGATGATGTTGATCGCTGGTGCTGCCATCGGCTATGGGGCGACAGCTCGCATGCAGGCCAATGGAGCCTCCATGTACCACCACAACGTACAACCCTTGGGGCAGCTCAACACCATAGACCGTTTGATACGGCGCAATCGGGTGCTGGCGATGGATGTATTGCTCAACCGGAGCCCAGACAACGTGCAGCGCAGGCTGAGCGAGTTTGCCAGCAACCGGTCCCAGATCGATCAGGCATGGCAGGCTTACAGCAGCAAGGGGCTCGATGCCACTGAAACGCAGCTAGCTGAAATTTTTGCGCAGGCGCGGCGTGCCTACCTTAGCCGGGGCCTGATCCCGATCATGGAAGCCGCGCAAGCAGGGCGCTGGGACGCTGCAGAGTCCATTTACCGCGAGCAGCTCGACTCTTTGGCCGAGCAGGTAACGCAGGCCATCATTGCCCTGATCGAACTCCAATCGCAACAAGCGCACAGCAAATACAGCAGCAGTGCCGCCATATTCACTGGAATGGTTGCGCTCATGTTAGGCGGCACCCTGCTTGCGCTGCTGCTTGGGGCTGGTTTGGCTTGGGCCATCACGCGCTCAATCACCCGCCCGCTCCAAAAAGCCGTGGCTCTGGCGCAAACCGTGGCGGCGGGCGATTTGACGACGCGCATTGAAGCCAGTGGGCGCGACGAATGCGCCGATTTGCTGCGCGCGCTGTCGGCCATGAACACCAGCCTAGCCCAAGTGGTGACCCGGGTGCGCCAGAGCGCCGACGCCATTGTCACCGGCTCGGCCCAAATCGCCAGCGGCAACGCCGATTTGTCCAGCCGCACCGAAACCCAGGCCTCGAACCTCGAACAAACCGCGGCCAGCATGGAGCAGCTCACCGCAACCGTGAAGCAAAACGCTGAAACTGCACGCTCGGCCAGCCAGATCGCCAGCGGTGCCAGTGCCGCAGCCCAACGCGGCGGCGCCGTGGTGGCGCAGGTGGTGGGCACCATGGACGAGATTGCCGCCAGCAGCAAAAAAATTGCCGACATCATCAACGTCATCGACGGCATCGCGTTTCAGACCAACATTTTGGCGCTCAACGCCGCGGTGGAAGCGGCGCGCGCGGGCGAGCAGGGGCGCGGTTTTGCCGTGGTGGCCAGCGAGGTGCGCAGTTTGGCTGGGCGCAGCGCGCAGGCGGCCAAAGAGATCAAGACCCTGATTGGCACCAGCGTCGAAAAGGTGGGTGCGGGCACGCAACAGGTGGCGGCAGCCGGCCAGAGCGTGAGCGAGATCGTGAACCAAGTGCAACGCGTGACCGACCTGATTGCCGAGATCAGCGCTGCCAGCCACGAGCAGTCCGAAGGCATCACGCAAGTGGGCGAGGCGGTGCAGCAGCTCGATCAGGTGACGCAGCAAAACGCGGCGCTGGTCGAAGAGAGCGCCGCTGCCGCCGCCTCCCTACAGAGCCAAGCCGAGCACTTGAGCGCGCTGGTGCGCGGCTTTAAGCTCGATGCAAATGCGGCCAGTGCGTCAGCCGAACCCGCCGCAGCGCCAGCCACCCAACCCCGGGCCAAGTTGCGCTTGCAGCACGCCAGCCGCTAGACGGATGCTGCGCTTTGTAGCGCTGCTCTTTGTAGCCGGGAAAAGGTAGAATGCGCTGTTTTACTTTTGCACCCCCCGCATCTGCGCACCCACCATGAAAATCGCCCAAGAAATCCGCGCCGGCAACGTCATCATGCACGGCAAAGACCCGATGATCGTCCTTAAAACCGAATACGCCCGCGGTGGCCGTGGCGCCGCCACGGTGCGCATGAAGCTCAAGGCGCTGCTCAACAACATGGGCACCGAAGTCGTGTTCAAGGCCGACGACAAGATCGACAACGTCATCCTCGACAAAAAAGAGTGCACCTACTCCTACTTTGCCGACCCGATGTACGTCTGCATGGACGCCGACTACAACCAGTACGAAGTCGAGGCCGCCAACATGGGCGACGCCCTCAACTACTTGGCCGACGGCATGACGGTCGAAGTGGTGTTCTACGACGGCAAAGCGATTTCGGTCGAACTGCCCACCAGCGTCGAGCGCGAGATCACTTGGACCGAACCGGCCGTCAAGGGCGACACCTCGGGCAAGGTGCTCAAGCCGGCCAAGATCGCCACCGGTTTTGAGGTTTCGGTGCCGCTGTTCGTGGAACAAGGCGACCGCATCGAGATCGACACCCGCACCGGCGAATACCGCCGCCGCGTCTAAAAGGCGGATGGGCAACCCCCAAGACTTGCGCGTCAACCGGTTGGCGCACGCTTGGGCCGAACTGCAGGCCCAAGCCGCCGACGGCGTCGAGCTGCACCCCGACGCGCACCGGCTGGCTTTCGCCGACCCGGAGTTTCTGCTGCGCCGCGAGTCGCGCGGCATCCGCATGCAGCTCGAGCTGCTCAAGCCCGAGCTGGAAATGCAGGCGCTGGGCATCGAGCACACCGTGGTGGTGTTTGGCAGCGCGCGCTTTCGCTCCGCCGAAGCAGCGGCCGAGGCGCTTGAGCAGGCGCAGGCCAGCGGTGATGCCCAAGCCATTGCCGCCGCCCAAACCCTGCAGCGCAACGCCCGTTATTACGAGCAGGCGCGCCGCTTTGCCCGCTTGGTGGCCGAATACAGCCTGCACTGCCAGGCACAGGATCGGCTCTACATCGTCACCGGCGGCGGCCCCGGCATCATGGAGGCGGCCAACCGCGGCGCGCACGAGGCGGGGGCGCTGAATCTCGGGCTCAACATCACGCTGCCGCACGAGCAGCTGTCCAACCCCTACGTCAGCCCCGAGCTGAACTTCAAATTCCACTATTTTGCGCTGCGCAAAATGCATTTTTTGATGCGCGCCAAGGCACTGGTGGCGTTTCCGGGCGGGTTCGGCACCCTGGACGAGCTGTTTGAAGTGCTCACCTTGGTGCAGTGCCACAAGGCCAAGCCGCTGCCGATCTTCCTCTTTGGCAGCGACTACTGGCAGCGCCTGCTGCGGCTCGAGGTGCTGGTCGAAGAAGGGGTGATCAGCCCCGCCGATCTGGATCTGTTCCAAACCGTGGACACGCCCGAGGCCGCGTGGGAGGGCATTAAGCGCTTTTACGGCTTGGACTGAGCCGGGTCGTCGCCGATCAGCGGCACTTGGCTCACGTCCGGGATCAGGCGCGATTCGCGCACCGCCGCCCGCGCCAGCATGTGCGAGGCCACCGGCAGCGTGGCGAACAAAAAGCCCAAAATCAGCAAAATGCGCCAGCTCCAACCCCAGTCGAGCGCAAACAGCATGGCGCCGATGCAGGCCGTGGCAAGAGCCAAGGTGCCGGCCTTGGTGGCGGCGTGTTGGCGCGCCAGCGCGTCGGGCAGCGCCACCACGCCCCATGCGGCGATCAGCAGCAGCACGCCAGCGGCGAGCAGAAAAACAGCAACCAGCAGTTCCAGCAGCATCAATCCGCCCCTTTGTCCACGACCCGGGCCCAGCCCACGGTGGCCACAAAACCCACCAGCGCCAGCCCGATGGCCACATCCAGAAACACCGTGCGCTGGGTGTAGATCGAGGCCGCAATACACAAACCGACCGCAGCCGCCAGCATGATGTCGAGCGCCACCACGCGGTCGGCGTGGGTCGGACCCTTAATGATGCGCCAAGTCGCCAAGCCGCAAGCCGCCAGCGCGCACAACACCAGCGCCGAGGTGGCCAGCCAGAGCAGCAGAGAGTCCATCATGGGCGCACTCCAAACAGCGGCACCAAACCCGATTCAAAATCGTGCCGGATGCCGTGCACGATGGCGTCGGTGTCGGATGCGTCGAGCACGTGCATCAAAATGATGCGGTTTTCCATATCGATGTCGAGCGTGGTGGTGCCGGGCGTGAGCGTGATCATGCAGCCCAGCAGCGAGGCGCCCATCGGGCTCATGGGCGCGAAGTGGACACGCAAAAAAGCCGCGGGCGGCGGGGTGCGCTGGCCCAGACTGGCGCGCAAGATCACCTGCACCGTCTGGATGCCCGAGAGCAGCACGGCCTTGAGAAAACGCGCCAGCAGCACGACGGCGGCAACCGGTTTGAGCATCATTTCAGCGCGCCCCCAAGCTGAGTGCCGCCGCCTGCGCGTATTCGATCAGCGGCTGCGGGTTGAGCGAGATCAGCAGCGTCAGCGCCGCCAGCCCCAAGGTGGCGGCATAGGCCGGCGCCAGCCGGGTGTTGTGCGGCAAGGCCCAGTTTTTGTTTGGGTGCGGCTTCCAGAACGCTTCCATCCAGATTTTGACCATCGAGTACAGCGTGAGCACGCTCACCAGCAGCGCCACAAAGGTCCAGACGTACTGGCCCTGCGCCAAGGCCTCTTGCAGCACCAGCACCTTGGACCAAAAACCCGACAGCGGCGGAATACCGACCAGCGACAGCGCCGGAATTAAAAACAGCAGCCCCAGCAGCGGCTTGACCTTGTACAGACCACCGATTTTGCGCAGATCGTAATCGCCGCTCAAGCGCCAGATGATGGCCGCGATCAGGAACAGATTGGCCTTGACGATGATGTGGTGCAGGGTGTAGAACAGCGTGGCGGCGTTGCCGGCCTGGCTGGCCAGCGCCACACCGAGCAAGATGTAGCCGATCTGGCTGATGATGTGAAAGGCCAGAATGCGCCGCATGTCCCAGTGGTAGGCCGCGCCGAGCACGCCAAAGAGCATGGTCGCCGCCGCGATCCAGCCCAGCGCCTCGTAGATCAGGTCGGGGGAGCCGGCAAAGATGTCGCCGGCCGTGCGCAGCACCGCATAGACGCCGACCTTGGTCAGCAAACCGGCAAACAGCGCCAGCACCGGCGCCGGCAGGGTGTGGTACGAAGACGGCAACCAAGCAAAGAGCGGGAAAGCACCGGCCTTGATCAGAAAAGCCAGCAGCAGGCCCGTGACCAGCAGGATGCTCATCCAGTCCGACAGATACGGCGCCGCCTGCGCCAGCGCGCTGTAGTTGAGGTGCCCGGTGGCGGCATAGACCATGCCCACGGCCATGAGCAGCATCAGGGTGCCAAAAATGTTGAGCACAAAGTACTTGAAGGTGGCGTCGAGCTGGTCCACGCGCCCACCCAAGGCAAACAAGCCCATCGCGCTCACCAGCATGACCTCGAACCAGACGTAGAGGTTGAACAGGTCGGCGGTGGCAAACGAGCCCGCAACCCCAACCAGCACCCCATGCAGCAGCGGCAACAACAGCGGGTGACGCGGTTCGGCGGTGTCGGCGTCGCTGGCCATGAACACCAAACAGGCCAGCCCCATGATGGCGGTGATCAGCAGCATCGAGGCGCTGAGCCGATCGACGTAAAACTCGATGCCGTAGGGCACACCCCAGTCGCCAAACACGGTCTGCGCCGGCTGGCCCTGATGCGCCGCCGCCACCAAGGCCAACATGCACAGCAGAAAAGCCACCACGCCCAAGTAGCTGAGCGCGCTTTGCAGGCGTGGGTTTTTGTGCGCCAGCGCCGTGGCCACCACGGTGGCCAAGGGCACCAGCACCGGCGTCGCGGCCAGCCAAGTCATGCAGCGCCCCCCGAGGTCGGCGAGGCGGCGGGCAGCGCGGGCTCGTGTTCGGCGCCGTTGTAAGGCGGTTTGACGGGGTCGGTCGGGATCGGTTCAGACATGCGCAGGGCCACGGAGTCGTCGGTGTCGGCGCGTTGAATCAGGCGCAGCGCCAACACCAAAGAAAAACAAATGAGGGCAAAGCCGATCACGATCGCGGTCAGGGTCAGCGCTTGCGGCAGCGGGTTGGCGGCGTCGCGCAGCACGGTTTCACCCAAGGGAATCACCGCCGGTTGCACGCTGCCCAAGCGCCCCGAGGCAAACAAGGCCAGAATGACGGCGCTGCTCAGAATACCCAAACCAAAGACGCAGCGAAAGACATCGCGCGACAGCGCCAGATAGACCCCGGCTGAGGTCGTGATCCAAACCGTCAGGGCCAATAGCCAGATCATGCGCGCTGCTCCTGGGCCGCAGTGGGCCCATCTACACGGGTTTCATCGGCTTCATCACCTTCGTCCAGCCCGAGCAACTCGATCGCATAGCCGGCCAAGCCGCCCCAGACCGCCAGATAGACGCCGAGGTCAAAAATGATCACGGTCGAGACCTTGAGCTCGGTGAAACCGAGCGGGATCGTGCCCCACAGGTGCGTCAGGTACGGCAGCCCCAGAACCAAGGCCGGCAGGCCGGAAAACAAGCCGATGGCTATGCCCATGATGGTCAGGCGCAGTGCGCTGCCGTAGGGCAGGCGCAGCGTGGCCGCCTTGCTGCCGTGCGCTACTGCCCACAGCACCGAGGCGCTGACGGCCAGCAAGCCACCGATGAAACCGCCACCGGGCTCGTTGTGGCCGCGCAGCAGCACCCACAAGGAAGCCAGCAAGATCGCCACGTACAGCGGGCCGGCTATCGACTCCAGCATCACCACGCGTCGGTTCATGCGCCACCTCCAGCTTGGGTTTTGGCGCGTTCGCGCTGGCTGTGCGCACGCACCGATTGCAGCAGCGCGATGGCGGCCATGAACGAGAGCGTCACCACGACGATTTCACCCAAGGTGTCTAGCGCCCGAAAATCGACCAGCACCACGTTGACCACGTTGCGCCCAAAGGCTTCGGGCACGCTCACCTGGGCAAAGAACTGGTGCAACTGCGGGTTGAAATCCACCCCCGAGGCGATCAGCAACCACAGGGCGATGACGGCGCCAAAGAGCAGCGCCACCGGCAGCGCGCCACGCACCGAATGCGTCTGCTCCAGCCCTTGGCCGCGGCCGCGCTGGCGCAGCTTGAGCAACACCGACGCCACCACGATCACAAACACCGATTCGACCACGAACTGCGTGTAAGCCACATCGGGCGCACCGGCGTAGAGATAAAACACGCCGCTGCCAAAACCCACCAGCCCTGTGGCCAGCAACAGCACCAGCCGATCGCGCTGCCACAACGCCAGCAGCGCCCCAGCCACAATCAGGGCACAAGCGCCGACAAAGCCGGCCGAAGGCGTGACCCAAGCCGGCCACAGCCACTGGCTCCAGCCCGCCAGCATGATGCCGCCCATGACGGTGCTCACAAAGGCCAGCAGCAGCAGGCTGTACCGGCTCAGATCGCCGCCCTGCAGCCAGCGGCTGCTGCGCGCCGCCAGCACCGGGATGCCGTTGATGAAGCGCTCGTACTGCGCCGGCGTGCTGATGGTGTCAAAAAGCGTCAGCAGCCGGTCAAAGCGCCGGTGCAGCGGGTCCCAGTAGATAAAGACCGCGGCCCCTATGCCCACGGTGAGCGCCAGCGACAGCAGGCTGCCCAAGCTGAACTCGAGCGCAAAATGCACCGCCACCGCCTCGGCACGCGGCGTCATGGCCTCAGCGGCCACGCCCAGCAGCCAATCGGCCATGAACGGCGCCAAGCCCAGCGCAATGCCTATAGAAGCCAGCACCAGCGGCGGCGCCCACAGTGCCACACCGCCCTCGTGGGCGTCGGGCGGGGTCAGGTTGTGGCCCGGATGGCGCCAAAATACGCGCACCGCCGCCACCGCCGCCACCGCCACCGCCACCGCAGCAAAGATGGTGTTGGCGACCTTGATCAGTTCGCTCATGCCGCCGAGCGCATCCGCTTGCCCGACCACGTCTTTGACCACATAGCCAAAGGAGAGCGGAATGCCGGCCATCGACAGCCCGGCCAGCGCCGCCGCAGCGGCGGTGATCGGCATGGCGTGGCGCAGATTGCCCAAGCGGTCGATGATGCGCGTGCCGGTGCCGTGATCGACGTTGCCAGCGACGAAGAACAGCGGCGCCTTGTAGAGCGCGTGCCCGAGCAGCAGCGCGCTCACGGCGATCGAGGCGCCGTGGCCATCCATGCCCACCAGCATCACCAGCGTGCCCAGCGTGGCCACGGTGGACCAAGCCAGAATGCGCTTGAGGTCGCGCTCGCGCAGCGCCAGCAGCATCGCCCAAGCAGCGGTGAGCGAACCAACAATCTGCAGCGTCCACTGCCACAACTCCCAGCCGCCAAAGCCGGGGTCCAGCCGCGCCAGCAGATAGACGCCGAGCTTGACCATGGTGGCCGAGTGCAGGTAGGCCGACACCGGCGTGGGTGCCGCCATGGCGCCGGGCAGCCAGAAGTGGAACGGAAACTGCGCGCTCTTGGTGAAGGCGCCCAAGATGATGAGCAGCAGCGCGGCTGTGAGCAGCGGCGTGTGCTCGGTGTGGGGCAGTTGGGCGATGATCTCTTGGATCGAGTAGGTGCCCATGATCTGCCCGAGCAGGATGGCACCGGCCAGCAGCGCCAGCCCACCGCTGCCCGTGACCACCAACGCCTGCTGCGCCGACTTGCGGCTCTTGGGGTCTTCGTGGTTGAAGCCCACCAGCAGGAACGAGAGCAGACTGGTCGCCTCCCAGAACAGGAACAGCACGATCAGGTTGTCGGCCATCACGGTGCCGATCATGGCGACCATGAACAGCGTCAGCAAAATGTAGAGCCGGTTTTGCTGCGGGTGCCCGGCCAGATAGCCGCCGGCATAGACGAACACCGCCACCCCGATGCCGGTGATGAGCAGCAGCATCAGCAGCGTCAGGCCGTCGATGTGAAAGTCGAGGTGCACGCCCAGCGCCGGGATCCAAGGGACGTGGATGTCCAGCGGCAGCGGTTGCGTGGCCGCCGTCCAGAGTACGGCCAGAAAGGCCAGCAGCGGCAGCAGCACGAACGCCGCCCGTGCCGACATGCTCATGGCAGGGGCTGAGGGGTCATGTGGGGGGTGTTGCGCCATGGGCCTCGAGTGTAATAATTTTTTGTCTCGAAAAACCTGAATCAGGCGCTCGATACGCCGAAAGATGCTGAAGCTTCAGCGGCTGCGTCTCAGCCTCTGAGCCCCGAGCAAACTTCAAAACTCGCCCTGCTGCCACATCTCGGGGGCAAAGCGCAGCACCCGGTTGCGGCCTTGGTCTTTGGCCTGGTACAGGGCCACGTCGGCGTACTTGATCGCCTGCCAGAAGCCGTCGGTGTCGCCGGGAAACTCGCTGACCCCGACCGAGATCGTCTTGCGCAGTGTCTCGCCGTTGATGTTGACCTTCATCTGCTCGATGGCGAGCCGGATTTTCTCGGCCACGGCCAAGGAGTCGCCCGGGTTGACGTCGATCAGCAGCACCAAAAACTCCTCGCCGCCAAAGCGGATCACGATGTCGGAGTCGCGTACGGCGTTGCGCAGGGTCTGCGAGGTTTGCTTGAGCAGCGTGTCGCCCACGTCGTGCCCATAGCTGTCGTTGACCTGTTTGAAGTAGTCGAGGTCGCACAGCAGCAGGCCGATTTGGGTCTTGCGCCGCAACACGCCGCTGATGATCTGCTGCGTGTGCTCTTGCAAAAAGCGCCGGTTGTAGAGCCCAGTGAGCGGGTCGATCATGGCCGACTCGCGCAGCGTCGCCATCAGGCGCTTGGCCTCGATCACCGAGATCGACTGCTCGAGGTAGGTGTTGGCGCTGAACATTTTTTTGCTCATGCCCGCGTCTAGCGCGGCGCCGTTGGTGGCGATGGCAAAGCGCATCTGCGTCACACCGATGGTCTGCCCGCCGGCGAGCATGGGGGTGCAGACGTGACCGAAGCCGGGGTCGGGCTCGAAGCGCCGGCACACGCCCGGGAACTCGAAAGACGAGACCCGGTGCCCGGTCTTGACCGCGCGGCAGAGGGTGCAATCAGACAAAATCGCCGCGTCGCAGTGCAGTTTGGCATCGCCCACCAGCGGCGGATAGACCACCGACATGTCGTTGCGGGCCGGGTGGACTTCATAGAGGGTGTAGTGTTCGATGCCGATTTCGCGCTCGAACACCAGCCCCAAGCGCCGGTACACGTCTTCGAGCGTGGCGTCGTCTTCGATCACCTTTTTGTACACCGTCATGCCATAGACGCGCTCGACCAGATGATTAAACTTGTCGGACAACTGGCCGATTTCGTCGTCGGTGCGGATGCTGACTTTTTTGGCCAGATCCACTTCGCCGGTGCTCAGCGCATCGATCTGCCCGATCACCGACGTGATGGGTTGGTGGAAGGCGCGAATGATCCAGTACACGAAAGCCACCAGCAGCACCGAGGCCAGTGCCAGCACCAACAAGATTGAGTGCACCGAGTAGCGGATGACCTGGTAGATGCCCGCGCTGAGGCGGGCACTTTCTTGATTCAAGAGCTGCCCGTGCTCCTCGACCAAGCTGCGGGCGCTGCTCAGGTGGGTTTGCAGGTCTTGTTGCATGGCCGCGAGGTTGCCGTTCTGGCCTCTGGCTTGTGGTTCGGGCAGCAGCAAGAAGCGGTTGATGCTCTGGTCTATGCGATCGGTCATGGCGGTGGCTTGCTGCACATGCTCGACGCTTGCAGGGTGCTCGTCGGCCAGCGAACGCACAAAGTCTTCGACCAAGGTGCCTTGGCGCTCGGTCTGGCGCAAACCCAACTCGGTGTAAACGGTGCGTATGTTTTTGGCGTGGTGGCGCAACTGCTGCACGGTGCCGGTGTTGAGCGTGCCGTCGGCGCGCAGCAACAGTTGCGCCTCGCGTTCCAAGAGCAAGAGTTCGTGCAGCGTCGCCGTGTTGCTGCGCTGCAGCGGCTGCAGCCGCTCGGCCACTTGGTGGTAGTGGTATTGGATCGCGGTCAGGGCCGCCACGCCGGTAAACGACAACACACAAAACCAGAACAGGGTGCCGGCCCCGAGCAGCAAAAACTTCTGCTTGATCGGCAGATCGACAAACATCAGCTTGCGCAGCAGGCGCGCAGGCCAGCCGTAGCGGTGCCGCACGCCCGCCCGCGCTTCGGACGCGTCAGTGGTTTGCGCCTGAGACATTCAATCTGCTCCTGTTTGTTTGTTATCCATCCGATGGCTGCACGAGTCTAAAAATTGAAGTGATTTTGGCCTCACTCCCACTCGATCGTCGCTGGCGGTTTGCTGCTGATGTCGTAGGTGACGCGGTTGATGCCGCGCACTTCGTTGATGATGCGCCCCGATACGCGCTTGAGCAGGCTGTAGGGCAGCTCGGCCCAGTCGGCGGTCATGAAGTCGCTGGTCTGCACCGCGCGCAGCGCCACCACGTAGTCGTAGGTGCGGCCGTCGCCCATCACGCCCACGCTCTTGACCGGCAAAAACACGGCAAAAGCCTGGCTGGTGAGCTCGTACCAGCTTTTGCCGCTGTGCGGCTCGAGGGTGGAGCGCAGTTCTTCGATGAAAATTGCGTCGGCGCGGCGCAGCAAATCGGCGTAGTCTTTTTTGACCTCGCCCAAGATGCGCACGCCCAGCCCGGGGCCGGGGAAGGGGTGGCGCTGCACCATCTCGGGCGGCAAGCCGAGCGCCACGCCGAGTTCGCGCACTTCGTCTTTGAACAGGTCGCGCAGCGGCTCGAGCAGCTTGAGGCCCAGTTGCTCGGGCAGGCCGCCGACGTTGTGGTGGCTCTTGATGGTCACGGCTTTTTTGCTCTTGGCGCCGCCGGATTCGATTACATCCGGGTAAATAGTGCCTTGCGCCAACCACTTGGCGCCTTTTGTTGAAGCACCACTTGAAATCAGCTTGGCGGCCTCGGCCTTGAACACCTCGACAAACAGGCCGCCGATGATCTTGCGCTTTTGCTCGGGCTCGCTCACACCCGCGAGCCGCTCCAAAAACAGAGCGGCGGCATCGACCCGTATCACCTTGGCGTGCAGCTGGCCGACGAACATCTCCATCACGGCGTCGCCTTCGTGCAGGCGCAGCAGGCCGTGGTCCACGAACACGCAGGTGAGCTGCTCGCCGATGGCGCGGTGGATCAGGGCCGCGGCCACCGACGAATCGACGCCGCCCGACAGGCCCAGAATCACCTCTTCGTCGCCCACTTGGGCGCGGATTTTTTGCACCGCTTCGTCGATGTGGTCGCGCATCACCCAGTCTGGCCGGGCGCCGCAGATGCCCAGCACGAAGCGCTCGAGCATGGCGCGGCCCTGCACGGTGTGCGTGACTTCGGGGTGAAACTGCAGGCCGTAGAAGCGCCGCGCCTCGTCAAACATGCCGGCAATCGGGCAGGCCTCGGTGCTGGCCATGAGCGCAAAGCCCGGCGGCAGCGCCGTGACCTTGTCGCCGTGGCTCATCCAGACCTTGAGCATGCCGTGGCCTTCGGGGGTGTGAAAGTCGGCGAGCTCGCGCAGCAAGGCGCTGTGGCCGCGCGCGCGCACCTCGGCGTAGCCAAACTCGCGCGTGTGGCCGGCTTCGACCTTGCCCCCGAGCTGCTGCGCCATGGTCTGCATGCCGTAGCAGATGCCCAGCACCGGCAGCCCGAGCTCGAACACGGCGTCGGGTGCTTTGTCGTCCACTTCGTAGACGCTGGCGTGGCTGCCCGAGAGGATGATGCCCTTGAGCGTGCCGTCGGCGGCGTACTGGCGCAGCCAGTCGCTGCTCACATCGCAAGGGTGCACTTCGCAATACACATGCGCTTCGCGCACCCGGCGCGCGATCAGTTGCGTGACTTGGGAGCCGAAATCGAGGATGAGGATTTTGTGGTGTAGCACGGCGGCAAGTCTAAAGTTGAATCAGCAGCCTGAAAAAATGGCGCGCCCCATATGGGCCCATGCGTAGGCTTGCGCCCCAAAGCGGTCTCAATCGGCGCGGTAATTGGGCGCTTCCTTGGTGATCTGCACGTCGTGGACGTGGCTTTCGCGCACGCCGGCGGTGGTGATCTCGACGAATTCGGCTTGGGCGTGCAAGTCGGCGATGCGGGCGCAGCCGCAGTAGCCCATGGCGGCGCGCAGTCCGCCGGACATTTGGAACAAAATGGCCACCACCGAGCCTTTGTAGGGCACGCGGCCTTCGATGCCCTCGGGCACGAGCTTGTCGGCGTTGGGGTTGCCGCTGCCCGATTCTTGGAAATAGCGGTCGGCGCTGCCTTGCTGCATGGCCCCGAT
Organism: Pseudomonadota bacterium; assembly: GCA_041694945.1. Taxonomy (GTDB): domain Bacteria; phylum Pseudomonadota; class Gammaproteobacteria; order Burkholderiales; family Burkholderiaceae_C; genus Serpentinimonas. The sequence goes on from JBGFRU010000038.1 coordinate 55,083, forward strand.
CGAGCCCATGCCGCGGTAGCTCTTGTAGCTGCGGCCCTGGAACAGGATCACTTCGCCCGGCGCTTCTTCGGTGCCGGCGAACATGCCGCCCATCATCACCGTGCTGGCACCGGCGGCAATGGCTTTGGCGATGTCGCCGCTGTAGCGCACGCCACCGTCGGCGATCAGCGGCACGCCGGTGCCGGCCAGCGCCGTGGCCACGTTGTCGATGGCGGTGATCTGCGGCACCCCGACGCCGGCGACGATGCGCGTGGTGCAGATCGAGCCCGGCCCGATGCCGACCTTGACGCCGTCGGCCCCGGCCTCGACCAGGGCGCGCGCTGCCGCGCCGGTGGCGATGTTGCCGCCGATGACTTGCACCTGCGGGTAGTTTTGCTTGACCCAGCGCACGCGCTCGAGCACGCCCTTGCTGTGGCCGTGCGCGGTATCGACGACGATGGCATCAACCCCGGCGCGCACCAGCAGCTCGACCCGTTCCTCGGTGCCCGCGCCCACGCCCACCGCGGCACCGACGCGCAAGTGCCCGGCGGCGTCGCGCGCGGCGTTGGGGAAGTTGAGCTGTTTGCGGATGTCTTTGACCGTGATCAGGCCCTTGAGCTCGAAGGCTTCGTTGACCACCAGCAGGCGCTCGAGCTTGTGTTTGTTGAGCAGCGCCTTGGCCTGCTCGGGCGTGGTGCCGTCGGGCACGGTGATCAGGCGCTCGCGCGGCGTCATGATCTCGCGCACCGGCAGTTCGGTGCGGGTCTCGAAGCGCAGGTCGCGCCCGGTGACGATGCCCACCACCTTGCCACCGTCGAGCACCGGAAAGCCCGAAATGCCCAGTTCTTCGGACAGCTGCAGCACCTGATAGACCGTGGTTTCGGGGGTGATGACCACCGGGTCGCGCAGCACGCCCGACTCGTAGCGCTTGACCTTGGCCACGTGCGCGGCCTGATCGGCCGGCGTGAGGTTTTTGTGCACGATGCCGATGCCGCCCTCTTGCGCCAGTGCGATCGCCAACCGGGCTTCGGTGACGGTGTCCATGGCGGCCGAGACCAGCGGCAAGTTGAGCGTGATGTCACGCGTCAGGCGCGTGGCCAGCGAGGTGTCTTTGGGCAGGATTTGCGAGTATGCTGGCACCAGCAACACGTCGTCGAAGGTGAGCGCTTTTCCAAGCAGGCGCATAGAATAAACTCCAAAAGCGCTATTGTAGGCGGGCCGGCGTGCAGGTATATTGCGCTTTCATCATGGGCTTTCGGTATGCACACCTTGATCCACACCCACATAGCAAAAATTTGCAGGCGGCTGCGGTTGCCGCGCATGGGGCTGGTTGCATTGGCAGCCGGCTTGCTGCTGGCCAGCGCCGTGCAGGCAGCCGGCCCGACTTGGGTCTGGCTCGATGACCACGGCCGCCGCGTGGCCAGCGACATGCCGCCGCCGGCCACCGTGCCCGATCAGCGCATTTTGCGCCGGCCCCACGCAAGTCCGGTGCCCAGCCCTGCGCTCGGTGCGGCGCCCGCAGCCGCTCCGGCCGCTGCCCCCGCCCAGCCTGCCCCACCCGTGGCTGGCGCAGCAGGCACAAGCCGCTTGACTGATGAACAGCTGCGCCAGCAAGTCGAACAACGCAACGCCCAGATCCGGGCCGACAACTGCCAGCGCGCCCGCGCCTCGCTCGAGACTTTGCATGCTGGGGCCAGCCAGCCGTTGTACATGGTCAACGAGCAGGGCCAGCGCGTCACGATGGATGAGGCCATGCGCCGCGCCGAAAGCGTGCGCCTGCGCCAGATCGTGCGCGACAACTGCGCACCGGCGCCCGCCGTGGCGGGCACCCCGCAAGCCGCGCCGCCGCCAGCGGCCGCACCCAACCGGCCCTGAAGGGCTGGGCTTCAGCGCGTTTGGGGTTTGGCCCGCTTGCGGTAGCGCTCGCGCCGCGCCGTTTTGGGATCCACCTGCAGCGCCCGGTAGCGCTCGATGCGGTCGCCGTCGTGCAGGGGCGTCGAAGCGGGCTCGACGCGGCCCCAAACCCCCACCTCGCCCGCCGCAGCGGCTTGCAGCCAAGCCTCGGCGATGCCGGCAGGCGCGGCGACGCGCAAAGCCCCGGCCGGCCCAAACGCCAGTTGCAGCGCTTGCCCTAAGGTAGTGCCCGCAGGCACTTGCAGCCGCCACTCCTGCACCTGCGAGGGGGCGCAGGCTTGCACCAGCGTGATGTCAAGCGTCATTCGCCATAGACCTGGTCGGCGCGTTTGACGAAGGCATCGACCAGATTGGCCGCGATCTTGTCGAACACCGGCCCCACCAGCGTGGCCAAGGTGTGGCTGGCAAAGCCGTAGCTGAGGGTGAAATCGACGCGGCAGGCGCGTTGGCTGCCGTCGCCCACCGGTTTGAACTCCCAGATGCCGTCGAGGTGCGAGAACGGGCCGTCGATCAGCTCGAGCTGGATGCGCCGGTCTTCGACGTGGGTGTTGCGGGTGGTGAAGCTCTTTTTCATGCCGGCCATCGACATGCCGATCGAGGCCACCATGCCCTGCTCGTGCTGCTCCAGCACCACGCCGGCGCTGCACCAAGGTAAAAATTCGGGGTAGCGCGGCACATCGCTGACCAGCGCGAACATTTCGTGGGCGCTGTGCCAGAGCAGTACCGACTTGTGGATGCTTTTCATACAATGCAAGGCCGTGCCCGGATTGTAGAGCCCCTGGCCGCCCCGCTTTCCCCCGCCCCATGTCCACCCCAAACAAAAACACCGCCGCCACCGCTGCCCGCATCGCGGAAAACAAAAAAGCCGCCTTCAACTACCACCTCGAGGAGCGCCACGAGTGCGGTTTGGTGCTGCAAGGCTGGGAGGTGAAGGCGCTGCGCGCTGGCAAGGCGCAGCTCACCGAGGGCTATGTGGTGATCCGCGACGGCGAGCTGTACCTGATCGGCTGCCTCATCAGCCCGCTGCGCAGCACCAGCAGCCACTTGCCGGCAGACAGCGCGCGCACGCGCAAGCTGCTGATGCACAAAGCCGAAATCCTACGCCTGATCGGCAAAGTGGAGCAAAAGGGCTACACCTTGGTGCCGCTGAACCTGCACTGGAAAAACGGGCGCGTGAAATGCGAGATCGCGCTGGCCAAGGGCAAGGCCGAGCACGACAAGCGCGACACGCTCAAAGAGCGCGAAGGCAAGCGCGAAGTGGAGCGCGCCATGAAGCAGCGCCAGCGCTGAGCGACTGAACCTCCCGGCCTCTGCGGCTGGAAGGGGCCAGCCCAGCGCGGCCCGCAATCAGGCGAAATTGGCCTGGGCAAAGCGCCAGTTGACGAGCTGGTCGAGGAAGGTTTCGACAAACTTTTGCCGCAGGTTGCGGTAGTCGATGTAGTAGGCGTGCTCCCACACATCGACGGTGAGCAGCGCGGTGTCGGCCGTGGTCAAGGGCGTGCCGGCGGCGCCGGTGTTGACGATATCGACCGAACCGTCGGGCTTTTTCACCAGCCAGGTCCAGCCCGAGCCGAAGTTGCCGACCGCGCTCTTGACGAAGGCTTCGCGGAAAGCGGCGTAGCTGCCCCATTTGGCCGTGATGGCTGCAGCCAGCGCGCCGCTGGGCTCACCCCCGCCACCGGGGCACATGCAGTTCCAGAAAAAAGTGTGGTTCCAGATCTGGGCCGCGTTGTTGTAGATGCCGCCGCTGGATTTCTTGATGATCTCTTCGAGCGTCATGGACTCGAATTCGGTGCCCTTTTGCAGGTTGTTGAGGTTGACGACGTAGGCGTTGTGGTGCTTGCCGTGGTGAAACTCGAGCGTTTCCTGGGAGTAATGCGGCTGCAGCGCGTCGAGGGCATAGGGCAGCGGGGGCAGGGTGTGTTGCATGGGCAAAGGCTCCGGTGGGTTTGGTGAACGGTACGCGAGCGGCAACTGTGCGCCTGGGCGCGCAGCCACAGCCACCACGCATTGTAGGCAGAGGCTCTAGTTCCCCGCAGCAGACACGGTCAAATCCAGCTGGCCGTCGGCCAAGCGGGCGCGCAGCGCCTGCCCCACCTGCACGCCGCTGCAGCGCAACACCGGCCGCCCGTTGGCGTCGCTGAGCAAGGCGTAGCCGCGCTGCAACACGCCATGCGGGTCCAGCGCCTGCAGTCGCGCCGCCTGGTGGTCGAGGCGCAGATGGCGCCGCTCGAGGTCGCGCGCGGCGCTGCTCAGCCAGTCTTGCTGCCAGCGCCGCAAGCGCTGGCGCTGCTGCTCCAGCTGCCCTGCCACGCCTTGCTGCAGGCGCTGCGCACAGCGCTCGAGGTGGCGCAGCTGGGCGCTGCGCTCGGGTGCGCAGAGCTCGGCGGCCGCGGTGGGGGTGGGGGCGCGCAGGTCGGCCACAAAATCGGCCAGGGTGAAATCGGTTTCGTGCCCGACACCGCAGATCACGGGCATGGGCATTTGGGCGATCTGGCGCACCAGCGCCGGGTCGTTGAAGGCCCACAGATCCTCCAGCGAACCGCCGCCGCGCACCAGCAGCAGCAGCTCGCAGCCACAGCCGGCCTGGAACTGCGCCGCCGCCGCCTGCAGCGCCTGGCACAGGGCCTGCGGCGCCCCCTCGCCCTGCACCCGCGCCGGATACAGGCGCACCGGCAGATGCGGCACGCGCCGGCTCAGGGTGGTGATCACGTCGCGCAAGGCCGCCGCGTCTGGCGAAGTGACGACGCCGATGCGCGTGGGCCAAGCGGGCAGCGGGCGCTTGCGCGCCGGGTCAAACCAGCCCTCGGCCTGCAGTTGGGCCTTCAGGCGCATGAACTGCTCGAACAGGCCGCCCTGCCCGGCCAGACGGGCCGCCTCGACGATCAGCTGCAGCTCGCCGCGGGCGCCGTAGATGTCGATGCGCCCTTGCAGCTCGACTTGCACGCCGTCGCGCCAATCGAGCGCCGCCGCCGCCGCCGCGCGCTTGAACAGCGCACAGCGCAGCTGCCCGCGCTCGTCCTTGAGGGTGAAGTAGCTGTGGCCGCTGGCGGCGCGCACATAGCCCGAAACCTCGCCCACCACGCGCACCGGATTGAACTGCGCCTGCAGCGCCTCGGACAAGGCCGCCAGCAGCTCGCCCACGGCCCACAGCGGTGCCTCAGCGCCCCTCTGAAAGAGTCCGTCAGCCGCGGCCATGCGCGCCCCAAAATTGAAACTGTCCACAAGGGAGCCACACACCACTTAGCTCGACTCGGTTCTCGCCCCGCCTTGCATTCATTTTTCAACCTTTTGATTAAAAACAGCTTTTAAAAAAATTTGCGAGGCCTGAAAAAAATATCGCAGCAACCAAGCCGGACAAATGCAAATCAGCCAGATCGTTACCCACAAACTTATCCACAGGCCCGCTGGACGCTGCACAGCGCTGCGCTGGGCGATAATCGGGACCCTGCAAGCGCCGCGCCGCGGCCGCAAGGAGACCCGCATTGTTTACGATCATACAAGCCGCCGGCTGGCCGATCTGGCCTCTCATGGCCTGCTCGGTGGTGGGTTTGGCGCTGATCGTCGAGCGCTTTCTGAGCCTGCGGGTGGCCCGCGTGGTGCCCCCCAAACTGCTCGATGAAGCGATTGCGGTGTCGCTCAAGGCCGTGCCCCCGCCCCAGGTGGTGCAACAGCTGGCCCAAAACTCGGTGTTGGGCGAGCTGCTCGCCGCCGGCTTGCAGCAGTTGCACCAAAAACCCGCCAGCACCGAAGCCGAGCTGCGCACCAGTCTCGAGGCCGCCGGGCGTTTTGCCGCCGCCAAGCTGGAAAAACACCTCGGGGCGCTGGCCACCATTGCGTCCGTCGCGCCGCTCATCGGCCTGCTGGGCACGGTGGTGGGCATGATCGAGATTTTTGCCTCTCAGGCCGGGCCGGGCGGCCTCACACCGGGTGGCGGAAATCCGGAGCAGCTCGCGCACGGCATCTCGATCGCGCTCTACAACACCGCCTTTGGCCTGATCATCGCCATTCCAGCGCTGATGTTCTGGCGCTACTTTCGCGCCCGCAACGAAGCGTGGCTGCTGCAGATGGAGGTGGCCGCCGAGCGCTTTGCCCAGCACCTGCTGACGCTGCGCCGCCCCTGAGAGGCTTGGAGCTGAGCATGGCCATCCGCTTTAGCCGCCGCCGCGATCGGGAAGAGCCCGAGATCAACCTGATCCCGTTCATCGACGTGTTGCTGGTGGTGCTGATTTTCCTCATGCTCACCGCCACCTTCAGCCGCTACACCCAGCTGCAGGTGCGCCTGCCCGAAGCCGACGCCGAGGCAGCGCAGACGCAAGCGCACGAGATCGTGGTCGCCATCGGCGCCGACGGCCGCTATGCCGTGGCCGGGCAAGTGCTCGCTGCGCCCAGCGTGCAGGCACTCACAGCGGCGCTGCAACAGGCCGCCCAAGGCCAGACCGAGCCCACGCTGGTGATCAATGCCGATGCGGCCGCCACCCACCAATCGGTCATCAACGCCATGGAGGCGGCGCGCAACGCCGGTTTGCAGCGCATCACCTTTGCCACCCAGCAGCCGCGTGAGCGCTGAACGCCACCGCCCTTTTCCGCCCCCAGCCAGCGCCACCTGGGTGCAGGCGCTGCAGCGCGCCTGGCTCGGGCGCGGCGCACTGGCCTGCCTGCTGTGGCCGCTCTCGCTGCTCACCCGCGTCGCTTGGGCGCTGCGCAGCGCGCTCTATCTCAGCGGCCTCAAGCGCTCCAGCCGGCTGCCGGTGCCGGTGCTGGTGGTGGGCAACGTGGTGGTGGGTGGCAGCGGCAAAACCCCTACGCTGATCGGCCTGGTGCAGCACCTGCAAGCCCAGGGCTGGCGGCCGGGCGTGCTCTCACGCGGCCACGGCCGGCACGGCACGGAGTGCCTGCCGGTGCACGCCGACAGCCGCGCCGACCAAACCGGCGACGAGCCACTGCTGATCGCACTGGCCACGGGCGTGCCGGTGTACGTGGGCCGCGACCGCGCCGCCGCCGGGCGGGCACTGCTGGCGGCGCACCCCGGCGTCAACCTGCTGTTGTGCGACGACGGCATGCAGCACTGGGCGCTGGCGCGCGACCTCACCGTGCTGGTGTTCGACGCCCGCGGCTGTGGCAACGGCTGGCTGCTGCCGGCCGGGATGCTGCGCCAGCCCTGGCCGGCGCCGGTCTGGGGCGGTGGGCCGCTGCTGATGCTGCAAACCGGGCTGCCGGCCGGCGCCCGCCCCGACCCGGCGCTGGCTGCGGGCGCCCCGGCCTTTGCCGCCACGCGCCGGCTGGCCGAACAGGCTTACGACGCCCACGGCCGGCGGCTGGCGCTGCAGCACTGGGTGCAGGGGCCCGCGCACAGCCACGGCGAACCAGGCAAGGCGGGGGCGGCCCCGGCACCGGTGGCCATGCGCTGCGCCGCGCTGGCCGGCATCGCCCAGCCCGACGCCTTCTTTGCCCTGCTGCGCCAGCGCGGGCTGGCGCTGCAACACACCCTGACCCTGCCCGACCACGCCGACTGCGCCACCTTGTTGCAGGCGCTCGCCCCCTACCCCAGCGACCTGGACTGGCTGTGTACCGAAAAAGACGCGGTCAAGCTCTTTGCCGCCCTGCGCCAGCCCGGCGCGCCGGCGCACCGCGTCTGGGCCGTGGCGCTGGAGCAAGAGCCAGACCGGGGGTTTTATGCGGCGCTGGACCGGGCCTTGGGCCGGGTTGCTGCGCCCTTACCCTGAACCTGGCTCCTGCCGGCCACCGCCGGCTTTCGCTCTTGCGGCCATCCCCCAACGCCTGCGCCCTGGCGCGCAGCAAGCGGGTATCATCCCGGCCATGGACGCCAAACTGCTTTCACTCTTGGTCTGCCCGGTCACCAAAGGGCCGCTGGTTTACCGGCCCGAACAGCAAGAGCTGCTCTCGCGCAGCGCCCGGCTGGCCTACCCGATCCGCGACGGCATCCCGATCATGCTGGAAAACGAGGCGCGTCCGATCAGCGCCGAAGAAGCGGCGCGGCCCGACCCGTCCAGCTCTGCGCTTTGATGCGCCCCCCTTGGGCAGCCCCTTGCACAGCAGCCCCTTGCACAGCAGCCCCTTGCATTCCACCTCCTTTCACGTCCTGATTCCGGCCCGGCTCGGCTCGACCCGGCTGCCGCGCAAGCCCTTGGCCGACATCGGCGGCGCGCCGATGGTGGTGCGCGTGGCACAGCGGGCGCTGGCCAGCCGGGCGCTTTCGGTCACCGTGGCCGCCGACGACCCCTGCATCGTGCAAGCCTGCCAGCAGCACGGCATCGATGCCATCCTGACGCGCCCCGACCACGCCAGCGGCAGCGACCGGCTGGCCGAAGCCTGCACCCTGCTGGGCTGGCCCGACGAGGCCTTGGTCATCAACCTGCAAGGCGACGAACCGCTCATGGCCCCCGCACTGCTGGCGGCGGTGGCGCAGCAGTTGCAACAGCACCCCGACTGCGCCATGAGCACCGCCGCGCACCCCTTGCACAGCGCCGCCGAGTTCCTGAACCCGAACGTGGTCAAAGTGGTGCTCGACGCCCAAGGGCGGGCGCTGTACTTCAGCCGCGCCCCGATCCCCCACTGGCGCGACCGTCCTGCCGGTCTGACTGCCGATCTGTCTGCCGAACCAGCCGCTGACTTGCTCGCTGATCATCTTGTCGCCACGCCCCTGCCCGGGCAGCCCAGCGCAGCGGGCACCCCAGTGGTGCCGCAACCTGCACCGCTGCGCCACATCGGCCTGTACGGCTACCGGGCCGGGTTTTTGCGCCGCTTCCCGCAACTGCAGGCCGCGCCGCTGGAGCAGTGCGAGGCGCTGGAGCAGCTGCGCGTGCTCTGGCACGGCGAGCGCATCGCGGTGCACGTCACCGAGCAAGCGCCCGGGCCGGGTGTGGACACCGAGGCCGACCTGCAGCGGGTGCGCGCGCTGTGGGACGCAACCGCTGGCCGCCTGTAAGCCAGCCTCAAGATGTGCCATGCTATCCTTGCAAGGTTGAAACCCTTGCAGCCCAAGCGGCAGCGGGCAGGCACGCCAGCGTCGTGCCAATGCGCAATCACGACTCCAATAAAGGAAACCCATGAGACTGATCCTGTTGGGTGCCCCTGGTGCCGGCAAAGGCACCCAGGCAACCTTCATTTGCCAAAAGTTTGGCATTCCCCAGATCTCCACCGGCGACATGCTGCGCGCCGCCGTCAAGGCCGGCACCCCCTTGGGGCTGCAAGCCAAAGCGGTGATGGAATCGGGCGGCTTGGTCTCGGACGACCTGATCATCGGCTTGGTCAAAGACCGCATCAGCCAGCCCGACTGCGCCCAAGGCTTTTTGTTTGACGGCTTTCCGCGCACCCTGCCGCAGGCCGACGCCCTCAAGGCCGCCGGCGTGCGGCTCGACTACGTGCTCGAGATCGACGTGCCCTTCGAGGCCATCATCGAGCGCATGAGCGGGCGGCGCTCGCACCCAGCCTCGGGGCGCACCTACCACCTCAAGTTCAACCCGCCCAAAGTGGCCGGGCTCGACGACCTCACGGGCGAGCCGCTGGTGCAGCGCGCCGACGACCAAGAAGACACCGTGCGCAAGCGGCTCGAGGTCTATAGCGCCCAAACGCGCCCGCTGGTCGATTACTACTCGGCTTGGGCCGCCGCCGAACCCGCCGTGGCGCCCAAATACCGCTCGATCAGCGGCAGCGGCACGGTCGAAGCCATCACCACCCGCGCCTTCGCCGCTTTGCAGAGCTGAAGCGACGGGCTGAGGCTGAGAGGCTGAGGGGGCTCTTCTTCTGCCACTCGGTCGCCAGCAAATGCAGCTGCAGCGCCAGCCGCGCCTGCGGCGCTGGCAGCGCGGTGGCGGCAAAGCCGCTTAGGGCAGCCTTGGCTGTGGCGGCCACGGAAGTTCCTTCGGAGGTTGGAGCGGTTGCTGTCGCATCGGCTGCATCATCAGCACCGGTGTCCAGCGCTTGACCTGCCCCACCCAGCACCCAGCGCGCCGCATCTGGCCCAGCAGGCACGCACGCGCCGATGCGCGAACAGCGCCAGACCACCACCCCTGCCTGCTCGGCCTGCTGCAGCGCCTGCGCCAGCGCCTCGTGCAGCGTGGCGTTACCGGTGCCGGCGACGACCAGCCCGCGCAGCGGCGCCTCGCTGCCGTCGGCCTGAGCGTGCTGCAGCAGCAGCGCACGCACCAGCGCCCCGCTCTGCGCGCCGTGGCTGCTGAGCCACTCCACCCGCGGCCAAGGCGCTGCGGCCAGCAGGCGCGGCAGCAGGCGTGGGGATGGGGGCGGGTCCGACCAGCCCTCACCCGGCCACGGCCGCCAGCGCTGCAAACGCCCGCCCACCAGCGCCGCGAGCGCACCGGCGTCGCCCGCGCCAAAGGCATCGAGCCGATGCGGGTGCAGCTTGCGCACCTCGTGCCCAGCATAAATCTGCCCGGCGCACGGCACCAGCACCCCGCGCGCGCCGGGCGTGGCGGCCAGTTGCAAGGCGTCGGCCAGGTTTTGCGCGCCGTCGCTCAGCAAGGCCGTGCTCGGGCGCATGGCCCCCACCAGCAGCACCGGCTTGGTCGGCTGCAGCACCGCTTGCAGCAAAAAAGCGCTTTCTTCGAGCGTGTCGGTGCCGTGCGTGACCAGCACCGCCCGCACCTCGGGCCGTTTGAGCTGGTGCTGCACCGCCTGCAGCAGGGCGCGCCAATGGGCCTCGGTCACGTCTTTGCTGTCGATCTGCGCCAGTTGCTGCGCCTCGATGGCCAAACCCGGCGGCAGCGCCAGCCCAGCCAACAAATCCTGCACCGGCCGCACCGCCGCGCGGTAGTTCAGCGCGTCGCCCGGGTTTTGCGCGCAACCGGCGATGGTGCCGCCGGTGCCGACGACGGCGATGATGCGCGGCTTCATTGCAGCACCAGCGCATCCATGGCCAGGTAGCGGTGCATGACCTCGCGCGTCAGGTAGTGCGGCGGCGCTGGCTCGGCTTGCGAGGCTGCGCTCTGGCCCCAAGCTGCGGCCCCGAGGGCAAAAAACAGCGGCAAAAAATGCTCGTCGGTGGGGTGGGCGCGCGCGGCTTGCGGTGCCAACTCGCGGTAGTTCAGCAGCGCCTCGCGCTCGTGCGCCAGCAGCCGCTGCTCGACCCAGCGCGCAAAGGCGCTCACGTAGTCGGCAGGTTCGGCATCCTGCGCCGGACGGCTGCTAAAAAACTCGTGCAAATTGTGCGTCATGCTGCCCGAGCCCACGAGCCACACGCCCTGCTGGCGCAAAGGGGCCAGCGCCTGCCCCATGGCATAGACCTCGGCCGGCCCGTAGCCGTGGGGCAAGGCCACTTGCAGCACCGGCACCTCGGCCTTGGGCAGCAGGTAGCGCAGCGGCACCCAAGCGCCGTGGTCGAAGGGGCGCTGCGCGTCGGGCCGGGTGGCGATGCCCGCTGCTTGCAGCAGCTGCAGCACCTGCTGCGCCAGCGCCGGTGCGCCTGGGGCCGGATACTGCAAGCGGTACAGCGGCTCGGGGAAGCCGCCAAAATCGTGCCAAGTGGCGGGCTGGGGGTGCGTCATCACGGCGGCGCAGTCGGCCATCCAGTGCGGCGACAGCACCAGCACCGCGCTCGGCCGCTGGCGCTCGCACTCGGCTTGCGCCCAAGCCGCCAGCGCCGGGCCGGTCTGGCCGGGCTCCAGCGCCAGCATGGGCGAGCCGTGCGAAATGAACAGCGCCGGGCTGGGGCGTGCTTGGGGTGCGGCCGCGGCTTGCCGCAGCGGCTCGGAGCTGGAGACGCGGCTGGGGCTGGTGTGGGTGCTGGTTGCAGACTGCATCGGTTTGACCGGGAACGTAACATTGCCAATGTAGCGCAATTCAGCCGCCGCGCTGGCGCGCTGCAACAAACACACCCAGCGCATCGGCGACAATGCGGCACCTGCCCTGATCGCCTTTTTAGTCGCCACTCCATTATCCGCCTGCGCATGGACCGCTACGCCGTCATCGGCCACCCCATAGGCCACAGCAAATCGCCCACCATCCACCGCGCCTTTGCCGCGGCCACCGGCCAAGTGTTGAGCTACGAAGCCATCGAAGCCCCCTTGGGGGCGGGCCAGTTTGCCGCCACCGTGGAGCGTTTTCGCGCCAGCGGCGGCCGCGGCGTCAACGTCACGCTGCCCTTCAAGCTCGACGCCTGCGCCTACGCCACCGACCTGGCCGAGAGCGCACGCTGCGCCGGGGCCGCCAATGCACTCAAGTTCGAGGGCTCGCGCTGCCTGGCCGAAAACTTTGACGGCAGCGGCCTGGTGCGCGACCTGAGCCACAACCTGGGCCAGCCGCTGGCCGGCCGCACGCTGTTGCTGCTCGGGGCCGGCGGGGCAAGCCGCGGGGCCATTTTGCCGCTGCTGCGCGCCCAGCCGGCGCAGCTGTGGGTGCTCAACCGCAACGCCGCCAAGGCCGCGGCGCTGGTGCGCGAGTTCGTCGCGCTGGGGGCCGATGCCGCAGTGTTGCACGGTGGCGGTTTCGAGGCGCTGGCGCCGCCCCAGGGGTTCGACCTGGTGCTCAACGCCACCTCGGCCAGCCTGAGCGCCGAGGCGCTGCCGCTGCCCGCCCACGCCTTCAAGCCCGAGGGTTTGGCCTACGACATGGTCTATGGCAAGGGTCTGACGCCCTTTTTGCGTCAGGCCCAACAAGCCGGCGTGCGCCGGCTCGCCGACGGCGTGGGCATGCTGGTCGAGCAGGCGGCCGAAGCCTTTGCCTGGTGGCGCGGCGTGCGCCCAGCAACCAAAGAGCTCATCCAGCGCCTGAGCGTGCCCCTGAACTAAGGCCCACCCATCTGCTGCCACTTCGGTCGCGCAGCTGGCCTGCGCCGCACCCCACCATGAACCAGCTCGAAGCCCTCAAACAGCACAGCACCGTGGTTGCCGACACCGGCGACTTTTTGCAACTGGCGCAGTTCCAGCCGCGAGACGCGACCACCAACCCTTCGCTGATCCTCAAATCGGTGCAAAAACCCGACTACGCCCCGCTGCTGGCGCAGACCGTGGCGCGCTTTGGCAGCCGGCCCAGCGACGAGCTCGTCGATCGGCTGCTGGTGCGTTTTGGCTGCGAGATTCTGGCTATCGTCCCCGGCCGGGTGTCGACCGAAGTCGATGCGCGCCTGAGCTTCGACAGCGCCGCCACCATCGCCCGCGCCGAGCGCCTGATGGCACTCTACCAGGCCGAAGGCGTGCCCGGCGACCGGGTGCTGATCAAGATCGCTGCCACTTGGGAGGGCATCGAGGCTGCAGCGCAGCTCGAGCGCCGTGGCATCCGCACCAACCTGACGCTGCTGTTCGCGTTTTGCCAGGCGCTGGCCTGCGCGCAGGCCCGGGTGCAGCTCATTTCCCCGTTCGTGGGCCGCATTTACGACTGGCACAAAAAGCAGGCCGGCAGCCAGTGGGACGAAGCCGCCCGCGCCGGCGCCCACGACCCCGGGGTGCAGTCGGTGCGGCGCATTTTCGAGTACTACAAGCGCTTTGGCATCGGCACCGAGATCATGGGCGCGAGCTTTCGCAACTGCGGCCAGATCGTGGCGCTGGCCGGCTGCGACCTGCTGACCATCAGCCCCGAACTGCTGGCGCAACTGGCGCAACCGGTGGCCAGCGCCGACGCGCTGCCGCGCGCGCTCGACGCCCAAGCCGCGCGCACCCTCGATCTGCAACCGCAGCAGCACGACCAGGCCAGCTTTCGCCTGGCGCTCAACGAAGACGCCATGGCGAGCGCAAAACTGGCCGAAGGCATCCGCGCCTTTTGCGCCGATTCGGTGCGGCTCGAGCAACTGATCGCGGCGGCGCGCTGAAACCACCACCCATGCCCGATCCCTTCCTGCCCCCCCAACAGCGCCGCAGCTGGCAACGCCTGCAAGCGCTGGCGCAACACCCCCTACCGGATCTGCGTACGCTGCTGCAGCAGCCGGGTACGCGCCGCGCCAACCTGCAGTTGCAGGCCTGCGGCCTGCGGCTCGACGCCCGGCGCCAACGCCTTACCGACACCGTGCTCGACGCCCTGTACGACTTGGCCGAGGAGTCGGCGCTGCCGGCCCAGATCGAGGCCCAGCGCTGCGGGGCGCTGGTCAACGCCACCGAAGGCCGCGCCGCGCTGCACCCGGCCCTGCGCGCCCCGGCACAGCCCGGGCACCCCTGGGGCGACGCGCTCACGGCGCAGATCGCCGCCGAACGCGAGCGCTTCCTGCACGCCGCCCAAACCCTGCACCAAGGCCGCTGGCTGGGCCATGCCGGTCGCCCCATCCGCCACGTGGTCAACCTCGGCATCGGTGGCTCCGACCTCGGGCCGCACATGGTCTGCACCGCGCTGGCGGCGCACAGCAGCCCCGAGCTGCAACTGCACTTCGTCTCCAACCCCGACCCTTGGAGCCTGTACCAGACCCTGCGCCCGCTCGATGCGGCGCAAACCCTGTTCGTGGTGCAAAGCAAAAGCTTCACCACCCCCGAAACCCTGCTGCTGGCGGCGGCGGCGCGTGCCTGGCTGAGCCGCCACGGCATCGACGGCCCGGCCCAAGGCGCACACCTGATCGCCGTGACCGCCGCGCCCGAGCTCGCGCACGCGCAAGGCTACCTGCCGCCGCACACCTACACCTTCTGGGACTGGGTGGGCGGGCGCTACTCGGTCTGGTCGGCCATCGGGCTGCCGGTGGCGGCGGCGGTGGGGGCCACGGCCTTTGGCGAGTTCTTGGCCGGCGGTCACGCCATGGACCAGCACTTCTGGCACAGCCCGGCGCGGCACAACCTGCCGCTGCTGCTGGCTTTGCTGGGCATCTGGAACCGCAACTTCCTCGACACCCCCACGCTGTGTCTGGCCGCCTACGCCAGCCGGCTGCAGCACCTGGCGCATTTTCTGCGCCAGCTCGACATGGAATCCAACGGCAAGAGCACCCACATCGACGGCTCTGCGGTGCAAATCGACACCGGACCCATCGTCTGGGGCGGGCTGGGCGTGGAGGGGCAGCACGCTTTTTTCCAACTGCTGCACCAGGGCCGGCACCGGGTGACGCTCGACTTCATCGGCATCGACACCGACGACACGCCCCTGCCCGAAGCCCCGACCCAGCACCGGCTGGTGAACCTGAGCCTGCGCGCCCAGGCCGATGCGCTGGCCCTGGGGCGCGACGCCGCCGCCACCGCCAGCCACATGCTCCTCGAGGGCTGCAGCGAAGCCCAGGTGCAGCGCCTGCTGCCGCACCGCACCTTTGCCGGCAACGTGTCCAGCAACACCCTGTGGCTGCCGGCGCTCACGCCGCACACGCTGGGGGCGCTGGTGGCGCTGTACGAGCACAAGGTGTTTTGCCAAGCCGCCATCTGGGGCATCAACCCCTATGATCAATGGGGCGTGGAGCTGGGCAAGACGCTGGCCAAGGCCATGGAGCGCGCCGCAGACACAGCCCCCCACCTTCCTTCTTGACCCAACGCGCAGCGCAGCACCCGATGACCAACCAACCCCTGATCGACGACATCCGCCTGCTCGGCCGCCTGCTCGGCGACGTGATCCGCGAGCAAGAAGGCGCGCAGACCTTCGATCTGATCGAGCAGATCCGCCAACTGTCTGTGGCTTTCAGGCGCGATGCCGACCAGGCCGCCGACCGCCAGCTCAAAGCCCTGCTGCAAGCCCTGAGCGACGACCAGGCGGTGAGCGTGATCCGCGCCTTCACCTACTTCAGCCACTTGGCCAATCTGGCCGAAGACCGGCACCACATCCGACGCCGCGCGGTGCACGAGCAGGCCGGGCGCATCCAGCGCGGCAGCCTGGCGCACACCTGGGGCCGCTTGCAGCAGGCCGGCGTCGGCCCTGCACAGCTGGCGCAGGCGCTGCAGACCGCCCACGTGGCACCGGTGCTCACCGCGCACCCGACCGAGGTGCAGCGCAAAAGCATTTTGGACGCCGAGCGCCAACTCGCACGCCTGCTGGCCCAGCGCGACACCCTGACCCATGCGAGCAGCCTGGCCGACAACGAAGCGCAGATGCGCGCACGCATTCTGCAACTGTGGCACACGCGTTTGCTGCGCTTTACCAAACTGAGCGTGGCCGACGAGATCGAAAACGCGCTGGGCTACTACCAAAGCACCTTCATCCCCGAGCTGCCCCGGCTCTACCGCAGCGTGGAAGCGGCGCTCGGGGGCCAGCGCGTGCCGCCGTTCTTGCGCCTGGGCCAGTGGATCGGTGGCGACCGCGACGGCAACCCCAACGTGACCGCAGCCACGCTCGAGCTGGCACTGCAGCGCCAAGCCGACCTGATTCTGCGCCACCACCTGACCGAGGTGCATTGGCTCGGCAGCGAGCTCTCGCTCTCGGCCATGCTGCTGCCCGTGCCCCCGGACATGCAGGCGCTGGCCGAGCGCTCGCCCGACACCAACGCGCACCGCCAGGACGAACCCTACCGCCGCGCCCTCACCGGCATCTACGCCCGCTTGGCCGCCACCCTGACCGCGCTCACCGGCGGCCAGGCCACGCGCCACGCCGTGGCGCCGCAAGACCCGTACCCCAACGCCGAGGCCTTTCTGGCCGATCTGCGCCTGATCGACGCCGCTTTGAGCGCCCAGGGTTGCGCCGCGCTGGCCGAAGCGCGCCTGCGGCCGCTGCTGCGCACCGTCGAAGTGTTTGGTTTCCACCTGGCCACGCTCGATTTGCGCCAAAGCTCGGATCGACACGAGGCCGCCTTGGCCGACCTGCTGGCGCAGGCGCGCATCGAAACCGATTACAGCGCCCTGCCCGAAACCGCCAAACAGGCGCTGCTGCTGCGCCTGCTCAACGACGTGCGGCCGCTGCGCATCCCCGAAGCGCCCTACCAGCCGCACACCCTGAGCGAGCTGGCCATCTTCGAGGCCGCGCGCAGCGTGCGCCAGCGCTACGGCGCGGCCGCGATTCGCCACGCCATCATCAGCCACACCGAGAGCGTGAGCGACCTGCTCGAGGTGCTGCTGCTGCAAAAGGAAGTCGGGCTGCTGCACTGCACGCTCGACGCCCACGCGCGCGCCGAACTGATCGTGGTGCCGCTGTTTGAGACCATCACCGACCTGCGCCAGGCCAGCGCGATCATGCAGGACTACCTGCGCCTGCCCGGCATCGAACCCATGCTGCGCCGCGCCGGCGCGCTCGAGTATGGCGAGCAAGAGGTGATGCTGGGCTACTCCGACAGCAACAAAGACGGCGGCATCATCAGCAGCAACTGGGAGCTGTACCAAGCCGAAACGGCGCTGGCGGCGCTGTTCGATGGCCTCGGGGCCGAGTTTGGTGCGCCCATCCGGCTGCGCCTGTTTCATGGCCGCGGCGGCACCGTCGGGCGCGGCGGCGGCCCGAGCTACCAAGCCATTCTGGCCCAACCCCCGGGCACCGTGCGCGGCCAGATCCGCCTGACCGAGCAAGGCGAGGTGATCGGCTCAAAATACGCCAACCCCGACATCGGCCGGCGCAACCTCGAAACGCTGGTGGCCGCGACACTCGAAGCCACGCTGCTGCCCGCCGAGCAGCCGGTGCCGGAGCGCTTCTTGCGCGCCGCCCAGCGTCTGTCCGATGCCAGCATGGCGGCCTACCGCGAACTGGTCTATGAGACACCGGGTTTTGCCGATTATTTTTTCAACGCCACCCCGATTCGCGAAATCGCCGAACTGCACATCGGCTCGCGCCCGGCTTCGCGCAAAGCCAACCAGCGCATCGAAGACCTGCGCGCCATTCCCTGGAGCTTCAGCTGGGGCCAGTGCCGTCTCATGCTGCCGGGCTGGTACGGCCTGGGCAGTGCCATCGAGGCGCTGTGCACCGAACTGGGCCAAGCGCAGGCCGCGCGCCTGCTGCGCCAGATGCACCAGCACTGGCCGTTTTTCAGCACCCTGCTGTCGAACATCGACATGGTGCTGGCCAAGGCCGACCTGGCCCTGGCGCGCCGCTACGCCGAGCTGCTGCCCGATGCCGCGCTGCGCCAGCGCATCGTCGAGCGCATCGAGGCCGAATGGCAGCGCACCCAGGCGGCGCTCGCGCTCATCACCGGCCACAGCGAGCGCTTGGCCGACAATCCGGCACTGGCGCGCTCGATCGAGCAGCGCTTCCCCTACATCGACCCGCTGCACCACCTGCAAGTTGAGCTGATCGCGCGCCACCGCAGCGGCAACACCGCCGAAAAGGTCAAGCGCGGCATCCACCTGACCATCAACGGCATCGCCGCCGGGCTGCGCAACACGGGCTGAGGCGTCCACCTGTCTGCGCACAGCCCATCGATCAGGGCCGCCACGCGCACCGTCGTCGGCATCCGCTCGGATACACTGGCGCACCAGGTTGCCCGCAATCTGTCGCGCACGCTGCGCAATCTGGAGGGGCACGGCCCGATCAGGCTGCAACGCAGCCCGGACACCCGTGCCGCACCACCAAACCACAGGAACGGCCCATGGCCAACGGCAAGGACAAGAACAACGGCGGCCATCTCGGCTTCGACGCCGAACTCTTCAAGGCCGCCACCCTGGAAGACATCCGCAAGCACGGCCATGTGCTCACCCCCGGCCGCTATGTCGGGGCGGAGGCGGCCGAGGACGACGGCGAAGCCATCACCGACAAGTTGCAGCGCCTCAGCGCGCAGTGGCGCGCGCAGCAGCAGGAAGCGGCGCGGCTGGATGTGGTGATCGAGACCAACCTGGGGGGGCTGGGGTATGGCGGCTGATCGCTATCAGGCAAGTGGCGCGCAAGCCGAGTGGCAGCCGGGTTCCGGCGACCAAGTGCTGCGCAACCTGCCAGGCATCACCGACCCGGCGCAGATGGACGAGCTCGAGCTGCAGCTGCTGTTGCAGCTCTACGAGCACGTACTGAGCGAAAGGCATTTCCCTGCACGTCGTCTGGACGCGGCCGATCTGAAGGAGTGGCATCGCCTGTGGCTGGGTCATGTGTACGACTGGGCCGGCGAGGAGCGCAGCGTCAACATTGCCAAGGGCGACTTCCACTTTGCGGCGGCGGCGCAGATTCCGCGCCTTCTGACAGAGTTCGAGCGCGACGGACTGCATCGCTACACGTCCTGCGAAGGCCTGGGCGGCGACGCACTGGCCGAAGCCATCGCCGTCTGTCATGTCGAGCTGATCCTTGTCCACCCCTTCCGCGAGGGCAACGGCCGGCTTGCGCGCCTGCTGGCGGACGTGATGGCGGTGCAGGCTGGGCGCGGGCCGTTGGACTACAGCAGCTGGGATGCCGACAAGCCGTCCTATTTCGCCGCCATACAACGCGGCATGGGGAGGGACTATGCACCCATGCAGGAACTGGTCAACCGCGCGCTGGCTTCGGCGCTGGCTTGAGGGCGAGCGACAGATGAGCAAACGTTCTCCGCCCCTCTCGCAGCGCGGCCTCGATCTCAGCGATCCGCTGGCCGGTTTCGATGGCCGTGGAGCTGGCCACGGCGCGAACAATGGCCTGATGAGAGGGCAATTTGCGATGGGCTTTGGCGTTCATGGGCGACATGCCTTGGGTGTTGGCGTGAGTTTACCGGATTCGATGCGCCTGGATGCGGCGATCGAGGCCAACTTGAGGGGGCTTGGGTATGGCCGGTGAGTGGGAAGTGCTCACACTTCACGAGGCTGGCGTTACGCTTACGGATTGTGATCATCGGACGCCACCAGCCGCAGAAGTCGGCTACCCATACGTGGCG
The DNA here is from genome assembly GCA_041694945.1 of Pseudomonadota bacterium. GTDB lineage: Bacteria > Pseudomonadota > Gammaproteobacteria > Burkholderiales > Burkholderiaceae_C > Serpentinimonas. Next base: position 74,590 of record JBGFRU010000038.1, read on the forward strand.
ATCCCTCAGCTGCGCAGCGGACGAATTGAGTTCAAGGATGCACGCAGGATCTCGCCGGCCCATTTCGCCGAATGGACTCGTAAAGCAAGGTCCGCTGCGGATGATGTCGTCCTATCTCGACGCTGCAACCCCGGCGAAACTGCTTTTGTAGCTCCTGGCTCCGAGTTTGCACTTGGTCAGAATTTGGTCTTGCTTCGTGCAGACGGGACACGAGTCCATACGCCCTTCCTGAGATGGCTTACCAGAGGTCCACAATGGTGGGAGCAGATCGGCAAGTTCATCAATGTAGGCGCCGTGTTCGACAACCTCAAGTGCGCTGATGTGCCCAAGTTCGAGTTGACGATTCCACCCCTCGCAGAACAGCGCGCCATCGCCCACCTTCTCGGCACGCTGGACGACAAGATCGAACTCAACCGCCGCCGCAACCAGACCCTGGAGGCCATGGCCCGCGCCTTGTTCAAGGACTGGTTCGTCGATTTCGGCCCCGTCCGCGCCCGGATGGAAGGCCGCGAACCCTACCTCCCCGCCGACCTCTGGCAACTCTTTCCCGACCGCCTCGACGACGAGGGCAAGCCTGAGGGGTGGAGTGAACGGCCGCTCGATGAGATCGCAGACTTTCTCAATGGCCTTGCCCTGCAAAAATTCCCGGCGACTGATCCTGACGACAGCCTCCCAGTGATTAAGATCGCCGAACTTCGCAATGGCGTCAACGCCAAGAGCGATCGCGCATCGCGTGAGGTGCCAGCCAAGTACATCGTCAAGGATGGCGATTTCCTGTTCTCCTGGTCCGGCAGCCTTCTGGCAAAGTTCTGGACTGAAGGTGAAGGCGCACTCAATCAGCACCTGTTCAAAGTCACTTCCGAGCGCTACCCCATATGGTTTGTCAGCCATTGGATGCATCACCACCTTGAGGAATTCCAAGCCATTGCGGCCTCAAAGGCCACGACCATGTGCCATATCCAGCGAGGTCATCTCAAGGCGGCAAAGACGCTTTGCACACCAGACGATGTACTGGAGAGACTCGGCGTCGTCATGGCCCCTTTTGTCGAGCAATCGATTCACAACGAACTCGAATCCCGCACCCTCGCCCAACTCCGCGACACCCTGCTGCCCAAACTGATCTCCGGCAAGCTGCGCGTCAAGGATGCCGAGACGTTTCTGGAGCGCGCGACATGACTACACCCAATCAGATCGACCTCTGGCGTCAGACGCCCTCCGCTGTTCCTGCCCACCCCGCCACAGGAGCCGCTGCCGATTCCCGATTTCCGCACCGTGGCGGATCGCGACATCAGCCGGCCCAGCAGGCCAAGAACCTCCATTACGGGCTGGATTTCTGCCCAGCCTTTTGGCAATGGCTGCTCGACAACCATGCCGCAAGTCGTGTGTTCAGCATCGACAAGGAGGCCGATGCTTTGCAGCTGTACTCAGGATTTACAACTCCCAGGGAGGGAACCCATGAATGACATCGTGATTTTCGAGTCCGGCGACCAGCCGGTGCAGGTGCGGTTGGAGGGCGAAACTGTTTGGCTAACGCAGCGGCAGATGGCCGAGGCGTTTTCGACCACACCTGAAAACATCTTGATGCACCTGAAAAATATCTTTTCTGACAATGAATTGGATGAGGTGGTAACTACTAAGGAAATCTTAGTAGTTCAAACAGAAGGCAGTCGCCGGGTCAAACGCCAGCTCAAGCACTACAACCTCGACGCCATCATTTCCGTCGGCTACCGCGTCAGCTCGGCACGGGCCACGCAGTTCCGCATCTGGGCGACCAACACCTTGAGGCAACACTTGGTCGAGGGCTATACCCTGAACCAGCAGCGGCTGAAGGAGCGTGGTATCGTGTTCGAGCAGGCGCTGGATCTGCTCTCGCGCACACTGGCCAACCAGCAACTGGTCAGTGCCAAAGGTGAGGCGGTGCTGGGCGTGATCGCCGATTACGCCCGCAGCTGGAGCTTGCTGCAAGGCTACGACGAACAAAGCCTTACCGGGCAGACGGCCAGACAAGGCGACATGCAGGCGCTGAATCTGCATGATGTGCTGGCGGCCATCGACCAGCTCAAGAGGGAGCTGATCGCCAAGGGCGAGGCCACGGAGCTGTTCGGCCAGTTGCGCGGCAACGGACTGGCATCGGCCATCGCCACCATCGAGCAGGGCTTTGGCGATGAGCTGTTCTATTCCAACGTCGCCAGCCGGGCGGCGCATCTGCTGTATTTCGTCATCAAGAATCACCCGCTGGCCGACGGCAACAAGCGTACCGGCTCCTTCCTGTTCCTATGGTATCTGCGCCTGAATCAGCACTTGCTGGCGCGACCGGTAGAGCGGCTGATCAACGACAACACCCTGGTGGCGCTGGCGCTGCTGGTGGCCGAAAGCAAACCCGATCAGAAGGAACTGATGGTGAAGCTGGTGGAGCATTTCGTGTTACTGAAAGAAAGCAACGAATAAAGGAGCAGCGATGGCATTTCTGACCGAAGCCCAGCTGGAATCCGCCCTGCTCGCGCAGCTTTCCCGGCTGGGCTTCGCCTGCGCCTCGGACGATGTCATCGGCCCTGACGGCAAGCAGCCGGAGCGCGATGCCTACAACGATGTCGTGCTCAAGGCACGACTCACCGCCGCCGTGGCGCGGCTGAACCCGGCGCTGCCGCCCGAGGCGCAGACCGACGCCATTCGCCGCCTGACGCAGTCGGAACTGCCCAAGCTGCTGGAGGAGAACCACCGCATCCACCGCCTGCTGACCGAAGGCGCGGATGTGGAGTACTACGCCGAGGATGGCACGCTGACGGCGGGCAGGGTGCGGCTGATCGACTTCGAACGCCCTGCCCACAACGACTGGCTCGCCGTGCAGCAGTTCACCGTGGTGGCAGGCCAGGCCAAGCGTCGGCCGGACGTGGTGGTGTTCCTCAACGGCCTGCCGCTGGCGGTGATCGAACTCAAAGCCCCCGGCGGCGAGAACGCGACGCTGGCCGGCGCCTTCAACCAGCTCCAGACCTACAAACAGCAGATTCAGGCGCTGTTTCGCAGCAATGCGCTGCTGGTGACCTCCGATGGCTTGCAGGCCCGGGTCGGCTCGTTGTCGGCAGACTTCGAGCGCTTCATGCCCTGGCGCACCACCGACGGCACCCGCGTAGAGCCCAAGGGCATGCCGGAGATGGCTACGCTGGTCGAGGGCGTGTTCGAGCAGGGGCGCTTCCTCGATCTGCTGCGCCATTTCACCGTGTTCGGTGAAACCGGCAGCGGATTGGTCAAGATCATCGCCGGCTACCACCAGTTCCATGCCGTCAGGAAGGCGGTGGCATCGACGCTGCGGGCCAGCCAGCATGCGGTGGCCGAGGACCCGGCCATCTACGGCCTGACCAGCGTGCGGGAGCAGCCGCCGGGCGACCGCAAGGCGGGCGTGATCTGGCACACGCAGGGCTCGGGCAAGAGCCTGCTGATGGCGTTCTACGCCGGCCTGCTGGTGCTGGAGCCGCGCATGGCCAACCCCACGCTG
>JBGFRU010000045.1:0-8623 GCA_041694945.1 Pseudomonadota bacterium
GTGATGCCGTTTGCTCAAAAAGTGAGCGGGCAGACGCGCTGCGCTGGGCTCAGGGGGAGGCAGGATCATGCTGCTTGGCCTGGAAGGAGGGGGTGGCTGGGTGGGGGCACGGATTCAGGTATAGTTTGAAGGGCTGGCGGCCCGCTATGGCCAGCCGACAAGCGGCGCGTTTGGGCGCATGAACGGTAGCGGCCAGCCTAGGCCAGCAAGCCTTGGCGCACGCTGGGGTAGCGCAAAACCAGCCGCAGCTCGCGCTTGAGGCGCTGGTTGTGCAGCCGGCGCGATTCGCTCATGAAGCTCAGCAACATCGGCCCTAGCTGCGCGGCGGCTTCGGCGCGGCTGATGCGCGGCGGGCGTGGCAGGCCGTAGAGGTCGGCGGCGAGGTCGAAGTAGTCGCCCATGCGCAGCGTGCTGTCGTCGCAGACGTGGGCGCAGCGCTGCGGCGCGTGCCACCACAGGGCGCGCAGGCAGGCGCGGGCGAGGTCGTCGGCGTGGATGTGGTTGGTGTAGACGTCGTCTTCGGGGCGCAGCGCCGGGGTGCCGCGCAGCAGGCGCTCGCGCACGCCACCGGGGCGGCCGCCGCCGTAGATGCCCGGCACGCGCAGCAGCGCCACATCCACACCGCGCCAGCGCCCCCAGTCGCGCCATGTAATCTCGGCGCTCAGGCGGCGCTGCCCCCGCGCCGTGGCGGGTTGGGGGCTGCGGGTCTCGCTCACCCAGGCCCCGGCGCAGTCGCCATACACGCCGCTGGTGGAGCCATAGACCAGCTTGCGCGGCCGGCTGCGCCGCCCCAGCGCTTGCGCCAGAGCGCGGCTGCGCGGGTCGGTGGTGGTGGTGCCCGCATTGGGTGGCGGCGCCAGATACAGCACCCTAGTGGCCAGCCCGGCCAAGCGCTGCAGGCTGGCGCGGTCGTCTAGGTTGCCCAGCAGCGGCACCACGCCTTGGGCGCGCAGCAGCGCCACGCGCTCGGGCGACGAGGTGAGCGCCAGCACGCGCCGCCCCGGCCGCAGCAGCGCCGCGCAGCGCAAGCCCACGTCGCCGCAGCCCACGATCAACACCCGCTCGCGCCTAAAGCGCGCCGGCAAAGCCCCCAGCATGGTCATGCAAAATTGCCCTCAGGCAAACACGCCGTGCTCGATGCGGCCTAGGGCGTCGAGCACGCTGTCGGCGCCCATGTCGGTGTCGAGCAATGAAAGCGGCGTCACGCCGCCCAGCGCCGCGTTTGGGCTTTGCAGCCAGCTTAGGGCCGGCTCGGCGCCCTCAAACACCGCTTCGGCGCGCTCGACGATGCGCGCAAAGCGCAGCAGCTTGGCCGATTCCTCGGGCGCCAAAGCCCCGGCGCGCTTGCGCCGCGCCAGAGTGCGCGGGGCGATCGCTAGGGCTTGGGCCAACTGCGCGTGCGTGATCTGCGTCAGGCGCACCGCCGCATCCACCGATGCCGACGGCAAGCCTTGGCGCACCAAGGGGATCCAGTCCATCGAGGCCCTAGGGTGGGCGTGCAACACGGCCTCGCCGCCCAGCAAGGCCAGGGCAGACATCAAAGGCGGGGGCAAAGGGGCGCTGTTCATGGGTTCCTTGGGCTGGCTTACACGCCAGTTGTCGCTCAGTCTAGTCAAAAATGGCGCCCCAGTCTAGGCCCATGGTCTAAAGCCACCCGCGCGGATCAACACCCGCTCGCGCCTAAAGCGCGCCGGCAAAGCCCCCAGCAGGGTCATGAGCGCCATCCAATTTGAGAAAATAGCCGCTTTGGCTGCTACCGGCCCCACCCTAGGAACCGCGCCCGCATGAGCTACACCATCACTATCGAACCCAGTGCCCGCCAGTTTAGCGCCGAAAGCGGCGAAACCGTGCTGCTTGCCGCCATCCGCCAGGGCGTGGCCCTGCCCTACGGCTGCCAAGACGGGGCTTGCGGCTCGTGCAAATGCAAAAAGCTCAGTGGCACGGTCGAGCACGGCGCGTTTCAGCCCAAGGCGCTGTCCGAGGCCGAACAGGCCGCCGGCTACGTGCTCACCTGCCGCGCCCAGCCGCGCAGCGACGTGGTGCTCGAATCCAAGCAGGTGGGCGCGGCCAACGCCTTCCCGGTGAAAAAGCTGCCGGTGCGCGTGAAAGCCCTACAGCGCGTCACCGACGACGTGATGATCGTGCACCTGCAACTGCCCGCCAGCGACCGATTCGACTACCACGCTGGCCAGTACATCGACGTGCTGCTGCGCGACGGCAGCCGGCGCAGCTACTCGATGGCCAGCGCGCCGCATTTTCAGGCGCTGGCGCCGGGGCTGGAGCTGCACATTCGGCACCTGCCCGGCGGCAAATTCACCGACCAGGTGTTTGGCGGCCTGAAGGAGAAAGACATCCTGCGCATCGAAGGCCCTCTGGGCGGCTTTTATTTGCGCGCCGACAGCGCCAAACCCATCATCCTGCTGGCCTCGGGCACCGGCATGGCACCCATCAAGGCGCTGATCGAGCACCTGCGCCTGCTCAACTGCGAGCGCCCCATCACCCTTTACTGGGGTGGCCGGCGCCCGGCCGATCTGTACCTAAACGACTGGATCGCCAGCCAGTGCGCCGACATGCCCAACCTGCGCTACGTGCCGGTGGTGTCCGACGCGCTGCCCGCAGACGGCTGGAGTGGGCGCAGCGGCTTTGTGCACCTGGCCGTGCTGGCCGACTTCCCCGACCTATCCGGCCACCAAGTCTATGCCTGCGGTGCGCCGGTGGTGGTGGAAGCGGCGCGGCGCGACTTCGCCGCCGCCGGCCTGCCCGAGCACGAGTTTTATGCTGATGCGTTTACTTCGGAGCGGGATAAGCTGGGGGGTTGAGGGGGAAATTGCGCTTGGCTGGTCAGCTACTGCCGGAATTGCCCATGTGCAGGATGACGCCTTTGGTGCCGCACAACCAAAATTCGAATGCCCGCAGCCTCAGCACGGTACACCACCGAGTAAGGGAAGTCGTTCAGTGCAAACACCTGCCGTCCGTCCCCCGACGGCGAACCGAGCCCGGGATGTTGCTCGAGCAGCGTGGCAATGCGTTCAAACTCGGATAAAAAACGCCGCGCCAAAACTGCGCCCCCCTGTCGGTAGTAGTACTGTGCTGCCTCCTCCAAGTCGAGGGCGGCCAGCCGGTGTATAGACCGGCTCACGTCAGTTGAGCACGCAAGCGCTCCAGCACGGAATCGAGGGGCAGCATGAGCGATGGGTCTTGTGCGGCGCTGCGCTCGCGCGCTTGGGCAACGGCGTCCCACACCGCGACGCTGGCCGGGTCCACATCTAGGCTGGCCAGCACCCGGTCGAGCAGACGCGCCCGCTGGGCATCAGAGAGCTGCAACACTTGGGCTTCAAGCGCTTCGAATGTGGGTTCCATGCTGCTTTTGGGGGTTGGCGTGAGGGTTCTGCGAGCTTAGCAGACTTGCCCGATTTCCTCAATGGTGGCGACTTTCTTGGTCCGGCCGGCGAGCAAGCCGACGAAGCCGGAAATGGTTCCGGTTGGCTGGGCGGCTTTAATCAAGCCCCGGCCATCGGGCAGCAACGCGAGTTTTGGGCCTTGGGCAATTTGACGCACCACAGGGTCGTTGGCCAGCAACTCGCGCCACTCCCCGGGCTCATAAAAGCTCAAGTGTATGGTACGGCCCAGCGCCTGTTCAGTGGCGTACAGCGCCTCCGACAACGCCAGCAACTCTGCCGTGCCCACGACCACCAAGTCGATATCGCTGCGCTGCGTGTCGGTGCCGTTGGCTACCGAACCAAACACGAAGGCCTCCTCAATCTGCCCTGCAAACGGCTGCAATGTCTTTCTGAGAGGGTCAGCCACCCCAAAGGTCTTGCGCAAGATGCTGCAGAGTTCGGGATACAGAAGATACTCCACATTCGCCTTGATGCTGCGGTGGCGCCCGCGGCGTGGCGCCTCCACCAGCACACCGGCGCTCAACAATCGCTCGATTTGCTGCTGGGTATTGCCCCTACCCGATGCGGCCACGGCCAGTAACTCTTGCAGGGTGTAGGCCCGCTCCGGGTGCGCGAGGGTGGCGGCCAGCACGCGCTGCACGCTGGGGGTAAAAAGGATGTCGGCGGCGCTCACAATGCCTCTTTTGTGACCATGGCTCGATATTTTAGGGTTTTTTACGGAAAATCCACTATACGTGGCTCTATCGCCACAAAACGTGGACTGAGGGGCTGAGCCGCGCGGCGCGACTTTGCCGCCGCCGGCCTGCCCGAGCACGAGTTTTATGCCGATGCGTTTACCTCGGAGCGGGATAAGCTGGGGGGTTGAGGGGGCACGGGGGGCCTAGGCGGCCTTCCACTGATCGAGGGCGGCCAGCCGGTGTATAGCCCGGCTTGCGACCCGAGTCACGCCAACGGAAACGTATGTGTTACCATTTAACCAATGATCTACCAAATCAAAGAGCTGCTCTTATCCGATGGCCGCAGCCCTTACGCAGCGTGGTTTTCCGCGCTCGACCCGATGGCTGCCGCCAAGGTCAGCGTGGCCGCTGCGCGGATGGCGCAGGGCAACCTGTCGAATGTGGAGTGGTTCCGTGGCATTGGCGAGTACAAGATCGACTGGGGGCCGGGCTACCGCATCTACTTGGCCAAAGACGGCCTGAAGATCATCATCCTGATCGGTGGCGGCACAAAGAAGCGCCAGCAGACCGACATCGATGAGGCGGTCGCCTTGTGGGAAGACTACAAGCGCCGCAAGGCACGGACGAAAAAAGGAGCGTAACCCATGGCACTGACCCGTGATTTCAAAGCAACCGTGGTTGCCCGCGTGCAGACCGATCCGGCTTTTGCCCAGGCCTTGCTCGACGAGGCGATCACCCTGTTCATCGACGGCGAGCCCGACACCGCCAAACTCATCTTGCGTGACCTGGTGAACGCAACCGTCGGGTTCGAGTCGCTGGCCGAGGAAATCCACAAGCCGGCCAAGAGCCTGCACCGGATGCTGTCGGCCTCGGGCAATCCAACCATGAACAACCTCTCGGCGATCTTCGCCGCCATCAAGCGCGCGCTCAAGGTTGAGGTTCACACCACTGTCGTGATGGCATAGCCCCCCTTGATCCGCTTGCGACCCGCAGAGCCCAAGCCCAAAAGCAATAGCGCCGTGGGCACCGACCTGTCCGGCCACTTGGTGTATGCCTGCGGTGCGCCGGTGGTGGTGGAAGCGGCGCGGCGCGACTTCGCCGCCGCCGGCCTGCCCGAGCACGAGTTTTATGCTGATGCGTTTACCTCGGAGCGCGATAAGCTGGGGGTTTGATTTGGCGAACCAAGCAAACCTGCCCACTTGAAATGCTTCCAGGCGCGCTCTGCGGTGGCGGCCCGCAACCCATCCGGGCCGCCCATCAGTGACCAAACAAACCTTGCAACCACAGGCGCGGGCGGTAATGGCCACCGACCTCCTCGATGAACACCTGCGTGCTCCACGGCAAGCGCAGGGCGTAATCTAGCGGCACCCCCACAGCGGCCACCACCCCCACCAGCGCGAGCAGCGCCACCGTGGCAGCGCGGGCCACAGCGCCGCACCTTGCAAGCGCTGCAGGGCCGAGCCTAGCTTGCAGACCAGCCGCCAGCCGCTGCTGCCAAGCGGTGACATGGGCGCCGCTGCCCGGCGGGTGCACGCTGAAGTAAAAACCCAACGCCAGCGCCGTCATCAGCAGCGCATAGGGCATGACAAAGTTGCCGTCAAACAGCGAAACAGCCGCCGCGCTGGCCAGCGCCAGCAGCGCGCCCGCAGCCACGGTGGGCGCGGCTGCGTTGGGGCCGTTGGAGTGGAGTGCAGGCTGCGCGTACAGGCGGCCCAGCGCGCGCCACGCAAAACTCCCCAGCAGCAGCCCCAGCACCAGCGTGAACAGCACGCCCCACTCGGCCAGCAGCTGCAAGGGCAGCGAATGCGGGTGGGCCGCAATCGGGTTGTCGCCATGGGCAAAATGCATCGGGCCCAGCCCCAGCCAAGGGTGCTGCAGCGCATGGCCCCAAGCCTGGGCCCACAGAACTTGGCGGCCAGAGAGCGGGTTGTCGCTGACCAAGGTTTGTGCAATGCGCCCGCCCCAATGCGAAGCCCCCTCCACCCACCCAAGCCAGGGCAGCAGCACAAACAGCCCCAGATAGAGCAGCAGGCCCAGCACAAAGCTTCCGGCCAGGGTGGGCAGCCAGCGCTGGCGCAAAGGGCGCAGCAGCGCGCAGAGCAGCAGCGCCGTGCCGGCGCCCAGCAGCCCGGCACGCGATTCGGTCATGAGCAGCACGCACCACCACAACACCAGCAGCGCAAACACCAGCTGCCGGTAGCGCCGGCGCTGGCTCTGCAACATTAAAAAACTGGCAGCGATGAGCGGCAGCAAAACGGCCGCAAACTGGCCAAAAAAGCGCAGGTTGTCAAAGCCCGGCAGCAGCAACCATGGGTTGAGCGGGTGCCCCAGGTGCAGAGCGGCCACCAAGCCCGTGGCCACGGCGACACAAAAAGCCGCTGCCAGCAGCGGCGCAAAGTGAAGTAGGTGCGCCCCGTGGCCCGCTTGCGCCCGCAGCACCTGCCCCAGAAAAACCGCCAACAAAAACACGCCAAACAGCTGCGCAAACTCGATCAGCGCCAAATAGGGGTGCGCCGCCCAAAAGCTCGACGCCAACCCGATAGCGGCCAGCAACAGCAGCCCCCAAGGCGCCACCCACGGGCCAGCCGCCGCAAACAAAGGCGAGCGCACCCGGCCCACCAGCAGCAGCCACAGGCACGCCAAGGCCAAAGGCCATTGCAGCAGCAGGCGGTGCTGATCGTGCAAATAAGCGTGCAGCAGCGGCAAATTAAAAAAGGGCGAGGCCAAGGGCGGCAGCAGCGCCAGCAGCAGCAAGATCAAAAGCGCAGTGGCTGCGCGCGCGGTCATGGCCATGGGCAGATAAACAAAAAGGCCCCCGAGGGGGCCATTTTTAGGGTGCATCAAACAAACTCTACTCTCTCGATTCCTGCCTTGCAGCAGCAAGCGGGATTAACTAACGTTGCGGCACTCAGGCGGAACGATGTTATGGCTGGCCGCAGGTGCGGTACAACGCCATTGGACTTGCTCACCGGGTCTGAAAGTAGGAGTCATTGTGAGGGTTACGGAACCAGCACGGGGAGTGGTGATAACGCTCAACACACCAAAAGGCGATGTAGTAGTACAGAGTTGAGTTGTTGTACGCGCTAGGATATTATTGGTGGCAGCCAGAGCACCGACGCCGCGGCAGGCATTTGCATTCAGATCCCCCTCGGAAGCGATATTTTCGCTAACTGTAGCTTTGGCGGCAGAAAGTGCCACCACGGCTTCGGCCACGCGAGCGCGCTGCGTGAACTCTTGGTATGCCGGCAGCGCAATCGCCGCCAAAATGCCGATAATGGCCACCACGATCATCAGTTCGATCAGGGTGAAGCCTTGTTGTACACGTTTCATGGGAAGTTCCCTCCTAGAGTGGTTGAAAAACACGAGTTGAGCCTAAATTCGACCTCAAGGGGCATGAGGTTGCATACAGTCCAGCAGCTTCCGTGCCAGGCTAGGCGCTTGGCCCTGTGCTGCTGGGGCAGGGTAGGCTGCAGCAGGGCGGAATCTTCGAAAAAACAAGGGAATGCAGAGGCAATGCAGGGGCCCAACACGGGGCTGGCGCAGCCGGCAGCGGCACGGTGGGAGAACAGAGCGATCGGGGTGAGCGGGCTTTGAGGCTCACCTTGCCCGCAGCCGCATCAAATTTTCACGTTAAATTTTGATGTGCGGCAGCTGGGTGCAGCCGCTGCCCGCATCAACTGCGCGCAGGCTCGGCCAGCAGCAGCTTCACGTCGGCAGCGATGGCCTGCGCGCTGCTGCCAAAGGCGTGGTGCACGCGCACGCGGCCCGAGGGGTCGAACAAGAATTTGCCGGCCGAGTGGTCGATGGTGTAGCTGCCGGGGGTGCTGCCCTCGACGCGCTTGTAGTACACCCGAAACGCACGCGCCAGCGCGGGCAGCTCGGCCTCGGGGGCGTAGAGGGCCAAAAAGCTGGGGTCGAAGGCGGCCATGTAGGCGCGCATGATCTCGGGCGTGTCGCGCGCCGGGTCTAGGCTCACAAACAACACCTGCAGGCGCTCGGCCTGCGCGCCCAACAGCCGCCGCGCATGGGCCAGGTTGCCCATGCTGGTGGGGCACACATCGGGGCAGTGCACGAAGCCAAAAAATAGGGCCACCACCTGCCCCCGAAAATCGGCCAGGGTGCGGCGCACGCCGTTGTGGTCGGTCAGGTCAAAGCCCTGGGCGTAGCTGGCGCCGCTGATGTCGATGCCCGCAAAGGGCGAACGCGGCCCGCAAGCCGCCAGCAGCCCGCAAGCCGCCAGCAGCCCGCCTGCGCCCACGGCCAGCAGCGCGTGCAGCAGGGCGCGGCGGGGGTGGGGGCGAAGGCGGGGGTAATGCGGCGGCTGCGGTCTGCTACTCATGCGTGGAATTGTGCCCCAAAGGCTGTGGCGCAGCGCAGCGCAAGCTTTTCTAAGTGGGCGTTGGCGCGGGTGGGCGCATGTTTTTAGTCACCAAGACGGCGGCTTGCTCAACGCCGAATGAGGAATGCGCTCGGGCAACTGGGCATTTCTCAGTTATCCATTCCGCGAACGCGGCACCCGCGACGCATGAAACCGGTGTGTAATTG